>CAWATT010000009.1:0-427629 GCA_963785055.1 uncultured Pseudomonadota bacterium
GCGGCGGCCAGGTAACTTTCAGCCGCGCGTCGGCAGTCGCCTGTGCGCAGCGCATCTTCGGCCTCGAGGATCCATTCGGATTCGCCCTTCTGCGAGCCGGGACCCGGGCCTCCGGTCGCCGCCCGCGCCGCGCCGGCGCAGCCGGCGAGCAGCAGCAGAACGGAGACCAGGCCGCCGCAGCTACGCAAGGCTGCCGAAGGCGCATCGATTCAGGCATCATCGCGCCACTATAGCCTGTTCGCCCATGAAAGCCTCGATCCGCACAGAAACTTGAAAAGACCGCCGAACGCTTCGAGGAAGTGGGCCGCCTGCTGGCCGATCCCTCGATCGCCGGCGGCTCCCGGAGTTCCGCGAGCTGTCGATGGAATACTCCCGGCTCGAACCGGTCGCGGCGGGATTCCGCGAGTATGTAGGACTGGCTCGCAAAGCGAGCCGCCCGCGAGCTCGCCGCCGACGCGGACCCGGAGATGCGCGAGATGGGCGAGGAGGAAGTGCGGCGCCTCGACGCCCTGGTGGAAGAGCGGCGGGCTCTCGGCCTGTTGCTGCTGCCGAAGGATCCGCGCGACGAGCGAAATATCTACCTGGAAATCCGCGCCGGCACCGGCGGCGACGAGGCGGCGATCTTTGCCGGCGACCTGATCCGCATGTACACCCGCTACGCCGAGAATCGCGGCTGGCAGGTGGAGGTCCTGAACGACAGCCACGGCGAGCACGGCGGCTACAAGGAAGTGATCTCCCGAGTCGTCGGCCACGGCGCGTTCTCGGCTTCAAGTTCGAGTCCGGCGCGCACCGCGTGCAGCGCGTGCCGGAGACCGAGGCGCAGGGCCGCATCCACACGTCGGCGTGCACGGTCGCGGTGCTGCCGGAGCTGGACGAGATCGACGACATCGAGATCAACCCGGCGGACCTGCGCGTCGACACGTTCCGCGCCTCCGGGGCGGGCGGCCAGCACGTCAACAAGACCGACTCGGCCATCCGCATCACGCACCTGCCGACCGGCGTGGTGGTGGAGTGCCAGGACGAGCGCTCGCAGCACAAGAACCGCTCGCGCGCGATGTCGCCTGCTGCAAGGCGCGGCTGCTCGCGGCCGAGCAGGAAAAGCAGGCCAGCGCAGGCGCAGTCAGCGCAAGCTGCAGGTCGGCAGCGGCGACCGCTCCGAGCGCATCCGCACCTACAATTTCCCGCAGGGCCGCGTCACCGACCATCGCATCAACCTGACGCTGTACAAGCTCGACGACGGTGATGAACGGTGCGATCGATGAACTGCTGCAGGCCCTGCAGCAGGAGTTCCAGGCCGAGGAACTGGCTGCGCAGACTGCGGAATGAGATCCTTCCGCTCCGACCCGATGCACCGAGGAGAGACGCAGATGAAGAAGCCCCTCCGTTTCGCGGCGCTGGCGGCACTGGCCGCGATTTATGTGCTGGCAACGCTCCCGGCGACTCCGGTGCGTGCCATGGACCTCGGCCTGAAGGACAAGGTCGTGCTGGTCACAGGCAGCACCTCGAACATCGGCTACGCCACCGCGCGCATGTTCCTGCGCGAGGGCGCCACGGTGATCATCAACAGCCACCAGCAGGCCGAGATCGACGCGGCGCTGGTGAAGCTGGAGCAGGAGACCGGGCGCAAGCCGCTGGCCTTCCGCGCCGATGTGACCAGGCCCGAGGAGATCGCCGCGCTGGTCGCGGCCCATCCGCGGGTCGACGTCCTGGTCAACAACGTGGGCGGCATGATTCCGGCAGAGTTCCTGAAGTCCACCGACGAGCAATGGGACGCGAGCTGGGACCTGAACGTGATGTCGGGCGTGCGCCTGTCGCGTCTCTACCTGCCTGGCATGCGCGACCGGAACTGGGGCCGGATCATCTTCATCTCCAGCGAGAGCGGCCTGCAGATCCCCACCGAGAGCATCGCCTACGGCGCGGTGAAGGCTGCCGTCATCGCCACGGCGCGTGGCCTTGCCGAGATCAATGCGGGAACCGGCGTCACGGTGAACAGCGTCCTGCCGGGTCCGACCTGGGACCGCGAGGGCACGCGCGCCCAGGGTGCACTGCAGCGCAGCGGCGCAAAGTCCTTCGACGAGATGGAAAAGAATTTCATCACGCAGCGCCGGCCGACTTCGATCATCCAGCGATTCGCAAGCCCGGACGAAGTGGCATCCCTGATCGTCTACACGGCGGGCACGCAGTCCTCGGCAACCACTGGCGCGGCGTTGCGCGTGGACGGCGGCGTCGTGAAGAGCGCGTTCTAGGGCGCGAGGCGCCGGGCGAGTTCACCGAGGCGGCGGATTGCCGACTCGGTGCCCGCAGTGACCGGGTAGCCACAGTTCAACCGCAGGCAGTTGCGATAACGCCCCGAGGCCGAGAACATCGTGCCCGGCACGAAATCGACGCCGCTGCGGCTGGCCAGGTCGTAGAGCGAGTGGGTGTCCACCTCGCCCGGCAGCTCAACCCACAGCACGAAGCCTCCCTGTGGACGCGACAGTCGCGTGCCTTCTGGAAACGCCTCCTGCACCTGTTGAGACAACCTGCGCGATCTGCACGGCGCAGCGCTGCCGCAAGCGCCGCAGATGCCGCTCGTACCGGCCGCTGGCGAGGTAATCGGCAAGCATTTCCTGCGGCAGCACCGAGGTCGCGCCGCTGAGCATGAATTTCACCGCGCGCAGGTGCTCGCGATAGCGCCCCGGCTCGATGAAGCCGATGCGCGCGCCCGGCGCCAGCGTCTTGGAGAAAGAGGAACACAGCAGCACGCGTCCATCCGTGTCGAAGGCCTTGCACGGCAGCGGACGCGGTCCGGCCAGCGGCAGGTCGCCGTAGATGTCGTCCTCGATCAGCGCGATGTCGGCCTCGCGGCACAGCTTGCACCAGCGCGCGCTTGCGCGCGTCCGGCATCGCGCTGCCGGTGGGATTGCTGTAGTTGGCGATGACCATGCAGCCGCGCACTGAACGGCCCGCGCGACCTGCCAGCAACTCCGCCAGCGCCTCGAGCGAGATTCCATCGCGCGGGTGCGAAGGAACTTCCAGCACCTTCACGCCGAGGTTCTCGGCCACCTGCAGGAATCCGAAATAGGTGGGCGATTCCACCGCGATGGTCTCGCCCGGGCGCGCCACCGCGCTGACAGCGAGCGCGAGGGCTTCCATGCAGCCGTTGGTGACGACGATGTCATCGGGCGCCAGGCGCGCGCCGATGCGCGCGTAGTGCGTCCCGATCTGTTCGCGCAGCCTTGGGCTGCCCCCCATGCGCAGCGGATATGTCGCGAGCAGCGCCGGATGCCGCCGCGCCGCACGCGTCAGGCTCGCGCGCAGCGCGGCCTGTGGAAACAGCGCCGGATCCGGAATCGCCTGGCCCAGCCGCGCCACGCCAGGGTCAAGGCTTGCCTCGGACAGGCGCTTGAGCATCGCCTGGGCGCCGACGAGTCGCGCGGTGCGCGGCAACTCCACCGCCCCGGGCTCCGGAGGAGGCGCGCGCCGCAACGCGACGAAATAGCCGGACTTGGGCCGCGCCTCGATCAGGCCCTGTTGTTCCAGGATGCGAAGGCTGGCCACCGCGGTGGTGATGCTGATGCCGCGTTGCTGGGCGAGGCGCCGCACCGACGGCACACGCGTGCGCGGCTGCAACTGGCCGGAGGAGATCAATCCGGCGAGATCGGCTGCGACGCTGGCATACAGCGGCTCGGGTGAGTCGGCCATGGGCCCAACTGTACTCTTTCATTCTGTGGATTTGTGTATCTGTATCCATGACTGGTGCACAGGCATGCTGGTCCGGCATGGAAGCCCTCAACCTCACGCTCGGTCCGCTGGCCCTGTTCGCCTTCGTGGCCTCGATCACGCCCGGCCCCAACAACCTGCTGCTGATGCGCTCGGGCGCCAGCTTCGGCATCCGCCGTTCGCTCTGGCATCTCTTCGGCGTGCAGGTTGGTTTTCTTGGCCTGCTCTTCCTGGTGCATCTCGGCGTCGGCGCGATGCTGCTCGCGTGCCTGGCGCGTTCTCGGTGCTGCGCTGGGCCTGCGCCGCCTACCTGCTGTGGCTGGCGCTGATGATCCTGCGGGACGACAAACCGAGGCGCAGCGACCGAATCTGGCGCAGCCAGCCCCGGAGTAGCCAAGCCGGTAGGGGCGCATCACCGCGACCGATGAACTGGCTGGAGGCGGTGCTTTTCCAGCTGATCAATCCCAAGGCCTGGATGATGGCCATCACCGTGGCGAGCGCGTTCTACGGCAGCAGCGCGCCGGCCCTGCCCGACCTGGCCGTTGCCGCGCTGGTGTGTTTCGTCATCGGCGGCACCTGCATGCTGGTGTGGACCGTCTGGGGCGCCTCGATCGATCACGTGCTGAAGCGGCCGCAGGCCCGCCGCGCCTATGCGTGGAGCATGTCACTGGCGGTCGCCGCGACCGCGGCCTGGATGCTGCGGTGAACGAAGGGCCGGCGCGCGCCTGATCAGCCTCGGGGTCGCGCCGCCGCGTTCCACGCAGCCACGGTCACCGCACCGGCATAGACCACCGGCAGCGACAGCACGGCCGCCATCAGCCAGCGGGATAACGACAAACCGGTATGCCCGGTTCCGCGCGCCGATGCCCGCGAGGTTCATGACCACCGCGAGCAGGATTCCGCTCAGCAGGACGAACACGAGAATCGCCGCGATGGTTGCTGCCACGATTCCCGCCGTCGCCAGGAAGCGGCCGCGCACTTCATCGATGCTGCGGCGGATCGCCGCGAGCGGCGGAAGCCGCGCATCGATCTGCGCGACCCAGGCAAAGAAGCCAAAGACGAGCACCACAAACCCCGGCAGCACCAGCGCGGCGATCCCCGCAGCCACCGCGAGCGTGACGGGCACCACCACGCCCAGCGTCCCGGGCAGGCCCACCACGGCCTGCTTCATCGAGTCGTAGATTGGCAGCCGCGTGCCCCGTGCCAGCGCCAGCTGCTGGCGCAGGATGCCGCCGTAGCAGATCAGCATCAGCACCGTGCTCGCGGCATACAGGCCCCACCACTGCGGGTCATGCAGGAATCCGCGCGGCGCCCCGCTCCGGGCGGCTTCGGCGCCCGGCGTGGCACTGGCGGCGACACCAAGCACTGCCAGCGGCAGGCAACTCGGCAGCGATACCTGAAATAATGGCCATGCCGCCGACAGGACGTCGCGCGGCGAGTACGATGCCGCCTCAGGCAGCTTCCTGGCGAGAGGTTCCGGAGTGGACAAAAATGACTCCCTGGGCAGCGTTGACGCCGGCGGCAATGTAGCAGAGCCGACGACCGTGGCCGCGCTGCTGGCCGAGGCCGGCGCGCATGGCGTCGCGAGCCTGGATGCGCAGTCACTGCTGGCCGCGCTGACGCGTCGCAGCCGCGCGCAGCTGCTGGCCTTCGGCGAAATGCCGGTGGATGCGCTCACCGCCGCGCTGTTCGATGCCGGCATCGAACGCCGCGCAGCCGGCGAGCCGCTGGCCTACATCACCGGCATTCGCGAGTTCTGGTCGCTGCCGCTGGTGGTCTCGCCGGCTGTGCTGGTGCCACGGCCCGAAACCGAACTGCTGGTCGAACTGCTGCCTGGCGCAGCTGGGTGATGACGCCGCGTCGTCGTCGCGGACCTCGGCACCGGCTCGCTGGCCATCGCCGCGGCGCTGGCCGATCGAGCGGCCGGACTGGCAGATCGTTGCCACGGACCGGTCGGCCGGCGGCACTGGCCATCGCCGCCATCAATCGCGAGCGACTGCAGCTGTCGAACATCGAGCTGCGGCGAGGGCAACTGGTGCGAGGCGCTGCGGCGACGAACCGCTTTCGATGCCATCGTGAGCAACCCGCCCTATGTCGCGCCGGAGGATCCGGCACTGCCGGCCCTGTCCACGAACCGCGCGATCGCGCTGGTCGCTGGCGAGCAGGGCTTCGCCGACCTGCTGGCCATTGGCACGCTGCGCGCGCCGGCACCTGCAACCCGGGCGGTGTCTGCTGCTGGAGCATGGCGCGAGCGCAGGCGGCGCGACTGCGCCGCGGAACTTGTCGGCGCTGGGCTACGCTCGCGTAGTCTGCCACCGCGATCTGGCGGGCCACGGATCGCGTCACTGAAGCATCTGGCCCTGACATTCATTCACGCAAGGGTCAATCACATGGTCCGTTTCGAAACTACGCTCGGCTCTTTCACGCTCGAACTCGACGCCGCAGAAGGCGCCGCTTTCGGCCGAGAATTTCCTCGCCTACGTCGATGACGGTTTCTTCGACGGCCTGATCTTCCACCGCGTGATTCCCGGCTTCATGATCCAGGGCGGCGGCATGCACGCCGGACATGGAGCAGAAGAAGAACCGCGCGCCGATCCAGAACGAGGCCACCAACGGGCTGAAGAACCTGCGCGGCACGCATCGCCATGGCGCGCACCAACGACATCAACAGCGCCACGTCGCAGTTCTTCATCAATCTCTCGGACAACGAGTTCCTCGACAACTCGCCGGGCAACTACGGCTACGCCGTGTTCGGCAAGTGTCGTCGACGGCCTGGACACCATCGACCGCATCGCGAAGGAACGCACCGGCCGGCGCAAGGGCCATGACGATGTGCCGGTCACCGACGTGGTGATCCAGTCGGCCAAGCGGGTCACGCCCGCCACCTGATGCGCCCTGGTTGCGCCGCAGCGCGCGTGCTGCTGGCGCTTGCGCTTGCCGCCGCGCTGCTGGCCGTCGGTCGCTGGCGGTGCTCGCGTTGCGCCATGTCGATCCGCCCGACCACCGCCTTCATCGAGCGAGCGCGCGTGGTCACGTCGTGGTTCGATGAGGACCCGCGCCCCTTCAACCTGCAGCGCGAATGGCGCGACCTCGCGCAGATTTCGCCGCAGCTGCAGCTGGCCGTCATCGCCGCCGAGGACCAGCGCTTCCCCGAACACAGCGGTTTCGACTTCAAGCAGATCCGCAAGGCGCTGGACGAGGCGGAGAACGGCGGCCGTCCGCGCGGCGCCAGCACGATCTCCCAGCAGGTGGCCAAGAACCTGTTTCTCTGGAACGGCCGCAGCTGGGTGCGCAAGGGAATGGAAGCCTGGTTCACGATGCTGATCGAGTGGACTGTGGCCCAAGCAGCGCATCCTGGAGATGTACCTCAACATCGCCGAGTTCGGCCGCGGCATCTATGGCGCCGAGGCCGCCGCCCAGGCGTACTTCAGCAAGAGCGCGGCAAGACTCAACAAGCAGGAAGCCGCACGCCTGGCTGCCGTCCTGCCCAATCCGATCAGCGTACAGCGCCACGAAGCCCGGCCCGTACGTGCAGCGCCGGCAGCGGCAGATCGAGGGGCAGATGACTGCGCTCGGCGGCACGGCCTTCCTGGAATTCCTTGAAAGCCCAGCGCAACCCGCCAAGCCTGCCAAACCGGTCGCGAAGCGCTCAGTTCACTGAGTCGGGCGGCCCGGGCGCCGGCACGACACCCGGGTCGCCGGCGAACAGCTGCGCGGCATCGACCGCATCAAAGGTATAGGGCTTCTTGCAGAACTCGCAGGTCACGGTGACTCCCCCCTGCTCGGCGAGGATGTCCGCGACCTCTTCTCTTCCCAGCGCCTCGAGCATCCGGGCCACGCGCTCGCGGCTGCAGCGGCAGGCGAAACGCACGGCCGCGCCGTCGAACAGCCGCACGACCTGTTCTGCGAAGACCCGCTCGAGCAAGGGTTGCGCCTCGCTGGCCAGCAACTCTTCCTTTCCCACCGTCGACAGCAGCAACGCCGCCTCCTCCCACACCTGCTGGCGCAGCGCGTCCCCGGCTTCCCCGACCGGTGAACCCGTCATGCCCGGAGTCCCGGGCAGCTTCTGCAGCAGGATGCCGGCCGCGCGACGCTCGTCCGCGGCGAGTACAACGCGCGTGGGCAGCTGTTCCGACACCTCGAAGTAGCGTTCCAGGCACGAAGCCAGGTCATCGCCATCGAGCGACACGACGCCCTGCCAGTTCTGCGCGCCGCCCTGCTCCACCGTGATGATCATCTGGCCTTCGCCGACCAGCGCGCGCAGGTCATCGCCTGCGGAGAAAACCGGATCGTCCCCGTTCACATGCGCCACGCCGCGCAGCGTCAGCGCGCTGGTGGCCTGCACCACCAGCATCGACACGCGGCCGCTGCCGCCGCGCAACTGCAGAGTCAGCGTGCCGTCGAATTTGAGCGAACCGGCCAGCAGCGCGGCGGCGGCCAGCGCCTCGCCCAGCAGGTCCCGCACCGGCGGCGGCAGGAGCTGGTGCTCACGGGCCTCGATCCAGGTCTGCTCGAGCGTGGTCCAGTGGCCGCGCAGCGGCGCGTCCTCGAAAAGGAAGCGCCGCAGCGTATCGGCGCTTTTCACGGCGCGAGCTTCTTCTTCAGCAGCTCGTTCAGCAGCGCCGGATTGGCCTTGCCGCCGGTGGCCTTCATCGCCTGGCCAACGAAGAAGCCGAACAGCTTGTCCTTGCCGGAGCGATAGTCGGCCAGCTGCTTCGGGTTTGCGGCGATGATGCCGTCGATCACGCTCTCGATGGCGCCCGTGTCGGTGATCTGCTTCAGGCCACGCGCCTCGATCACCGTGTCGGCGTCGCTGCCATCGGCCCACATCACCTCGAAGACTTCCTTGGCGAGCTTGCCGGAGATGGTGTTGTCGAGCATGCGCCGGAGCAGGCCGCCGAACTGCGCGGCAGTGAGCCGGCTGTCGCTGATCTCCAGCCCATCCTTGTTCAGCGCCGCCGAGAGATCGCCCATCACCCAGTTGGCCGCCAGCTTCGGGTCGTCCGGCGCGACCTCCACCACCGCCTCGTAGAAGCCGGCCATCTCGGCGCTGGCCGTCAGCACCTGCGCGTCATAGGGGATCAGTCCGTACTGGCTCTGGAAGCGCGCCGCCTTCTGGTCCGGCAACTCCGGGAGATTCGCGCGCAGCCCTTCGATGAACGCCTCGTCGAGCACCACGGGAAGCAGGTCCGGGTCCGGGAAGTAGCGGTAGTCGTTGGCCTCTTCCTTCGAACGCATCGAGCGCGTCTCGTCGCGGTCGGCGTCGTAGAGGCGCGTCTCCTGCTTCACCGTCCCGCCCGACTCCAGGATCTCGATCTGGCGCTGCACCTCGTGGTTGATCGCCTTCTCGACGTAGCGGAACGAGTTGAGGTTCTTCAGTTCCGCGCGGGTCCCGAGTTTCTCCGCGCCCTTGCGGCGGATCGACACGTTGGCGTCGCAACGGAACGAGCCTTCCTGCATGTTGCCGTCGCAGATGCCGAGGTAGCGCACCAGCGTGTGCACCTTCTTCATGTAGGCGACGGCTTCCTTCGCCGAGCGCATGTCAGGCTCGGAGACGATTTCGATCAGCGGCGTACCCGCGCGGTTCAGGTCGATGGCCGACACGCCGGCATGGCCTTCGTGCAGGCTCTTGCCGGCATCCTCCTCCAGGTGCGCGCGGGTGATGCCGACGCGCTTGACCGTGCCGTCGTCGAGCATCACGTCCAGGTGGCCCGTCGCGACGATCGGCAGCTCGTACTGGCTGATCTGGTAGCCCTTCGGCAGGTCCGGATAGAAGTAGTTCTTGCGCGCGAACACCGAGCGCCGCGTGATCCGGGCATCCACGGCGAGGCCGAACTTCACCGCCATCGACACGGCAGCGACGTTCAGCACCGGCAGCACGCCCGGGTAGCCCAGGTCGACCAGGTCGGCCTGCGTATTGGGCTCGGCGCCATAGGCGGTAGCCGCCCCGGAGAAGATCTTCGACTTCGTCGCCAGCTGTGCGTGGATCTCGAGGCCGATGACGGTCTCCCACTCGCGCTCAGTCCCGCTCATGGTGCAAACCCCGCGGCATATCCGGACGGAGACTTCAGGTGCCAGTCCGTCTCCTGCTGGTAGCGGTGGGCCGCGTTCAGCAGGCGCTCCTCGCCGAAATGCGGCCCGATCAACTGCACGCCCACGGGCAGTCCGCCTGCGAATCCACAGGGAATCGACAGCGCCGGCAGGCCGGCCAGGTTGGCGCCGATGGTGTAGATGTCGTTCAGGTACATGGTGATCGGGTCGCTGGTCTTGTCGCCCAGGCCGAAGGCCACTGTGGGTGTCGTCGGTGCCAGCAGGAGGTCCACCTCTGCGAAAGCCGCCTTGAACTCTGCGTTGATCAGCGCCCGCACCTTCTGCGCCTTCAGGTAGTAGGCGTCGTAGTAGCCGGCCGACAGCACATAGGTGCCGGTCATGATGCGGCGCTTCACCTCGGCGCCAAACCCCTCGGCGCGCGAGCGCTTGTACAGGTCGAGCAGGTCCTTCGGGTTCTCGCAGCGATGACCGAAGCGCACGCCGTCGAACCGGGCGAGGTTCGAGGAGCACTCCGCGGGCGCCACGACGTAGTACGTCGGCACCGACAGTGGCAGGCTCGGCAGGCTGACCTCACGCACTGTCGCGCCGAGGCTGCACAGCACCGCCAGCGCCTCGCGCACGGGCCCCTCCACCTCGGCGGCCAGGCCCTCGCCGAAGAACTCCTTGAGGATGCCGATCCTGACCCCGGTCAACGGCGCATCGAGCGCGGCGCGGTAGTCCGGCACCGGCACGTCGACGCTGGTCGAGTCGCGCGGGTCGAAGCCGGCCATCGCCTGCAGCGACAGCGCCGCATCCTCCGCCGAGACGGTGATGACGCCGCCCTGGTCCAGGCTGGAGGCAAAGGCAATCATCCCGTAGCGCGAGACGCGGCCATAGGTGGGCTTGAGGCCCGTCACGCCGCAGAGCGCCGCCGGCTGGCGGATCGAGCCGCCGGTATCCGTCGCGGTGGCCAGCGACACGAGGCGGGCGGCGACCGCGGCGGCCGAGCCACCGGATGAGCCACCCGGCACGCGGGTCCTGTCCCAGGGGTTGGTCACCGGGCCGTGGATGCTGGTCTCGTTCGACGAGCCCATCGCGAACTCGTCCATGTTGGCCTTGCCGAGCATCACCATGCCTGCGGCCTTCAGTTTTGCCACGACGGTGGCGTCGTAAGGCGAGACGAAGTTCGAGAGCATCTTCGAGCCACAGGTCGTCAGTACACCGGCTGTGCAGAAGATGTCCTTGTGGACCATCGGCACGCCGGTCAACGGGCCGCCCTGCCCGCTGGCCAGTCGCTGATCCGCGACAGCCGCAGCGGCCAGTGCCTCCTCGGCGGTGACGGTGACGAGCGCGTTGAGCACCGGCTGGCTGCGTTCGATGCGGGCAAGGGCCTCGCGCGTGAGCTCGACGCTGGAGTACTGGCGACTGGCGAGCCCCGAGGCGAGGGCGGCGAGCGTCGGGGCGGGAGCGCGGGGCAAGGTCATTCGATCACACGCGGAACCAGGTACAGCCCGGCCTCCACCTGCGGTGCGTTGCGCTGGTACAGGTCCCGTCCGTTCGGCGCCGTCACCGCATCCTCGCGCAGTCGCTGCACCTGCCCTTCCAGCGGGTGCGCCATCGGCTCCGCGTTGGCGGTGTCCGCCCGGTCGAGCTGGCCGACGAGGCCGAGGATGCGGTCGAGGCTGCCCGCGTAGACCGGAATTTCCTCCGGTTGCAGCGCAAGCCGCGCGAGATGCGCGATGGATTCGATGTCCTTGGGAGTCAGGCTCATGTCGGGCTCATGTGAAGGAGGCCGCAATACGCGGAAAAAACAGCCTCAAATGATACACGTCGCCTTGCGGGATGTCCCTGCCGTTGGTAGATTGGCGCCCGCTTCACAACTCCAAGCCCGCCAAGGTTCACGCCTCGATGTTCAAACGCCTGCGCGGCTACTTTTCCAGCGATCTTTCCATCGACCTGGGCACGGCGAACACGCTGATCTACGTGCGCGGCAAGGGCATCGTGCTGAACGAGCCCTCGGTGGTCGCCATCCAGGACGAACCCTCCCGCGGCGGCAAGATCATTGTCGCGGTCGGCGTCGACGCCAAGATGATGCTCGGCCGCACGCCCGGCCACATCACCGCGGTGCGGCCGCTGAAGGACGGCGTGATCGCCGACTTCACCTACACCGAGAAGATGCTGCAGTACTTCATCAACAAGGTGCACGGCAACCGCTTCCTGAAGCCCTCGCCCCGGGTGCTGGTCTGCGTGCCCTTCGGCTCGACGCAGGTCGAACGGCGCGCCATCCGCGAGTCGGCCGAGGGCGCCGGCGCGCGCAACGTCGCCATCGTCAGCGAGCCGATGGCCGCGGCGGTCGGCGCCGGCCTGCCGACCAACGAAGCACGCGGCTCGATGGTGCTGGACATCGGCGGCGGCACGTCCGAGGTCGCTGTGCTCTCGCTGAACGGCATCGTGTACGCAAACTCCGCGCGCATTGGCGGCGACCGTTTCGACGACGCGATCATGAGCTACGTGCGCCGCAACTACGGCATCCTGATCGGCGAAGCCACGGCCGAGCGCATCAAGATCGAGATCGGCTCGGCCTACCCCGGCCAGCAGGTCAAGGAGCTGTCGGTGAAGGGCCGCAACCTCTCCGAGGGCGTGCCGCGCAGCTTCACGCTGAACAGCAACGAAATCCTCGAGGCGCTGCAGGAACCGCTGCAGGGCATCGTCGGCGCGGTGAAGCAGGCGCTGGAACAGACGCCGCCGGAACTGGGCGCCGACGTGGCCGAGCGCGGCATCGTGCTGACTGGTGGCGGCGCGCTGCTGCGCGACATCGACAAGCTGCTCATGGAAGAGACCGGCCTGCCGGTGGTGATCGCTGATGATCCGCTGACCTGCGTCGCGCGGGGCGGCGGCCGGATCCTGGAGCTGATGGACGAGCTGGGACCCGGACACTTCGGCCTTGAATAGCTAGGGGATCCGTCCGCATGGCCTTTGCCGGCGGTGGCCTGAATCGACTCTCCTCGCGGGACGCGGCCCCGGGTCCCCGATTCTTCTTCTTCGCGGTGCTGTCCGTCGTGCTCATGTACTACGACCAGCGCGACGGCTGGAGCGACCGCATCCGCTACGGCCTGCAGGCTGCCGCCTATCCGGTGCAGGTCGCCGTCGGTTCCCCGCGAACGCTGTGGCGCGCAACCAGCGAGTTCTTCCGACTCGCGCAACACACTGCGGCGCAGAACGCCGAACTCGTGCACCGCGACCAGCAGCTCTCGATAGCGACGATGCGCAACGCCGCGCTCGAGCAGGAAAACGCCCGCCTGCGCGGCCTGAATCAGGCCCTGCCACCGCTGGTCTCCAGGCACCTGCTGGCCGACGTGGTGAGCGCGGACCTGGGACGGCTGCGACAGCGTCTCGTCGTCAACCAGGGTGACCGCACCGGAGTCTTCCGCTCGCAGACGGCGATCGACACCCATGGCCTGGTGGGCCAGACCGTGCGGGTCGGCCCCTTCAGCACCGAGCTGATGCTGATCACGGATCCGGAACATGCGGTGCCGGTCGAAGTGGTCCGCAACGGCCTGCGCACCATCGCAGTGGGCATCGGCAACCCCGACGAACTGCAGCTGCCGTACCTTCCCGTGAACGCCGACGTGAAGAGTCGGCGACCTGCTGGTGACCTCGGGCCTCGGTGGCGTCTTCCCGTCGGGCGTGCCGGTGGGCGAGGTCATCGAGTTCGCGCGCGACCCGGACCAGATCCTCGCGCAGGCGCGCGCGCGCCCGGCCGCGACACTGGAACGCGACCGCCAGGTGATGCTGCTGTGGTTCGATCCCGACCACCCTGCCCGGCCGGTCGATCCCAGGCTGGTGAGCGAACTGCCCCCCGCTCCGATCGGTCAGCCCGCCATGCCGCCGGGCGCTGCCGCGACACCACCCGCGACCACGCGACCGCCTGCCGAGGCGCCGCGATGAGCTTCGGCAACGCGCGCAGTCCCGGACTTCTGGTCTGGCTCACCTCGCTGGTGGCGCTGATGCTGCAGGCGCTGCCGCTGCCCCAGCTGTTGTCGATACTGTGGCCGAAGTTCTTCGTGCTGGCGGTGCTCTACTGGTCGACGATGGCCCCGCGTGCCGGCGGCATCCTGCTGGCCTTCCTTGGCGGCCTTGCCCTGGACGTCCTGCATGGAACACAGCTGGGCCAGCATGCGCTTGCCCGTCGTCTCGTCGCGTATCTGGCGATCCGCTTGCACCTGATCACGCGGGCCAAGCCCATTTTCGAGCAGGCCCTGCTGGTGCTCGTCGCGCTGGTCATCTATGAGGGCGTGCTCTGGGCCATCGACGGCTGGAGCGGCCAGCAGGCGCGCAGCTGGACGCGCTGGATGCATATCGTGCCCAGCGCGATGGTCTGGCCGGTGATCGTCGGACTCCTCGGCCGCCTGCACTCCCCCCGCTGACCATGGCCGGCACAGTCAACATCAAGGACCACCTGGCCGAGCAGCGCATCTTCATGCAGCGCGCAGTGGTGGCCGCAATCGTCATTGGCCTGCTCGCGCTGCTGCTGGTGGCCGGCTGGTCAGTGCTGCAGATCGTCCGCTACGACCACTACCTCGACCTGTCGCAGGGCAATCGGACGCGCGTCGAGCCGATCCCGGCCAACCGCGGCCTCATCCTCGATCGCAACGGCACGGTGCTGGCCGAGAACCAGCCCTCCTACCAGCTGGAGCTGGTGCGCGAGCAGGTGCCGGACCTGGATGCTGGCACTCAAGGGCCTGGCCACGCTCGGCCTGATCCCGCCCGAGGAGGTCGCCGACACGCGCGCGCTGGTGATGTCGCGTCGCGGCTTCGAGGCCGTGCCGATCCGCCTGCGACTGACCGAGGAGCAGATCGCCAGCTTCGCGGTGCATCGCCACCAGTTCCCCGGCGTGGACATCCGCACGCGCTCGACGCGCTTCTACCCGTACGGCTCGCTCGCCGTGCATGCACTGGGCTACGTCGGGCGCCATCAGCGAAGCGGACCTCAAGCGCATCGACCGCAGCGTCTACAGCGGCACGACGCTGATCGGCAAGCTGGGCGTCGAATCCGCACGCGAATCGGAACTGCACGGCGCCAACGGCTTCCGCGAGATCCTGGTCAATGCCCAGGGCCGCTCGGTGGACAAGCAGGGCGCGCTCAACCTGCGCACGCAGACTGCCGCAGCGCCGGAAACGACCTGATCCTTTCGCTGGACCTGCCCGCGCAGCAGGCGGCCGAGGAGGCCTTTGCCGGCCGGCGCGGCGCAGCGGTAGCCATCGATCCGCACACCGGCGACGTGCTGGCGATGGTCAGCCTGCCGGGTTTCGACCCGGGCGTGTTCGGCCGCGGCATCACGCGCAGCGAGTACCGCGAACTGGAGGGCGATATCGACCGCCCGCTGTTCAACCGCGCGATCCGCGGCACCTATCCGCCGGGCTCGACGGTGAAGCCGGTGCTGGGCATGGCCGGCCTCGCCTATGGCATCGTCACGGCCGACGAAACGCGCTTCTGCCCCGGCGTCTATCGCGTGCCCGGCAGCCGCCGCATCGCGCGCGAAGGGCCGCGGTGGCGTGCATGGCACCGTCGAGCCTGCGCGATGCGATCGCCGAGTCCTGCGACGTGTACTTCTACGGCCTTGCCTACGAGCTGGGCGTCGACCGCATGCACGAGTTCCTGTCGCCGTTCGGCTTCGGCAAGGTCACCGGCATCGACATCGCCGGCGAGCAGACCGGCGTGCTGCCCTCGCGCGAGTGGAAGCGCAAGCGTTACCGCAATCCGTCGGACGGTGCCTGGTATCCCGGGCGACTCGGTGAACTTCGGCATCGGCCAGGGCTTCATGACCGTCACGCCGCTGCAGCTGGCGCAGGTCACCGCCGTGCTGGCCGCACAGGGAGCCGTGTTCAGGCCGCGGCTGGTGCGCGCGCATCCGCGACCCGGCCACGGGCAGGATCACCGAGGTACCCGACCCGAGGCCCTGCCACACGTCAAGGGCGGCACGCCGGAGCAGTGGCGATGTGATCATGGAGGGCATGCGCGGCACGCTGACGCACGGCACCGCCGCGCGCATCGGCCTGGACGCACCGTACAAGATCGCCGGCAAGACCGGCACGGCGCAGGCCTTCAGCGTCGCGCAGAACGCGCGCTACGTGGAGAAGGACGTCGCCGAGCGACTGCGCGACCATTCCTGGTTCATCGCCTTCGCGCCGGCCGATGATCCGCAGATCGCCGTCGCGGTGCTGGTCGAGAACGGCGGCTTCGGCGCCAGCGCCGCGGCGCCGATCGCGCGCAAGATCATGGACGCCTACCTGCTGCCGCGCCTGCCGCCGCCGGCAGCCGACGACGCCGCAGAGGCCGGCGCCAGGGTGCCGCCGACATGATCCGCTACGACACCAGCACGGATTCGACCGCGCGACGCACGCTGTCCGGCGCAGCACGCGTGCTGCTCGCGCTGAAGCTCGACGGCCCGCTGCTGGTGGGGCTCGCGCTGGTGGCCATCTACGGCCTGATCGTGCTCTACAGCGCTTCGGGCCAGGACATGGGCCACGGTGATCCGCGCAGCGGTGCGCCTCGGCATCGGCGCGGTGGCGATGCTGGCGCTGGCGCAGGTGCGGCCGCAGCAACTGCGCAAGGCAGCGCCCTGGATCTACGTCGTCGGCATCGTGCTGCTGGTCATCGTCGATGCGCTCGGCGTGATCGGCAAGGGCGCGCAGCGCTGGCTCGACCTCGGTTTCGTCCGCTTCCAGCCGTCTGAGATCATGAAGATCGCCGTGCCCATGCTCTGCGCCTGGTACCTGCACGAGCGACCGCTGCCACCCAGCCCGCTGCGCACTGGCGATGCTGGGCCTGATCATCCTGGTTCCCGCCGGACTCACTGCCGCTGCAGCCGGACCTCGGCACGGCCATCCTCATCACCATCGCCGGCGTGCTCGTGGTGGTGATGGCCGGACTGTCGATCTGGTATCATGGTGGGGGCGGCAGGGCTCGCGGGCATCGGCGCGTGGTTCGGGTGGTCGATGCTCCACGACTACCAGCGCCAGCGCGTGCTGACCTTCCTCGACCCGCAGTCCGACCCGCTTGGCGCGGGCTACCACATCATCCAGTCGCAGATCGCCATCGGTTCCGGCGGGCTGTTCGGCAAGGGCTGGATGAACGGCAGCCAGTCGCAGCTGGAGTACCTGCCCGAACGGCACACCGACTTCATCTTCGCGGTGATCGGCGAGGAGTTCGGGCTGGTGGGCCTGGCTGATCCTGCTCCTGTTGTACCTGTTCGTCGTCGCGCGCGCGCTGTACCTGGCCTCGCAGACTCAGGACACCTTCGCGCGCCTGCTGACCTCGAGCCTCGCGCTGACGTTCTTCGTCTACGTCTTCATCAACACCGGCATGGTCAGCGGCCTGCTGCCGGTCGTCGGCGTGCCGCTGCCGCTGGTGAGCTACGGCGGCACTTCGATGGTGACCCTGCTGGCCGGCTTCGGTATCCTCATGGCGCTCTACTCGCACCGCAAACTCATTGGCTCCTAGGACATTGCACGAACCGCACGCCCCCAGAAACCTGCCGCGCACGCCCCTGAGGGCCGTGCTTGCCCTGCTCGCAGCCGGAATTCCGGCCCTGGCCTGTGCACAGGCCACTGCAACCGTCCCGAAGAAGCCGCTCGATGTCTCCCGGACCGAGGTGCAGCGTTTCATCGACTCGCTGGCCGAGCGGCACGGCTTCGAGCGCTCGGCGCTGACCGGAACGTTGTCCGACGCGGTGACGCAGCCCTCGATCATCGAGCTGATCTCTCGCCCGTCCGAGCGCACGATGACCTGGTGGGAGTACCGTCGGCAGTTCCTCACGGACGAGCGCATCAATGCCGGGCTGGCGCTGTGGGATGCGCATCAGGCGGCGCTCGACAAGGTGGCAGCCGACAGCGGCGTGCCGCCGGAGTACCTGCTGGCGATCACCGGGGTGGAGACATTCTTCGGTCGCATCATGGGCCGCCACCGCGTGCTCGATGCGCTCTCCACGCTGGCTTTCGACTATCCGCGGCGCAGCGAGTTCTTCACCAGGGAGCTGGAGGAGTACCTGCTGATCGCGCGCCGGGAGCAGCTCGATCCGCGCGTGCCCATCGGGTCCTACGCCGGCGCGATGGGCGCGCCGCAGTTCATGCCCTCGAGCATGAGCGCTTACGCCGTCGACGGCGATGGCGACGGCCACCGCGACCTGTGGGAGAACTGGACGGATGTCTTTGCAAGCATCGCCAACTATTTCACCAAGCACGGCTGGCGGCCCGGCGAGCCGGTACTCGCCGATGCGCAGGTGGAACCGCTGCCCGACGATGCCGCCACCGTGCGCCTGGCGCTGAACGAGACCGTCGCCACGCTGCGCGAACGCGGCTACCGTTTCGACACGACGCTGCCCGGAACCGCCAAGGCCATGCGCGTGCCCGCGCAGCAACAGGACGCGATGCAGCTGGCGGGTCGGATTCCAGAACTTCTACGTGATCACGCGCTACAACCGCAGCTTCCTGTATGCGATGGCCGTGAACGACCTCGCGGAGGCGATGGCCGAGCGTCGGCGCTTGCAGGCGCAGTCTTCGTCCGCACCTCCGACGCCGGCGCCAGCGCCGTGATGAACCGGCAGACCGGCTCAGCCAGCTGTCGCGCGCGTGCTGGCAGCCTGCGGCGCGCTGCTGCTGGTGGCCGGTTGCGGCTCGTCCTCGCCACCGGTACAGGCAACCGTTTCCCCGGTGCCGGTGCCAGCGCCGGTGCCCGGGCGGCCGGAGAACCTGGCAGCCATCCCGGACGCCGTGCCGAAGATCGAGCCCCGCAGCCTGCGCGGCAATCCGGCCTGGTACGAAGTGTTCGGCAAGCGCTACTACGTGCTCGCAACGCAGTGAGGGCTACCGCGAGCGCGGCGTGGCCTCCTGGTATGGCCCGGACTTCCACGCCAAGGCCACCTCGAGCGGCGAGCCGTACGACATGTACGCGATGACTGCAGCGCACAAGACGCTGCCGATCCCCTGCTACGCGCGCGTGACCAACCTCGTCAACGGGCGCAGCGTGGTTGTGCGCATCAACGACCGCGGCCCCTTCGTCGCGAACCGCATCATCGACCTCTCCTACACCGCTGCCCACAAGCTCGACATGACGCGTGCCGGCACCGCGTTCGTCGAAGTCGAGGTCCTGACTCCGGGCACCCTCGGACGATACGGCTCAGTCGCTCACCGCAACCCAGGCGGTCCCGGCGATGTCCCCGATCCTGTATCTTCAGGCCGGCGCATTCGGCGTTGCGGGCAACGCAACCCAGCTGGCCGACCGCCTGCGCCGCAGTGGCTTCACCGACGTGCAGGTGCTGCCGCCCGACGCGCTCGGCGCCGCTGCACCGCGTTCGCATCGGACCGATCGCCAGCGTCGCGGCGCTTCGACCAGGTCGCTGCGCCGCCTGTCCGCGCTCGGCGTCGACGCGCGCCTTGTCTCGCCCTGAAACTGATCCATGACTGACTGGAGTATCGACGGATGACCCGACTGCCGAACGGCCTGCGTGCCCTCGCCTCTTCCCTGTTGCTTGCAACGCTTGCCGCCCTCGCCGCTCCGCTCGCGCTGGCGCGGCCAGGCCCCGGTGCCCAAGCCACCGACGGTGCCGACCAACGGCTACATCCTCATCGATCACGACAGCGGTCGCGTGCTGGCCGACATGCGCAGCAGCGAGCGCATGGAGCCGGCCAGCATCACCAAGCTGATGACCGGCTACATCGTGTTCCACGCGCTGGCGGAAAAGCGACTCGCGCTCACCGATACCGTGACGATCAGCGAACATGCGTGGCGCACCGGCGGCTCGGCCTCGGGTGGTTCGACCAGCTTCCTGGTGCTCGGCTCGCAGGTGCCGGTCGAAGTGCTGATCAAGGGCATGATCGTGCAGTCGGGCAACGACGCCACCATCGCGCTGGCCGAGAAGATCGGCGGCACCGAGGACGGCTTCGTGCAGATGATGAACGAGTACGCGAAGCGGCTCGGCCTCAAGGACACGAACTTCCAGAACTCCTGGGGCGGCCCCTCGCCCGAGCACTACACCACGGCGCGCGACCTCTCGGTGCTGGCGCGCGCCGTCATCCGGGAGTTCCCCGAGTACTACAAGTGGTACGCGGTGCGCGAGTTCACCTGGAACGGGATCAAGCAGGCGAACCGCAACGGCCTGCTCTACCGCGACAGCACGGTCGACGGCATCAAGACCGGCCACACCGAAAGCGCGAAGTACTGCCTGGTCGACCTCGGCCAAGCGCGACGGCATGCGCCTGATTTCCGTGGTGCTGGGCTCACCCTCGGAAAAGGCGCGCGAGGATGCGAGCGCGGCGCTGCTGAATTACGGCTTCACGTTCTTCGAGACCGTCCCGCTGCCGCGGGCTGGCAAGGCACTGCTGAACCCGCGAGGTGTTCAAGGGCGCGACGGACACGGTTGCCGTGGGCCCGGCGCGCGACGTCAGCGTGACCATTCCGCGCGGCCAGGGCAGTACGGTGACCAAGGCGACCACGGTGGAAAGCCCGCTGATCGCGCCGCTGAAGGCCGGCCAGCGCGTGGGCGAAGTCGTGGTCTCGGCGGGCGACGTCGGTGGTCGCTCGCGTGCCGCTGGTCGCACTGGCTCCGGTGGAGGAAGCCGGCATCTTCGGTTCACTGGTCGACACCGTGAAGCTCTGGTTCGAATGAGCCGCGTGCGCGCCTGAACATGGCCGGACCGCTGCCGAACTGCCACCTGGATGGCGCAGATCCTGCCGCTGGCCGAGGCGCGCATCTCGCCGCTGGACCGCTGCATTCCTGTTCGGCGACGGCATCTACGAAGTGATCCCGGTGCATGGCGGGCGGCTGTTCCGTCCCGCTGCGCACCTCGCGCGGCTCGAACGCAGCGCCGCGGCACTGCAGCTGCGCAATCCGCATGATCGCGACGCCTGGGAATCGCTGCTCGCCGAACTGCTCGCTGCCAATGGCGGCGGCGAGCAGTACATCTACCTGCAACTCTCGCGCGGCGCCGAATGGGGCCGCAACCACGCGCCGTTGCCGGACATTGCTCCCACGGTGTTCGCCTATGGCTCGCCCTGGCCGCAGCCGGCGGAGTCGACGCTGCAGCAGGGACTGGCCTGCATCACGGCAGAAGACAATCGCTGGGGCCGGTGCGACATCAAGTCCACGGCGCTGCTGGCCAACGTGCTGCTGCGCCAGCTGGCCGTGGACGCCGGCGCCGCCGAGGCCATCCTGCTGTCCGGTGGCCTGCTGCGCGAGGCGAGCGCATCCAGCGTGCTTGTCGTCATCGATGGCACCGTGATCGCTCCGCCGAACTCCACGCACATCCTCCCCGGCACCTCCCGCCTGGTGGTGGAAGAACTCTGCGATGCACTGGGGATTCCCCGTCGCGAGGCCGACATCACGGAGGCTCAGCTGCGCGGCGCGCAGGAAATCTGGCTGTCGGCGGCCACGCGCGAGGTCCAGCCGGTGACCCGGCTTGATGGCCGCGCAGTCGGCGGCGGACGGCCGGGGCCGCTATGGCGCCGCGTCTACGACGCCTGGCAGCAGCTCAAGCCCTAGTCCGCGCAGGCTCCGCGACGACGGCAATGCCGAGCAACCGGGCCAGCGGCAGGCGCGGTTGCAGCACGTCGGCAAGCGTGTGCGCATCCAGCTCGTCCATGAAACGTTCGGTTGCGGTGGCGAGCATTGGCTTGAGCCGGCAGGACGGCACGATCACGCAGGTGCCGCCACCGGACTCGAGGCATTCCACCACGCCGAGTTCGGTTTCCATGCCCCGCACCACGTCGCCGATGCGGATCTCCCGCGGATCGCGCGCCAGGCGCATGCCACCCCCCTTGCCGCGCAGCGTCTGTATGTAGCCCAGCTCGGCCAGGCGCGCGGCGATCTTCACCAGGTGGTGGCGCGAGATGTCGTACGCACTGCTGACCTGCGCGACGGTCATGCTTCTGGGCTGCGCGAGGCCCAGCGCAATCAGTGTGCGCAGTCCGTAGTCGGTGTATTGCGTGAGCTGCATGGGACGGAGGCCTTAATATGCCTCCAGTTTACTACTTATGGGCAAAAAAGCCCGAAAGCAGCGAGCCGCACTCCGCCTGCAGCACGCCGCCGAAGGCATCAACCCGATGGTTCAGGCCCTTCAGGGCGAAGGCGTCGATCAGGCTGCCCGCCGCGCCCGCCTTCAGGTCGTAGGCTCCGAAGACGACGCGCCGCACGCGGGCATGCACGATGGCGGCCGCGCACATCAGGCAGGGCTCCAGCGTCACGTACAGCTCCGTGCCATCCAGCCGGTAGTTGCCCAGCGCCTGACCGGCCGCGCGCAGCGCGATGATCTCCGCGTGTGCCGTCGGGTCATGTCCGGCGATGGGCGAGTTGGCCCCGGTGGCGATCACTTCGCCATCGCGCACGATCACCGCGCCCACCGGCACCTCGCCACGCGCGGCAGCGTCCGCAGCTGCCGCGAGGGCGAGGCGCATGAATTCGGCATCGCGGGGAATCATGCGCGGCGACGCATCATTCGTAGATGGCGTAGTACTTTCGCGCCGGTTCCCGCACATCCCACCAGCCAGTGAACCCGGCGGGCGAAACAAACGCGTCGCCGGCGCGGAAAGTCCTCTCGCCGCCGTCATCGCCGGTCACCACGATCACGCCCGAAAGCAGGTGGCAGAACTCGCTTTCGGTGAATACGACGCGCCACTTGCCCACCGCGCACTCCCAGATTCCGGAGTTGAAGCGGCCGTCGGGACTGCTGTAGAAATTCCAGGCGGCCTGCGCCGGATCGCCCGCAACGATGCGCTCGGCCGGCGGGCGGTAACGCTGCGGCTCGGGCAGCGGAGCCTCGAAGGCAATGGCGGGCCGGAAGCCCGCAGGGGCAGTCGCACTCATACAGGCTCTCCTGCTGGCATCGGTCGCCGTGGGACCAGGACACGGGCGGTCATCTCCTGGACCATTTCGCCATGCTGGTTCAGCGTCCGGCACCTCACAAGCACCATGCCGCGATCCGGCTTGCTGCGCGATGGGGTGATCTCCAGGATTTCTCCTTCGAGCACCAACTGGTCGCCAGGCCGCGCCGGCTGCGGCCAGCGAATCTCGCTGCCCGCGCCGATGAATCCCCACGCCAGGCGCGGCCCGCCGGTAACCAGCAGGCGCATGGTCAGCGCCGCCGTGTGCCAGCCACTGGCGGCCAGGCCGCGAAACAGGCTGGCCTCGGCGGCGGCCTCGTCGAGATGGAAGTCCTGCGGGTCGAAGTCGCGCGCGAAGGCCTTGATCGATCCGGTGGTCAGTTCCACGGGGCCACTGGTGAAGCGCTGCCCGACGGCGAGATCCTCGAAGTAGACGGGAGCGCTCATCCTGGCGGCTCCGGATCCATCGCATCCGCCCCGAGAAGCAGCAGTGCCACCAGCGTGACCAGGCCCGCGCCCACCAGATAGGCGCCGACTGCCGGCAGGCCATGGGTCTTCGCCAGCCAGGTCGCTGCAAACGGCGCCAGCGAGGCCCCGAAAATGCCAGCCAGGTTGAAGGCAAGCGATGCACCCGTGTAGCGGATGTTGGCGGGAAACAGTGCCGGCGAGCGCCGAACCGAGCGGTCCATAGGTGAACCCCATCAGGGCGAGTCCCAGGCAGAGGCAGAGCAGCACCGGCAGCGTGCCCTGCGCACCGAGCATCGGCGGCATCACGAAGCCGAACAGCGTGATGCCGACGGTGGCGCCGATCAGCACGTTGCGCGCGTTGCCCCGGTCCGCGAGCCACGCCGACAGCGGGATGGTCAGGCCGAAGAACAGCACGCCGATCATCTGCAGCACGAGGAAGTGTTCACGCGAGAAGCCCAGCGCGCTGGTGCCCCAGCTCAGCGTGAACACCGTCATCAGGTAGAACAGCACGAACGTGGCCAGCGCCGAGAAGGTGCCGAGCAGCAGCAGTCCGCCGTGTCGGCCCAGCACCACGGCCAGCGGCACACCGACTCGCTCGCCGCGTTCCTGCACGCGCCGGAACTCGGGTGTCTCTTCGATGCGACAGCCGCACCCAGAGCCCGACGATCACCAGCAGCGCGCTGGCGAGGAATGGCAGGCGCCAGCCCCAGGCGAACAGGTCCGCATCGTCGAGGAAGTGGGTCAGCAGCAGGAAGACGCCGGTCGAAAGGATGAATCCCAGGGGCGCGCCGAGCTGCGGAAACATGCCGTACCAGGCGCGTTTGCCCGGCGGCGCGTTCTCGGTGGCCAGCAGCACCGCCCCGCCCCATTCGCCGCCGAGCCCGAATCCCTGGCCGAACCGGCACAGTGCCAGCAATAGCCGGCGCCAGCAGCCCGATGCTCTGGTAGGTCGGCAGCAGGCCGATCGCGACGGTCGACAGTCCCATGGTCAGCAGGGCCGCGACCAGCGTCGCCTTGCGACCCGATGCGGTCGCCGTAGTGCCCGAACACCGCCGAACCCACCGGTCGCGCAAAGAAGGCCAGCGCAAAGGTCGCCAGCGACTGCAGTGTTGCGGTGGTCGGGTCGCTGGCCGGAAAGAACAGCTGCGGAAACACCAGCACCGCGGCCGTCGCGTAGATGTAGAAGTCGAAGAACTCGATGGTCGTGCCGACCAGGCTCGCCAGCAGCACGCGCGAGCGCGGATTGGCGGCGGCCGCCATCTACTTGTCTACGAAGGCGCGCTCGATCACGTAGTCGCCTGGCTCGCCGATGCGCTGGGAGACATGAAAGCCCCGCGCGTCGAGCAGCGCGCGGCAGTCGTGAAGCATGGCAGCGCTGCCGCACAGCATGAAGCGGTCCTGTGCCGGATCCAGTGGCGCGAGGCCATTCAATTGCGCCAGCTGTCCATTCTCGATGTGGTCGGTCAGCCGGCCCTGTGTGCGGAATGCCTCGCGCGTCACGGTCGGGTGATAGAGCAGCTTGTCGCGCACGATCTCGCCGAGGAACTCGTGCTGCGGCAGTTCCTGCGTGATGAATCCGGTATAGGCGAGGTCGCTGACCTTGCGCACGCCGTGCGCGACGATGACCTTCTCGAAGCGCTCGTAGGTCTCCGGGTCCTGGATGATGCTCATGAACGGCGCCAGGCCGGTGCCGGTGCCGAGCAGGTAGAGGTTGCGGCCGGGCCTCAGGTCGTGCAGCACCAGCGTGCCGGTGGGCTTGCGGCTGACGAGCACTTCATCGCCCTACCGCCAGGTGCTGCAGTCGCGAGGTCAGCGGACCGTTCGGCACCTTGATGCTGAGGAATTCCAGGTGCTCTTCCCAGTTGGGACTGGCGATCGAATAGGCACGCATCAGCGGCCTGCCGTCCACCGGCAGGCCCAGCATCACGAAGTGGCCGTTCTCGAAGCGGAACCCGGGATCGCGCGTGGTCCGGAACGAAAACAGGGTCTCGTTCCAGTGATGGACGTGGGTCACACGCTCGGTAGCAATCGACGCCATCGGGGCCCTGCGGGACAGTGGATCAGGCGCGCAAGGCTAAGGGCTTTCCGAGGGCGGAGAAAGCCCCCGGGTGCCGTATCCTTATATCAGGAGCGAATAACGCCGCTACCGGCTCATTGCAGGCGCGATAACCCGAATCCAGGGGCTCTTCTTGTCGCCCGCCAGGGCGAGCGAATAGCCACCCATCATCTTTTTCTGCACCTGGACAGTGTCGCCGACACTTCGGGTTGAAGGTGGACGACATGTCCATCTGCTGCCAGACCTGCCCGTTGTCGAGGTTCATCCGCCAGGTGTCCTCGCGGACTTCCTTGCATAGCCGTGACCTTCGCAGTCATGTTTTTCGGCTCGTCCGAGGCTTCCTTGGCCTGCTTGTCGTACTTGCGGACCTGATCGTCACCGAGTGCCGGCGCGGCGGCCACAGCGGCCGCCGTCGCCACCGAAGCCGGCAACGGGCGCCGTCGACGGATCGCCGCTGCAGGCTGGCAGCCGGCACAGGCGCCGCCGGTGCAACCACTGCAGCCGGCGCAGGGGCCGCGGCGGCCGCGACTCCGCCAGCGCCGCGTCTCGGGCCCGCCGTGAACGGCGCGGTCGAAGCAGGCCAGGCGCTCGCGTTCGCCCAGTGATCTGCGCGCAGCGCTCTTGCGGCATCGGCTGCCGACTCTGCGGCAAAGGCCGATCCCAGTGGACATCAGGCCGGCGCACGATCGCGTCCGCGATCTGGATAGTGCATTTCATCTCTTCAATTCCCCCGTTGGATCCTGCGGGCGTCAGCGCGCGGCAGGCTTGTCCCAGGACTGTCTTGCCTGTCGTCGTTGCCGGCCACCGAGTACAGCACCTGCGCATTGCGGGTCTTCTGGAAATCCTCCAGCGACTGGCCGCGCATGGCCGCGTAGATGTGCAGGTTCGTCGTGCCGATCGACCGCGCCGAGCTTCTCGAGCAGGAAGAAGATCACGCCGTAATGGATCATCGCGCGCCAGTCGCGGCGGCGCATCAGGTCGCGCTCTCCGTCGGTGAGCTCGTGCTGCTCGAACAGCGGCTCCGGGATCGGCCAGGAACTGCTTGCGGAACTCCGGCTTGATCAGCTCATGCAGGAAGTTGTTGAGGCGGAACGCCTTCACGCTGCGCTCGATGGTGTACGGATAGGTGCCTTCGAGCTTCTCGAGGCCATCGTATCTGATGGTTCATGCGCTTGCGGAACTGCTTCGACCGTCTCGGTCACCGGATCGTCCGAATCGTTCTCGAAGATCACGCTGCAGATCGGCGTCATCGACGGCAGGTAGTAGGTCTGGTGCAGCTTCTTCACCTTCTTCGACAGCGCGCCGCGCATCAGCAGCCACATCACGACTTCGGCGCCTTCCATGCCGCCAAGCTTTCGCGTACTCGGCGATGGTGACCTTGGTCAGGCCTTCCGGATCCTTCTCGAGGCGCTCGAGGAACTCCATGTCCCAGGGCGTGTTGTTGAAGCCGCAGCGCTCGCCGTGCACCTGGTGCGACAGGCCGCCGGTGCCGACGACGCACGACCTTGATGTCCTCCGGATAGCTCTCGATCGCCTTGCGCAGCGACTGGCCGAACTTGTAGAAGCGCAGCGGCGAGGGAATCGGGCAGGATTCAGCACGCCGCACTGCAGCGGCACCATTGCGCAGGGCCATTCCTTCTCGTGGCGGCAGCAGCAGCGACAGCGGCGAGAAGCAGCCGTGGTCGAGGTCCTTGCCCTGGAAGTAGGACAGGTCGAACTCGTCGGCCACCATGCCCGCGGCGATGTGCGCCGCCAGCTTCGGATGCCCCTTGATCGGCGGCAGCTTGCGCGGCCCGCCACCTTCGTCGGCCGGCGCGTACTTCTCGCCCACGCCCAGCGCGAAGTGCGAGTAGTGGTCGAGGAAGAACGAGGTGATGTGGTCGTTGAAGATGTAGAGCAGGACATCGGGCTTCTTGTCCGCGAGCCACTGCTGCACCGGCTTGTAGCCCTCGAAGATCGGCTTCCAGACCGGGTCTTCCTGCTTCTTCGCGTCGAGCGCGAAGCCGATGGTGGGGGTGTGGGATGTGGCAATCCCACCGATGATCTGTGGCCATGGTCTGCTCCTGCTGGAATCTAGCGGCCTTCGGCCTCGGCCTTGAGCTTCGCGGCAGCTTCTGCGTCAACCGCGCGCGTGGAGCGCATGCCGAAGAACTCGCCATTGGCCAGCTCGACAGACGACCACGTAGCCACCTTCGCTGCCGTCACGCAGCGGCGCCGCGTTCACGGTGATGACGTCGCCCACCTTCACCATGCCCTTGCGGTAGCCGTTGCGGTACATGTTGTTGGTGCTGTGGCCCTCGAAGCGGATGTCATGCGCTGCCCTTGGCGTCCTTGACCTCGATCAGCAGCCGCATGTGCGGATTGATCGCGGCGAATTCCTTCACCGTGCCCTTGTAGGCGACCTGCTTGGTGAAGTCGAACTGCACGGCCGAGTGATGCGCGGCTGCGGTGGCAATGAAGCCAGTGGCCAGGGCACCAAGGACGAGGCTGGCCAGCTTTGAGGATCTGTTCATGGAATGAAACCTCTTGCAATGGAATCCGGAAAACTCAGGGAACCGGGACACCGGCCTCCTTGGCCAGCTCCTCGACACGATCGCGCCAGACTTCTTCGTCGCACTCGTACGGCAGCAGGCGGCCGTTCGGCACCTGTGCCCAGCGCTTCTCCATCTTCACCGGCGCGGTGTAGAACACCGGGTCGGTCATCGTCATCTCGGCGACGAGGATGCGGCGTCCCTGCTCATCCTTGCCATCGAGCCGATACCGCTCGACGATGGTCGCCTGGTCGGAATGCGGTCGTAGTGCGCTGGTCCACCTGGTCGACGAGGTTGTCCGTCTCGACCACCAGCGTGTCGCCTTCCCAGCGGGCCGAACGAATAGCCATTGCGGCCCGGCACGCGGTCTTCCTGGCGGGGCATTGCGAGCGCCGAAGTAGAAACGGCGCATTTCGTGTGGGCCTCGTAGATCACGGTGATCTGGTCGGGACGCTGGATGATTTCCATGGGATAGCCGCCCGAGCCCAGCATCGAGCCAGGCATGCCGGTGCCGAGACAGTAGCCGCCCGGCGAGGCGCCACTCTTGGCCACCAGCGCGTTGTAGGCGTCGATGCGAGCCTTGGCCTCGGGTTTCAGGGGCGGCGGCGCCGGAGGCGGACCGGGTGCGCGGCCGCCACCGATCGACGGCCTGCCGGCATTGGTCCAGACACCCGTGAAATCCGGTGGGTCTGCAGCCACGGCAAGGCCTGCGCAAAGTGCGCCGGCGACCAGCGCCGCAAGCTTCCCAACTCCTGACATATGCCTCATTCTGCTCCCCCGAATTCGATGTATTCGCCCGACCGCGGCAAGCCTAGGGGCGACACCGGCGGCTGTCAAAACCACGAGGCCCCAAAACTGTGCCCCCGGCAGTATTCCAGTCCGCCACACCCCGCCTCCCGAGCTTCTACCTTCCCCATGGCGGCGGACCGTGCTTCTTCATGGATGACCCGGATAAGACATGGCAGGGCATGGCAAGCTTTCCTTCGATCGCTGCCGGGCACGCTGCCCATGCGCCCGCGCGCCATCCTGATTGTCTCGGGGCATTGGGAAACCCCGGGATTCACGCTCACGGCCAGCCCGAAACCCTCGCTGCTGTATGACTACTACGGCTTTCCCGCGGAAACCTACAGGCTGCGTTATGACGCACCCGGTTCCCCGGAGCTTGCGTTGCGGGCGGCGCAGCTGCTGCGCGAAGCAGGGTTTACCGCGGCGCTCGATGCGCATCGAGGCCTGGATCACGGCGTGTTCGTGCCGCTGAAGGTTGTCTATCCGGACGCCGACATCCCGGTGGTGGAGCTGTCGCTGGAACAGGGACTTGATGCCGAACCGCACCTGGTGGCTGGCCAGGCGCTGGCGCCGCTGCGCGACGAAGGGGTGCTGTTGATAGGCGCCGGAATGAGCTTCCACAACCTGCGCGCCTTCGGCGATCCGCGCGTGCTGGCGCCCTCGAGGCAATTCGATGACTGGCTGCATGCGGCCGTTGCGCTGCCGGCCGATGAGCGCGCTTTGAGACTGGCCGACTGGCGCCAGGCACCGGCCGCACAGCTCGCGCATCCGCGCCACGAGCACCTGCTCCCGCTGATGGTCGCCGCCGGCAGCAGCGCGAACGCGGGCCGGCGCATCTACAACGAGGTGGTGTTGGGTTCAGTGATCTCGGGCTTCGCCTTCGACTAGCGCTCCACGGTCAGCGGACCAGCGCGCGCCCCGCCTTGACCACGACCCACTCGAGGGCCAGGAACAGCACCCACAACGAAACGCCGATCACCAGCGCCACCGACAGGCCCTGAAAGTCGAGCGTGATCGACGGGATGTAGTCCCCCCAGGCCGCCCTCACGATCTCGGGATCGTGATTCGGGATCAGGTAAGCCAGCTGTTGCCAGATACCGCCCTGCAACGACTCGTAGGTGTGGCGCAGGCTCTGCTCCGACTGCACCATGGCCTGCAGCGCGGCGCCCTCGGCGTAGAAGGTCGGATCCTTGCTGGCCAGGTGATACTTGATCAGATCATCGAGACTGCCATTGTGATAGCGGTTCGCGATCTCCTTGAAGGGAGCCATGTCCGCCAGCACCTGGTCCAGTCGTCCGCCGACGCGCTGACGATACTGGGCCACGAACCCCGGCACGCAGCCGCCAGCGAGCGTGCCGCCGAGCAGCACGATGCGGTCCGCGATGCCACCCAGGAATGTCATGGCCATGGGCGCAGTCTATCCGTTGGCGATCATCGACGCGGACCTGCGATGCCGAATTCGGCGCCCTGCGGATCCAGTTGCCGCTGCGGCAAACCCGCCACCGGGCACCGGCTGCGGCTCGCCTTTCAGGCTGCCGCCGCCCGCGACAATCGCGTGCACAGCACGGTCGATGTCATCGACACCGAAGTAGAAGCGCCAGAGTGAGGGCGCCTGCGGATCCGCGCGCTTCATCAGTGCCCCGAATCGCAGGCCGCGATTCTCGAGGAACTGGTAGTCCCCCATCGGGCCCATCGGCATCACTTCTCCCTTCTCCCATCCCAGCTGCCGTGTATAGAAGGTGAGCGCCTCCGAAGGGTCCGACGTGAGCAGCTCGTTCCACTGGCAGTGGCCTACCTCTGCCGCGAAGGACCGGCTCTCGCCGCCGGTTCCAGTGGCGGGCCTCATCACATAGAAGGGCGCGCCCTGCGGATCCCTCAGCATCGAGAAACGGCCGACGCCGGGATACGTGGTGGGCGGCACGCAGACCTGTGCGCCAGCCTTCAGCAGGACCTCGACGGTGTTGTCCACGCTCTCGACGCCGACGTAGCCGATCCATACCGGCTTTCCAATGCCGGCCTCGGGTGCCAGCGTCATCATGCCGCCGATGTCGGCATCCTTCGCGGAGAACAGGTAGTAGCCCGGCACGGCAACATGGGGTTTGGGCTTCCAGCCCACGACGTCGCCATAGAACTTCACGGCCGCCTCGACATCGGAGGTCAGCAGTTCGTACCAGATCCAGTTGCCTGCGGCGCTCATCGGTACTCCTCCTCGGATCAGGGCGCGCGGGTTCAGGCGCGCTGCATGTCACCGTCGATGGGGATCACCTGGCCGGAAATCAGCTTTGCTGCGTCGGAGGCCAGGTACACCGCCAGCTGCGCGATGTCAGCGGGCTCCACCAGCTGCCGGATCGACATCGAGGCGAGCCCGAGCTGCTTCTCCTCCTCGACACTGCGCCCGCTTTGCTGCGCGCGCCCCTGGAACACCCGCTCGGCCCGCTCGCCGGCCACCGGGCCCGGTGCAATGGCATTGGCGCGGATGCGATGCGCGCCAAGCTCCATCGCCAGCGTCTTGGTGAAACCGACCAGCGCCCACTTCGTTGCCGAGTAGGGACTTCGATTCGGGTAACCAAAGCGCCCCGCGGCGGACGACATGTTGATGATCGCCCCGCCACCTGCGCTGATCAGGTGCGGAATCGCATGCCGCGTGACATCGAACGTTCCGGTCAGGTTCACGCGCAGCACCGCATCCCAGTCCGCCGGATCCAGCTCGTGCACGGCCCGCGTCGGTCCACCGATACCGGCGTTGTTCACCACGACATCAAGGCCGCCCATTGCCGCGACGGCTGCTGCAACCATCGCGCCCACAGCTTCCCGGTCACCCACGTCGCAGCGCTGGAACTGCAGCCCGGGCATTGAATCCGCGGCCCGGCGCAGCCCCTGCTCGTCGATATCGCAGGTGAACACCCGCGAACCGGCCGCATGGAATGCGCGGACAATGGCAAGGCCGATGCCGGAAGCCCCGGCGGTGACGAGTACACGCTGCATGACGGATCGGCAGTGTAGACCCGCCAGCTTTGCCTTGACACCCGTGGCGCGTCGTCATGAACATGCCTGGTGCAACTCGAGGGGGAAGTCGCGATGACCACAAGCGCCTGCCGGGAAAAGATGCGCCGGCCTGCTGCCGTTCCGAACAGGGCATCCCTGCTCGCCGTCCTGCTGGGTTGCGTTGCCACTCCCGCCTTGCCGGCAGCGGCGCTGACCGAAGGCTTCCAGACCTTCGACATCCCCTTCGACAAACTGCCCGGCGGGCGAATGAACGCCCGGGGCGAGCTGGACCCGACCTCCTCCCCGGAGGACGCCCACAAGGGCGCCTTCGTCGCGGCGAAGAAGCTCGGCCTGATGCACAACTTCGAGTGGCTGCACTGGCTGCCGACCGCGCCATCGAAGAAGGATCCGGCCACTGGCAAATGGAGCGGCGGCGACCTCGACGGATTTCCCACCGGCTGGGGTTCGACCGGCCTCGGCATCGCGGGCGACTGTCTTTACTGGGGTCGCAGCAACTCGACGAACACCACCGGCCCGGGCGTCACGCGCGACGTGATCGTCTTCCGCATCCAGCCGGACCCGGCGAAGAACCCGCCGATGGAAGTCGGCCGCATGCCGCAGCTCACGGCCGATGGCGGCAGGACCGCCGTCCGCGATCGCGAGCTGCGGCCGTACAACTACCGCTCCAGCGATGGCAGGCGAGCGGATGCTGATGGTGCGCAGCGCCGCCACCGGCACCGGCGGCGATGTGATCACCTACACCGTGGATCCGAAGACCTGCCTGACGACGGACTCCGGTGCCGTGGTGAAGGACGTGCTCGCGCACGAGTTCTACCTCTGGCACGACCCGAAGAACTCCAACCGCCTGCTGGTGCTGTCGCAGACCTACGGCTCGCATCCGCAGGACCTGATCGTCACGGCCATCACCGACGAGAAGACGGGCGAAGTGCTGAAGGAACCGCAGTTCGTCGGCGGCTTCACGCTCGAGGACGTCGGCGGTCCGCTGCGCAACGAGCGCGCGGAAGCCGGCGGGCTCTATTCCTCGGGCCGTTTTGCCGACTACAGCCAGCACACCGACCAGTGGGGCCGGCCCGGCGCCACGCAGCCGATGATGGTGAACAACATCCATTCCGGTTCGCTGTCGGATGACGGCGAACGCTTCTACGCTGCCGGAACCACCGCGGGTTTCTACGTGCTCGATACCTAGGCCATCGCGCGGCACAGCAATGCCGAGCTGGTCGCGGGCAAAGTGTGCAACCTGCGCTCCACGAACGCTTGGACCGATGGCAAGGTCGGTGGCCTCATCGACGTGAAGAAGCTGCCGGGCGTCGCGAAGGACTGCGTTCATCCGGTGCTGAATTCCGACCCGGGCGTGCTGGCGATGCTGCGCCTCGGATCGCAGCGACACCGACAAGCTGGTGCGCTACGTGCGCCTCGAGACGCGCTCGCGTTTCAGCTACACGCCGCCGCTGGTATCGATGACCGGCGTGCACAGCGCCGTGCCCGTGCCCGCGCGCCCGAGCATCACCAAAGGCAACGACCGCAAGCGGCCGGCCTGGGTGGTGCTCACCGAGGAGTGGCCGTTCGGTCCCTGCCCCGAGCGCGGCCTGCGCATCGTGAATGTGGAGCAGGAAATCACGCCGATGCTGGTGGGCACCATCGCGCAGGCCGACAGCGTCGTGGAAAACTGCCTGGCGCAGCCCAGGCCGCCCGGCTCGACCATCCGTCCGATGATGCACGCGCACAACCCGACCGTGCTGCCGAACCTCGTGTTCGTCGGCTGGCTGGGCCACGGCGTCCGCGCGATCGACATCTCCAATCCATTCAATCCGCGTGAAGTCGGGCACGCGCGCCCGGTGCCGTGGGGCGACGTGATGACCTACCCGGACATCCACAACGGACTCATCTATGTCGGCGACAACCACACCGGCCTGCATGTGCTGAAGTACACGGGCCCGCATGCGGATGAAGTGCCGGGGGATGCGATCTATTCGTCCAACCGCACCAGCCCGCACCCCTCCGGTCCGCCAAAGGGCGCCACAGCGCCGTGAGGTGCAGCCCGTTCCTGGCTGCATGGCTGCTGGCAGCGACGATGCCGGCAGCCGAAGGCGCGCACGATCACGCCGCGATGGGTCATGACCATGCAGCCATGGGGCAGAGCCAGCCGGTGCTCGGCCAATCCACCTACACCGCCGCAGACCTCGTATTCCTGGCGCACATGATCGTGCACCACCGGCAGGCGCTGGAACTGTGCGAGTGGGTGCCGGCGCACAGCGACCGGGAGGACCTGCAGCGTTTCGCGCGCTACCTGCACGATGCGCAGCAGAACGAGATCGCGATGATGCAGGGACTGCTGGACCAGGCCGCGAGCCGCGGCGCGACGATTCCGCCGCAGAAGCTCGACGGTGATCCGCCGATGGAGGGCATGCTGACCCGCGCACAGATGGCGTCCATTGCCGCGGCGCGCGGCAGCGATTTCGAGAAGCTCTGGCTGGAAGGCATGATCCTGCACCATCAGGGCGGAGTGGCCATGGCCATGGCCCAGCAGGTCGCGCAGCACGCCAACGGCAATCAACCCTGGGGTGTGGACGTGCTGGTGGATGACATGCTCACCGTACAGCGGGCCGAAATCGGCAAGATGCAGGAATGGCTGCTGGCCTGGCGCTAACATCCCCTCCCGGGCTGTCAACGCAAAGGGGCCTGGTTCGTTGAAGCAGTCAGCACGGAATCCAGGACATTTCGGACAAGAGGGGGCGCAAGTGAACCACCCGGGACTGTTGGCTCGCCTCGTGGCGCTGGCACTGCTGGCGGGCTGCGGGGGAAGCGAGGTGTCTTCCGTTCCTGTCCCGCCCCCCGTCTCACCGGCCCCTCCTGTTCCGTCGCCCACCCAGGTGACGACCACGGAAGCCTTCCGTTTCCTGAACCAGGCCAGTTTTGGCGCGACGAGCGCAGAGGCGCAGCGGCTGATCGCGCTCGGCGACGCCACGACGGCCTATTCCCGCTGGATCGACGGCCAGATCGCGCTCGGGCCATCGCTGCACCTCCCGACAGTACTCACGGCGTTTGACGCACTCCCCCAGGGCACGCCGCCAGGCAGCGTGCACGCGGACCGCGTGGAGGTGTGGCTGCGCCACGCCGTGACGGCACCGGACCAGCTGCGACAGCGCGTGGCCTTCGCGCTGTCGGAGATCATGGTGATCTCGCAGGTCGGAGGGCTGCAGCAGCTGCCGCTGGCGACGACCGACTACTACGACATCCTCGTCCGCAACGCCTTCGGCAACTATCGCCGGCTGCTCGAAGAGGTGACGTTGAGCCCGGCAATGGGCGTTTACCTCTCCATGCTCGGCAACGAGAAGCCCGACGTGGCGCGCAACATCAGGCCGGACGAGAACTACGCCCGTGAGGCGATGCAGTTGTTCACCATCGGACTGGTGGAGCTCAACAGCGACGGCAGCGTCCGGCTCGATGGCCAGGGGCAACCTGTCCCGACCTACAACCAGGGCGTGATCGAAGGCTTCGCCAACGTGTATACCGGCTGGAAGTGGGCCTGGACCGGCGCGGGCGCACCGTCGTTCACGACCGTGCGGCCAGGTCGCGCGAACCAGATGATGCCGATGCAGGCCTATCCGGACCGGCATTCGACCGGCGCCAAGGCACTTCTTGGCACCACCATGCTCCCCGCGGGACAGACGCCGCAGAAAGACCTGGCCGATGCGCTCGACAACCTGTTCGCGCATCCCAATGTCGGCCCGTTCATTGCCAGGCAGCTGATCATGCGGCTGGTCACGAGCAACCCCAGCCCCGCCTTCGTCGCCCGCATGGCCGCAGTCTTCAACAACGATGGCAGCGGCGTGCGCGGAAATCTCGGCGCCGTGGTGCGGGCCATCCTGCTCGACAGCGAAGCACGCAGCACGCCGGCGACAGACACTGCAGGCAAGATGAAGGAACCGCTGCTGCGGCTCACGCAACTGTGGCGGGCCTTCGATGCCCGGGCCGCCAACGGCCGTTACCTGGTCCAGCCGGCCAACACGTTCGGCCAGGGCCCGCTGCAGGCGCCATCGGTGTTCAATTTCTTCAGCCCGGGCTACGGACCCCCGGGTGAAATCGCCGATCGCAACCTGGTGGCCCCCGAGCTGCAGATCGCCACCGAGTACCAGAATACTTCCGTGACGAACTACTTCTACAACCAGGTCTTCGGCCGCACGACCAACGTGCCGGGCCTGCCTGAAACCGCAGTCGTCCTCGACGTGAGCGGCGAAGCTGGCCGTGATCGGCGACTCCGCGGCTCTGGTCGATCGCATCGCCGGCAAGTTGCTCGGTGGCCAGATCTCCGCCGCCGCTTCGCAGCCAGGCCCGGACCCTCGTGGAATCGCGCGCAGCGAGCGACCCGCAGCGCGTGGCCGAGGCGCTGTACCTGATCGTCACCTCTCCCGAGTTCGCGCAGCAGCGCTGAAACGGACTGGAGCCCAGCATGAGCAACTTCAATCGCCGCCGCTTCCTGAAGGCTCTGTCCGCAGGTGGCCTGGCCTATGCCATCGGCCGCACGCCCGACTACAGCCACGCGCAGATGATCGGCGGAACTGCGCCGTTCAACGACTACCGGGCGCTGGTATGCCTGTTCCTCTTCGGCGGGAATGACTCCTGGAACATGGTGGTACCGGCGCGCCAGGCCGAGTACGACGTCTATGCCAGCGCGCGGCAGAACCTGGCCATCCCGAGGGACACGCTGCTTCCCGTCTCGCCGCTGGGCCAGGCACCGCTTTCATTCGGCTTCCATCCCTCGATGGCTGCGATGGCCTCGCTGTTCGAGCAGGGAACACTTGCCGTGGTCGCCAATGTCGGCCCACTCCTGGCACCCACGACGCTGGACGGTTATCGCAACCAGTCCGTGGCGTTGCCGCCGCAGCTGTTCTCGCACAACGACCAGCAGGACCAGTGGCATTCGCTTCGCGGACGCGCGCCGTCCAGGACGGGTTGGGCCGGTCGCATCGCCGATGCGCTGGAGGCACAGACGCTGGACCAGAAGCTGCCCCTGAATGTTTCGCTGTCCGGCCAGTCCCTCTACCAGGCCGCTGCCCGCGCCGTGCCCTACACGATGGGAGCGTCGGGGCCGCTCACGTTCACCGGCTTCGGCGCGGCTGACCGGGCGCTGCTGCGCCAGACGTCCTTCACCAGCCTGCTCGAACCGACCCCCGCGTACTCCACGGTCTACGAACGTGCCTTTGCACGCACGCAGCGACGTGCCGTTGACAATGCTGTCGTCGTGTCCGACGCCATTGCTGCGGCGCCGCCGCTGGTCACGACCTTTCCGACCGGCAGCTCGCTGGCCACCCAGCTGCAGACGGTCGCGCGCCTGATTTCCGTGCGCGACCGGCTGCGCATGCAGCGGCAGGTGTTCTTCGTCTCGACCGGCGGGTTCGACACCCATGATGCCCAGGTCGACGACCAGCCCGGCCTGCTGGGCAACGTCAGCGCATCGCTGGGTGCGTTCCATTCCGCACTGCGTGAGCTGGGTGTTGCCGATCGCGTCACCACGTTCACCCATTCGGATTTCGGGCGGACGCTGACATCCAATGGCGACGGCACGGACCATGCCTGGGGCGGCGTGCAGCTCGTGATGGGCGATGCGGTGCTCGGCCGACGGTTCTTCGGGCAGTATCCGTTGTTGCGCATCGGTGCCCAGGTGGCCACGGATGGGGCGGATGACGTGGGCGGGGGGCGTTTCATTCCGGGTGTGTCCGCTGACCAGTACGCCGCGACGCTGGCGCGATGGTTTGGTGTGCCCGACGCCGGTTTGTCGCAGGTCGCCCCTTCGATCGGCAATTTCGCTTCCCGTGACCTGGGATTCCTCACGGTCTGAAAGCTTCGAAGCTGCCGGGCGGTATACTCATCACCTCCCAGTCGCGAGGTCGCCATGGAACTCTCCCGACGCCTGATGCTTGCGACGCTCGCAGCCTTGCCGCCCGCGACGCTGTTTTCCCAGGCTTCGCTGTCAGCCAGTGCGGAGCCGCTCGCGCCCACGCCCGCTTGCGGCGACGACGACGATCCAACCCCGTCGCAGACTGCCGGCCCCTACTACAAGCCGGCGTCGCCGCTTCGCAGCGACCTTCGCACCCCCTTCGGTCGTGGCGAGGCGATGGACCTGGGTGGCCTTGTGCTCGACACACGATGCCGCCCGCTGCCGCAGGTGCTGGTGGAGATCTGGCACGCTGACGATGCCGGCACCTACGACAACGCCGGCTTCAGGCTGCGTGGACACCAGTTCACGGATGCACAGGGGCGCTGGGCGTTCCAGACCATCCTCACGCGGCACTACACCATCCGCACTGCCCACTACCATTTTCGCGTGCAGGCACCGGGTACCCGCGCGCTGGTCACGCAGCTGTATTTCCCCGACCATCCGCGCAATGCGGGTGATTCGATCTTCAACCCGCGCCTGCTGATGACGACTGGCCGCAACGGTGCCACGCACACGGGACGCTACGACTTCGTCCTGAAGGCCTGAAGCCCCTTGGCGAAGACCTTCACCGGCCCTGACGGCAAGGCGCGCTGTTCCTGGTGTTCTGCCACTCCCGAATACATGGCCTATCACGACCAGGAGTGGGGTTTCCCCGTTGCAGATGATCGCCGCCTGTTCGAGAAACTCTGCCTCGAAGGATTCCAGTCGGGCCTGAGCTGGCGGACCATCCTTGCCAAGCGCGAGAACTTCCGCGCCGCATTCCATGGCTTCGACTTCGATCGCATCGCGCGCTACACGGCGCGCGACGTGCAGCGGCTGCTGGGCGACGCCGGCATCGTCCGCCACCGCGGCAAGATCGAGGCCGTGATCAACAACGCAAGACTTGCAAGGGAACTGGCCCGTGACGAGGGCTCGCTGGCTGCGTACTTCTGGCGCTTCGGGGAAACCCCGGTCACCAGGGACACATCGCGTGCGCTCGCCAAGGACCTGAAGAAGCGCGGCTGGAAGTTCGTCGGGCCCACGACGGTGTACGCGTTCATGCAGGCCATGGGCCTGGTCAACGACCACGCGGAAGAATGCGTGATCCACCGCCGCGTATTGCGCGCGCGCAAGTCGTTCCGGCGGCCAGCCCGCTGAGCGTCGCTCCGATCGCCGCGTTTTCAGTCGGCGCGGCGCGCGGAGATGACTCTTCACCGGCTGCAGCAGCATCTGCCCCTTCATCACCGCGACCTCGGCGTCTTCCTTCCGCGGCAGCAGCAGGATGGTCCGCACCAGGTCCATCCCTGACACCACCCGCCCGAAAACCGCATATCCCTCGTCATCCGTGCCGGCCGCCCCATCGAGCGACGGCAGGTCCCCGACAATGAAGAAGAACTCCGACCGGGCAGATCCCGGCTCATTGCGGGCCATCGATACGGCGCCATCCACGCTGCTGAGCCCCGTCACCGAGGGCGCCTCGTGCGCGATCGGCGGCAGCTGCTGCTGCGTGCTGCCCGAGAGTCCACCCTGTACAAGCCCGAACTTGCCTTCGTCACCGATCTTGACCGCCCGGTAGATCGACGTTCCGTCGAAGCGCTTGCCATCCACGTACTGGAGGAAATTCGCCGTGGTGACCGGGGCGCGCTGGGTCTCGAGCGCGATCGTGATATCGCCCAGGTCCGTCTTCAGCACCACGTTCGTGGTGGCCGCCGGCGCGGCCGTGGTCACGTCCGTGGTCGCGGCCGCGGCCGCGACCTCGGCCGCCGCCACCGGTCCACCGCAGGCCAGAAGCGCGGAGACCAGCTGAACGGTGGCCAGCAGGTAGTGGATAAGTCTCGTTCGCACCATGCCCCCCTTCCCGGCGCCCCGGAGGTGATAAGTCAACGGATGGTTCCCTGAAAAGGGAACCTCTGCCAAATCAGCGACTCAATATACTTGTGGGTCGATGGCCGTGGACGGGTCGCGGGCGACAGCCTGCGACAAACAGGGGGATTGGAATGAGTTCGATGCGTTTGCTGGCAGTGGTGGCGGGACTTGGCACGATTGCGGGCGCAGCGGGCCCGGTGCTGGCTGCCGCCGCCTCGGAGGCCTCAAGCCCGACGCCCCCCCCGGCCAATGCGCATGGCGCGCAGTGGCAGACCATCGAGAATTACTGCTTCAAGTGCCACAACACCGAGGACTGGGCCGGCAGCGTCGCCTTCGACACGATGTCTGCCGACGACGTGCCGCAGGATTCCAAGGTCTGGGAAGCCACGATCAAGAAGCTGCGCAGCGGCCTGATGCCGCCGCCCACCGAGAAGCAGCCGGACCGCGCCGCCGTGCTGAGCATGGTGAACTGGCTCGAGACCACGCTCGACAAGGCGCAGGAGGCGGCCCCCTACACCGGCTACGTGCCGCTGCGTCGCCTCAACCGCCGCGAATACGCGAACGCGGTGCGCGACCTGCTGGGCCTGAAGATCGACGCGGCCACCTGGCTGCCGCAGGACCAGCTCAAGGACGACTTCGACACCAACGCCGAGCTGCTGCAGATGAACCCGTCGTTCATGGACCAGGCGGTCACGGCCTCGCGCTCGCTGGCGCTGCTGGCGGTGGGCGACCCGAAGTCCGTGCCGCTGGAGACCACCTACGGCCTCGTCCCGAACATGATCCTGTCGCTGGCGGCCGCGCCGGCCGCCGGCTCGGGCAACCAGCGCCGCTACAAGGACGGCATGCCCTTCGGCACGCGCGGCGGCATGAGCGCGCTGCACAACTTCCCGGCCGACGGCGAGTACGTGCTCACCATCGGCGACATGGCCCTGGCCCGCACGGTGCCGAACATGGAGTTCGAGAACACCGTGATCGCGCTGCTGGACGGCAAGGAGATCTGGCGCACCACGATCGGTGGCGAAGAGGACCACACGGCCATCGACCAGCGGCTCGATGACGCGGTGGCCCAGATCAACAACCGCCTGAAGGACATCCGTTTCAACGCCACCGCCGGCCAGCACACGCTCGCGGTGACGTTCCTGCGCCGCAGCTACGCCGAAAGCGATGCCCGCACGCTGCAGTACCAGGCCGGCGATGATCGCCGCCCGGCGAATCCGCTGGAGGGTGGCCAGCACCGCGTGCAGGCCGTGCATGCCTTCCAGGTGAAGGGCCCGGTGAAGATCACCGGCATGAGCGACTCGGAGAGCCGCAAGAAGATCTTCACCTGCAAGCCCGAAAGCGCGGCCGACGAGCGCGCCTGCGCGCAGAAGATCATCGGCCGGCTGGCCCGCGAGGCCTTCCGCCGACCGGTGACGGACGAGGACCTGGCCCCGCTGATGGCCTTCTACGAGAAGGGCCACAAGGCGGACGGCTTCGAGGGTGGCGTGCGCGAGTCGATCGCGGCCATCCTCGTCCAGCCCGCACTTCCTGTATCGCGCCGAGGCCGCCGTGGACGCCGGCGGCCGCGAGCTCACGGACCTGGAACTGGCCTCGCGCCTGTCGTTCTTCCTGTGGAGCAGCCTGCCGGACGACGAGCTGCTGAAGCTCGCCGAGAAGGGTGAGCTCGTCGAAGCCGGACGTGCTGGAGGCCCAGGTGCGGCGCATGATCGCCGATCCGCGCGGCATCTCGCTGACCCGCGACTTCGCCTTCCAGTGGCTCAACGTCGCAAAGATGGACGCCATCGTCCCCGTCGGCGGCGCTGTTCCAGCACGCCAGCGGCGTGTACGACCCGCGCCCGGCGCTCAAGAAGGAGCTGGAGCTGTTCATGGACAGCATCCTGCGTTCGGACAGGCCGGTCACGGACCTGCTGACGGCCGACCACACCTTCATCAACGAGCAGGTCGCGCTGATCTACGGCTACACGGACATCCGCGGCAACGGCTTCCACAAGGTCACGCTCACGGATCCGAACCGCCACGGGCTGCTGGGCAAGGGCGCGGTGCTGATGCTGACGGCCAACCCGAACCGCACGGCCCCGGTGCTGCGCGGCGCGTGGATCATGGAGCGCATCCTCGGCACGCCGCCGGCGATCCCGCCGCCCAACGTGCCGGACCTCAGCGAGGCCGTGAAGGGCAAGCGCCGCGACGGTGCGCGAGCAGACCGAGATCCACCGCCGCAACCCGGCCTGCGCCAGCTGCCACGCGGTGATGGACCCGCTGGGCTTCGCACTGGAGAACTTCGACACGGTGGGTGCCTACCGCACGATCGACCCGCAGTCGCGCCAGCCGATCGACTCCTCGGGCACGATGCCTGACGGCACGCCGCTGGCCGGCCCGGCGGACCTGCACAAGGCGCTGGCCGCGCGCAGCGACCAGTTCGCGCAGATCATCACCGAGAAGCTGATGACCTACGCGGTGGGCCGCCACATCGACCACCACGACATGCCGACGGTGCGCGCCATCGTTCGCAAGGCCAAGGCCGAGGGGCTCACCTTCGAGTCGCTGGTGCTGGGCGTCGTCAACAGCGACGCGTTCCGTCGCCGCGCGCCGGCCGAGCCGTTGCCGAAGGCGACCACGTTCAGGCAGCCGTTCAGGCGAGCACCGCGCAGATCGTTTCGACCGACAAGTAGCAGGCTGGAGGCACTGAAGAACATGTTCCTGACGAAGAAGCACCTTTCCCGCCGCACGCTCCTCAAGGGCGCCGGCGCCGCCATCGGCCTGCCGCTGCTCGACGCGATGATCCCGGCCGGCACGGCGCTGGCGAACACCGCCGCTGCCGTGAAGCCGCGCGTCGGCTTCGTGTACGTCCCGCACGGCGCGGTGGAGAAGTTCTGGATACCGAAGGGCACGGGCAAGGGCTTCGAGTTCTCGCCCATCCTCAAGCCGATGGAATCGGTGCGTGACTACGTCACGGTGATCACCAACATCCGCAACAAGGCCGGCGAGCGGCAGAATCCGCCGCACGGCATCACCGAGCAGACCTGGCTGACGGTCCAGGACCCGCAGCTGAATACGTGGGGCCCGGAGGCCGGCATTTCGGTCGACCAGGTGATCGCGAAGGCGATTGGCCAGGACACGCCGCTGACCTCGCTGGAACTGTGCGCGCGAGCCCGGTGGCGCCACCTCGTACACCGCACTCAACCGCAGCCTTCCGCTGGAAGGCAATCCGCGCAAGGTGTTCTACACGATGTTCGGCCCCGGCGACTCCAACACCGACCGCGTCGCGCGCCTGCAGGCCACCGACAGCCTGCTCGACTACGTGCTCGAAGTCCAGCGCCAGCCTCAACCGCAAGCTCGGCGCCTCCGACCGCGCGCTGGTGAGCGACTACCTGGAGTCGGTCCGCGAGGTCGAAGGCCGCGTCTCGAAGCTGATGGCCAAGGCCGACAGCCTGGGAGAACTGCCCGACGCGCCGCGCGGCACGCCGGATGACTTCACCGAACTGGTCGACGTGCAGTTCGAGATGATCGCGCTGGCCTACCAGACCGGCCAGACGCGCGTCGCCTCGGTGCGCATGATCAAGGAAGCCTCGATGCGCACGTTCCCGACGGTGAACGTGGACGAGGCCTTCCACCCGCTGTCGCACCACGGCGAGGATCCGGACAAGCAGGAGAAGCTGCGCCGCGTGCAGACCTACCAGATGGAGCGCTTCGCGAAGTTCGCGCAGAAGCTGCAGAGCATCAAGGAAGGCGACAAGAACCTGCTCGACACCACGATGTTCCTGTACGGGTCGAACCTCGGCAATTCGGACCTGCACAACTGCAGCCAGCTGCCGGTGGTGATCCTGGGCAAGGGTGGCAACTTCAAGGGTGGCCAGCACATCTCCGCCCCGAAGGACACGCCGCTGGCCAACATCCTGCTGACGATGGCGCAGCGCGCGGACGTGAAGCTGGAGCGCTTCGGCGACGCCACCGGCACGTTCAGCGAGGCGTAAGGCAATGGCACGAGGGGGAATCGCGGTGACTGCGGTCGCAGCCGCTCTTCTGGCTGCGCGCCAGCGTGGCGGCCGACAACGTCGATGAACCGGTCAGGGCCGACGGCAGCACGCCGCTGCAGTGGGCGGCCTTCGAGGGCGACGTCGCCGAGGCGAAGCGGCTGATCAAGGCCGGCGCCGACGTGCACGCAACCAACTCCTACGGCGTCAACGCGATGCAGCTGGCCGCCGACAGCGCCAACACCGAGCTGATCGCGCTGCTGCTGAAGGCCGGCGCCGATCCGGAATCCCCCAACGCCGACGGCGAGACGGCGCTGCACCTGGTGGCGCGCGCCGGCAACGTCGAGGCAGCGAAACTGCTGTTGAAGGCTGGCGCGAAGGTCGACGCGGTCGAGAGCTTTGGCGGGCAGACGCCGCTGATGTGGGCGGTGGCGCGCCGCCACCCGGCGATGGTCGAGTTCCTGGCCTCGAAGGGCGCCAACGTCAACGCCCGCAGCGCGATCCGCGACTACCAGCGCGTGGTCCAGGCCGAAAGCCGCGCCAAGTCGCTGGACCGCGGCGGCTTGACGCCGCTGCTGTACGCGGCGCGCGAGAACTGCCGCGAGTGCGTGGAGATCCTGCTGAAGCACAAGGCCGACGTGAACCTGGGCGATCCTTCCGAGGTCGTCGCCGCTCTCGGTGGCCATGCTCAACTCCAACTGGGACATCGCCAAGCGCCTCGTCGAGGCCGGTGCCGACGTCAACCAGTGGGACTGGTTCGGCCGCTCGCCGCTGCACGTGGCCATCAGCAACATGCAGTCGGCGAACAACCGCAACCCGCTGGACAACGACCGGCCGAACAAGGCCACCGGCCGCGAGCTGGTGAACCTGCTGGTGGAGCGCGGCGCCAATCCGAACCAGCAGCAGCATTTCGGCGCCTCGGGCTTCGGCGGCGCTGCGGACCGCGGGCTCACGCCGTTCCTGGTCGCCGCCGGCACCGGCAACATCGAGGTCGTGAAGTTGCTCCTGGCGAACGGCGCCAATCCGCACCTGGCCACGGCCGACGGCCGCGGCCCGATCATCATGGCGGTAAGCGCCCGGGGCGGTGGCCGCGGGGGTCCAGGTGCCTCGGTGGCGGTCCTCCGGGTGGCGGTCCTCCGCCTGGAGCTGGCGGGCCTCCGGGCGACAGTCCCGAGGGTGATGACGAGGGCGCTCCGCGCGCACCGCGCACCAATCCGCAGGTCGAGCTGGTCAAGCTGCTCGCTGAAGCCGGCGCGGACGTCAACCTGATGTCCAAGCGGCACTTCCTGGCCCGCACGCGCGGCGGCTCGGCGCTGCACTACGTGGTGCGCAACGGCGGCAACCCACAGCTGATCCAGGCGCTGCTGGACCTCGGCCTCGACATCAACGCGAAGGACGAAGACGGACTCACCGCGCTCGACTACGCGATGGGTCGCGGCTACGTGCCTTTCCTTGCGATGGCGCAGCCGCCGAACAACGCGCTGGCCGCCAGCCTGCGCAAGCTCGGCGCGAATGTCGAACTCGAGCACGATCCCGGACTGGCCGCCGCAGGGCCCGCCCATTGCCACGGCCGTGTACGACTCCGTGCTCTGGCCGGTGGAATCGGTCGTAACGCGCTAACAGGATTCCCATGACCACTTCCCGTCGCAACTTCCTGCGTGACAGTGCGCAGATGCTCACCGCTGTGCCGCTGCTGGGCGCTGCCGCGCCGCTGCTCGGCGCCCCGCCCCCCGCCGGCATCGACTATTCGCTGTTGACCAGACCATTCGTCGGCAAGAAGGTGTCCGCGAAGGACATCAAGCGAGAGGACATCGCGGGCCTCGCGCTGTTCGCCGGCGCCGGCTGCAACGTGGTCGCACTTCCCGGCCCGGACGGCGCTCTGCTGGTCGATGGCGGCCTCGCGGTGAACTCGGCGCTGCTGCTGAAGGCCGTGCACGGCAGGCTCGGCACGCGGCGCATCGACACGCTCGTCAACACGCACTGGCACCCGGAGCAGACCGGCCTCAACGAGGCGGTCGGCAAGGGCGGCGGCACGATCATCGGCCACGAGGTCACGCGGCTGTACGCCGGCCGCAAGGTGCGCTCGCCCCTGTTCGACGGCGTCATCGAGCCGCTGCCGGAGTCCGCGCGCGCGACGAAGACCACCTACGACCAGGTCGCGTTCGATTTTGCGGGCGAGGCGGTGCAGTGCGGCCACCTGCCGGGCGCCCACACCGGCGGCGACCTGTACGTGTACTTCCCGAAGCGCAACGTGATTGTCGCCGGGGGACCAGTGACCTCCGACCGCTGGCCTGTGATCGACTACCTCAACGGCGGCTTCATGCACGGCTTCCTGCGCTCGTACGAGATCCTCTCCGGGCTCGTGAAGCCCGACACGCTCGTGGTGCCGGCCAACGGCCCGGTGATGACCGGCGCCGACGTGGTGAAAATGAAGGACCTGTACTGGGAGCTGTTCAAGCAGTTCTTCGTGCTGTTCAACAAGGGCCTCGGACCAAAGGACGTTGCCGAGTTCAATGCCGGCAAGGACTTCAAGGGCGTTGTGCCCATCGTGGCGGACCGGCCGCTGATCGGCAGCCCCCTCCTGAAGCAGTTGGGCGACCCGAGTCAGTTCCTCGAATTCGCCTACCGCAGCCTCCAGATGGCGACGCTCCCCTACTAGGGACGGGGCACCAGGCCGTGCAGCAGCGCGAACTTGGCCGCTCCGGGCTTCGCGTCTCGGCCATCGGCCTCGGCTGCATGGGCATGAGCCACGGCTACCTGCCGTTGCCCGACCGGCGCGAGATGATCGGCCTGCTGCGCGCCGCGGTCGATCGGGGCATCACGTTCTTCGACACCGCCGAAGGCTACGGCCCGCTGGTCAACGAGGAACTGCTCGGCGAGGGCCTCGAGCCCGTGCGCAGCCAGGTCGTGCTGGCGACGAAGTTCGGCGGCAAGGCCAACGCCTTCCCGGCACTCGACAGCCGGCCTGAACGCATCCGCGAGGTCTGTGAAGGCTCGCTGCGCCGGCTGCGCACCGACTGCATAGACCTGTTCTACCAGCACCGCGTCGACCCGGCAGTGCCCATCGAGGACGTGGCCGGAACCGTCGGCGATCTGATACGTGAAGGCAAGGTGCGGCACTTCGGTCTATCCGAAGCGGGTGTCGCGATCATCCGGCGTGCACACGCCGTGCAGCCCGTCACGGCATTGCAGAGCGAGTACTCGCTGTGGTGGCGCGAGGTGGAGGAGCAGATCCTGCCGACGTGCGAGGAACTGGGCATCGGCTTCGTCCCGTTCAGCCCCCTGGGCCGTGGCTTCCTGACGGGCAAGCTCGATGAAAGCGCACCGCTGGAGCCCGGGGACTTCCGCAGCACGCTGCCTCGCTTCACGCCGGAGGCACGCAAGGCCAATCATGCATTGGTCGAGCTGCTGGAGAATTTCGCGCGGCTCAAGGGCGCAACGCCGGCGCAGATCGCGCTGGCCTGGCTGCTGGCCAGCAAGCCCTGGATCGTGCCTATCCCCGGCACGACAAAACTTGCGCGACTGGAAGAAAATGCCGCCGCCGTGGACGTGACTCTCACGGCGGCGGAAGTGCAGGAGATCCGGTTTGCGGGAGAGAAGATCTCCGTGCTCGGTGACCGGTATCCGATGGCCCTTGAGGCTGTCGTCAACCGGTAGTCTGTCAGCGGTCCTTGCCCGCGCGGCTCCACTTGGCGAATTCGCCAGGCGAGAGCTTTTCATCGCGATTCACGTCGAGCGTGGCGAAGTCGGCACGCAGGTCGTCGACAAACTGCACTTCGGCAGTGGAGACACTGCCGTCGGTGTTTGCATCCAGCGTGGAGAATCCGATGGCGGCCGTGGAAACAGCGGGCTTCCGCGGTGGCGCATCCGCATTCGCAACGCCAACCAGTCCGAAAGCCAGCGCGATGAGGCCAGACTGCAAGATCGATTTCACGGGCTTTTCCTCTGCTGTTCAGCCCTTGGCAACGGGGCCGTTGGTGCAAAGGATGGCTGCGAAGCGCCGCGCGCGAAGTCAGCCGGAATCCGTGAGGATGGCTCACGGACTCGCAGTGTCCAGTAGGAAAGATCCGACGGCCGGGACGCTCGGCCGGACTCAGGCCGGCGCGGGATATCGATAGCGTCCGGCGCCGCCGGCCAGTTGTTTCGCCGCAAAGTCCCAGTTGGCAAGCTTGTCGAACCAGGTGCCGAGGAATCGATCGCGCTCGTTCCTGTAATCCAGGTAGTAGGCATGCTCCCAGACGTCGCACACCAGCAACGGCGCCGCGGCGCTGCCCAGCCAAGGCAGGTCGGCATCGTGCGTCGTCACCACCTGCAGCTTGCCGTCGCTTGCGACCAGCCATGTCCACCCGGACCCGAACTGAGCGGCGCCCTTGGCGATGAATTCCTTCCTGAGCCCTTCAAGGCCACCGAACGCCCCGCCGATCGCCTCCTTCACCGCACCCGCTGGCGGAGCCGGCTTCGGCGTCATCGACTCCCAGAAGAATGCGTGGTTCCACGCCTGCGCGGAATTGTTGAACAGCTTGTTGTCGCCGCGCTTCTTCGCGTCGGCGATCAGCTCCTCGAGCGGCAACTTCGAATCGCCGGCGATCTCGTTCATCACCGTGACATAGCGCTGGTGGTGCTTGCCGTGGTGGGTCTGCATGGTCACGGTGCCGATGACGGGCTCGAGGGCATCGTGGGCATAGGGAAGCGGGGGAAGTGCGTACATGGCTGCTCCATTCAAACTGGTTACCGCACCGCAATCTGCAGTGGGATGAATTTACAATCCTGCAGGGTATCAACGGGAGGGGACCCGCGCAGTCAGCGGTCCTGCTGCGACCGGTAGGACACATCCGACGGGAGTGACCTTACTGGCCCATGTTGAGTCCATTTCGCGCGCCAGCGTCCTGCATCTCCCGCAGCAACAGCTGGCTTTCTTCAAGGGACATCTGCATCTCGTCCCTGGTCATGCAGATCTCCCTGGAGGAAAGCCGTGACCCGGTGACGCCGACGCGCCTGCAGTAGATACTCCTCCCCCATGCGCACCACCAGCCGGTAATCCTTGGCCGATCCTGGCAGCGGGCATCCGGGTGCGGTCATCGCAGGGCGGGCCGGGCTGGTGCAGCGTGCCACATCCGCGACAACCTTCGACCCGCCCGAGGCACAGGCGGCAAGCGCAGCGACAAACGGAAACACGATGATCCAGCGCGCGACATCCAGTTTCACTCGAATGACTCCAACGCGAATCGGTTGTACCGGGACATTAGCATTTTCTCGGCTCGATGGGAGCGCCGGATCCACTATGATTGCCGACACTTGATGCAATGGAGCACCCTCGTGGCACAGCCCCTGAAGATAGACTTCGTGTCCGACGTGGCCTGCCCCTGGTGCGCGATAGGCCTGTACAGCCTGCAGGAGGCGCTGCGCCGAATGGCAGGTGACCTCGAGGTCGCCATCAGGTTTCGTCCCTTCGAGCTGAACCCGGATATGGGCAGCGCCGGCCAGAACATCGACGAGCATATCGCGCAGAAATACGGCTCGGGACCGGATCAGCTCGAGGCCAGTCGCCTGATGCTGCGTGATCGGGCCGCTGGCGTGGGCTTCGAGATCAACTCCAACGCGAACAGCCGCATCTACAACACGTTCGATGCGCACCGACTGCTGCACTGGGCGGAGTCGATGGGACGCCAGCTGGCGCTCAAGCAGGCGCTGTTCAAGGCCAACTTCACCGACAACCTGAACGTGTCGGACAGCGAAGTCCTCGTGGCCACCGCCCTGTCCGCAGGTCTCGATGCGGACGAGGCACGCGAGGTGCTGGCCACTGGCCGCTACGCCGGGGAAGTCCGCGCCGAGGAGAAGCTATGGCAGTCACGTGGCATCCATGCGGTGCCCGGCATCGTGGTCAACGAGAAGTGGCTGATCTCGGGCGGCCAACCGCCTGAGGTGTTCGAGCAGGCACTGCGAAACATGGCGGCGGAAACTGCCGAGCCATCCCGGTCATCCTGAGCTGACCCGGGACCCCATGCTCCAATCCCAGGGCCGCGCCGAAAGAGAACCCGCGATCGATTGTCGCCGCGGCTGCGGCGCCTGCTGCATCGCGCTTTCGATCTCAAGCCCGATTCCCGGCATGCCGGCCGGAAAGGCTGCAGGCGTGCCGTGCGTTCAGCTGGATGAGCAGCTGCAATGCAGGCTGTTTGGCAGGCCGGAACGCCCTGCAGTGTGTGCATCGCTGCGGCCGGTCCGCAGCATGTGCGGGGACAGCAGGGAGGACGCCCTGCGGATGCTGGGCGCCCTTGAGCAGCTCACGAAGCCAGCCTGATCCTGCCAATGAACACGGCAACCACCGCGTCGTGCACTCAGTGATCGCGCTTGGGCCCCTTGCGATGACCTTTGGTCTGCGGCCGCGGACGAGGCCCGCCGTCCGCCTGCAGATCCAGCTCCTGGCCGCGGATCCGCACCTTCGAGAGTCGGGCCAGGACAGCCTTCGGCAGGTTCGCCGGCAGGCGCACCAGCGTGTAGTCGGCGCGGATGTCCACGCCGTTGATCTGTGATCCGTGCAGCCGGGCCTCGTTGGCGATGGCTCCGACAATGCTGCCGGGCTGCGCCCCATGCCGATGGCCCACCGCAAGGCGCCAGGCGATCTGCTGGCCGTCGTCCTCGAAGGCAAAGCCACCTTCCTGCCACTTCCGGCAGCGGCGGCGCGTCTTCTTCGCGACGCTTCGCCCGCTCTGCACGCTCGGGTCGCTCCGGCCGCTCGGCTGGCACGCTGTCGGGTTCTCGCGCCAGCTCGACTGCACGGGTGCCGCACCCTCGACCATGGACGCCAGGGCTGCAGCCACGCTGAGCAGGTCGGCGCCGGTTTCCAGCGCCACTTCCTGCACGGCCTTGCGATAGAACTCCGCTGGAACTACCGGCCAGCGCTTCGCCGATGCGCGCCTTGAACTTGCCGAGGCGACGCGTGTTCACGTCGTCCACGCTCGGCAGGCTCAGCGGCTCGATGGTCTGACGCGTGGCGCGCTCGATCAGTCGCAGCAGGTTGCGCTCGCGCGGCGCGATGAACAGGATGGCCTCGCCGCTGCGACCCGCGCGACCGGTGCGCCCGATGCGGTGCACATAGGACTCGGTGTCGTAGGGCACGTCGAAGTTCACCACATGCGTGATGCGCTCCACGTCCAGGCCGCGCGCGGCCACGTCGGTGGCGACGAGGATGTCGATCTTGCCGGCCTTGAGCTGCGCCACGGTCTTCTCGCGCATGCGACTGCTGGATGTCGCCATTCAGCGCAACGGCGGCAAACCCGCGCGCCTGCAGTTTCTCGGCCAGCTCCACCGTGGACTGCTTGGTGCGCACGAACACCAGCATGGCGTCGAAATCGGCGACCTCGACGATGCGCGTCAGCGCATCGAGCTTGTGCAGGCCGCTGACCATCCAGTAGCTCTGCTTGATGTTGGCCGCCGTGCCGGTCTTGCCCTTGATGACGACTTCGCGCGGATTCTTCAGGTGCCGCTGCGCGATGCGGCGGATGTTCGGCGCCATGGTCGCGGAGAACAGGGCCACCTGCTTCTCGGCCGGCGTCTGCGAGAGGATGGCCTCCATCGCATCGGCGAATCCCATGGCCAGCATCTCGTCGGCCTCGTCCAGCACCACGGTGCGGATGCCGTCGAGCTTGAGCGTGCCGCGCTCCAGGTGATCGATGATGCGGCCCGGCGTGCCGACGATGACCTGCGGTCCCGCGCTTCAGCGCATTGAGCTGCGGCACATAGCTCTGGCCACCATAGATCGGCAGCACGTGAAAGCCGTTCAGCCCGGACGCGTACTTCTGGAAGGCCTCGGCGACCTGGATGGCCAGCTCGCGCGTCGGCACCAGCACCAGCGCCTGGGGCGCGTGCCGCTTCAGGTCGATCTTCGAGAGGATGGGCAGCGCGAAGGCCGCCGTCTTGCCGGTGCCCGTCTGGGCCTGGCCCAGGATGTCCGCGCCCTCGAGCAGTGCAGGAATGGTGGCCGCCTGGATGGGCGAGGCGGACTCGTAGCCGATGGTCTTGACCGCCCGGAGCACGGCTTCGGACAGGCCCAGGTCGGAAAACGGGACGGGAGCGGTTTCGGGGGTCGGTTTCATCGGCGGAGTTTAGGGGTTAAGGTGCCGGGAATGGGCCTTTTCGAGCCTGTGGCACGGGGAGAGGAACGATGAACAGGATCCTGGCTGGGCTTGGCTTGATGGTCTTGTGCACACCCCTGTTCGCGCAGGACGCGGAAACCTTGCGCGAGCTGTCAGACCGCGTTGCCATCAAGGAAGTGATGCAGAAGTACGTCTGGAGCGTCGATGCGCTCGATGCCGACGGTTATGTGTCGCTCTTCACCGAAGACGCCGTGATCGACTCCAACGGCAGGATCATCAAGGGTCACGCTGCGATCCGCAACATCGTCACCGACCTGGCGGCGCGCCAGGCCGCGAATCGCAAGGCGGGCAAGCCGCCCGGCGCGATCTACCACGTGATCAGCAATGAACGCGTCTCGTTCGTCAGCCCGACCGAGGCGCTGTACCAGTCCTACTGGCAGACGCTGCGCAAGGGCGAGGAGAAGCGCTACGTCGCCGGCGGCTTCGGGCGTTCGGAGGACCACCTGGTGAAGCGCGACGGGAAGTGGCTGATCGATTCGCGCAAGCTCGTGGTGTTCACGGACTGACTGCACCCGACCGCCTACCGGTCCAGGAACGCGTCCAGTTCGACACGACGCAGCGCGCCCACCTTCTGGGCCTGGGGCTGGCCGCCCTGGAACAGGATCAGCGTCGGAATGCTGCGCACGCCGAAACGGCGCGCCAGTTCCGGGCTCTCGTCGATATTGACCTTGACCACGCGCAACGAATCCTGCCGCGCGTTGGCAACGTCTTCCAGGATCGGCGCGATGGACTTGCAGGGTCCGCACCATTCCGCCCAGAAATCGACCAGCACGGGCTTGTCGGACTGCAGCACGTCACCCTGGAACGATGCATCGCTGGCGTGGAGCACTTTGGACTGACTCATTGAAGGACCTCCTGCAGGTGTTGCCTGTCTGCGTCCATTCAATATGGGGCGGTCACCCGCAATTACCCATGACGCCCGGCTCTACCGAGATAGCAAACTGTAATGAGCGAGCTACCGGAACGGGTCGGAGAACCGGACATCGGAGAGGAACTCCTCGTCGGTCAGTGTCAGAAGAAATGCCTCCAGAGCAGCCTTCTGCCGCTCCGTGAGATTCATCCGCTTCGGTCCGCCGGTCGCCGGATCGGTGAGCGCCGTGGCCAGCGGGTCCACGCTCTTCATGCCGTGATCATAGTGATCGATCACCTCGCGCATCGTCGCGAACCGTCCGTCATGCATGTAGGGGGCCGTGCGCTCGATGTTGCGCAGCGAGCCCGACCGGAATCGGCCCTCTCCCGCACCTGGATCGGCCGGCACGACATCGAGACCATTGCCGGTTGGCCCACCCATGATGTGGAAACTGTCGCGATGGCAGATATGACAGGACAACTCGCGGAAGAGATCCTGGCCTTCCAGCGCGAGAGGCGTGAAGACGCTCGAAACAGGAACACTGTCCTGCCCCTCAACCGGATTCGAGAACCGGTCGAACGGCGAGGAGAAGGATTTCAGGGATCGCAGGAATTGTGCGAGGGACCACGAAATGCGCTCGGCCGTCACCTCTGGTGTGCCGAATGCCGCCTCGAAGAGTTGCGGGTAGAAGTCGGTGGACGAGAGCCTGGCGACAACCAGTGGCAGGGAACTGGCCAGCTCGGCGGGATCCTCGATGGGCATCAGCACCAGCCGCTCGAGCGACTCCACGCGCGCATCCGAGAAGAACCGGTTCGCCCGGTTGAACTGGACGTTGGACAGGCCCATGGCGTTGCGGCGCGAGGGTTCACCCGTGACGCCAACCGGGAAGGCAGTGCCATTGGCAAAGCCCCGCTTCTGTTCATGGCAGGATCCGCAGGCATGCGTCTGCGTGGATGAGAGGCGCTTGTCGTAGAAGAGCACGCGACCCAGCGTGGCACCCGCATCGGTGACGGGATTGTGCGCGGGCGTCGTGTCGGACAAAGGTCCGCCACCGGGCTGCCCGGGCTTCATGAGCAACGGCAGTGCGAGCTTCGAAGGATCGTAGGTGTAGGGCCTGGCGGGCAGCTTCGGCCTTCCGGGCTCGGACCCAGGCACGGCGATGACGAAGTCGAATTGGGACTGCGCTCCATGGGCGTCGGTCGCAATGACGCGTGCGCGCACCGCACCTTGCGAGCCGAATGTTCCCGAGATGCGGGTACCCGATATCCGCAACGCCTGGGCCGCCGGCGACAGCGACACGGACCAGGTTACGGCGTCGCCTTCCGGATCATTCCCGAATGACGCACCACCCTGCAGGACATCGATATCCACGAAGGTACCTGGCGCGACGACGCGATTTGCGATGACGCTTGCGACCGGCGGCGGGAGGTTGGGCGCGATCGTGAGACGAACGGGGTAGCGTGACTCACCGCCCCGTTTGTCCGAGGCGATCACGGTGACCTGGAAATCCCCGGTGTCAAAGGTAGTGCCGGTGATCCGCGCGCCAGTCAGGTTCAATCCGGCCGGCGTCCTGCCTGACCACTCGGCACGGAAGGCGTTGGGACCCCCGCCCGGATCGCGCACGGCCACACCTTCTGCCGTCAGGTCGAAATCCATCGGGTGCGCAGCCACCGCGCGGAGCGGGGCGACGCCCGGCCCGGGCACGGGATCACGGCCGCCGCAGGCGCATAGCAGTGCAGCGGCGCAGAGTGCGGCTACGTGACTGCGCATATCCGTCATCCTAGCCGATGCACCCGGTTGTCTTGACGTGCCGCCGGGTCGCATCAAAAATGATGATGATCAGCATCAATTCAGGTGTATACCCCGATGCGAACCACCGTTACCCTCGACGACGAGATCTACAACAAGGCGCTGGCCATGGCCGATCCAGGAATGGACAAGTCGGACCTTTTCCGGGAAGCGGTGAAGACCTTCATCCGCGTGCAGTCGGCCAAGCGACTTGCCGCTCTGGGCGGTCGGGCACCTGAGATGAAGCCTGTTCCCCGGCGGCGTCCCGGCACCTGACGCAGCATGGCGGGCGTCCTGGCCGATACGTCGATCTGGGTGAGCCACTTCCGCCGGTCCGAAGTGGCCCTGCAGAAGCTGCTGCTCGATGACCAGGTCTTCTGCCATCCCCTCGTCATCATCGAGATCGCCTGTGGTACGCCGCCAGCTCCGCGCGCCCGTACGCTCGACAGCCTGCGCAACCTGGGTCAGCCCACGATTGCCGCGCCGGAGGAAGTCCTTGCCCTGGTCGAGCACCACCGGCTTGCCGGTTCTGGCTGCGGCGCAGTAGACGCCGCGCTGCTGGCCTCGGTGCTGCTGACGCCGGGCACACTGCTCTGGACCGCAGACCGACCACTGGCGTCCGCCGCGCGGCGCCTGGGCGTGGCGTTCGAACCCGCGAAGCACTAGCGCCTTCGGCGGGCTGCTCCCGCCACCGCCGGAATCTGTCAAATCCCCCCCTCCTCGGACAAGTGCGAGTGGCTTCACGCGAGGTTCAGTCTTGCGCTGCTAGCCTGATTGCGCAGTAGAGGGAGATTCCGATGAACGCCATTGCTCCGCTGAAGCTGAAGTTGCTCGCTGGCGCCCTGCTGGTCCTGGGCCTCGCCGGCTGCGCATCCATGAACGAGAGCGAATGCCTTGCGCTGGACTGGCGCACGGCCGGCTACGAAGACGGTGTCGCGGGCTATTCCGGCGATCGCATCGCCCAGCATCGCAAGGCCTGCGGCAAGCACGGCGTCTCGCCGGACCTCGATGCCTACCAGGCGGGACGGGAGCAGGGACTGCGCGAGTTCTGCCAGCCCGAGAATGGCTATCGGCTCGGCGTGCGCGGCGCCGGACTCGCGAGCTCCTGCCCCGCTGACCTGAAAGCGGACTTCCAGAATTCCTACGACCAGGGCTACGAGCTCTACAGCCTGCGATCGCGCGTGGCCAATGCCGCCAATGCACTGGAGGCGAGCCATCGGGAGCTTGCCCAGTCGGAACGGGACCTGGTCGCAGTCTCCGCGCTGATCCTCACTCCGACCGTCGACAACGTGACGCGGGCCCAGGCCCTGCTGGACGCCAAGGATCTGGCCGAGCGCCAGGGACAACTCAAGGCGCGCATCCGGCAGCTGGAGGCGGACCGCGAAGCCTTCCAGCGCGACCTGGACAGCTACGTGGCATCCACCGGCGGGTTCCGCTAAGCGCAAACCGCGCGCGACTTGCGCACAATAGGAGGCGATGCAGGTACCTCCGGGCAGGATTTGAAAAGTGGACGGCCTGCCCAAGCCACGCCGCTACTGGTCCGTGCTCGCCATCTGGCTCGCCATTGCCATGGCGGTGCTCGACAGCTCGATCGCCAATATCGCGCTGCCCACCATTGCCGCGGAACTCGACACACCGGCCGCGGTATCCATCTGGATCATCAACGCCTACCAGCTCGCGATCACCGCGCTGCTGCTGCCGCTGGCCGCCCTGGGCGATCGGATCGGGTATCGCCGCGTCTACCTGCCGGGGCTCGCGATCTTCATCGTGGGCTCCATCGCCTGTGCGCTGGCGAACAGCCTTGAAACGCTCATCGCCGCGCGCATGTTCCAGGGCATCGGCGCTGCGGCCATCATGAGCATGAACGCCGCGCTGGTGCGCGCCACCTATCCCCAGTCGATGCTGGGCAAGGGCATCGGCTACAACGCGCTGGTGCTGTCGATCTCGGCGGCATCAGGCCCGACCATCGCCGCCTTGATCCTCAGCGTCGCCTCCTGGTCCTGGCTGTTCCTCATCAACGTGCCGATAGGACTGGCCTCCCTGTTCATCGGCCTGCGTGCGCTGCCCCATTCCACCGGCCATGGCGGTCGACCCAACTACGTCTCGGCGCTGTTGAGCGCAGTGGCGCTCAGCACACTGGTGTTCGGCGTGGAGACGCTCGCCCGCGGCGAGGTGCGAACGGGCGTGCCGCTGTTGCTGACCGGGCTGCTGGCCGGCGTGCTGCTCGTACGCCGCGACTGGACTCGCCCCGCTCCGCTGCTGCCGCTGGACCTGCTGCGGATTCCGCTGTTCTCGCTCTCGATCGCCACCTCGGTCATCACGTTCGCCGCGCAGATGCTCGCCTTCGTCACGCTGCCCTTCATGCTGCAGGGCATGCTCGATCGCAGCGTGATGGAGACCGGGCTGCTGTTGACTCTGTGGCCACTTGCGGTGGGCGTCACGGCGCCGCTGGCGGGACGCCTGGCCGACCGCTACCCGGCCGGACTGCTCGGCGGGATCGGCCTTGCCGTGTTCGCGATCGGCCTGCTGTCGCTGTCGCTGCTGGGGGACTCGCCGGGCAACGCCGACATCCTGTGGCGCATGGCGTTGTGCGGCGCCGGGTTCGGGTTCTTCCAGTCACCCAACAACCGCACGATTGTCACGGCCGCACCGCGTGCGCGCTCCGGCGCGGCCGGAGGCATGCTGGCCACCGCGCGGCTGCTGGGCCAGACCACCGGCGCGGTTGCCGTGGCCGCGGGCTTTCACTGGATGGGGCTCGCCTCCGGGCCAATGCTGCTGCGGGCTGGCGCGGTTGCGGCGCTGATCGCGGCTGTGATCAGCCTGCTGAGACTGCGTGTCAGCTGAACCGTCCCACGCCTACTTCGGCTGCTGATCCAGCACCCAGCGCGCCAGCGACCGCGCTTCGTCCGCCTTGACGTGTTCGTTGGGCACCATCGGCACCACACCCCAGTTGCCGCCACCTCCAACAAGGATCTTTCGCGCCAGCACCGTCTCCATCACCTGCCGGTCGTTGGCATAGCGCGCCGCGATGGCCTGGTACGGCGGGCCGATGAGCACGCGGACCGCATCGTGGCAGCTGTCGCAGCGACTGGCTTTCGCCAGCGCAGCACCGGCGTCATCGGCGCCTGCGGCCACTGGAACGATCACGGCCGCGGCGATCCCTGCAATCCAGCGGAAAGTTTTCATCGCGCACCTCCGTTCCGCGCGGCATAGGCCCCGTCACCGGGCTCGATGATCAGCGCCATGCGCGGACCGTGCACCTGCTCGACGATGTTGGCGTAGGAAGTGACCAGGCGGCCGGAGGCCGGATCCACATCCACCATGCGCAGGAACGCGCCGGTGCGCGGCATCGGCAGCACGGCCATGGAGCCGTCCGCCGGGTTGAACCGGTAGATCACGTCGGCATTGGAAGTCGGGATCCACACCACCTTGCGCACCGGATCCCAGGTCGTCGCATACGGCGCGCTGGCGCGGTCCGGGAGATCGTACGTGCCGACCGCCTTGTGCCGCTTCGTGTCGTAGGCGAACAGCTGCCCCGAACCGTACAGCGCGGCGTAGAGGATCCCGTCCTCGCTGATGGCGATGCGTCGCGGGCCGCTGTTCAGCGGCAGCAGCACCGAGTCCTCGAACTTGCGCGTGCGGACGTTGAAGCTGCCGATGCGGCCTATGGCCAGCTCGGTGAACCAGACATGCTCCTGGTCCGGAGCCATCACGAAACCGTAGAGCGAGCCATTGCGCTCGCGGCCCGGTACCTTCGGCGCCGGGTAGATCTCGATGTTGCCCGTCTTCGGATCAAGATAGCCGACCGCATCGTTGACGATGTCCGAGAACCAGATGTTGCCGGCCTTGTCGGTCAGCAGCTCATGATCCGCGCCGGCACCCAGGTCATGGATGCCCACGCCCTTTCCCGCGGTGGTCTTCATCGGGAACGTCTTCCAGGTGTTGTTCGTCACATCGAGTTGCGCGACAACACTGGTGACGAACGGCGCGATCCACAGCGTGCCATCCGGGCCGCGGTGCAGCGTGTGCGGACCGACCGGATCCTTCCACGGAATCTCCAGTGCACCCGTTTGCCCGGTCACCGGGTCCACGGTGAGCATGCGATTGGAGGCGACGTCCGCCACGTAGAGCTTCTGCGGGTTGCCGAGCAGCACGGCTTCGCGAATGGCATTGGGCCTGGGCAGTTCGTACTCGTAGATCGCAGTCCGGGGCGTGACTGCCAGCGGCGCGCCCCACTGGTAACCCGAGACCTGTTCCATGCGGCCAGGGAAACGGCCGACGAGGAAATCCACGACCTCCTCCCCGTTGCCAACGGAATAGACATTGTGCGCATCGAGCGGCGGCGGATTCGGCCCGCGACTGAACTCCTGCGCGGAGATGAAGTTCATGTACTTGACCATCGCCTCGAAGCCCAGTCGCGAGATCTCCCTGCGGTTCTCGCCCGGCACGTCGGCCATGGCTCCGGCGTAGGTGCGGAAATACGCTCCCGGCACCTGGTGACACCCGACGCAGTCCATGATGAAGGACGCATTGGCATCGTGATCCGCGACACGACCGAGCCAGGCCGATGCCGGCGCCGACTGGATCTGGTTGGCAGTCGCCCTGACCACCACGGTGAGATCCAGCGCATCGCTCCCGGTCGCGCGTGTGCGGCTCTCGAGCAGCTCAAAGCCCAGCGCACGTAGGCCGACCTTCAGGCCGTCCGTCGTGTAAGACCCGCTGGCCGGAAACGTGAACCTGCCGGCGGAATCGGTGAACGCCGTGGTGGCCGTCGGGCCAGGCAGCGCGGTGGAGACGGTGACCATCGCGCCTTCAACGGGCCTGCCGTTGAGATCGCGAACCTCACCGCCCAGCGAGGCCGCCTGCAATGGCGTTGCGCAACCGAGTCCGAGTGCGATGAAAAGGAACGCTACCGGTCGACGACTGAGCATGTTGATCCCCCGCGTCGGGACGTGTGCCCGTCCCTGGAATGGCTGGCAGCATAGCGCCCTCCCTGTCGCCCGTCTTCCCAACTGGCACCACCCCGATCATCATCGGGAAGCGATGAACTGGGTACAAATCGTCTGGATAGGCATGTCGGCGGCGAGCCTGACGCTTGGCATCATTCACCTGTTCGTCTGGGTCAAGAACAGGTCGCAGTACGCCCATCTGCTGTTCTTCGCGCTCGCAGCCTCTGCCACGGCGTTCGGCGCTTTCGAGTTGGCGATGATGCAGGCGCCCTCGCCCGCCGTTCATGCCGCCACGCTGCGCTCGGCGCATGTGCCGCTGGCGGTTGTGATCCTGTCGATTGTCTGGTTCGTCCGCTTCCATTTCGATGCCGGCAGGCTCTGGATGGCCTGGACGGCCTGTGGCTTCCGGGTTGCCGCGCTCGCTGCGAACTTCCTCACCGGCGTCAACCTCAACTTCAGCGAGGTGTACTCGCTGGACCAGCTGGCGCTGTGGGGTGACGTCGTCGTGAAGGGACCGATCGGTAGCCCCAACGTGTGGGCGATCCTGGCTCAGATCAGCAACCTGCTGCTGATCGCGTTCGTCGTCGACGCCTCCGTGACACTGTGGCGACGAGGCGGTACCAATGCGCGTCGGCGTGCAGCTGTCGTCGGTGGGGCCGTCGTGGCCTGTGTTGCCGGCGCCGGCGGCTTCGGCGCGCTGAGCACGTTGGGATGGGTGCATGCGCCCTCCATGGTCATGCCGGGTGTGTTCGTCATCGTCCTGGCCATGGGCTACGAACTCAGCTGGGACCTGATCGCCTCAAAGCAGCTGGCCGAACGGCTTCGCGCCAGCGAGATGCGTTTCCGCGCCGTCGTCGAGGCCGTGCCCAGCGCGATCCTCGTGGTCGACGACAAGGGCAATATCGTTCTGGCGAATGTGCAGGCCGAAGGCCTGTTCGGCTACCCGCGAGCCGAGCTGGTCGGAGGGCCGGTGGACAGACTCTTGCCGGAGCGGCTGCGTGGTCCACACGCCGACCTTCGCCGCGGCTATGCGAAGGCCCCGCAAACGCTTGCCATGGATGCCGGCCGCGAGCTGGTCGCACTGCGCAAGGACGGCAGCGAGTTCCCGGTCGAGACCGTGCTCAGCCCGATGGCCACCGACCAGGGTCTGCTCGTGCTGGCCTCGGTGGTCGACATCACCCACCGGCTGGAGCAGGAGCAGGCCACCGCCCGCCACCGCGACGAGCTCGCGCACCTCTCACGGGTTGCCATGCTGGGCGAGTTGTCGGGTTCTCTGGCCCACGAGCTCAACCAGCCGCTGGCGGCAATCCTTAGCAATGCACAGGCCGCGCAGCGCTTCCTGGCGCAGACCCCCCCGCGGACGGAGCAGATTCCGGAGATCCTGTCCGACATCGTCAAGAGCGACCACCGGGCACGCGCGGTGATCCAGCGGCTGCGGTCCATGCTCAGGAAGGAGCCGGCGCAACACCATTCCCTGGACCTCAACGAGCTGGTCGAAGAGTCGTTGCGCCTGATGCGCAGCGACCTCTTGAACCGCAATGTGGTCGTGGACACCGAACTGACGCCAACGCTCCCCGCGGTCACTGGCGACCGCAACCAGCTGCAGCAGGTGCTGCTGAACCTGATGATCAACGCATGCGATGCGATGGAGGCCGGACAGACCGACCGTCGGCTGCGACTGTGCACGCGACGCAGTACGCAGGGCGGGGTCGAGTTCTCCGTGGCCGATCGCGGCATCGGCATCCCGCCGGCGGACCTCGAGTTCATCTTCAATCCCTTCGTGACGACCAAGGCCCAGGGCCTGGGCCTTGGACTGACGATCTGCCGCTCGATCGTCGAGGCGCATGGCGGCCGGCTGTGGGCTACCAACAACGCGGATCGTGGCGCCACGCTGCACTGCCAGCTGCCGGAGATGCGAGACTGATGACGATGGAAGATGTCGAACCGACCGTCCACCTGGTCGATGACGACCCCGATCTGCTGAAAGCGTTGCAGCGGCTGCTGGAGTCGGCCGGCCTGAAGGTCACCGCCTTCGCGACGGCGCAGCAGTTCCTCCAGGGCTACGACAGCCTGGGGCCAGGCTGCCTGGTGCTGGACCTCTCGCTGCCCGGCCTGAGCGGCCTGCAGCTGCAGCGCGAGCTGGAGCAGCGGGCCAGCCTGCTGCCGATCGTCTTCCTCACAGGACGCGGCGACATAGCGGCCAGCGTGCAGGCGATGAAGCAAGGCGCGACCGACTTCCTCACGAAGCCGGTGGACGATGACGAGTTGCTAGGCGCCATCCGGGCGGCACTCGCCACCAACCGGCAGCGGCGCCACGCACAGTCTGAACGCGATCGCATCGCGGGGTGCCTCGCAGGACTGACGGAACGCGAACGCCAGGTGCTCGAACTGGTCGTTGCCGGACGCTTGAACAAGCAGATCGCTGCCGACCTGGGCACGGCCGAGAAGACCATCAAGTTCCACCGCGGCAACATGATGCGCAAGATGGGCGTGCGCTCCGTTGCCGATCTGGTGAAGCTGGCCGAACGTGCTGGCATCGGGGCGACGCCCGACCCCTGATACCGCGTGGACCAAGGTCCAGTAGGCGGGATTCCTGACGGCAGCTAGCGTGTCGCCCTGATGCAAAAGAAGGCGACGCTGCTGGCCGTGGTGGATGACGACGAGGACGTGCGTGTTGCCCTGGCACGGCTGGTCAGCTCGGCCGGCTTTGCGGTCGAGGCCTACGCGTCCGGCGCAATGTTCGTGCAGTCGCTCGCGGATCATGAGCCCGAATGCGTCGTGCTCGACCTGCACATGCCGGGGATGAGCGGATTCGACGTGCAGGGGGCCATGTCCCTGGCGCATGCCTGCGTTCCGGTGGTGGTCATCACCGGGCACCACACGCCAGAGTCATGCGAGCGGGCCCTGCGGTTGGGCGCGAAAGCCTACCTGCGCAAGCCGGTCGACGACGAGGCACTGCTCTCGGCAATCGGAACCGCCATCGCAGCTACATCCTCCCACCCATGACATGAAGGAAGGAAAGTCATCATGGTGAGTCCGTCTCTATCCGCGCTCGGCGCGTGTGTTGTCCTCGCGGCGGCGCTGCCCGGCGCCGTGTCGGCGCAGCCGGCCGGGGTGGAACCCCGTGCCGATGCGGTGCTGCGCAGCATGACCGCGTATGTCTCCGGGCTGCAGAAGTTCAGCGTGACGACCGAGAACACGCTCGAGGTCGTCACGACCGAGGGGCAGAAGATCCAGTTCACTGCACCCGCGTCGATGACCGTGGCGCGCCCGAACAAGCTCGTCGCGCAACGCCGGGGCGACATCGTCGATCAGACGATGTATTACGACGGCAAGTCGCTGACCTTGTACAACCCGTCCACCCGGCACTACGCCACCGTGCCGGCGCCAGCGACCCTCGATGCGATGCTCGACCTGGCGTACGAGCGAGCTGGACCTGATCGCACCGGGCGCCGACCTGATCGACACCCGCGCCTACGAACGGCTCATGCAGGACGTGCAGTCCGGGGTGTACCTGGGGACCGCTGTCGTGGCCGGTCAGCGCTGCCACCACCTGGCCTACCGCGGGAGCGAGGTCGACTGGCAGCTGTGGGTGCGCGAAGGTGCGCAGCCGGCGCCCTGCCGCTACGTCATCACCTCGAAGACCATCGCGGGGGCGCCGCAGTTTGCCGTCCAGGTCCTGAAGTGGGACACGTCCCCCGATGTGTCGGACGGCCCGATTCCGCTTCGTCGCGCCCAAGGGCGCGAAGGCGATCGAGTTTCTGCCACGGTGATGCGAGGAATCTGACATGACGCAAAACAAGCTCGTGAAGCCGCTCCTGCTGGCGGTCGGCCTGCCGCTGCTGTACCTGGCGGACGTCTCGCCCGGAAGCCCCGCTGGGTTTGACCTTGGTGCGCGACGCCCACGCCATCGTGGGCGCGCCGCTGACCCCCGTCTCGGTGGCCGGCGTGGCGCGGCGCACGACCCACCGCGCGGTCGCGTACGGAGCACGGCGACCGCAGCGGCGACATCGGCGACGGCACAGCAGCAGGCAGCCACGGCACAGCAGCAGTCGGCCACAGCCCAGCAACAGTCGGCCACGGCCAGCAGCAGTCGGCCACGGCCCAGCAACAGGCCGCCGCGGCCAGAAGCCACCCGCACAGGCTGCGGCCCCGGCACCGGCGGGTACCCGGCGGTCGGCACGATCGTCAACACCCTGCCCGCCGGCTGCACGCAGGAGACCAAGGGTGGCGTCGAGTACCAGCGCTGCGGCAACGTCTACTACCGGGCGGCCTTCCAGGGCAACAGCCTGGTCTACGTGGTGCAGCAGCCTTGACGGCCGGCAGTGACCGACGCCTGCCGCGACGGCCACGACGCCTGCTCGAACCAGAGCAAGACGACCTTGCTGGCTGCCGCGCTGGCGACGCCGACTGGCACTGCTGGCCTTGCCGGCCAGCGCGCAAGGCGCGGACCCCTGGCGCTTCCAGGCGTCCGTGTACGCCTACCTGCCCACCATCAGCGGCAGCACCGCATTCCCGCAGAACGGTGCCGGCAGCGGTGTCTCGATCGACGCCGATACGATCCTCGATAACCTGAAGTTCACCTTCATGGGCTCGTTCGAGGCACGCCGGGGCTCATGGGGCCTGTTCACCGACGTCATCTACATGGACGTCGGCGACTCGAAGTCGGATTACCGGCAGTTCACCGTCGGCGGCATGCCCTTGCCCGGCGGCGCCAACACCCACGTCGACTACGACCTGAAGGGCTGGGTCTGGACCCTCGGCGGCACTGTGGGCCGTCTCGGTCGGAGCCCGCGGCCACGCTGGACCTGCTGGCCGGTGCGCGCCTGCTCGACATCGAGCAGACGCTCGGGCTGGGACATCACCGGCAACGTCGGTGCGGTGCCACTGCCGGAACGGACCGGGTCGTCCAAGGTCGGCCTGTCCAACTGGGACGCGATCGTCGGCCTGAAGGGCCGGCTGGCGCTGGGCAGCGACGGCAAGTGGTTCGCGCCGTATTACGCCGACATCGGCACCGGCGAGTCCGACCTCACCTGGCAGGTCATGGGCGGCATCGGCTATTCGTTCAAGTGGGGCGACGTGGTGGCCGCCTGGCGTTACCTCGACTACGACATGAAGTCCGGCGACAAGGTGCAGAGCCTCGACTTCAACGGGCCGGCGATTTCGGCCGTGTTTCGTTGGTGAATCCGCGAGGAGAACGCGATGAGATCGACGATGAATTCCGGAACGAGCGTCAGCGCTCGAAAACAAGGGGCGCTGCGTGGCCTGTGGGTACTGGGTGCCGCGCTCTTGCTGGCCGCCCCGGGCGCCTGGGCGCAAGCGGGCGATGCCAAGGCCATGCTCAAGGCCATGTCGGACTATGTGGGTCGCCAGAAGACCATACGAACTCAGCTTCGACAGCGACATCGAAGTCATCACGCCCGACCTGGAGAAGATCCAGTTCACCAATTCCGGCGACGCGCTGCTGCAGCGGCCGGACAAGCTGCGCGCGCACCGCGTGGGCGGCTACGCGGATGTGGCCTTGTCCTTCGATGGCAAGACCGTCAGCATCCTCGGAAAGCACCTCAACGCCTATGCGCAGTTCGACGCACCGGGCAGCGTGGATCAGTTGTTCGAGGCCCTGCGGGCTGGCCACGGGGTCGCATTGCCGTTCGCGGATCTGCTGCTGACGAATTCCTATGACACCCTCGTTGCCGGCGTCCTGGAGGCCAAGCACATCGGACGCGGCGTCATCGATGGCCGGGAGTGCGAACACCTTGCCTTCCGCAATTTCGATACCGACTGGCAGCTCTGGGTCGAAGTCGGCGCGAGCCCGATCCCGCGCAAGATGGTGATCACCAGCAAGACCCTGAACAGCGCGCCGCAGTACACGCTGCGCGTCAAGACCTGGAAGACCGACGTCAAGCCGGCGCCCGATGCGTTCGTCTTCCTGCCGCCAGCCAATGCGCAAAGACTCAGCTCGGACGCCCTGATCGGGCTCGACGAGCTGCCACCCGAAGCCAGCACTGGAGCAAAGAAATGACCAAGGCCACATTCAAAGTCCTGCTGTTGACGGGCCTGGCTGCGGCCGGATGGCTGGGCTATGGCGAGGCGGCCCGGTGGCCACGGCGCAGGCCGTGGTCGGCGCACCCGCGACACCGGTCAGCTATGCCGGCGTGGCACGCCGATCCACCGTCGGCGTCGGTGCGCCGGGCGTGGGCGTCACGCCCGGCGTCGGTGTGGGAGCACCGGGCGTAGGTGTCGCGCCTGGTGTGGGCGTGGGCGCACCCGGAGTGGGTGCTCCGCCCGCGAATCGAGGTGGCCCGGTCAATCGAGTCGGGGTGCGTTGAAGGCGAAGTCGCGGACGCCCAGCGCGTCGAAGCCCGGGTTCCGCGCCGCTGGCCTCCTGCTGCTCGCGGCGCTGCTGGCTGCGCCCGCGGCATGCCTGCGCGCGCAGCCGGGCGATCTGGTGTCGGCGATCGCGTCCGAGAACGCCGAGCTGGCGTCGCGCATCACCGCCGAGCAAGCCGCGCTCGCGCGGGAACGCGCCGAACTGGCCCGTCCTGCGAACGCAACGCGAGGAGCTCGAGGCGCGGCTGCAGCGCATTGCCCGCCATGCCGAACTCGGGGGCAGCCGGCCGCGAGTTTGCGGTGATGGTGCGACGCGAGACTGGGCGCGCTGCCGCGGCCGGAACAGATCGCCGCCGAGGCACGCCAGCGCGAGCGGACGCCGCGAACCGACGAGTGACGCCAGCGTTCGCGCCGAGAACGAGGCACTGGCCCTGGCCGATCTCGAAGTCGCCATCGAGCGCCGCCTGGCTGCTGTCGCCAGCGCCCCCGATACCGGCGCAGCGCTTGCCCGATCGTAGCCGCGGTACGCGAGCGGCTGGTCGAGCAGCGGAACCTGCTCGAGCGGCTGCATGCGCTGGCGCGGGACCGGCAGCAGACACTTGCAGGAGATCGGCCGCGCCGAGGCCGAACTCGTGCAGCGCGGCGCCACCGCGCGCGCGGAGTTGACGCGGCTGCTCTTCTGGCTGCCGTCGCCGCCGGAACGGCGCCTGATCGCCGATCGTGGCGCCTTCGATCGCATGGTTGTCGTCTGGCGCCCAGTGGCAGGCGGCGGCATCGGCGCTGCTCGATGGCGTCCGGCGCATGCCGTTGCAGGCCGGCGGCCTGGTGCTGGTGGCTGCGCTGCTGTTGGCGCTGCGCGCGCGCCTGCGGCATCGGCTGGCGGCGCTGGCCGCGCATGCCGCGAACGAGATGGACTCGCGCACGGACGATGCGCTGAAGGCGCTGGCGGTCACGCTCGCGCTGGCGGCGCCGGTCCCGCTGCTGTGCTGGGGCGCCGGCAGCCTGCTGGCAAGTTCGGCCGCGGTGCCGCCGTTCACGCTCGCGCTCGGGGTGGCACTGGAGGTGTCTGCCCGGCTCCTGTTTGCCTTGGCGGCCTGCGTGTGGCTGTTGGACCGGCACGGCCTGGCGGCCGGCCATTTCGGCTGGGACGAGGCATCGGTGGTTCATGCCGGACGCGCGTTGCGCCGCTTCACCGCGGTCTTCGTGCCGCTGATCTTCCTGGCCGCGCTGAACGGGCTCGACCATGCTCCCTACGGCAATCGCGAGACGCTGGCGCGGCTGCTGTTCGCCGCGGCGATGGTGGTGCTGGCGATCTTGCTCGTGCGCCTGTTCCGGCGCACGAGCCCGCTGATGCAACGGCTGGCCGAGCGCTCGCCTCGCGCCCGGGCGATGCGCCTGTACCCGGCATGGTTCTGGGCGCTGCTGTTCTTCCCGCTCGGGATGCTGGCGCTGGCCATGGCCGGCTATCTCACCGCTGCCGGCTACTTCTTCGGGCGCACGACCTTGACGCTGTTCCTGGTCGTCGCCGCGGCCGTCGTCTACGGCCTGGCGGCCTGTGGATGCAGGTGCGCCAGTGGCGGCTCGAGCGCAGCCAGCGCGCCGAGGCGGCGGCACCGTCGCGTCGGTGGCCGCTGCGACCCGGGCGACGAAGCGATCGCGGTGGTGCCACCGAAGATCGATCTCGCGACGATGGGCGAGCAGACGCGGTCGCTGCTGGACCTGACGCTGACGGTGTCGCTGCTGGCCGGCCTGTGGTGGATCTGGAAGGACGCCTTGCCGGCACTGTCCACGATCGGCGACATCGCGCTCTGGTCGTCGCCGGGCGGCGAGGGACACCCGGCCACCGCCATCACCGTGTCCCAGCTCGCGCTCGCGATCGTGATCGTCTGCATCACCTGGGTTGCCGTGCGCAATGTCGGCGCGCTGCTCGACACCCTGCTGCTGCAGCGCCTGGAGTTCCAGGCCGATGCGAACTATGCGATCAAGGTCGTCTCGCGATACGCGATCACCGCCGTGGGTGTGCTGCTGGCGTCCGACAAGCTCGGCATTGCCTGGAGCGACGCGCAATGGTTGATCGCTGCGCTCGGTGTCGGCCTGGGTTTCGGCCTGCAGGAGATCGTCGCCAATTTCGTCTCGGGGCTGATCGTGCTGGCCGAACGGCCGGTGCGCATCGGCGATGTGGTCACGGTGGGCGAGGTCACGGGCACGGTGTCGGGCATCCGGGCGCGCTCGACCCACGTGATCGATTTCGACAACAAGGAAGTCATCATCCCGAACAAGGCGTTCATCACCGAACGCGTGGTCAACTGGACCTTGTCCGACCAGGCGACGCGCCTGCTGTTGAAGGTGGGCGTGGCCTACGGGCAGCGACATCGCACGCGTGCAGCAGATCATCGCTGGACGCCGTGCGCTCGAACCCCGATGTCCAGCGCTCGCCGCCGCCGTCGGTGTATTTCGTGGGCTTTGGCGAGAGTTCGCTCGACTTCGAGATCCGCGCCTACGTCGCCTCCTTCGACATGCGGCTGCGCGTGCGCACGAGATCTACACCTCCATCGAGCGCGCGCTGCGCGAGAACGGCATCGAGGATTCCGTTCATGCGGGCGGCGCCGCACACGCGCACCTAGAACCGGACCCTCGCCCCCAGCGTGAACATCCGCCCGATCGCGTCATACAGCGTGTAATTCGTCGGCGCCACGCCCACGCCGAAGAACGCGCCCAGCTCTTCCGGCGGCTGCTTGTCGAACAGGTTGTTGATGGTCAGGAAGGTCTCGATGTTCTGGTCCGCGCCGAAGCGGTAGTTCAAGCCCAGGTCCGTATACCAGTACGTCGGAACCGTATTGGGCACCATTCCGTTCTGCGTGGGATTCGGATTGACCGGGGCGTTGGCGGGATACGGATTGCCCTCCGCGTCCACGTTCGCGTTGATGCGGCCGTCATTGATGAATCGCTGCTGCAGGTTCACGCTCAGCGGGCCGTTGCGATAGTTGATGTTCAGCGTGCCCATCCAGTCCGCGTTGCCGCCCGTGCCCTGGATGATGCCGCCACCGTTGATGCCCACCTGGCTGGTCACGGAGGTGGCGCCAATGACGTACGTGTCGTTCTTTGTCAGGTTGTTGGCGAGCACGCGGAAAGAGAGCATGTCGGAGCGACCCTCGAACAGGTCGCCCAGCGGCAGGTTGTAGCCCACTTCGATATCGAAACCCGCGTTGCGCGTGGTGCCGATGTTCAGCACCGGGTTGTACAGCGTCGTGATCGGACCGACGGTATTGCCCGCGCCAAAGCTGTTCGGGTCGGTGTTGCGGACGATCAGGTCGCAGAACTGGGTGTTGCCCTGGAAGCACTGGTTGACGATGGTCTGTCCGCCGGTGGTCGTGATCGCATCGGTGATCTCGATGTAGTAGTAATCCACCGACATCGTCAGGCCAGTGGCCCACGAAGGTGAGTACACGACACCCACCGTGAACGTGTCACCGACCTCCGGCTCCAGGTTCTGGTTGCCCTGCGTGATCGTGTTTCCGAAGTTCGCCTGTTCGGGGACACCGGTGGTGCCGGTGCGGAATGGATCCGTGACGCCCGCCAGCGTGATCGAAGGCCCCGCGAACAGGTCCGCGAGGTTCGGCGCGCGGATGTCGTGTGACTGGGTGGCGCGGAATTTCAGGTCATCGAATGGCCGGTAAACCAGGCCGACCTTCCAGTTGGTCTGGCCATCGCCGTACTCATAGTCCGCATAGCGGATGGCGGCGTTCAGGTCGAGTTGCCGCAGCAGGAAGTTGTCCCGCGCGAGTGGCACCAGGACTTCGGCAAAGGCCTCGCTGACATCCAGCGAACCTTCGGAGCCGACGTTGTTGCCGGTGTGCCAGGCGCCCAGCGTCCCCTGCTTCGTTGAAGGAAATCCGTTGATCGTGAGTGGTGGGGTGAGCCCGGGCTTGTAGGCCGCAGTGCCGGGCAACGCGGGGTTGTAGGTCGTGGCCAGCGGATCGGACACGCCATCCAGCGATTCGCGGCGATACGCAAGGCCGCCCGCCACGGCGACTGGCCCCGCCCAGCTCGAGAAGGGCTCGCTGCGGGCGCTGACGTCGAACACATCCTGCGTCAGGTTCTGCTTCAGCGTACCGGTGCCGCCCTGGCCATTGACGTAGGCGATGGCCTCGGGCGATGCGACGCCCTGCCCCACGACGTTCAGCGGCACGCAGCCATTGGTTGGCGAGGTGATCGTGGAGCGGCAGATCGGGGTCCCCACTGGTGCCAGGCCTGCGGTGCCCGGGCTGCTCACCACGTCGAGCGCACTGAACAGGTTGGTGAGGACGTGGAGGCCCGAGGTCTTGTTGGAGTTCTCCGCTTCTCCGCGCGTGTAGTAGGCGCTGAGGTTCCACTCGCCGATCTGGCCATCGACGCCGACCTCGAAGCGCACCGTGCTCGTCTCCGAGTGGCTGTACTGCTCCGGCAGGTCGAGGTTGATTCGGCCCAGCGTGATCGTATTGACGCGCGGCCCGTTGAACAGGCCCGTTGCCGGGTTGTACAGAAGCGCGCTGGTCGCGCCGGGGCCCGCCATCTGCGACACCACCGAGGCAGGCAGATAGGGGTTGTCCGCGAACAACGTGAAAGCGCCGGTCAGGCCGGTGTAGGAGGGCAAGCCCTGGAACTCGTTGTTGGACTCCGCGTACAGCGCGTCGGCATGCACGGTCCAGCCTTCCGAGAACTCATACTCCCCACGCAGGTAGCCCGAGTAGCGGGTGTTCTGCGGCACGAAGTTGAAATACTGTCCCTGCTCCTCGTCGATGCCGCCGCCAACCATGGTCGCGTTGTTGCGCAGGCGGCCGAACGGGAAAGGTTGCACGCCCCCGGCGCCGATGAACGTCTGCCCGCGTAGCGCGGTGGCGCCACCTGTGATGAGGCCACCGGACGACTGGGCCGACGACAGGATCGGCCCGTCGACGATACGGGTGGGACAGGCAGTCGAAGTCTGCGGTTGCGGGCAGTTGGCGATATTTGCCCGGCCGTTCGCGTAAGCCCGATCGGAGTAGTCGTAGATGCCGTTGTTGTGGAAGTACTCCACCGAGGCGATCAGGTGGCCGCGCTCATCCGCGAACGGCATGCCGTAGGCCAGCGAGGCGGCGTAATTGTCGTTGTCGCCGTGGTCGGTGCGGCCGGTTCGCACCTCGCCCTTCAGGCCGGTGAATGTCGTGTCCAGCGCAAAGTTCACCACGCCGGTCAGCGCGTCCGAGCCATAGGCCGCCGAGGCGCCGCCCGTGACCACATCCACGCTGCGGACCAGGCTCTGCGGCAGGATGTTCAGGTCGACCGCGCCAGCGATGCCGCCGTTGGCCTGCGACTGGACCACGCGCTGGCCATTGAGCAGCACCAGCACGCGCTTGGGGTTCAGGCCGCGAAGGTTGGCGAAGGCACCGCCATTGCCGGCGTTGGCGGTGGCCGCAAATCCCGTGGTTGCCGGCGTATATGAAGCCCTGAACTGCGGCAGCTGGTTGATGGCATCCGAGATGCTGGTGGGCGCCGTCATCTGCATCTGCTCGGCCGTCAGCACCGTGATCGGGTTCGGCGCGGAAAAGCCGTTGGTGATGACGCGTGACCCGGAGACGACGACTTCCTGGAGGTCGTCATCCCCGGACTCGCCGGCCTGCGCCTGCACGGCGCACGTCCCCACCAGCAAGGCAAGCGTTACCGCACGCGATACAGCCGCGCAAGGCACATTGTTCATCATGATTCCCCCACCTACGAATTTTGTCTGGACGAGTTGATTGGAGCATGTCGATGCGGCACTGTCGATCAATGCCTGCGGAGATTTCGCAAATCGAACGCCGCGCCGATCGCCAGCGCATCGACAAGTGGCTGTGGCATGTCCGCCTGTTCAAGACGCGATCGCTGGCCGCCAAAGCAGTCAGTGGCGGCAAGGCGAAGGTGGACGGCGAGCGCGTGAAGCCGGCCCACGAAGTGCGTGCAGGGCAGCACGTGACCGCCACGCTGGGCGAGCGGGAAATCGAGATCGAGGTACTGGCACTGCCCGCACGACGTGGCCCGGCTGCGGAAGCGCAGGCGTGTTACGTCGAAACTCCTGGCAGCGCGGAGCGCGGCGCACGTCTGCGCGAACAGCGGCGCCTCGCCGCGCTGTCACGCCCCCAGCCGGATCACCGGCCGGACAAGCGGGAACGCCGGCAGATGGACAAGCTGCGGCGCCAGCAGGGCTAGCGACACACCGCCTGGATCTCCTTCATGTGCGCCTCCGCCCAACGCGCGAGTCCACACAGGGGCTCACCGAGGGATGCACCGAGCGGTGTCAGCCGGTACTCGACGCGCGGCGGGATCTCGGCATAAACCTGCCGCTTCACGAGCCCACGCTCTTCGAAGGTGCGCAGCGTCTTCGTCAGCTCCTTCTGCGTCACGCGGCCGACCGACCGCTGCAGCTGGCCGAATCGGATGGGCCCTTCGGCCCGGAGCAGCTGGTAGAGCACGGGGAAGGCCCAACGACCCGAGAGAAGTTCCAGCAGCCTGCCGATCGGGCATGAGCCCTCGCAGGTTTCCTTGAGGGAACTACGGCTCTTCCCGGTACCTACTTGCGCCTTGGTATCTTTTGCATACATAGTCTTCTTAGGATATCACTGAGGTCAGCATGAGTCATCTTTTCACGCCCACGCGAATCGGCCGTCTTCAACTACCCAACCGCGCCGTCATGGCCCCCATGACGCGCTCCCGGGCGTCCAGCCAAGGGATCCAGACGCCACTGGCCGCCACCTATTACACACAGCGCGCCCGGGCAGGGCTCATCGTCACCGAGGCGATTGCCGTCAGTCGTCAGGGGCACGGTTACCCCGGAATCCCGGGCCTGTGGAACGACGCGCAACAGCAGAGCTGGGTGCCGATCTTCGAAGCCGTCCATCGTGCCGGCGGCCGCATTGCGGCGCAGCTGTTCCATACCGGCGGCTCGGGTCATTCGTCCGTCTTCGGCGAGATCGTCGCTCCCAGCCCAATCGCCATCAAGACGGGAGAACCGCGTGACGTGAACTTCCAGCCCGCTGCGTTCGAGACGCCGCGCGAACTGGCGACCGAGGAGATTCCGGGGATCGCGCGCGACTTCGCAGCGGCGGCGCGCCGCGCCATCGACGCGGGCGCGGATGCGGTGGAGATCCACGCCGCCAACAGCTATCTCGATTTCCCCGCCGAGCGCCCGCGCCTGTTCTTCGAGTTCGCGCGCCGCTGTACCGCAGTACTGCGCGCGCTTCAGGAACATGCTCTTGATCTCTGGTTCCTTCACCTCTTCAGCGGACCTGGTAAAGCCCTTCTCCCCATCCCTGGAGGTCTCGATCAATTCGTTCACCACGGACATGATCTTCTTTTCCATCGCTTGTCTCCAACTTGTGGGTTATGACAGGCCGATACTAGGAAGATCATCTGGTGTGCAGTCATGCCTGCTTGTCCCGCCCGCATGTAGGACAAGTGTTCGGGCGGTGTAGGCGCGTCGCCCTTTCTTCTCCACCCCTCGCAAACAATGCTCCAAACAGTGTTCCCACGCACACAAGGAAGGCAGATTGCGCGCAGTATGGAATCCATCCCGCTGTTACAGCGTCAGGCGATACCCTAATGAACAAGCCATTTCTTCTTCGCGCTTTCGCGGCTTCCCTGGCGCTCACTGCCGGTGGGGCGTTGGTCGGGTGCAACGAGGATGCGAAGACCACAGCCTCCGTCGCGCAGGCGAAGCCCGTCGCCCGCGAGGTATGCCACGATGAAGTCATCACGCATACGGAAGGCCCCAAGGACAAGGACCAGCTCCTCGGCACGGCAGTGGGTGCGGTGGTCGGCGGTGTCGTGGGCAACCAGTTCGGCAGCGGCGACGGCAAGAAGCTGGCAACGGTCGGCGGTGCTGTTGCGGGCGGCTATGCCGGCAACAAGATCCAGGAAAACAACCAGGACGACCGCACCTGGCAGGAAACCAAGCGGACCTGCGAAACCGTCTACAACTAGGTTTAGACTCCTGCGGCATGCGCAGGCTGTTGACTGCATTGCTGCTGGCTGCGATCTGGCCCGGTGCCGTGGTTGCTCATCACTCTTTCACGAGCATCTACGACACCGGACAGACGCTTGCGCTCACCGGCACCGTGCGTGAGTTCCTGTTCATTCATCCGCATCCGTTCCTGGTGGTGGACGTGCAGGACGAGGCGGGCAAACGGCAGACTTGGCGAGCGGAGATGGACAACCGCTTCGAGCTCGAGGAGATCGGCGTGACGACCAACACGTTCCGTCCGGGCGATCTCGTCATTGCCAGCGGCAGCCCCGGGCGCAGTCAGCCGAATATCATTTATCTGTGGCGGCTCGAGCGGACTGCCGATGGGTTGCTCTATCAGCAAAAAGGCGGCACGCCCAGTCTCATCAGGGCGCCACGCTGAAAGTCCGGCTATTCGCCAGGAACCCGCCGCTCAATGCTGCCCACCGGGCGGATTTCTTCCGACGAGATGACCGTGCCTTCAATGACATCGCCTTCGTAGGAACGCTGCCGCATCTGCTTGCGCAGATGGCGGGTCTTCCAGAGGAAGTAACTTCCGAGAACCACGGCAACGGCGAGGATCACGGCGAAGAACACGACGGAGAACACGAACGCGCCGACGAACAGCACTGCGCCTGTGATGATCGTGATGATTCGGGCGACGAGGTTTCTCACTGGGCGGCCGGGAACGTTGATTCGGAGGTTCATTTTAACGGAGACGGCCTGTCCCGGGGCCCTTACCTCAACAGGCGATAGTCTCCCAGGCGGAACCACCTGCGTGAAAGGACGAATCCGCTCGCCGGTTCCGGGGAGAGACTGGTGACCTCCCCGGTCATGTTTTTCCTGTAGAAGGCGGTGCAGTTGGCGTTCTGCCAAACCGTCTTGCGCATCTTCCTTCTCATGCCGGCGACGTAGGCATCCTGAAGGTCGCGCCTGGGATCTATGGCCTTGAGGCTCCTGTCCCGTTTCACGGCGCAAATGGCCTGGGCGATGTAATCGGTCGCCGCCTCCATATAGGAGAGCTGCGAACTGTGGCCGGTGCCGGTGTTCGGGCCGTTCACCTTGAAGTAGTTCGGGTATCCGGAAACGGCAATGCCCTTGTAGGAGTCGACCTGCGCTTCCCACTCCCGGTTGAGGCTCCGCCCCCCAAGCCCGTAGACCTGGAACGTGAGGGCCTTCTTCATGTTCGAATAGGCGAAGTACCCCGTGGCATAGACGATGACGTCGAGCGGAATCTCCTTCCCGTCCCTTGCAAGCACGCCCTGGGGCGTGATGCGTTCGATCCCGCTGATATCGACATGGACATTCTCGCGGGCCAACGCGGGGAGATAGGCATTGGTCGGAATGACCCTCCGGCAGCCGAGTTCGTAATCGGGCGTCATGTGACGACGCAGCTTGTCGTCCTTGATGTATTTCTCCAGCTCCCCGGTAAGCCGTCTCCGGTAGTGGCCTTTCATTAGCCGGCTGAGGAACGCGGTCCCCGGATAGCGGCGGAACGCAACGAACCGGACGTCGTAGAAGACGAAGACGAGCCACCGAATGAGATGCCGGATGCCCGGCAGCGTTCTGACGAAGCGCTCGACGGTGCCGTACTGCCGGTCAGACCTGGGAAGGATCCACTGCGCCTTTCCCATGAACAGCGTCAACCGTGACACCTTGCCGGCGATGGCGGGGACGATCTGCGCGCCCGAGCAGCCCGAGCCGATCACGCCGACACGTTTGCCTTCCAGGGAGACGGAATGATCCCAGTGTCCTGCGTGGAACATGGGCCCCTGAAAGGTATCGGCACCCGGGATGCCGGGAACATGCGGGTTCGCCAGCACGCCGCTGGCGTCGATCAGGAAGCGGGCGGCATATCGCTCGCCCGACTCAGTCTCCACGTGCCACAACGACTCGCTCTCGTCGTACCTCAGCGTGGTCACCTTCTGGTTCGTGATCGCGTGCTTCCTCAGGCCGAACTTGTCGATGACATGGTTCGTGTAGGCGAGCAGCTCGCTTTGCGGGGCGAAGGTCTTCGTGAACGGCCAGGCGACAAAGGAGATTGAATAGAGGCTGGTGGGAACATCCACCTCGGCGCCGGGATACGAGTTGACCTGCCAGGTCCCGCCTAGTTCGGCACTTCTTTCCAGCAGGAGGAAGTCATTGCAGTGCCTCTTCTGGAGGCCGATGGCAGCCAGCAGCCCAGAGAACCCGGTTCCGATGATCACGGTCTCGGCGAACCGGGGCTGTCTCGGGGTGTTGGTGGATACACTCATCTTCCCCGTGTGACGCTACGCGCCCCCGAAATCAATCGCTCCCAGCGACCGGTTCTCCCCACCCTGACCCCATGCAATACTGACCCCGGTTCCTGTCGATCCGGGGGTCGCATGCCGCACGAACACCGCCTGTCGCGAACGGTGGCGCTGACCGCGCTTCTCGTGGCCGTCATGCCCCTTGCCGCGCAGCAGGCTGCCGACATCGGCTTCACGAGCGTCGGCCGCGCGGCGCCGCTCCGGCACGACGCCAACAAACTCCCCCAGACCGGTGCCACGGTCCAGCGCGACGGGACCTTCATCGGCTCGGCGCGCAACGGCACAATTCCGCCGGGCATCAAGCCGCTGGAGCGCGACCTCTTCACTTCGAAGGACTTCTACGCCGACCGCGAGCTCTGGAGCGACCCGCGCTACTTCCGCTGCAACAGTCCGCTGGCCATCGAGGGCCTGTGGGCCGGTGATGGCCGCGCCATCGGCGACAAGCCCCCGGCTTCCGCACCGTGGGGCTACTGCGACCGGGACTATCCGCGCGAGTCCATTGTCAGCCCCTACGCGTTCAAGACCGCGCAGGCGCACTACGAGGCCCTGCTGAAGGAAACCCGCGCGCGCGGCGGGCCGCGCGTGCAGACGCCAGCGACGCTGCCCCACGAGTGGAGCGGCGTCTATCGCCAGCCGCGCTTCAGCCCGGCCAACGACTACTGGTTCACGATGCGCCACATCCAGGTGCCCACGGTGCTGTCGCTGCTGACGGAGGAGTACCGCACGCGCGCGGTGCAGGAGGCCTATCACCACGGGCACACGAACAAGCCCATGTGGCCTTCCCAGTTCTGCTGGCCGGAGGGCTTCATGCGGCGCTGGCATGAGTGGGCCGCCTACGACTGGCAGGTCATGGTGACGCCGCAGATGGTGCAGGTGCTGACGAGCGGGGCGATGAACTTCGTCACCAACATCCATGTCGGACGCGAGTTCAAGATGGTGGACCCGGTGCCGCGCCTGGGCGAGAACGTGCCGCGCTGGTACGGCGAGACCATCGGGTTCTGGGACGAGGACACGCTGATCACCTGGACATCGAACATCCAGGCCTGGGCGTCGCACACCGCCTTCGAGCACTCGAACAGGATGCAGTCGATCGAGATCTACACGCCGATGCGCGACGCGGACGGCAAGTTCATCGGACTGAACCACGAGGCCATCCTCTATGACCCCGAAGCGCTGGTGGAGCCGATCCGCATCATCCTGCGACTGGTCAAGCTGGCCGAGTTCAGCGATCCCAAGGTCAACCCGATCGTGTTCACGGAGTGCATCCAGACCATCTACCCTGTGAATGGCACGGCAACACCCGTGACACCGGGCCGGATCCTCGAGTACGAAGTACCCGACATGTATGGCCGCCCGTGGGCGCACCTCTGGGACAAGTACTGGGAACAGGACATGAAGAGGCCGGAACAGGCCGACATCTTCGATTTCAGCAACGAAAAGCCCTGAAATGAAGGGGCGGACGAGGGGAACAAGCGTGCGTGCAATATCCCGTGGGTTTGCTGTCGCGGCCATCGCGGCACTGCTGGCTGGCATCTGTGCTCCCGCCTTCGCGCAGCAGGAAGCGTCCGCGCGCCTGCTGCAGTCGGTGGCCGACGCGATGGGCGGCAAGGATCGCCTGCAGCGAATCGGAAATATGGTCTACACCGGGTTCGGCCAGCAGGCCTACCAGGACGGGGGCAGCAATGTCACCGGCGACGTGGATGCACCTCCGAAGTGGCGCGCGCTCGCCGATGTGCAGCGGACTTTCGACCTCGCCAGCGGCCGGGCCCTGCTCCAGGAGCGTCGCAGCTTCATGTTCCCGTTCGCGGCGCCGTTTGGCCTCTCATGGGACCGCATTTCCACGCCGCAGACGGGTGCGACGCTGCTCGACCATCCGCTGCCGGCAGTCCGCAAGGCCCTCGAGGCCGGAACGAAGCTGGGCGCGGTCACGGTGGAGAACGGCCTGTCCGTCCTCGCGTTCACGACGACGGAGGGGACGACCGTCTGGATGGCCGTGGACCCGGTAACGCACCTTCCGGCCTGGACGCGCCGCATCGTGCCGCACGCGAATCTCGGCGACGTGGCCGTCACCTCGTATTTCACCGGCTACATTCCCTACGACGGCGTGCCACTGCCCCTGGGCCTGATGAACCGCTACGACTGGCGAAACACGGTGACGCTGATGTTCCAGGTCGACTCCTATCGCCTGGATGTCCCGCAGGACCAGCTCCCTGCCTTCCCGGAGCCCGCCGTCCGCGGCGCAGCACCGGCGCGCGTGGCGCTTGTCACGCCGCTGGCGCGTGGCGCCTGGGACGTGCGCGTGGCCAACAACGGTGGCCCGGCCGTGGAGTTTGCCGACCACCTGGTGCTGTTCGAAGCCAACGGCAGCGCCGCCGACACGCTCGCCCGCATCGATGCTGCTGACAAGCTCGTGCCGGGCAAGAAGGTCACGGCCGTCATCGTCAGCCACCATCACTTCGACCATACGGCCGGCCTCAGGGCCGCGGTCTCACGCGGGCTGAGCGTGATCTCGCACCGGGGCAACGAGGCAATCCTGCGCGAGATAGTCGAGCGGCCCGCGATCGTGTTCCCCGACGAGCTCGCGCGCAGCCCGCATCCGTTCCGGTTCACGCCGGTGGACGAGAGCCTGGTGCTGCAGGACGCGACCCAGCGGCTGGAGATCTACCACGTGATCGGCCATGCCCATATGGCGCATGGCGTGTTCGCCTACCTTCCCGAGGCGCGCGTGATGATGGAGGGCGACCTGGGCGATGCCGAATGGACCTGGCACTGGTGGGCAGGCGCGCTGGCCGCGAACATCAAGGCCTGGAACATCGAGCCGCGGCGCAACGTCGCGGTGCATGGGCCGCAGGGCGGGTTGTCGATCGAGCAGACGCTTGAGAACAACCAGAGGCAGGCACTGGCGGCGCAGAAGTTCTGCAGTGAGCAGCAGCAGGCGGGGATTCCCGTCTTTGGCTGCCCGGTGCAGTACGACGCCACAGGACCCCTGCCCCTGTCTGGCCGATAGGCGACCTCGCTACTTACGAACTTCGTACCGCAGCGCCACCATGCCGCTGCGATACGCCTTTGCCTCCAGGAGGTGCAACGGAACGGTCTGGTCCAGCCCCTGGAAGAACGCAATGCCGTCACCGATCACCACGGGCAGGATCGAGAACCGGATCTCGTCCGCGAGCCCCAGGCGCAGGAATTCCCCGCACAGCGACCCGCCACCGACGACCCAGATGCTCGAAAAGCGCGGCCGCAGGCGCTCCTCGACAATCTCGCGCAGGTCGCCCGAGCAGAATTCCACCGACGGGCGAGCCCGGCGCAGCTCGCGGCGCGTAAGGACGAAGGTGGGCTTGTCGCCGTATGCCCACCCCAGTCCCTTCTCCTCGAAGGCCAGCGCTGTCTCGTAGGTGCGTGAACCCATCACATAGCAATCGATGGTGTTCAGGAAGTCGGCCACGTACTCCGGGTCCATCTCCGCACCGCCAGGAAACTCGTCGGCGGTTTCCATCCAGTCGACGCTGCCGTCCCTGCGGGCGATGAAGCCGTCGAGGCTCGCCGCCATGTGGAGGGTGCAGCAAGTGCTCATCGCGGGTTGAGCGCGTTCTTGTAGACCACGCCGTCCTTCATGATCACCAGCAGGCTCCGAGCCGGCTCGGCGAGCAGGTTGATGTTCGCCAGCGGATCGCCATCGACCAGCAGCAGGTCCGCCAGTGCCCCCTCCTCCACGACCCCGAGCTTGCCGGGATACGGATTGCGCGCTCCCGACAGGGCGAGCAGTTCGGCGTTGTCGGCAGTCACCATCTTCAGGATCTCGGCATTGGTGTACCAGCGTGACAGCGTCGCCAGCATCGGGCCCTGCCTGACGGCCTGCGACTCGCTGAACAAAGCGTCCGTGCCGAACGCAGTGCGGATGCGGTATTTCTTCGCCAGCGCGTAGGCCGTATCAGTGCCCGCCTGCATCTGCTTCTGCTTGATGCGGTTCGGTGATCCCTCCGGGAAGGTCGAACTGCCGTCATCAACGAAGGGCTGCAGGCTCCACCAGATGCCCTTCTCGGCCATCAGCTTCGCGGTGGCGTCGTCCAGCAGCTGGCCGTGGTCGATGCACTTCACGCCGGCCTCGATCGCCTGGCGTACGGCCCGTGGCGTATAGGCGTGGACGGTGACATACGTGCCCCAGTTCTCCGCCGCATGCACCGCCGCGCGCAGCTCCTCGGTGGAGTACTGCGTGACATCGAGCGGGTCATAACTCGATGAGACGCCGCCTCCCGCCATCAGCTTGATCTGCGAAGCACCCAGCGCCAGCTGTTCGCGCACGCGCCGGCTGACCTCATCCGGGCTGTCGGCGATCGCGGCGGCGCCGACACGTTCACCATAGGAGAAGTATCCCGGTGGCGCCGGCAGCTCGGTCGGCAGGCGGAAATCGCCATGGCCACCGCTCTGCGAGATGAATGCGCCCGAGGGCCAGAGGCGTGGCCCGGCGACCACGCCGCGATCGATGGCCTTCTTGATGCCGAACGTCGGGCCGCCCAGGTCGCGCGCGCTGGTGAAACCGCGCATCAGCATGTCCGTGGCGCCCTTGCCGGCGGCGAGGTACACGTAGCCGATGTCGCCCAACAGCACATCGGTCTGCGGCACCGTCTGGAACGCGATGTGAACGTGGGCGTCGATGAGCCCGGGCATCAGCGTGCGGCCACCGCCGTCGATGACCGTGGCCTGCGGGCCTGCGGCCGAAGCGCCTGCGCCAATCGCAGCGATGGTGTTGCCGCGCACAAGCACGGTCGTGGGCCCCGCAAGCGCCGTGGAGCGACCGTCGAAAACGCGCACGTTGCGGAACACCACCTCGGAAGGCGCAGCGGGTGGCTCGGCTGCGTGAATCGGCAGGAATGGCAGCAGCGCGGCGAGCAGAATGCCCTGCCGCAAGGATTGGTGAAGCGATTGCCGAGGCATGGACTTTTCCCTGTATGCGGTTGCTGGTGTCCGAGCCCGGATATTCCCTTGATCACTGTGAAAGGAAAAGGGGTGCCAGTGTTTGTTCCCTGGGGAGTGCCGGGCGCTCTCACCGGACCCGGGATCACGCCCGGTCGCTGCGCTCCCCGGTGGCGATCCAGGCGGTGGTCAGCAGCAGCCACTGCATCACCAGGTTGAACCACAGCATCAGGCCGATGATCACCGCGAAGCCGGCAAGCAGCGGATTGTTACCCGCTCCGCTGACCAGCTCCGCGCCCAGGTACTTGAGCACGACGACACCGACCGCCCCGAGCAGCGCACCGCGCAGCAACGCGCGGTTGTCCACCGGTATGCGTGACTGCAGGCGGAACAGCATGAAGAACACGAACACGTCGAGCAGCAGCGCCAGCATCAGGCCGGCGGCCAACAGCAAGGGACCCGACACGGGTGCATAGTCCGGCCCCAGCCATTCCCTGACCAGGCCCAGGGCGTGAGTGGTGATCACCAGCAGCACGGCCGAGAGCAGTGTCAGCACGCCCAGTGCGAGGACCAGGACCAGATCGATCAGGCGCATGTACAGGAAGCCACGGTCCTTCTGCGGCAGGCCGAACAGCGTGCGCACGCCGCCGCGGAAGCTGCGCAGCCAGCCGCTGGCGGTGAAGGTCAGCAACAGCAGGACGACCAAGCTGCTGATGCCCAGCACCTGCACATCGAACAACGCATCGACCTTGATCACGCCGCCGGAGCCGGTATCGATCAGACCGGGGATGGTCGTCGACATGGCCCGCACCACCGCGTCGCGAAGCGTCGGGGAGGATTCGAAGACTATGCCGAACACGGCGAAGAGGACGTACACAGCCGCGAACACCGAGAACACGGCCGAGAAGGACATGCCGCGCGCCAGCAGCGGGCCGCGGCTGTCCAGGTACAGCGCGAGCGCGCGGCCGGGGCGGGTCTGCCAGAGGCCGGTCATCGAGCCTGATCGTGACAGACGACTTCGATATTGTGGCCGTCGGGGTCGAGCACGAAGGCGCCGTAGTAGTTGGCGTGATAATGCGGGCGCAGCCCGGGCGGACCATTGTCCTTGCCGCCGGCGGCGAGTGCAGCGCGATAAAAGGCATCAACCTGGGTACGATTGTCGGCGCGGAATGCGACGTGCAGCCGCGGCGTTTGCGGCGTGCCCTCATGCAGCCAGAAGTCGGCCTTCGGTGCTACACCAAACCCTAGCGCGACCGCGCCTCCCGTGTACTCCTTCGGGACTTCCATCAGCACGCTGTAGCCAAGCGGAGCCAGGGCACGCTCGTAGAAAAGGCGGCTGCGCTCCGGATCGCTCATAGCGAGGCCGGTGTGATCGATCATGGCCAGCCCTCAGTCATCACTTGAACAGCTCGCCCACCACGTAGGCACTCACCGCCTCGATCTGCTCGGCCGAAAGCGCCACGCCAAAGGGCGGCATGTTGTTCTTGCCCTCCTTCACCGTCTTCACCACCAGCGCCACATCACTCGCCGTGTTCAGCGGCGCACCGCCCCCGTGCCCACCTTTCCCGTCGGCACCGTGGCACGGCAGGCAAGCCTGCTGGAAGATCTGCGCGCCGGAGACCGTGCCACTCGTCGTGGTGGTTGCAGCCGCCACGGGCGCGCCAGCTGCCGGCCGCGCTTCGGTGTCCCGCTCCTTCGCCGGCGGCAGCGTGCCGTCGAGCGCGAACAGCCACACGCTGTCGCCCTTGGCGGTGCCGGCCAGCACGCTCCCCGCCGAATACGCCATCACATACTGCTTCCCGCCCTGCTCGAACACACTGGCCGTGGCGTTCATCCCCGCTCCGGTCTGGAACTCCCAGAGCTTCTTGCCGTTGTCCGCATCGAGCGCGGTGAGCCGCCCGTCATTGCGGCCGACGAACACAAGCCCGCTCGCCGTCGCCACCGACCCGCTGTAGCACTGGTCCAGCCAGCGCTGGCGCCAGACGAGTTTGTTCGTGCGCACATCCAGTGCGGCGAAGATGCCGCTGCGGGGCAATGCCGCGAAGCCCACGGCGCCGCCGAGGTAATTCTTGCCGGCGGGCGGGCGGCTCGTTGTCCACGTGGCCGCCGGTGAACAGGCCCGGCACATCCGACGCACAGACGAACAGCTGATGCCGCACGGGGTCGTAGGAGCTGGGCGGCCAGTTGGCGCCACCGAACAGGCTCGGGCTCGCGATTACGCCCTTGTCCCCGAAGAACGGCGTGAAGATGCGGCCGCCGTTCACCAGCTCATGGCCTTCCGGTGCGATGTCCACCTGCTGCGGCACGATGGCATCGCCGCGCGGATACGGCTGCGTCGCCGCGGTTGCCTGGCGCGGCTCCTGCGGCACCGGGCGCTCGTCGATGCCGATCAGCGGCTCGCCCGTGGCGCGATCGAGGATGTACGCCCAGCCGGTCTTGCCCACCTGCGCCAGGCCCTTGCGCGGCACGCCGTCGATGGTGGCGTCGAACAGCACGACGGGATTCGGGGCGTCGTAGTCCCAGATGTCGTGATGCACCTGCTGGAAATGCCAGCGGTACTTGCCGGTGCGCGCATCGATGGCGACGATCGACGCGGTGAAGAGATTGTCACCGGGACGCACGGCACCGTTGAAGTCCGGGCCGGGATTGCCGGTCGAGAAGTAGATCAGGCCCAGGTCGGGATCGACCGCCGGGGTCTGCCACACCGTGCCACCACCGCGCTTCCAGGCATCGCTGTTCGCGGGCCAGGTTTCATGGCCCTTTTCGCCCGGACCCGGGATCGTATAGAAGGTCCACAGCAGCTTGCCGTTGCGCGCATCGAAGGCCTTCACTCGTCCGCGGACGCCGTACTCCGCGCCCGAGAAGCCGGTGATCACCATGCCGTCGTAATAGAGCGGCGCGCTGGTGATGGAGTAGCTGTCCTGCCAGCGTTCGGCCTGCACCGACCACAGCTCCTTGCCGGTGCGCGGATCGAGCGCGACGAGTCGGCCATCGAGCGCGCCGAAGAACAGCTTGCCCTCGCCCAGGCCCACGCCGCGATTCGTCCAGCCACAGCAGATGGTCGAGATCGCCGGATCAAGTCGCGCCGCGTACTGCCACAGGATGGCGCCAGTTGCGACATCCAGCGCGAACACGTCGTTGGCGCCGGTGATGATGTAGGCCCTGCCGTCGTGGACGATGGGCTGGGCCGAGCCTGAATACTGCGGGGCCAGGCCTGAACCATTGAGGTGGGTGCGCCAGACGCCCTTGAGCTGCGCGACGTTCTGGCGGTCGATGAGCGTCAGCGGGGAATAGCGCTGGTTCAGGATGTTGCCACCGTTGGTGGGCCAGCCTTCGCGTGGCGGCTGGATCAACGCGGCCGCGGAGAAGGCATTCGCCGCGCGTTCCGCCGCTGCAACGGGCTGCAGGGTCAATAGCGCAAGCACGGGAATCAGCCAGACGGTCTTGTTCATTTACTCCACTCCGCCATAGAGGTTCCACAGATGGGCGGCGAGCACGCCGGCATCCACGGGGATCGTCGCGCCGGTTATGCCGGATGATTCCGTCGACAACAGCCAGCCGATCACGTTCGCCACTTCATCGGGCATCACGAGCCTGCCCAGTGCCGTCTGGCGCCGCATCGTTTCCGGGTTGCGTTCGCCGCGTGCATAGCTGGCCTCCGCCGCGGGCGTGCGGGTCGGGCCGGGACACACGCAGTTGACGCGTATTCCGCGGCGGCCCCAGGCCACTGCGCAGTTGCGCGTCATCGCCACGATTCCCGCCTTGGTGGGTCCATAGGCCACCAGCGGCGAGCCGTTGAGCGCCGTGATCGACCCCAGGGTGACGATGGATCCCTGGCCGAGCTGCAGCATCGGTTGTGCGAACGCCTGCAGCGTCGCGAAGGTGCCCGTGAGGTTGGTCGTCACGATCCGGTCCCATTCCTGCGGGTCCTGGTCTTCCGGCGCATGCGGATTCTCGAGATGGGCCGCGGCAGCCACCAGGCCCGTACACGGCCCCAGCTTCGCGGCGACCTCGACCGCTGCCGCCGCAATGCTGGCGCGATCGGCGATATCAGTCTCGACCGCCAGGCCCTCCACTTCGCGGGCGAGTTGCACGGCGGCCGGCCCGTCCCGATCCAGGATGGCGACGCGCCAGCCGTCCCGCGCGAGCCTGCGGACGGTGGCCGAGCCGATGCCTCCGGCACCACCGGTGACGACGGCCACGCGCGAGGACGATTCAGCTTGCTGCACGGACTTCTCCCAGCCTCAGGCGATCCGCTGCTTTCGATGCGCGGTTTCCACGCCAAGGAAAGTGTACGCGAGGCCGACGGCGAGGCAGCACCCGGCGAGGAAGATGAATACGGGAACGACAGCCTGTTGCGTCACCGCGGGTGACACGAGGTTGTTGGCACCGGCCATCAGGCCCATCACCAGCGGGCCCATGATCTTGCCGATCCCGGCCGCGCCCGCGGAGAGGCCCATTGCCCGCGCACCGAGATGCACCGGATAGAGCTCCGCCGCGTAGGTGGTGAGGTTCGAGTAGCCGCCGTCGTAGAAGAACTGACCCACCACCATGCACAGGAACAACACCGGTACGCCGGCCCAGTACGAATCGCGAAACACCACCGCAAGCAGCAGCGCGACAGCGCCGCAATACCCCACCAGCTGGCCTGAGGGCACCCGGCCGATGCGGTGCGGCAGCCATGTGAAGGCGACACGCCCCAGCAGCGCGGAGAGGCTGATGCCGACGAAGTAGGTGGCGGCCTGTTGCGGAGAGACACCGAAAACCTGCGCGACCAGTGTCGGCCCCCAGAGCAGCACGCCGGTGAGCACCGAGCCCAGCGCCACCTGGATGATGACGATGAGCCAGAAGTTGCGCGGTTCCCGCATGACCTCGATCAGCGAAGCGCTGGATCCCTCCGCTGCGGTCGGCTGGGTGGCCGATGCCTCGTATGGCGGCAGGTTCAGCATCAACTCCGCGGAGTGCCTGGCTTCTGCCACGCGCCCGCGCGTGAGCAGCCAGCGTGGCGACTCTGGCGCCAGCCATGCCAGCAGCGCGACCACCAGCAACGGCAGGAAACCCAGCAGCGCCGTGCCCCGCCAGCCCAGCTGGTCGAAAAGCACGGAGACCACCGATGAAGCCAGCAGCAGGCCGAGTCCGGCCGGGATGCCCATGCTGCTGGTGAGCAGCGTGCGTCGCGCCCTCGGCGTGTACTCCGCGATCAGCGCGAATTGCGTGGATCCACAGGCGCCATATCCGATGCCAACGAGAAATCGCAACGCCGTGAAGGTGACCCAGTCGCCCTCCGGCACGAAGGCCAGCGATCCGGCGCCGACACAGACCAGTGTCGCTGCGCCAACCAGCACGTGCTTGCGACCGAAGCGGTCCGCCAGGCGTCCTCCGCCGAGGGCCCCGAAGATCGCGCCCAGGCCCGCGCTCAGCAGCATCAACGAGGTCTGGCCAAACGTCAGGCCCCATGCCGGGGCGATATGGGAAACCAGGTAGCCCACGACGAAGAAGTCGAACAGCTCGCAGACCAGCAGCAGGGCGATGAGCCCGAACACCAGCCCATAGCGGGGCTTGAGGGTGGCTTCCTCGATGGCGCCGAACAGGTCGCGGGGCACGGCAGCCATGTGGTCAGATTTCGCGAGCCAGCACTTTCAGGTTGTCGCACATCCCGCGGCGCACCTCCTCGAACGCCGCGCGCTCGGGATGGCAAGGCAGGTCGGTGCGAAACGCCGCCTCGATCTCCTCGTGCATCGCATGCACTTCGTCGATGAACTCGCCATGCGGAAGGATGTAGGCGTCATTGCGTTCTATGCCTTCCAGTACCGCTTGGCCGACCAGCAGCGGATCCATGGCATTGAGCTGCGCAGTGACGAATCCGGCGCTCAGCGTGGCCGCCCTGCCCTGTCGCATCGCTTCGCGCGCGTTGTCGAGGATGCGTGTCTTCGTCAGCCCCGGGCACAGCACGGCGGCGCCCACGCCGCGCGGCGCCAGCGCCATGCGCAGCGACTCGGTCAGGCCACGCACGGCGAACTTCGTCGTGGTGTAGATGCCGCCAGGTTCCGGCATGGGCAGGATCCCGGCCATCGAGGACGTGTTGACGATGTAGCCACCTTCCCCATGGGCGAGTATCCGCGGCACGAATGTCACGACCCCGTTCACCACGCCCATCAGGTTGATGCCGATCATGCGGTCCCAGTCTTCGAAGGTCGCGGTCAGCATCGCCGGGCCGCTGCCGATGCCCGCGTTGTTGCAAAGCAGGTGCACGTGACCGAACTGCTGCTCGGCACGGTCCGCGGCGCGGGCGAATGCGGCGCGGTCCGTCACGTCCAGCTCGAGCAGCAGGTGCTGGCCCGGCTCGGGTTCCAGTTGTCGGGCCGCGTCATCGAGGTTCCCCCGCGACACGTCGGCGATGACCACCCGGATGCCTGCGCGCAGGAACGCGCGGGCCATGCCAAGGCCGATGCCGCTGGCACCGCCCGTGATGAATGCCAACCTTCCCTTGAGGTCCTTCAAGTTGCCCCCCTCGGCCGCTATCCTGCCTGACGCATACAGGTGCAACCGCTTACAATCGACCCAGAATAACCTGACCTGGGGGTCGACATGTTCACGCAGAATTCCGCATTCCGAAGCCTGCTGACCTTCGCGGCGCTCGCCTTGTGCAGTGCCAGCGTGCTGGCGCAACAGCCCCCGCCGGCGCCAACGGGGCCGGATACCCCGGGCACGGGGCGGTATCCGGCGATGAAAGAAGAAATCGCCGCGCTGCCGAAGCACGTGGTGTATCGGCCGCGCGACCTCGGTGCGCTCGGCGACCAGAAGCTTGGCGTCGTGGCCTGGGGCAACGGCGGCTGTTCGGATGATGCGGCAAGCACGCGCTTCCACCTGCTGGAACTGGCCTCGCACGGCTATCTCGTGCTCGCCAGCGGCAGGGTACTCAGCGGACCGGGTGCTCCGCCGCGCCCGGCGCCTGCTGCCGCGCCCGCCGCCCCGCCGCAGGGCGCAGCGCCCGCAGGCCCGCCGCGCGAACTGCCGCCGCCGCGCACCACGGCAGCACAGCTCAACGAGGCCATCGACTGGGCGCTGCAGGAGAATGCACGGGCTGGCAGCCCGTACCAGGGTCGCATCGATCCAAAGCAGATCGCCGTTTCGGGCTTCAGCTGCGGAGGCGTGCAGGCGATTGCAGCGGCCAGTGATCCGCGCGTGGCCACGGGCGTGTTCATGAACACCGGCCTCTTCGAGGCAGGTGCCAGCGCCATGCCGGGCATGAATGTGAGCAAGGAGGCACTTAAGGCCCTCCACACCCCGGTGATCTACATCCTGGGTGGCCCCACGGACATCGCCTACAAGAACGGCATGGACGATTTCCGGAGGATCGATCATATGCCGGTGGCCGTGGCCAACCTCGATGTGGGCCATGGTGGAACGTACTTCCAGCCCAATGGCGGCGAGGCGGCGTCCGTGGCCGTGAGCTGGCTGCAGTGGCAGCTGCGCGGTGACGAGAAGGCCAAGGCGCGGTTCGCGGGCAAGGACTGCGGGCTATGCAGCGACCCGAAATGGAAGCTAGAGAAGAAGATGATTCCGTGATGTTCCCCGCGGGCCGCGGAGTGCGGTTGCTGCTGGGCGTGGCGCTGGCGGTGCTGGCCACCGCTGCGCCGGCACAGTCCACGCCGGCACGCGCCACCGGTGACCAGCAGCGGCAGTACCTGTTCGCACCCACCGGGCAGCAGATGCCGTACCGCGTGTACGTGCCTTCCACCTGGGACGGCAAGCAATCACTGCCCATCGTCCTGTTCCTGCATGGCGCCGGCGCCAATGAGCGCACCTACCTGGATACTGCCGACGGCCTGCTGCGCAAGCTGGCGGAGCAGCACGGCTACATCGTGGTGTCACCACTGGGCTTCACGCCACTGGGTGCCTACGGAAGCGCCCTGCGACTGCCAGGCGTGTATGGCCAGCCGGCCGTCACCACCGCGCAGCTGGCTGCGGTCACGCCGCAGCGACGGCGCGAGCTGGCGCTGAGCGAACTGGAGGTGATCACGGCCCTGGAGGTGGTCACCGAGGAGTACGGGGCGGACCGATCCCGCACCTATCTTGCGGGCCACTCCATGGGCAGCGGCGGTGTCTGGCACCTGGCGGCGCGCTATCCGGACCGCTGGCGCGCGATCGCGCCGATGTCGGGGCCGTTCATCGATGCTCCCTCGTATCCATTCGAGCGCATCCGTCCACTACCCATCCTGATGACCGAAGGCACGGGCGCGACGCCCTCGCTGGCCGGCAGCCGTGAGCTGGCGAAATTCCTGCAGGAGCAGAAGTTCGACTTCCAGTACATTGAAGTGGATGGCGACCACGGCAGCATGGTGCCGATGGTCTGGCCCGCGATGTTCAACTTCTTCGACCAGCACGCTGAATGAGGCCCGCCCCCGTGTCCAATCCCTCCGACATCGAACGCGTGTTTGCGCTTCAGCGTGCGCATCAGTGGGAGGCGAAAGCGTCAACCGCTGAGCAGCGGAAGGCAAAGCTCCGGAAGCTGAAGGCGGCCGTGGAGGCCCACTCGGAGGAGCTCCTGGCCGCGGTCCGGCAGGACACCCGCAAGCCCGAGAACGAGATCAGGGTCACCGAACTGCTCAACGTGCTCGGCAACATCGACCGCAACATCGCCAATCTCGACGAGTGGATGAAGCCCGTGGAGGTGACGCCCTCGCTGAACGAGAAGGACAAGGCGCGGATCGTCCACGAGGCCAGAGGCGTGTGCCTGATCCTCGGCCCCTGGAATTTTCCGTTCGGGCTGGTCATGGGCCCGCTCGCCGCCGCCGTTGCCGCCGGGAACTGCTGCATCGTCAAGCTCACCGACCTGTGTCCGGCGACGGCGCGCGTCGCTGCGAAGATCGTCAAGGCGGCCTTCGACGAGAAGGAAGTCGCCCTGTTCGAGGGCGGAGTGGACGTGGCCACCGCCCTGCTCGAGCTTCCCTTCAACCACATCTTCTTCACCGGCAGCACGCGCGTCGGAAAGGTGGTCATGGCTGCAGCGGCAAAGAACCTGGCCAGCGTCACGCTGGAGCTGGGCGGCAAATCACCGGTCATCGTCGATGCCGACGCGGACGTGAAGAAGGTGGCCGCGGACCTGGCGGCCGCCAAGCAGTTCAATGGCGGCCAGGCCTGCATCTGCCCCGACTATGTCTTCGTCACGGAGCAGCAGAAGGCCGGCCTGGTCGAGGAGTTTCGTGCCCGCGTGAAAGCAGAACCTCTACCGGGACGACGGCAGCCTCAAGAAAGAGAACATCGCCCAGATCGTCAACGACCAGAACTTCGCGCGGATCAAGAAGCTCTTCGATGACGCGGTGGCCAAGGGCGCGAAGGTGGCCGTTGGCGGCACGCTGGAGGCTGCCGACCGGACCATCCATCCGACACTGCTCACCGACGTCACTCCCGACATGCTGATCATGCAGGAGGAGATTTTCGGAGCCGTGGTCCCCGTGATGACGTACAGGAATCTCGACGAAGTCATCTCGTACATATCGGACCGCGGCAAGCCGCTGGCGCTGTACATCTACAGCAACACGCCGGCCAACGTGGACAGGATCCTGGCGCGCACCTCATCGGGCGGCGTGACGATCAATGCGTTCTTCTCGCACTACCTGGAAAACAAGCTGCCTTTCGGCGGCGTGAACCAGAGCGGCACGGGCAGTTATCACGGGGTGTTTGGATTCAAGGCGTTCTCGCATGAGAGAGCGATCTATGTGCAGGAGAACCGGTAGGCGGCGGCAGCGTGAATATCGCTGACCTTGGCGTCGTCTTCTTCCTGATTGCCGGGCTGGCGGCACTGCTGGTGGGCCTGTCCAAGGGCGGCCTCACGATGGCAGGGGCACTCGGCACACCCCTGCTGGCGATGGTGATATCTCCCGTCAAGGCAGCAGCACTGCTGCTGCCCATCTACGTCGTGAGCGACTGGTTCGGGCTCTATGCCTATCGACGCGAGTTCGACCGACGCAACCTGATGATCCTGATTCCAGCGGCGATAGCGGGAATCGGGATCGGCTGGTTATCGGCTGCCGTGGTGTCCGATCGGATGGTCGGGTTGCTCATCGGGATTATCGGTATCGCGTTCTGCCTGAATGCCTGGCGCGTGCGGAATCATCCGCCGGTACCGAGACCTGCTGATATCCCCCGCGGCCTGTTCTGGGGGGCGATTGCAGGGTTCACCAGTTTCGTCTCGCATTCCGGTGGCCCGCCTTTTCAGGTGTATGTGCTGCCCCAGAGACTGTCCAAGACCGTATTTGCGGGCACCACGACCATCACGTTTGCCGCGATCAACCTGGTGAAGTTGTTGCCCTACTGGCAACTGGGACAGCTGGACCTGGCCAATCTGAAGATCTCGGTGCTGCTGATGCCGATTGCGGTCGCGGGAACATTCGCTGGCGTCTGGTTGGTGCGGATCATTCCGGAGCGCGCGTTCTTCCTGCTCATTCACGCTGCATTGTTCCTGTTGTCGATCGCACTGGTGATAGGTGCGATAGTGGAAAGCGCCTAGACTGTGTACCGCGAGACTCTTGGAGCGAAAGCATGAACAGGATCCTCTTGCTCGCAATGGCCGTGGCGCTCACCGGGTGCGGCAAGCGCACCGCGCCTGCGATCGCGATGGACGCCGACGACATCGCCGGCATCGTCACCTCGGCGTCCGGCCCCGAGGCGGGCGTGTGGGTCATCGCCGAGACGGGCGACCTGCCCACGCGCTTCGCGAAGATCGTCGTCACCGACGACCAGGGTCGCTACCTGATCCCCGATCTGCCGGCCGCGAAGTACGAGGTGTGGGTGCGCGGTTATGGCCTTGCTGATTCGGCAAAGGTTGCGGGCGAGCCGGGCAAGGCGTTGAACCTCACGGCAACGATCGCGCCCGATGCTGCCACCGCCGCGAAGGTTTACCCCGCTGCCTACTGGTACGCGATGATGAAGCTGCCCACGGAGGAAGAGACCTCGAAGCTGCGCAACGGGCGCAACGAGTACCTGATGTGGGTGAAGAACATGGGCTGCGTCGGCTGCCACCAGCTCGGCCAGCTCTCGACGCGCACGTTGCCGCCGAGCCTCGGCAAGTTCAACACCTCGCATGATGCGTGGCTGCGCCGCATCTCGTCGGGCCAGGCCGGGGGCAACATGATCCAGACCGCGATGGGCACGCTCGGCGGCCTGCCGCTGAAGTACCTGGCGGACTGGACGGATCGCGTGGCGCTCGGCGAGCTGCCCGCGCAGCAGCCGGCGCGGCCGCAGGGCATCGAGCGCAACGTCGTCGCCACCGTGCGCGACTGGCTGACCGACCAGCACTACCTGCACGACCTTTCCGGCACGGACCGCCGCAACCCGACGGTCAACGGCTACGGCCCGCTGTACGGCGCGCCGGAGCTCAGCACCGACGACTTCCCGATACTCGATCCCGAAGACCAACACCGCGACCACGTTCCACGCACCGGTGCGCGACGCGGACACGCCCACGACCCATGACGACCCGGTGGTCGCGCCATCGCCGTACTGGGGCGACGAGCGCATCTGGGACAGCAAGGCGAACGCCCACAATCCGATGCTCGATGCCAGGGGGCGCGTCTGGTACACGGCACGCATCCGCGCCGCCGACAATCCCGCGTTCTGCAAGCGCGGCTCCGATCATCCGTCGGCGAAGGTGTTTCCCGTCGAGCGCTCGGGGCGCCAGCTCGCGGTGTACGAGCCGGACACGAAGAAGTACACCTTCGTCGACACCTGCTACGGCACGCACCACCTGCAGTTCGCCTACGACGATCCGAACGACACGCTGTGGACCAGCGGCGGCGGCCAGGTGGTCGGCTGGCTCGACACGAAGAAGTTCGACGCCACCGGCGATGCCGCCGCGTCGCAGGGCTGGTCACCGCACGTGCTCGACACCAACGGCAACGGCCGGCGCGACGATGGCTGGGTGGAACCGGGGCAGCCCGCCGACGCGAAGCGCGACACGCGCATCGCGGCCGGTTTCTATGCGGTGATGCCGAATCCCGCGGACGGCTCGGTGTGGGGCTCGGCCGCCTTCCAGTATCCCGGCGCGATCCTGCGCTTCGATCCGCAGACGCAGCTCACCGAGATCTACCGGCCGCCGTTGCCCGGCTTCGGCGTGCGCGGCGCGGACATCGACACGCAGGGCGTCGTCTGGGCGTCGCTGGGCAGCGGTCATCTGGGCGAGTTCGACCGGCGCAAGTGCAAGGCGCCGTTGAACGGCCCACTGGCCACGGGCGATCACTGCCCGGAGGGCTGGACGCTGCACGACCTGCCGGGCCCCGGCTTCGCGGAGCTGCCGCAGTTCAGCGTCGAATCCAGCTACTACACCTGGGTGGACCAGCACGACACGCTGGGCCTCGGCAAGGACGTGCCGATCGCCACCGGCAACCTGTTCGACGGCGTGCACGCGCGCGTCGGCGACGAGCATGGTCACGCTGCGCATCCCCTACCCGCTGGGCTTCTACATGAAGGGTGTCGAGGGCCGCATCGACGACCCGAACGCGGGCTGGAAGGGACGCGGCCTGTGGGTCACCAGCGGCGATCGCACGCCGTGGCTGATGGAGACGGGCAAGGGCACGCGGCCGCTGGTGGTGCACTTCCAGACGCGGCCCGATCCGCTGGCGAAATAGGCTCAGATCACGCCTGCAGCAGGAGGAATGTCCATGAAACAAATACTCGCAATCACCGCCCTCGCCCTCTCACTGTCGGGCGCGGCGCTCGCCGCCACCCGGACCTATGAGACCGGCGCGTTCGAAGGCGTGTCCGTAGCGGCAGGTGTCGACGCCGACATCACGCTGGGCCCAACCCGGAGCGTCGTTGCGGAAACCAGCTCGAACAGCTTCGACGAACTGCGGATACTGGTCGAAGGCAATGTGCTGCGGATCGACCGTCCGCCTGGCAGCTGGTTCTCCAGTTGGTTCTCCGGGCGTCGTCCCAACTATAAAGTCCATGTCGTCACGCCGACGCTGCACTCCCTGTCTGCCTCCTCGGGTTCCGAGGCCTCGGCCAAGGGCAGCCTGGAGGGCGATCTCTCCGTCTCCTCCTCGTCGGGCAGCGAGGTCTACATATCCGGTGTCAAGGGCGGCAATGTGAAGGCGAGCAGCTCCTCCGGCAGCGAACTCGAGATCGACGGGAGCTGCGTTTCGTTGGAGGCTGAGGCATCCAGCGGTTCCGACGTGGACGCGGAGGACCTCAAGTGCGAGAACGTTGTCGTGCGGGCGTCCAGCGGCAGCGATATCTCCGTCACCGCGACGAAGCGCGTAACGGGCAAGGCATCGAGCGGTTCGGATGTTTCGGTCAGGGGCCAGCCCGCTGTCCAGCAGGTGGAGACTTCATCCGGCGCCAGCGTGAAGGTCAGGGATTAGCGAACGAGTCGCTCAGCGCTGGATGTAGCCCCTCAGCAGCGAGGCCGGCATGCCCGCGTCGGTGGTCAGCGAATCCGTGTGCAGGGCGGGCGGCGCCGGTGGCGACAGGCATGGCTACGCGCCGGAAGGCACGTGTAGAAACTGGATATCGCCTGAGGCACCTCCCGAAGCCGTCAATACGAGCTAGACTCCCATAGTGCCAAGCCAAAGGCCATTCGGCCAGATTCCACGGGTACGCTCCGTCGATTTCTGGCAGCATTACTACCGTAGAAAGAGGGGGGCCTCGAGATGAGTTACAAGACCAAGATGGCGTCACTGGCGTCGTACGACAAGGGCACGATCGAGCTCAACGACGACCTCAAGCACTACGCCTTTTCCAATATCTTCGAAGTCTGCAGCAAGTCCAAACCCTACGAACGGGTGATGGTCGTATCGAACCTCGAGTACGCCGCCGAAGCCGTGCGCGCCGAAGGCACTTCGCCCTGGTACACGGCGCCGCACGACGAGTTCGCGATCGTGATGGACGGCGAAATCGAGTTCACCTTCTTCCAGCTGACCGACGCCGAGAAGCCCACCCACAAGGCCGGCGCCGCCCGCCTGAAGGCGGAGCCCAAGGGCAAGCGCATGGGGCGTGTCATCGCGCGCCGCGGCCATGAAGTGCTGCTGCCGAAGGGCGCCGCCTACCAGCTGAAGGCGGCGAAGCCCTCCGTGACGCTGATCCAGACCTCTGCGGGGCCGGAAAGCGTCGAGAAATGGTCTGAAATCTGCGTGCTGAAGTAAGCGAGCGAGAACACCATGAACGCCGTAACGCATCAGAGAACGTCCAGGTCATCGCTTCCGAACCGGATCCGGTCCTGGGCTACCGCAAGTACAAGTTCGGCAGCTTCACTTTCGAGCGCGACGCCTACTTCGTCCATGTGCGCTGGCCCAAGGGCACGCACACCATCGAGGTGGACCGCTTCCTGCGCGCCATGGTGCGCGACATCGGCTGGGGCTTCTTCTACGGCTGGATCTTCTTCGACGATGTCTTCGGCACCCAGAACCATTACGGCACTGTCGACATCTTCGCCGGCACCTACAGCAAGGGTCACCGGGACACCGGCGTCGATTTCCTCGAGACCTTCAACACCGACGACGTGCGCGCGGCCTTCGAAACCATCTCGGTCAACTGGATCAACGAGGGCTACGACCCGCTGCGCGCGCCGCTGGAAACCGGCTCGCCGCTGGGCGCGAAGACCACGGAAGCCACAGGGTCCGCTGATCCGCGGTTTCGACCCGGCCCGCCGCATGATGGGGCTGCCGGGTGACGTGACGCCGCGTTCCGATGCCAGCGGCCATCCGATCAACCGGGCCTTTGCCGACGTGACTTACGACAAGCCGACCATCGAGCCGGAGCCGGGCTTCGAAGGCCAGATCCACGCGTTCAACCTCTACGACCACATCGCGCGCGCCGACATCACCTGGAACCCCTCGTTCACCTCGATCACCGGCGCCTGCATCTGCTGCGTGACCAGCGAGGAGCACATGCTGCCGGTGATCCACGGCAACGACCGCAACGAGTGGTTCATCCAGCTGACCGACGAGATCCACTGGAACATCCAGGACAAGAACACCGGCAATCCGCGCGGCCGGATCGTCATGAAGTCCGGCGACGTCTGCGCCATGCCGGCCGACATCCGTCACCAGGGCTTCGCGCCGAAGCGCTCGATGCTGATGGTGCTCGAGAACGGCACGCCGGGCCTCGAGCAGCGATACGCCAAGGGCGAGCTGGAGCCGTTCCCGATCACGGCCAGTCGCTGGAAATGATCGACACGAAGCTCTTCTACATCAATGGCAAGTGGACAGCGCCTGCCACTTCGAAACTGCTCGACGTCGAGAATCCGGCAACGGAGAAAGTGATCGCACAGATCAGCCTGGGAAGCCAGGCTGATGTCGATCGCGCGGTGGCGGCTGCCCGCGCCGCCTTCGACTCCTTCTCGCAGACGACCCCGGCGGAGCGCATTGCGCTGCTCGAGCGCATCGTGGCCGAGTACAACCGGCGGGCGCCGGATCTCACGAGCGCCGTCACTGCCGAGATGGGCGCCCCGACCTGGCTGGCGCGCGATGCGCAGGTGCCGCTCGGCGCCGTGCATTTCACGCAGGCGATCGAGGTGCTCAAGACCTACGAGTTCGAGCGCCAGTTCGGCACGACGCTCGTGCGGCGCGAACCCGTGGGTGTCTGCGCGCTCATCACGCCCTGGAACTGGCCGCTGTACCAGATCGGCTGCAAGGTGGCCGCAGCCCTGGCGGCAGGCTGCACGATGGTGCTGAAGCCCAGCGAAATCGCCCCCCTCAATGCCATCGTCTTTGCCGAAGTGCTCGATGCCGCCGGCGTGCCGCCCGGCGTGTTCAACCTGGTCAATGGCGACGGCCCGACGGTGGGCGTGGCACTGAGCTCCCACAAGGACGTCGACATGGTGTCGTTCACGGGCTCGACGCGCGCCGGCATCGACGTGGCCCGCAATGCCGCGCCCACGGTGAAGCGCGTGGCCCAGGAACTGGGCGGCAAGTCGGCCAACATCCTGCTCGACGATGCGGACCTGGCGACGTTCGTGCCGCAGGGCGTGCAGGCGTGCTTCATGAATTCCGGCCAGGCCTGCGCCCTCCCCGCGCGCATGCTGGTGCCGCAGCACCTGCATGACGAAGTGGTGCGGCTCGCAAAGGCCTCCGCGGAAGGCACCACGGTCGGCGACCCGCTCAAGGATGGCATCAAGGTCGGCCCGCTCGTGAGCAAGGCGCAGTTCGAGCGCGTGCAGGGCTACATCAGGAAGGGCATCGAGGAAGGTGCGACGCTGGTGACCGGCGGACCCGGCAGGCCCGAGGGCCTCGCAACCGGCCACTTCGCGAAGCCCACCATCTTTGCGAACGTCCGCAATGACATGACGATCGCGCAGGAAGAGATCTTCGGACCGGTGCTCGTCATCATCCCGTACAAGGACGAGGAAGATGCGATCCGCATCGCCAACGACTCGCAGTATGGCCTCTCGGGATTCGTGGTCTCGAAGGACCTCGAGCGCGCCCGCAGGGTCGCCAGGCGCATCCGCACCGGCCAGGTCCGCGCTGAACGGCGCGAAGCACGACTTCTCGGCGCCGTTCGGTGGCTACAAGTACTCGGGCAACGGCCGCGAGTTCGGCGTGTTCGGCATCGAGGAGTACCTCGAGGCCAAGTCGATCTGCGGGTACTTTCGCGGCCTGAGTCGCCGATCGGGCCGTCCACGCCTTCGGGCGTGCAGTTGAACGGCTCGAGCTTCAGGTCGGACGGCGCGAACTCGAGCGTCCAGGGATCGAAATCGCGGGTGAAGAACTCCGGGTCCTTCAGCGTGATCTCGACCACCAGCCGCTGGCGCGCCGCATCCAGGTGCAGGCGCTCGACCGAGGTCAGCGCAGCGGAATGCAGCAGGCCGCGCGTGGGTTGACCCGGCTGTTCCACGTACTGGTTCAGCACGCCGGCCGAGTAGTTGGCCGGTTTCGATCACGAGCGTGTCGCCCTCGAAGTGGCCGATCGAATGCCCCAGCGAAGTGCGCGGTCCACCCTTCGGGTGCTCCTTCTGGTTCAGGTGGACGATGCGCTGCACGTCCATCCACTCGTGGCGAAGGATCACGCGATCGCCCTCTCGCGTGATCGACAGCGGCGTGCCCGGTGCGCCCCACACGCGGCGGACCGCGACGGGATCGCAGCGGAACGCCGGGTCGTCCTTGAAGGGATTGTATCTGGCGACGGCTGCCTTCCCGGCGGGCGTCAGGAACTCCATCATCGGCTGCTGGCCGCTCGTGCTGCGGCCCGGCATCGGTGCGAGCAGCCATGTACCAAAGATGTCGCGACGTGCGGCCTGGCTCGATCGCTGCGCCGCCTGCGCATCCGGGCGTCCGTTCACGTTCAGCGCCCGGCCGTCGGGGAAGTGCACGTCGGTGAAGAAGCACCGGTGCACGTCATTCCGGGACTGGGACCCTTCGACGCGAACCTCGGTGCCCGCTTTCAGCATCTGGGGCGTGATGCCGTTGCGGCTGAGCTGCGTGTAGCCGTGCGATTCGCACACGTACTGCTGCGTCCTGCCGTTTTCGTCGATGGCCTCGATGTGCAGGTAGCTGTGCGGGTTGCGCGCCTCGAACTGCGTGACCTTGCCGGAGATGCTGACCGGCTTCTTGCTGTCGAAGTGCGGCGCAAAGCTGTGGTGCGCGCCGGCGACCGCCGCGAACGCTGCGGCGACCAGCGCTGTGATGCTGCGGATCGATGGCATGGACTGCCCCCGGAGACACGGAGGCATTTGGGTGCATCATGGTAGCCGAATCAAACCAATGGTTGAGGGGAGGAGATCAGATGGCGACTTACAAAGGCGGATGCGCTCACGTGCACGTTACGGCCACTACGGACCCCATCGATAACCACGAATGCCACTGCAATGTCTGCAAGACGGTGACGGGGCAACACACGACCCACGTGGCCTTCTTCAACTACGCTGACCTGAAGGTCGATCACCCCGAGAAGATCAAGCGCGTGCCCTTCAACAAGGACAATCCGGACGGCCCGCTGGAGATCTGCCTCTGCACCGATTGCGGAGCGGTCCTGATGCTGGACGACAAGCAGAAGCGCATCCGCGTGGCCGTGCCCAATGTCATGGGCTACGACGACGCTGCCTTCCCGAAGGCCACCTATCACGCGTTCTGGGACGAGGCAAAGGGCTACCCGGCTCCCAAGGACGGCCGCCCGGTCTATGGCGGTTTGCGTCCGGATTTCGCCTGGCCGAAATCCGCCGCCTGAAGCGAACCGGCGTTTGGCATGTCACTGGGATAAAGGCGAAGAAGGGGTGCGTCATGGCTGAAGCGATAGCAGCAAAGCGCACGGCGGGAACCGGGTTCAGGCCCAGCTTCCATCTGTGGATGGTGCTGGTGATGTGCTTCTTCATCTTCGGCGGATTTGGCCTGACCTATCTCGGGCCGCTGGCGAGGGGCACGTTCCCGCCTGCCCCGCCGGTTGTGCACCTGCACGGCGTGGTGTTCTTCGGCTGGATGGTGCTGCTGGTCACCCAGTCGCTGCTGGTGAATACGAGGAACGTGCGCCTGCACCGCTCGCTCGGGACCTTCGGCATCGCCTATGCGGGCGTGCTGGTGTTCCTCGGCCTCCTGATCACGATCATCAGTGCGGACACCACCAACTGGACTGCTGACTCCTACGGCCTGTTCTATCTGTCCCTGGTTGCTCCGGTGAGCTTCGCGGTGATCTTCGCCATGGCGATCCGCGCCGTGAAGACGCCGGCGGTGCATCGCAATCTGGTCCTGCTCGCCACGCTCAGCATCCTCATGCCCGGAATCAACCGGCTGTACATGATGGCGTTCGGGCTGGGTTCCGTGCCGTTCTACGCCACCTATGCGACGATGAACGTCCTGCTGGCGGCCATCCTGCTGCATGAGCGCAAGGCCACGGGAGCGATAAGCCGTGTCACCTGGATCGCTGCGGCGATAATCGTGGTTCCGCAATTCCTGCTGCCGATCGTGGCGCCCTGGCAGGAGTTCCGGGAGTTCTGCCGATCCCTGGGTTCGCTGGTCTATTATCGCTAGCGGCCACTTCCAACTACCCCAGCCTGCAACTGGAGGACCAAAAGATGCGCCGACAATTCATCTCCGGAGCCGCACTCGCCCTGTGCGCATTCGGCATCGCAGTTCCCGCCTTCGCTGCCGACGGGCAGGAAGCCACTGAAGAGCGCAACAAGCAGATCGCAATCGAGTTCTACAACGCCGCGCTGAACGAGAAGAACTGGGAGAAGACGCGCAGCATGATCGGCAACCGATACGTGCAGCACAACCTCAACGCCATCGACGGCCCCGAGGGACTCAAGGCCCATATCGAGTTCCTCAAGCGCGATTTCCCGAATAATCGAGGCGAGATCAAGCACGCGCTCGCCGATGGCGACCTGGTGGCGCTCCACGTTCACAACCGGCGCAGCCCGGAGCTGCGTGGCAACGCCGTGGTGGATATCTTCCGGATCGAGAACGGCAAGGTCGTGGAACACTGGGACGTGGTCCAGGCCATTCCGGATCCGGACAAGGCGAAGAACAAGAACTCGATGTTCTGATCCCGCGCGAAGGGCGGCGCGCCAGGCGCTCACCATCCAAAGACGTGACGCTCTCCCCGCACATCCGCGCCACCCCGCAGCGTGCCGAACCTCGCGTCCACTCCCACGGCCACGCCAGCCGTCCCTGCGCCATAAGCGTCCATGAGATCGACACGGTGTCCGCGGCCCATCAGCGCAGTGATGATTCCGGCGGGAACGCGGCTTTCAATGAAGAGTCCTCCCGGCGAATCGGGCTTGTCGGCAAACGATTCATGGAAATGGGTTGACTCAAGGCGCGGCGCCTCGAGCGCCTGCTGGATGTTGTATCCGCCGAGGATGATGTTGAGCAACGTCTGGGCGATGTTCTGGTCCTGCGTGTCGCCCCCCGGCGTTCCCACAGCGAGGAAGGGTTTTCCCTCCCGCGTGACGATGGTCGGCGTCAAGGTCGTGCGGGGCCGCTTGCCACCTGCCAGCACGTTGGGACTGGCAGCGTCGAGATCGAATACCGTGAGGCGATTGCTGAGCGGCACGCCGGTGTCGCCCGCCACGTAGGCGCCGCCGACCAGCCAACCCGAGCTTGGTGTGCAACTGAAAAGGTTGCCGCGAGCGTCCACCACCTCGATCGCGGTGGTGTCACTGGCGGGATCACCCGGCAGCGCGAGCCGGTGCGGCACGAACGCGCCAGCGGGCTTCCCTGCGCCGCCCTGATGCGCCCAGGGATTGCCATAGCGGTGCTGCAGTGATGCCCGTGTGCCGATCAGCGCCGCGCGTTCTGCGGCATAGCTCCGCGACAGCAGGCCTTCGGCGGGAATATCGGCAGAATAGCGGATCGCCGAACCACGCATTGCGGTCGTCGAAGGCGAGCTTGATCGCCTCGACGAGCGTGTGAAGGTACTGCTCGCTGCCGTGGCGCATCCCCTTGATGCCCGCGGCCTCAAGGATGTTCAGCGTGAGCAACAGGGCGGGCCCCTGGCTCCAGAAGCCTGCCTTGTGGATGTCATAGCCCTGGAAGCGCGTGCTGACGGCCGCTTCGAGCCTGCCACGGTACGTGGCAAGGTCCTCGTAGCTGAGCAGCCCGCCATCGGCCTGTACGGCAGCGGCGATGCGCCTCGCCACCTCTCCCTTGTAGAACACGTCGCGCCCGGCTTCGATGCCCCTGTCCCGGCTGGCGCCCTTTGCGACCGCTGCACGCTCGGCGGCAGCGATGGAGCGCAGCGTGGCGGCAAGATTGTGCTGGCGGAAGATCTCTCCCTCGTCAGGAACCCGGCTCTCCGGATAATAGGTTCGACGCGCCCACTCCCATCGTGCTGTGCCTTCGTAATTGTGAATAAGCGAGCGCCGCAGCGCGCCGTACATCGGAAAGCCGTCGGCGAGTTGTATCGCTGGCTCCAGCACCTGGCCCAGCGACATCGTGCCGAAGTTCTGCAGCGTGAGTGCCATCGCGTCGATCACCGCCGGCACCGTGCCCCCGTTCGGACCGTTGCCCGGTATCACACCTTCTGCAAGGAAATGTGCTGGCGTTGCCGCCTTCGGCGCTGTGCCCTGGCCACAGATGACGGTGACCTTCCCGGTGGTGGCCTCGAACACGATGGCGGGTGCTTCGCCACCCATGCCGAAGTGGGAGATTTCGTTGACGGCTGCGGCGAGCACAGCGGCCACGCCGGCGTCGAATGCGTTGCCACCGGCCGCAAGAATTCGTGTACCGGCCTCCACGGTGTAATGGCGACCCGCGGCGACGATGCCGTGTGTTCCATGGAACTCGGGCCGGAGTGTTGCGATCTGCCCGGAGCGCCGGGTGGACGGCGCGGCTGCTATCGCTGGAGGGGGAGCATTCTGCGCAGACGCGGCGGCCGGCAGGCTTGCCACGGCGGCGGCGATGGAGAACCTGTGGAAGTCCCGTCGTGAAGGCATGCGCTGCTCCCGGTACTGATTGCCAAGGCTAGCGCACCGCCTGGACTTCGGGACCAGAAAAAGGCCCCGGCAGTTTCCCGTCGGGGCCTTCAGGCGTCAGACCTGCTATCAGCGTCCGCGGCGGTCGTCGCGGTGATCATCCCAGCGGTCATCCCGGCGGTCATGCCGATAATCCCGCCTGTCATCGCGACGATCCCAGTGCTGCTGGCGATACCGGGGCGCGTAGACATCCCGGTACCACTCGTCGCGGACGAAATACACGGGCCGCCCGCAGGCCCCATACCGGGCACAGTGGCGCCCCCAGTTCTTCTGATGTCCGGGAGGGACGCGCACATAAAGCGGCGCCTGGTTCCGGTAGTAACGCTCCACCATCACGGGCTCGCGATAGATCACCCGTGGCTGGTAGCCGCCGATATCCAGCTGGCCGTAGAAGCCCGGCTCGCCCACGCGGATTGAAACACCCACGTCTGCCAGCGCGGGACCTGCGACTGCGGCAGCAGTCAGTGCAAATGCAGCGATCAGTTTTCTCACGGCTCTTCTCCTTCGTCCTCGGCTCCCGGTTCGGCGGGAACCATGGAGTGAAGAATGAAGCAGCACAGCTGAACGCCTGCGGAATGAAGCCGCGCAGTCCGTTCAGCTGTCAGTCAGGTTCGCGTATCCTTTCGCGACAGCCGAGCGCAGAAGGACACTGGTTCTCGCAATGACATCTTCTGAAACTCCTGCTTTGGCGCGGCGCGTGGCGCTGTTGCTGTTTTCCCTGTTGGCATTCGGGCGCCCGGCGTTGGCCGCTGACCCGCAGAGGCCGGACGAGCCCGGAACGGGCCCTTTCCCTGCCATCAAGGAGGAAGTGGCGACCCTGCCGGATCATGTGGTGTATCGCCCGGCGGATCTCGGCGCCCTGGGCGAACAGAAGCTGGGGGTGCTGGCCTGGGGAAACGGCGGCTGCATCGACGACGGGGCGAGCGCGCGATTTCACCTGCTGGAGATTGCCTCGCACGGGTACCTGGCCATCGCCACCGGGCGCATATACAGCGGCCCTGGCGCCCATGAGCCGCCCCAGCGCCCCGCTCCGCCCCCGGGCCAGTTTCCGCCGCAGGCGACGCGGGCGGTCCAGTTGACGCAGGCAGTGGACTGGGCGCTGGCCGAGAATTCCCGTGCCGGCAGCCCGCTGTACGGTCGCATCGATCCGCAACAGATTGCCTACTCGGGGTGGAGCTGCGGAGGCATGCAGGCGCTGCAGGTTGCCCGCGATCCGCGGGTCCGCACACTCATCATCCACAACAGCGGCATTCCGGATCCGTTTCCGCCGGCCATGCCGAAGATGGAGCTGGACAAACGCACGCTACTCTCCCTGCACACGCCGATCCTCTACATCCTCGGCGGCGAGAAGGATGTCGCCTACCGCATCGGCATGGAAGACTTCCGGCTCATCTCGCATGTGCCCGCAGCGGTCGCGAATCTGCCCGTGGGCCACGAGGGCACATTCCAGGAACCCCATGGCGGCGAGGCGGCCGCGGTGGCAGTGCGCTGGCTGAACTGGCAGCTGCGTGGCGATGCGGCAGCGGCGAAGAGCTTCGTCGGCGAGGACTGCGGCCTGTGCCAGGATCCGCGCTGGACTCTTGAACGCCGCCAGTTTTCCGACGAGTAGATGCCATGGCAAGACGAGCAGCCCTGAAACTGTCCGTCGGCGCCCTCGCCGGCCTGCTGACCACACCCCGTGACGCACTGGCTGCAAACACGAGCGCCCCGCGCACCCTGCTTACGCCGGAAGAACCCGCCGGCAAAGCCATCGCCTACCTTGCCAATGCGGCCCGGGTCGACCCTGCCGAGTTTCCTTCGTACAAACGCGGGCAGTCCTGCGCGAACTGCGTGTTGGTGGAACTCGGCACCGGTCGAACACGCGGCTGCTCCGTCGTTCCAGGACGGCTGGTGCTGGCCACGGCCTGGTGCAAGCTCTGGAAAGCGCGCGCCCCGTAAGGTCAGAGGCCAAGGAACTCGAGCAGCGTATCGTTGTACATCAGCAGCCGCCCGAAGACGATGACCGAAACCCACGCAACCAGCGAGACCACGGCAACGACTTTTGCCGTTGCCGGTGCATCGGCGCCTGCGGGCACGTCATATACGCGCTTCTCCAGTCCCGACAGCTGGAAGTACATCAGGTTTGCGAAGGCGAGCAGCAGCGCCAGCATCTTGAGCTGGAACGAAAGGTTCTCGACATAGAACCCGGCTCCGGTCGGGTTACCGGTCACGAACACCGCGCCACCCAGCAGATTGGCCACGAAGCCCGCGAAAGCCAGCGGCACGAACGGCCGCAATGCGCCGATCGGTATGCTGCGGAACATGCCGAGAATGCGCAGGTCCAGCGCACCGATCATGCCCACGACCAGTGACACCCCCGCGTAGTGGAACATCTCGACGACCGGCCAGATCCAGCCGTATGTGTTGACGGCGTGCTGCATCCAGGGAAGCGTCAGCATTTCCGAAAGACTTGTCATCACGAAACTCCCGTTTTCCCTGGGTGCCTAGATGCCGAACCAGCTTTCCACAAGCTCGGGATACCCCGTCAGGCGCCCCACGATCAGCGCCAGGTACCAGCACCCCAACGAAAGCCAGGCCAGTTGACGCGCGCCGGCGGGAGCGGCTGCCTGTGCCATCGCCCCGGGATCGTCGAGATAACGCGATTTCAATCGCAGCGCCGCAAACATGCCCAGCGCCACCAGCGTGATCTTTGCCCAGAACGCCGGCATCGTGCCCATGTTCGTCGCGGAAGCCACGAACAGCAGCACGCCGGAGAATGCATTGATCGCGAATCCAAACCAGATCGCCGCGTAGATGTTCCGGAGCGATGCCAGTGGAATGCCGGGAGCGAACCCCAGCACGCGCAGCGCCACTACCGTGTTCATGCCCACCACGATCGCGAGACCTATGGCGTGCAGGCTGAGCACCAGCGTGTAGGCGAATATGGACGGCGACTCCCGCACCCAGACGCCAAGCGCCGAGTTTTCGATCACTTCGAGCATTGCCGCCCCTTCTTGGTGTTGTTCGCCGCGCGCATCATCGGCTCATGCCACTGGCACTGTCCAGTGCGCTGCGTCGATGCAGAACCCAACAAGGATCATTTCGATTTGCGTTGGCGCGTTTGCCCTACAGGAAGAAATCGCGAGGCGATGTGGTCCGGGCGCTGGGCGCCTCGCGGCAACTAGCGCGGAGTCGTCGCCTCTTCATGCGCGTCCTGAGCACCGGGCTGTCGCGCTGGCGGCGGCGATGGCGGCGGCGTTGGAGCCCGCACCGGTGCGGCCGCGGGCGGCTGGTTTTTCAGCTCATTCGCGCGGGAGACCAGATAGGCGCGCATCGCGGTTGAATCGGCAGGCTGCAACTGCTCCGAGAATCCAGGCATGCCCTGGGACACGCGGATGCCCTGCAGAACGACCTGGTCGAAGGCCTCCTGGGAATGCAGGAACGGCGTCACGGTGAGGTTCGGGAAAGTGCTGCGCTGCTGCGTGCCATTCACGCCATGGCACATCGAGCATTTCTCCTCATAGACTCGCGCGCCGCGCTCCACGACATCGGCCGATGCGGTGAGCGGCGGCGGGTTGAGCTGGCGCGGGGTATAAGGCTGCGTGGGCGGCAGCTTCTCCTTGCCGCCAACCTTGAACACCAGCATGCGGGCATAGGTGGGCGCGAAGTAGTCTCCCGACGCCGCACCGCCGACGCTGGCGGCGATGTACTGCTCGCCGTCGAGTTCATAGGTGATCGGCGCCGCATACACGGCGGTCAGCGCGTCGAAGTTCCACAGCTTTGAACCGGTTTTCGCGTCGTAGGCGGACAGCTGGTTGCCGCCGCTGTTGCCCATGAACACGAGATTGCCGCCGGTCGCCAGCACGCCACTGGTGGCGCGCGGACCCTTCGGCGTCTCCCACACCACCTTGCGCGCAACGGGGTCCCAGGCCTGGAGCCAGCCGTCGTTGGCCTGCTTGCCGTGCGGCTTCAGCGTCGCCCGGTCGACGCGGCCGCCGAAGGCGATCAGCGGCGGTGGCCTGCCGTCCGTCGGTAGCACCTGCGGCGACATTGCCGAGTAGTTTTCCCAGGTCGGGATGTAGATCAGCCCCGTAATCGGACTATAGGCATTCGGATGCCACGTGTGGCCGCCCGGCGCGCCTGGCCCGATGTTGAAGGGCTCGGTCTCGTAGCGTGCACCCGGCACCTCGATGGGTCGGCCGGTCGCGAGGTCCACGCCGCTTGCCCAGGTCACGCCAGTAAACGCATCGGCGCTGATGAGCTTGCCGGTGGCGGCCTCGATCACATAGAGAAAGCCGTTCTTCGACGGCTGGATGATCACGTGCTTCTTCTCGCCGGCGATGGTGACATCGGCGGTCACCAGCGGACTGATGGCGTCGTAGTCCCACGAATCCCCTGGCGTCTGCTGGTAGTGCCACACGTACTCGCCGGTGCCCGCCTTCACTGCAATGAGGGAGGCGACATACAGGTTGTCGCCACCGGCGGGATCGCGCATCTCGCGATTCCACGGCGTGCCATTGCCGGTACCGAAATAGAGCAGGTCGGTCACCGGATCGTAGACGGCCGCATCCCAGATCGTGCCCCCGCCACCCTGCTTCCAGTATTCGATGTTCTTCGGCCAGGTGCTCACGGCACGCGCCAGCGCGCTGTCGGAAACGGCGTTGTCGGGTTTCGCCGGATCACCCGGCACGGTCCAGAAGCGCCACACTTCCTTGCCGGTCTCGGCGTCGTAGGCGGCGATGAAGCCGCGCACGCCATACTCGCCACCCGAACCACCGACGAACACCAGGCCCTTGGCCACGCGCGGCGCCATGGTGATCGAATACTTCTTGCGCATGTCGCCGAGGCCGAGGCTCTCCGGCACCGTGTCGACGTTCCACGCGGCCTTGCCCGTCTTCGCATCGATCGCGACCAGTCGCGCATCCAGCGTGCCCATGTAGAGCTTGCCGTTGTAGGCGGCCATGCCGCGGTTGACGAGACCGAGGTTGGGATTCGGCACCATCACCGGGCTGTAGGTCCACAGCCGCTTGCCGTCGCGCGCGTCGAACGCATGCACCACGTTGCGCGCGGTCGAGACGTAGATGACGCCATCCACGTACAGCGGCGAGCCATGCTGGTTCTGGTTGGTGTCGTAGTCCGCGTACCAGGCGAGGCCCAGGTCCTTCACGTTGCCGTCGTTGATCTTCTTCAACGGGCTGAAGCGCTGCTCGTCGTAGCTGCCGCCGTAGTGGGACCACTGCTTCGGATCGCTCGTGCCCTTCAGCAGGCGCTTCTGGTCCACCGCCACGGGCTTGGCCAGGAGCCTGGAAGGCTTTTCTGCGGCACTGGCGCCGCCTGCGACGGCGGTGGCGATGGATGCCAGGAAGAACAGGCGCAGGAAATGGGCGCGATTCGGCACGGTGACCCCCGTCAATGTGTCTGGTCTGTGTGGAGGGAGTTTATCCAGAATTCACCGCGCCGATCACCTGGAGTACGGCCGCCTAAACGTTGTTGAGTGCAGTGAGGCGGCTGCGCAGCCTTGGCGCGATCCAGTCGATGAACGCGCGCGTCTTGGCCGGGAGCATTCCCTGGGCCGCGTAAATGAGTTGCACGGGAATCGGGTCGGGCGCGAATGCTTCGAGCACCGCAACGAGCGTACCCGAACGCAGTTCGTCGCCCACCTGGTAGGACAGGACGCGCACGAAGCCCGCGCCGGCCACCGCCGCAGCGATAGCCGCTTCGGTCGTGTTGACCGCCATTCGCGTGCGCGGTTGCACCGAGAACGAGGCAGTGTCACCGCGGTATCGCCATTCCGGTGCAACCGCAAAGCTCCTGAAGCTGATCCCGTCATGTGCCGCCAGATCGTCGGGGCGGGTCGGCGTGCCGTGCCCGGCGAGATACGCCGGGCTGGCGCAGATCACCCGCCGCACTTCCCCGACGCGGGTTGCCCTCAGCGCGCTGTCCTCGAGGTGACCAATACGCAGCCCGACATCCAGGTGCTCCTCGACCAGGCTGACGTGCCTGTCGATCAGCAACAGGCGCAGGTCGATCCTGGGGTGAGCCGAGAGGAACTCAAGCGCCAGGGGCAGGACATGACGCTGCCCGAAGACCGCGGGCGCCGTGATCGCCAGTTCGCCGCGCGGCTCGCTGTATTCGCCTGCAGCCGAGCGCTCGGCTTCCTCCACGCGATCGAGGATCGCGCGGCTCGCTGCGACGAATGCGGTTCCGGCGTCAGTCAACGCGATTCGTCGGCTGCCACGCACGAGAAGTTGCGTGCCGAGGTGCCGTTCCAGTTCGGCCATCTTTCGGCTGACCGTTGCCAGGGGCGTGCCCAGCCTGCGAGCTCCTGCCGACAAGCTGCCTTCGTCCACTACGGCAAGCAGTACCTTCATCGCGTCCAGCCGGTCCATTTCACCCCTTCCATTTTTCGGGAGGCCAGTTCTCGAACTCTCTGGCTACTGCCGATCTTCGTCAAGGGTTAGCTTGGCTGTCGCAACACCCTGGGAGGCGCAGATGGCCAAGCGATTTGCCGAACTGATGTTTTCACCTGCCGCCAAGGCGATGCAGGCGGAGGCCGGCTCCCGCGATTCCTACGCGAGGCTCACTGCGCCGGGCACCCCCGCAAACGACCGGTTTGGCGCGCGCGAGCGCGAATTCCTTGCAGCACGTGACAGCTTCTACATGGCGACCGTCAGCGCAAACGGCTGGCCCTATGTGCAGCATCGCGGCGGACCACCGGGATTCCTCAGGCTGCTGGACGATCGCACGCTCAGCTTCGCCGACAGACCCGGGAACAGGCAGTTCGTCAGCCTCGGGAATCTGGCCACCGATGATCGCGTGTCATTGATCCTGATGGACTATCCCAATCGGCGGCGGCTAAAGATCCTCGGCCACGCACGGCGGGTCATCGATCCGGGAGAGTCCACGACCGGGACAATGCTCGTGAACCTGGAAGGGTTCGACTGGAACTGCCCGCAATACATCACGCCGCGCTACACCGAGGCGGAAATGATCGAACTGCTGGCACCGGTCCGCGCGCGGCTCGCCGCACTCGAACAGGAGAACGCCGAACTTCGCACGGCTCGTCCCGGGCATGAGGGATAATGGATGGACAAGTTGGTGACCGGGTTTGGAATCACAATTTGGAATCACAAGGAGAGACGAGCTTGCAACTCACGGACATCCTTTCCCAGATGGGCGGCCTCCAGTCGGTCGCGCGAGAACTCGGCATCAGTGAATCACAGGCGAAGACTGGCGCCGCGGCGCTGCTGCCGGCCATCCTCGGCGGCTTCAAGAAGCAGGCGCAGCCCAGCGGCCTTGAGGGCCTGGCAGGCATGCTTGGCGGCCTTGGCGGCGGCAGCCTGATGGACGATGTTCTCGGGCCGCAGCCCACCAACGTGAATCGCGGCAATGCCGTGCTGGGGCAGATCTTCGGCTCCCCCGAGGTGAGCCGAACGGTCGCAAAGGGCGCCTCCGCGCAGACCGGGCTCGATCCGGCGCTGCTCAAGAAGATGCTGCCCATGCTCGCCATGCTGGCGGCTGGATACATGGCGAAGCAAGGCAGCGCACGCGCTGCGGCAGGTCAGCAAGGCAGCGATGGCCTGGGCGGCCTGCTGGGTGGGCTGCTTGGCGGTGGGCAGGGGGCCGGCCGCAGTCAACAAGCAGGCCTGGCGTCGGTGCTGGATCTTGACGGCGACGGCAACCCGCTGGACGACATCCTCGAAATGGCCGGGAAGATGATGCGCTAGCCGCCTTGCCAGGACTGCCCGATCACATTGGCAGCCCCATTGCCCATCCGCCCAGCAGTTGCCAGAACAGGGTAATCAGCAGGATTCCGACCAGGTTCAACAGCAGGCCGCCGCGCGCCATCTGGGCGATGCTCACGGCGCCGGTGCTGAACACGATGGCGTTGGGCGGTGTGCCCACGGGCAGCATGAACGCACAGCTGGCGGCGAGCGCAGCGGGAATCAGCAGCGACAGTGGATCGGTGCCAATGCCCGAGGCGACGCCGCCCAGCACGGGGATGAAGGTGGCCGCCGTGGCCGTGTTGCTGGTGATCTCGGTCAGGAAGATGACCAGGCACGTGACGGCGGCGATCAGCAGCACAGGTGGGAGTGATCCGAGGCCGCTGACCTGGTTGCCAAACCATTCATCAAGCCCCGTGCCGGCGATGGCGGCAGCCAGGCTCAGTCCGCCTCCAAACAGCAGCAGCACGCCCCAGGGCAGTCGGTATTCGACATCCTTCCACTCGAGCACCATCTGGCGGCGCCCATGGGCCGGCAGCAGGAACAGCGCGATGCCGGCGGCTATCGCAATGGCGGTGTCGTCCAGCTCACCGAACCAGCCCAGGTGCGCCGCAACGATGGGGATGTTGGCGAGCACCGGCGGCACGATCCACAGGAATGCCGCCCCCGCGAAAACGGCCAGCACCATCTTCTCGCCCTGCGTCAGGCTGCCGAGCTTCCGGATCTCGTCCCGGATCATCTCGCGTCCGCCGGGCAACTCCTCGAGCTGGAACCGGTACAGCACGCGGGTCATCAGGAGCCAGGTGATCAGGATGAATGAAAAGGCCAGGGGCACGCCGACGATCATCCAGTCCAGGAAGCCGATGGTGCGGCCCAGCTCCTCGCTCGCATAGCCTGCGACGATGGCGTTGGGTGGCGAGCCGAGCAGCGTGCCCAGCCCGCCCATGGTTGCAGACCAGGCGATGGCCAGCGTCAGGCAGGTGCCGAAACGCCGGAGGTTCTGCTCCTGCACCTCACTTCCGGACACCCCGCCTGCCCGACTGCGCTCCGCGACGAGCGCGAGCACCGAGATGCCAATCGGCAGCATCATCAGCGTGGTCGCCGTGTTCGTCACCCACATCGATATGAAGCCAGTGGCCAGCATCATGCCCAGTACCATCTGCCTGGGCCTGAATCCGACACGGGCGATCGTCAGCAACGCGATGCGCCGATGCAGCTGCCACTTCTCCATCGCGATCGCGATGAGGAATCCGCCGAGGAACAGGAAAACGATGGGATTGGCGTAGGGGGCGGTGGTCTGCGCGACGGTGCGCTCCGTGAGGATCGGCACCAGCACGATCGGCAGCAGTGCCGTGGCCGAGAGATCAATGGCCTCGGTCATCCACCACACGGCCATCAGCGTGGCGATCGCCGCCACCCAGCGCGCATCCGGCGGGAGGTCGCTGCTGCCTTCCAGCAGCAGCCATACCAGCAGCGCGGCAAGCAATCCGCCGCCGCGCAGGACCCAGCCCAGCCAGGCGGGGCGACGTGCGGTCGCGGATGTGGATACTTCCGTGGCGGTCATGGTGCGCACGCGGCACCGTACGTGAGGCCCCCCTCTGCCGCAACTGGCTGGGCGGTCGCGTCGCCGCTACCTCGGGTGTGGCGGGTTGAATTTCCCGTCGGCCGAGACCAGGATCGGGACCCGGAAACCTCCGATAATGATGTTGCGCGTTCCTGCACTTCTGCTGCTCATTCCAGTGGCCACCCTGCTGGCCGGATGCTCGCGAGATCCGGTCGAACTGCGGCTGATTGCGCCACAGCTCGCATTCGACCAGCAGATCGTCAGCGTGCTGCAGGAAGCTCTCGAGGACAGCCCGCACTTTCGACTGGCACTTGTGCCGCACTCCGAACAGGGCAAGAGCACGCTTGACCTGCTTGAAGCCGGAGTCGCTGATATGGCCCTGGTGCCCAACAACGAGGCATATCGCAGCGGCGTCGAAACCGTTATTCCCCTGTATCCCACGGTGTTGCACATCGCCCATAGGAAGGATGTCGAACCGACGAACACGGCGGATCTGCTCGCTGGCAAGACGGTCTTTGCCGGTCCACCCGGATCGCCGTCCCGCATCATGCTGGAGCAGACCGCAGCCCGGCTCGGCGTCTCCACCGACAGCATCCGGTTCGTTGAATCCGCCACATCCCGACCGGATGTCATTGTCCTGTTTGCGCCGGTCAAGCCCGGGCTCATGGACGACCTGCCCGACTACCGGCTCTTCAGCCTGGGCACGGTGGAGCAGCTTGGCCGCGGTTCGAAGGTCGAGTCCGTGAGCCTGCTGCACCCGCAGTTTCAGCCATTCATCCTCCCGGAAGGCACCTATCAGGGTGCCACGGACAAAGCTGTCGTCACCGTAGCTGTCGACAAGCTGCTGGTGGCGCGCAGCGATCTTTCGCCGACAATGGTCCATGACCTCATCAGCGAGATCCTGCGACTCAGGCCAGCACTGTCGGCCGCATACCCCGGGGTGTTTCGCCAGCTGACGGGCGACTTCGATGCGTCCAACTCGACCTTTGTGGTGCATCCGGGCGCGCAGGCCTATATTGAGCGCGATGCGCCCTCCATCTACGAGCGCTATTCCGGGGTTGCGGAAGTGGTCGTGACGTTGCTCATCGGCGTCATCAGCGGCAGCTATGCGATCGCGAGAATCTACCGGATCCGGCGCAAGAACCACATCGACAGTTTCTACGGCCGGGCTATCGCAATCCGCAGGTCGTTCCTCGCAAACAGGGATGCCGCAGCGCGCGCCTCCGCGGTGGAAGAGATCCGCGCCCTGCAGGACGAGGCTTTCGAACTGTTGGCCAGTGAGAAGCTCTCAGCCGACGACAGCTTCCGGATCTTCATGACCTTGTCCAACGACATCATCGCAGACCTGCGCTCCTGACTGTAGGCCTTGTCTGACCGGATCAGTAGCCCACTGGGACTGACGGGTCGCCGGGATCGTGCATACGCTACTGACTGTTGATCTCAATTGCCTCAATTGCAGGCTTCAAAGGACTATCGTTATGAATATCATCATATGGCTCGTGGTCGGGGGCCTGGTTGGGTGGCTGGCAAGCGTTGTGATGAGGACCGACGGTCAGCAGGGCATCCTCCTGAACGTTGTGGTCGGAATAGTAGGCGCCCTTGTTGGCGGCTTCCTGATCAGCCCCCTGCTTGGCTCCTCGACGATCAATCAGGGCAACTTCAGTGTTTCGGGACTGCTGGTATCGTTCTTCGGCGCCATCATCCTGCTGGCCGTCGTCAACCTCTTTCGCCGGGGCCGGGCTCGCTGATCTGATCGCGAAGGCGCGGCGGGTTCCCGGCCAGGCCGCTCGTGGTCCGGGCCGGGAACGTCAGGCCAGTTCGGCGCCCATTCTGTACGGTGCCGTACAGACCCTTTGACCTGCCTCGGTCATGGTAGCGTGGATGTTGCATGCCTTTCTCACAACCCATCGCTCTGCGCTGATTGAGCGCTGCGGTCGGATGGTGGCGGAGCGGACGGAAGATCCAGCACCCGACCCTGCACTTCTCCATGGCATCCCGGTCTTCCTGGACCAGTTGATCAAGACGCTGAGCATCGAGCAGACCGCGGAACGACCGCTCAGCATGGCGGTGTCAGGTCAGCCCGGCACTGGAGGCCCCTCGGAAATCGGCTCGACGGCCGTGTTGCACGGGCACGAGCTCTTCAAGCGCGGCTTCACCCTGGAACAGGCGGTGCGCGATTACGGGGATTTGTGCCAGGCCATCACCAGCCTCGCCAATGACCTGGGCACGAAGATCGAAGTGGACGAGTTTCGGACCTTCAACCGATGCCTCGACAATGCGATTGCGGAAGCCGTAACCGAGTTTGCCAGCGAACAACGCACGACGGCCGCGGAGGAAAGTGCTGTCGCACTCAACACCCGCATGGGGTGCCTCGCCCACGAGTTGCGAAACCTGGTGCTGACGGCAACCCTGGCGGTAAAGGCACTGAGATCAGGCAACGTGGGACTGGGCGGCGCAACCGGGGCCGTCCTCGACCGGAGTTTACGATCGCTGAGCAGTCTCATTGATCGCTCGTTGGCAGAGGTCCGTGCGGTCGCCGGCCTGCCCGCCCAGCAGCAAGGTATCTCGCTGGCTGACTTCATCGCTGAAGTCGCGCTTGCGGCGAGATTTGACGCGGTCTCCCGGAAATGCACGTTGGCCGTAGAGCCGGTTGACCCCGGTCTTATGGTCAACGTCGACCGTGACATGCTGACCTCCGCGGTAGGCAATCTGCTGCAGAACGCGTTCAAGTTCACGCAGCCGCGTACCCAGGTAACGCTGGATGCCTATGCGACGGCCGACCGTGTCCGGATTGATGTTCATGATCACTGCGGCGGCCTGCCTGCTGGAGCGGTCGAGAAGATGTTCCGACCCTTCAGCCAGAGCGGCGAGGATCGATCCGGCCTGGGGTTGGGTCTGGATATCTGCAGACGCAGCGTCGAGGCGAATGCCGGCAATCTGTCAGTCAAGGACCGCCCCGGTTCCGGCTGCGTCTTCACCATTGACTTGCCACTGTACAAGCCCGTTGCCCGCGAATCGTCAGACTTGACCGACACCTGACGCCTGTTGACGCTGACTGCGCGCGGGCGGGGATTCGGCGAGAGTTGACAGGTCCGCCGTTCGTCCCGGATTGCGGTAACCGAGTTCTTCCGCATTATGGGCACGTCCCTCAGGCTATTGATCGCAGACGACCATCCGATGGTTCGCTTGGCACTGCGGCAGTGGCTGCAAACGGAGTTCAACCCGGAGCGGCTTGTCGAGGTCGGTTCGGGGCAAGCGGTCCTGGATGCGCTGGATATCGAGACTTTCGATTTGCTGATCCTGGACCTGAACATGCCCAACCGAAGCGGGCTCGACATCCTCAAGATCGTTTGCGCTTCCCGGCCCGAACTCCGGGTGGTGGTGGTCAGCTGCTATTCCGAGCGCCAGTACGCGCTGAAAGCCATTCAGGCGGGCGCGGCAGGATACGTCGAGAAGGACGCGCCTGCCGGCGAACTGACACGCGCGATAAGGATCGTGCTCTCTGGTCGCCAGTATGTCAGCGAGTCGGTGATGCAGGGGGTGCTCGCTGACCTTAGCGGTGCTCGCACGCCTGCGCTGCACGGGGCCCTGACGGATCGCGAATTCCAGGTGTTCTGCAAGCTGGTGCTGGACCGGTCAGTGCCCGATATCGCAGGGGAGATGTTCCTGAACCCCAGGACCGTGGCGCACCACCGGGTGAACATCCTCCGGAAGTTGCGAGTGGGATCTGATGCAGACATGACGGCTTATGCGCGCCGGAATCACCTGCTGCCCAATTGAGCCGCCATCCGCAAGCGGCTAGCCGGCCTTGTGCCTCTGCAATTTCCTCGTTTCAGTCCGCCCCGTTGCCCAGCCTCGCCCATCAACTTCGCCTTCTCCGCTGCCATCTGGTCGCCGAGCGACTTGAGATCGATCTCCGCATCGCGCGCCTGGGCAAACATGCCGCCCGGCTGCTCTTCTTCCTTCACGTGATGCCTGATCATCTCGGAGAGCACCTTGATGCGTGCATCGAAGTACTCGTCCTCCGGCCCGGACTTGAGTATCTCTCCGATCAGCTTCTTGGCCCCGTCATGCTCGATCATCGCTTCATGATGGAGATCCTCGTCGTTGGCGTCCTTAAGGAACTCCGGATAGAAGATCTCTTCCTCGATCCGCATGTGCACCTGCAAAGCAGTACAGATCTGGTCTCGCAACCGCAACTTCTTGTCGGCGCTGCGTGATTTCTCAAACTCCGCGAACCACCCCTCGACCTGCCGATGATCCGCCTTCAGCAATGCGATTGCGTCCACGGACCCGGCGGTGGGCCGGGGCGCCGAAGTCCTGACTTTGGATATGGACTTCGACTTGGATTTGGACTTGGACTTGGCCATGGTGCTACTCCTCTCATGCAACTATCAGGCGAAAGAGGATGCGCGCTCATCCCTGCTCACCCTAGGCCAGATCGGCTGATTGTCAGTAAGAACTCACCGACATAAGGGGCACAGGGCGTAAAGTAGTCCCGCACTGACAACTGAAAGCGAGTCCGGGTGTTCAACATGCTTTACTTGCCCCTGTACCCTGAGTGATGGACAAGATTCGTGTAGTACTTGCAGAAGACAACGACGACCTGAGGGCAGTCATGGGGCCATTGATCGACGAAGAACCAGACATGGTCTGTTCAGCCACCACGGCCCTGCTGGAAGATGTCGACTCACTGGTGGCAGAGCATCAGGCCCACGTGGCGCTACTGGATCTCGAGCTGCGCGACGGCCTGGTGATGCCACGTCTTGCCGCCCTCTGCAGCGCCCATCCGTCCACCCGATTCATCATCCACAGTGGGCACGCCAATCCGGTTTTGATTGGCAAGACCCGTGAGGCAGGCGCGCGGGCCTACGTGTCCAAATCCGGAGATATCGACGAACTGATCGCCACGATCCGTCGCGTCGCGGCCGCCTGAGCCAGGCGCGTATCCGGATATCCCGGCACGATCAGGTGAGGTACCGGAGCGTTACCCACATCAGCACCAGATAGCGCCCGACCTTGGCCAGGCTCACCAGGGCAAGGAACACGCCCAGGCGTTCGCGCATCAACCCGGCCACGAGGGTGAGCGGGTCCCCGATTATCGGTGCCCAGCTGAGCAGCAGCGACCACTTGCCGTACCTGCCATACCAACGCTGCGCACGCCCCAGCGCTTCCGGATCCACCGGAAACCACCGGCGATCGCGGTATCGTTCAAGGCCACGGCCGAGAACCCAATTGAGCACAGAGCCGAGGATATTTCCGATGCTGGCCACAGTCAGCAACAGCACAGGCGAGTAGCCGGCCAGCAGAAGTCCCACCAGGATGGCCTCGGACTGGCCCGGGAAGATCGTTGCGGACAGGAAGGCAGCGGCGAACAGCCCGCCATAGATCGCGATGTCGGTCATTGGCGCCACATCTTCGGCAGGCCGCTGATCCTGACACGGCTTGTCGGTTTACTCTACACACAAGAAGGCAGCGCTCCGCGTCATACGGAGCGCTGCCTGTTCCCAAGGCTCCAGAACCGCCAGGCGGCCGTCAGCCAATAGGCATCCGCATTGTCGGCGTCGCTGATTTCATACTTCTCGTATTCGAGACGAAGGTCACTCCGATCAGACTCGGTTGGAGCCGGTACCCCATGCTATCGAGCGGGTCAGGAATTGCGATTGCAAGAGCGCTTCACCGTCCGTAGGAGATCGCCCTCAAACCGTCAGGGTTTCGCTGCCCCCCAACGCTGCAGCGACACGCCGCAGTCGGCTCTCTGCCTCGTTCGCCACGGCCTTGACGCCATGCTTGCCGACCAGGCCCACCATGGTCTGTGGGTCCAGGAACCCGACCACAACACGGCCCGGCGCTTCCTCGCGAACGATCACGTTGCACGGCAGCAGCAGACCAATGTCAGGCTCGGCCTGCAGGGCCTGATGCGCGAGCGGCGGATTGCAGGCGCCCAGGATGCGGTAGGGGGGCATGTCCGTGCCCAGCTTCTCTTTCATCGCGCGCTGGATGTCAACATCGCTCAGCACCCCGAAACCCTCGGCTTTCAGCGCAGCAGTCGCCTTCGCCAGGGCCTCGTCGAACGACAGGCCCGTTAGCGTGGTGGTGAATCCGTACATGTAAGACCTCACAAGATGTCGTGGCCGAAGGGGCCGCGGGGTTGGGACCGCATGCCACGCCGCAAAGGGCGCAGCGCCAGTGTCGCGCAGTCGCTCCACGCGTGCACTGTTGAATGCGGCAGACGGCAAGCCACAGCTTGATCAATGACTGCGCGGATCGAATAGCTGGAACGTCCCGCATGAGCAGCCTCCCTGCTCGACGTGCGAGGATTCACGCCATGACCCATATGCCGACACACCCGTCCCTACCCCGTCACCCCCGACGGCCGCTACTTCGCAGGACGCGGAATACCATTCGGGTCACTGGATCGTCTGGCCACGGGTCGGGCTTGAGGTCGGAACATGCGGACACTTGCTTCACTCCTTGTCCTTGCAGCGATCGCGTACGCCTGCTTCCTTGCCTTCATGTACGCAACGCAGCGCTCACAGATCTATTTTCCCACGGCAGAGTCGGCACATCCGGGCGCTCAAGCCCTGTACCTTGAAAGTGGTGGCGAACGCCTGAAGATCTGGAACGTCCCGCAACCGGGAGGCAAGGCGCTGATCTACTTTGGCGGGAATGCGGAGGACGTTGCCGGAAGCATCGATGCGCTCTCCAGCGCACTGCCGGAGCATTCGTTGTACCTCGTCAACTATCGCGGCTATGGAGGCAGCTCCGGGCGGCCCACCGAGGAGGGTCTGTTTGTCGATGGGCTCGCCGTTTTCGACCATGTGCGCGCCCGACATTCGTCCGTAGCAGTCATGGGCAGGAGCCTCGGCAGCGGTGTCGCGGTGTACGTGGCAAGTCGGCGGCCAGTGAATTCGCTCGTGCTGGTGACGCCCTTCGACAGCCTGGTCAATGTGGCGCGCGGTCATCTTCCCCACCTGCCGGTGGGGCTGCTCTTGCGGGATCGATACGAGTCGGTACGCCGCACGCGCGATGTGGCGTCACCCGTGCTTGCGGTGATGGCGCAAGCAGACGAGATCATTCCCGAGGTGAGGTCGTCGGCGCTGGTGGCCGCATTTCCTGCGGATCAGGTGTCGGTTGCGGTGGTTCCAGGCGTCGGACACAACACGCTGGACCGGTCGCCGGCGTATCTCGGGGCCGTACGGGCCTTCCTTTCCCGATCAGAATAGATCCCGGACAACCGTCCGGGATCTCCTTCCTTCAGTTACGGTGCAGCCGGTGTCTTGGGCGTGCTGGAGTTTGAAGTTTCCTTGTCCTTCATCCCCTTGTCCTTCATGCCCTTGCCCATCTGGTTCCACTTCGCGAACTCGGCCTGCGACAGATAGGTGTCGGTGTCTCCATCCAGAGTCCCGAAATTCGTGGTCAGCTCGACATTAGCACGCGCCTCTTCCCGTGAAATGCGGCCGTCGCTGTTCGTGTCGACAGACTTGAACTCCATGTGTGCAGCGTGATCCTGCGACCCCTTCGGGGCGGTTGCGGCAGGCGCCTGGGCGAGTATCACTCCGGCTGCTGCCAGGGAAATGGCCAATGTTCCAACACTTACTTTGTTCATCAATGAATCCTCGTTATCTGAAAATCGACTTCGAGGGCATGCTGCGCCTGACGCTCAACCGGATCCGTAGTCCCTGTCCGAACATGGTGAAAGCCAACTCTGACGGATAGCGTCCTTGTCCCGCGAGCCGACAAGCCTCCGTCCTATACCCCTGTCATACGCATCGGCCGAGGATCCCGGATGCTTCTTTGGTTCCATTCTTGCTTTGGTGAAGGAGATTTCCGATGAGAATTATCCGGATACTTGCCATTGGGGCGCTCGTGACCTGGGCCGTTACCTCGGCCCGACGCACCCTCAGGAAGCGCATCACCCATCGGGATGAGGATTCCAGGCTCGATACCGCGCTGGATTCGACTTTTCCGGCCAGTGATCCCACCGCCACGCAGGATTTCGCCATTCCAGTGAATCGGCAGTAAGCCTCAGCTTCGCCATTCAGGGGGAATGCCGTCCAAGGGGCACCCTCGCCCCGTAGGTAGAGTCTGGCATCTGAAAGAGGCCCCCAGGAGTGTTCCTCCTGAAGTGGTTGGCGCAGCCTGTTCCTGCCGGTGACGTTCCATCTGGTGAACGCATATTTCTCACCACGGTGAATGCTCATTCTCACCAGGGTTTCACCGCATCGAGAGTCCGGTCCAGCCTCCACAGCTGGACCGGACTCTGACTCTATCCGCTCCCAGCGAGGCCCTTCACGGGCAGATCCGGTTAGAATCTGCCCCGAGCCCGCGCTCCGACCTGTCGACATTCCTGCTGCTTGACCGAGGCGCCCATGTCCGGATGGCTGGGTCGACTGAAACAACGCAACGTCTTTCGGGTGACGGCGATCTACGCCGCCCTTGGCTATGCAGTGATGCAGGTCAGCAACAACCTGTTGCCCGCGCTGAACCTGCCGCGATGGATCCTGACGCTGCTGGCGCTTCTCTACCTCGCGGGTTTTCCGCTGGTCATAGGGCTGGCGTGGGCCTTCGAACAATCCGCCACGGGTTTGCGGCGCGCCCGACCGGTGCGGGGCAGTGTCCCTCCCAGCCCCTTCGACTACGTGCTTGTCGTGGCCTGTGTTGCGATCTTCCTCGTAGCCGGCGTGCAGCTGGTGCAATCGATGAAGGCGCCTCGCGCAGTCGTCCCGGACGGGCCGTCGGCGGCCGAAGCATCGGGCGCAAGTACAGTCGCGGTGCTGCCATTTGCCCATTTCGGCGACGAACCTGATGACGAGCATTTTGCCGATGGATTGACCGAAGAACTGATCAACGGCCTGGCGCAGATTCCGGCGCTGCGGGTGGCAGGCCGCACTTCCACGTTCTACTTCAAGGGGCGCAACGAGGACCTGCGCGAGATCGGTCGCAAACTGGGAGTGACCCATATCGTCGAAGGAAGCGTGCGCCGGTCCGGCGGGCGGCTGCGGATCACCGCGCAGCTGGTCACGGCAAGCGACGGCTTTCACCTGTGGTCCGAGACATTCGACACGACCGCGTCGGATGCCATCACCGTGCAGACCCAGATCTCGGGCGCGGTCGCACGGGCGCTGCATCTGCGGCTGGTGCAACCCGAAGCGACTTCAGCCGCTGCTCGCGATCCGCAGTCGTGGCAGATGGAGCTGGTGGCGCGCTCCCGGCTGCGCACGCAGGAACCGGCGGAACTGATGGCCGCGCGCGACCTGTTTGCTGAGCTGATTGCACGGGAGCCGGAGAATCCCCGGGCCCGCACGGGCTTCGCAGAGGCAACCATTCGGCTCGCGCAGGATCATCTGGCACTGGAATTCGACAGTGCGCGCGCGGAAAGCGAAGAGGCGGTCGAAACAGCACTGCGTCTGGCGCCCCAGCTTGCAGAAGCCTGGCGCGTGAAGGGATTGATTGCGCGGGTGATATCGATCCGTACCGGCGATCGCAGCTTCGACGCCGAGGCCCTGCAGTCGTTCCGGCGCGCCGTCGAACTGGATCCGGACGACAGCGATGCGCTGGCAATGCTGGCTTCCCAGGCGCTTTCCGACGACCGTCAGGAAGAAGGAATCGCGCTGCTGCGCCGGGCACTGCAGATCGATCCGCTTTCGCGGCTGGCGCAGCAGCTGCTCGGTGCAGCCCTCGCCGCCCAGGGCAAGTACGCCGAGAGCGAGCAGCAGTACGCGAGCCTGATCTCGCTTTATCCAAACTTCACCAGCGCGAAAGTGCTGTTGGGCGAGCTGCTTATCGAGCAGGGCCGGCTGGACGAAGCGGCCCGCTTGCTGAATGACCCGCAGCTGATCCGTGAGGATCCGCTGGCCGGCCTCCTGATGGCCAACATCTATGCCAATCTCGGCATGACGGAGCAGTTCCGCCGGGTGCTGGCGGACGTCCAGACGCCGCCCGCAGCCGCCGATATGGCGCACGGTGTCCTGCTGCTGCGGCAGAAGCAGTGGCGCGAGCTGCGCAGGCATGCCGACGAAGTCTACGGGCGAACCCGCGACCCTTTGTGGCTGTCCGCCCGGCTGCTGGTTGCGGTGATCACTGACGAACAGGCGGAACAACGGAGCATTACGGCCGATGCGACGCATGCCTTGCGCCAGGACCCGCCGGTGCTCGACAACAACACATCGCTCGACGCCCTGCTCTATGCCACCGCCCTGCGGCGTGGGGGCCAGCCGGACCAGGCGGACCGGATTGCGAACAGCCTGCTGCGTCGCCATGCCGCCTCGCCGCAGGAATTCGACGAACCGCACTCACGCTGGGTGCGCATGGCGGCAGAGGCAAGTCTCGGGAACAAGCGGCAGGCGATCGCCGAACTGGAGGCCGCGGCCCGGCAGGGTTTTCGGACGCTGGTTGACGTCGACTATTTCATGCGCCTGGAGGATTACCCCTTCATGGCCCCGGTCGTAGACGATCCCGGCTTCCGCGCTGCCATCGCACGCATCGAAGCAGACAACGAGAGGATGCGGCAGGCACTGGTCGCCAATGCTAATCCCCTCTGACCAACATGCTCGGCGCAATCCCGAACATCCTGCGGCACGTCCTGCTCAGGTGTGCCGAGTCCGCAAATCCCCAGGCTTGTGCCGCCTCCGTCCACGACATTCCGCCCATCGCTGCACCCACAGCCGAGCTGACCCGCGCCCACAACAGATAAGCCCTGAACGAAATCCCCGTCTGCGACACAAACAGATGCCTGAACCGGCTCGGCGACAGATGCGCCACCCGCGCCGCGTCGGCCAGTGACACGGGCTGATTCAGCCGCCCACGCATCCATTCGATCGCCCGGGTGATACGCGCATCCACAGCCAGCGACACCTCTCCACCCGAGAGCCTCGCCACACACTCCATCGCGAGGGCCTGCAGCGCTGCGTCAGAAGCCTTGCGGGCATAGGCCTTGCGCAGGGACTCCGCCACATCATCCAGATCATCCGCCAGAAGGGAAATCGGCTGGTTACCCCAGCGCGCCAGCAGCGCGCGGCCCTGCACCGTCTCCGGCTCCACGAAAATCTGCGCCACCGACTGCCCATTGCCGTCGAACTGGTGCCGCCTGTGTGGCGGCACCAGCGCCGCTGGGTAGTCCGACCATCGGCCGTCCGGCACTCGGAGACTCACGCACCCCGTCAGCGCGAGCGAGATCTGGATCGCGTGATGTTCATGCGCCTGCACGGGTCCTGCCTCGTGCCCGATCCACAGGCTGCCGCCATTCCAGAGCAGTACGCGCCCGATACCCGCGATCACTCGCGGAGCGGCCTTCAGGTCAGCCGTTTCGTTCAAGCGCGCATCCGCCCGGCGACCCAGTATGCGTCTCGTACATCAACCGACCCTTCTCAAGGAGATTGCCATGAACGACCTCGAAACCACCGCCTGCCAGTGCCTCGACTGCCCCGGCGAGACCTGCACCTGCGGATGCCAGGCCGCCATCGCATGCGCCTGCGCGCCCGGATGCGACTGCGGACCGGACTGCCAGTGTGGACCGGCCTGCGCGTGTGAATCCAGCAGGGATTCCTGCCAGGCGTAGGGAGATCGCCGCCGCCCAACAGGATCCCTGGAACCAGGTCGTGCGTCATCGGTTCACACCAACTTCACATCCCTGAAGAGTGACCGGCACCTGGGATCGACTGACAGGTACAGTCCGAACATGACAACAGAAATGTTCGCCAACTACCTGGCGGGTCGGGAACCACAGTGGACTGGCACTATATGCCTTGATCCGGGCCTTGTTTCGCACGAGAACAAGGAGGAGGCGGACAAGCTGCAGTCATTGGTGGCCCTTGCCCGCCAGAGGGGGTGGCGCGAGGCCGTGGCGGAGGTCTATGGAAAGACGCTGCTTGGTTATGTCGATAACCCGGATCGGCTCATCTTCATTCCATTGCTGCCGCTTGAGGCACGACATCGCATCCTTGAGATCGGCCCCGGCCTCGGACAGATCTCGTTGCCGCTGGCAAGAGTCGTGCAGTCCGTGGATGCGCTTGAGGTCGTCAGGGGCCAGGCCGAATTTGGAGCCGAGCGCGCCCGCCAGGAAGGGGTCACCAACATTCGTTTCACGGCAGGAGGTGACAAGTGCCTGCTGCCCTTCCAGGACGAGAGCTTCGACGGCGTTGTTTTCAACCTGGTCCTCGAGTGGTGTGGGGCACGGCTCAGGCACATGAGCCACCAGGAAGCGCACGTCCTGTTGCTTGGCGAGATCGCGCGGGTGCTCAAGCCAGGTGGGTTCGTCTACCTTGCGACCAAGAACCGGTACGCGCTCCGGTGCCTCACGGGTGGACGCGACGAGCACTTCGACGGCTTGCGCTTTGGCAGCGCGCTGCCTCGATGGCTGGCGGGCCTTCTGCATGGCACAGGGCGGCCGCCGGGGCATCTTCACAGCCATAGCGAGCTGCGCGGGATGCTGGGGGATGCAGGATTCGAGCGCATCGAGGGCTATTGGGCGGTGCCGGAAATGCGCTGGCCCAAACAGATGATCGCGCTCGATCAGGCGTTGGGTTCGAAGCGGGCCAAACTGCAGTTTGATGAAGGCGAGAACCCCCGCACGACCGCGATCATGGGACTGATACCCAGCTCCCTCGTGAAGCATTTCACGCCGGGCCTCAGCTTCCTGGCGCGCAGGGGCGTGGAAGGATCATTCGGTGCGCGCCTGACCCACTGAAGCTGCAAGTCCGGCGTTATGTCGAATATCGCAGTTCGATTCTGTGAAGCTCTTCCTGTCCACATTTCCGGGCGAACTCCATACAGGCGGGTATGGAGCCTCTCGCTGCCGACACTTCGTCGCTTGTCCTTACTGGGCGCTACCTGCGTCCTCGCATTGCAGACCCCGTCGAGCCGGCGGATGGCCTTGCAGACCTTGAATTTGCTGGCCAACTTCTTGCAGACCTGACCCGCAAGGGGTTGGTACCGGGCACGTTCTCTGGATTGCGGCCCATTGATGCAGACCCGGCAGTACGCGTCGACGACAAGCCGTTCAGCGGGTTCGTGCAGGGAGCCGACGGTCGCGCCCTTGCCGTGCTCTCACTTTCAAACGGCGCCTATCCCAACCTGGTGAGGCAGCAGTTCGAGGGCGCCGCTGTCGCGCGCTTCCTGCTCGGAGCATCCCTCGAGGAACGGATTCTGAAGCCCATCGCCTCGGGATTCGTGGCCGGAAGGAGCTTTGCCATATGGCCGCTGCGCTGTCCACTGAGCGCGAATCGCCTGCGAAAGGGCCTGGAGAAGCGTCGACTGGCAGGATCCGTCATGCGATGGCTAAAGGCTGTTGCCCGGCGCACCCAGGTCGAGCTGAACGACCAGGACACTGCCCGGCTGTATGCGGAACCACTGTTCCGCATGGCGGAGGACATCGACCTGGGCGCCGACATCAGGAAGATCGCGCGCCTCGCGATAACGGGACTGGACAGCGGCGACTGGAGACCCAAGTCGGTCCTGTCGCACAACGACCTGTGGATGGGCAATGTCCTCGTGTCGAATGCCCCGCTGGGTGGCCTGATCTTTCCGCGGAAATTTGCAGTCATCGACTGGGCCGGCAGTTCCGTGAAAGGCTATCCTCTCTTTGACGCGATTTCATTCGGGGAGTCGGTCGGGCGCAGCGCCAGCAGGCTGCGCCGGGATCTTGTTTCCTATTGCGACGACCTGGGCATAGCACCAAGGCATTCCGCGAGCTACGTGTGCGCCGCACTGGGAGCTGTGGTACTGAAGGCCGACTGCTTTCCGAAGCCACGTTTCATCAATCTCTGCAGCAACATGATGTGGAGCCTGCGGAGAACGGGAATGTCCCCATAGGAATCACCGGACCCGCCTGCTTCGAGGCGACAGGCAGCCGCCGGGCATGGAGGAACAAATATTCCTTCCTGTCGGAATATTCCGTGGGAGAATCCGCCAACAGGTGGAGTTCCGCCCTCAATCGGGCATCGGCAGTCAAGGAGACTAGGAATGCGCAAGACACTTCGTGGTTTGATTCTGGTCGCTCTGGCCGCAGGTGCCATGCCGACACTCATCGTGCCGGCTCTTGCTGCGGACCCAGCCGCCGCACCGGCAGCGCGCTACTCCGTGTCGACTACCCTCGTGGGCAAGCTGCTGGATGATCCGGCTGCGGCTGCGGTGCTGAAGAGGATGATCCCCTCGGTATACGGCAACGACATGTTCCACTCGTCGGGCCGTGAGCTGACCCTGAAGGACATCCAGCAGTACGAGCCCGAAGCGCTCAACGACGACATGCTGTCCAAGATCCAGGCCGAGTTGGACAAGATCCCCGCCAAGGGCTGACGCTACACGGGGTGACCCGTGCTTTCGGCGGACGGCAATCGGGCGAAGCAGAACACCGCAACTACGGCAAGGCAGGCCGCGGCCAGAGCCAGGGCCTCGTACCCGAACCCCTTGACGAGGGTTCCCCCCAGGAACGGTCCGATCGCCGAACCCACCATCAGCATGGCTGGTGTGCCCGTCAGCGCCCGGCCGCTCTGGTCCAGCCGCGCCAGCAAGCCGAACGCGAACGTGTGGGTGAAGATCATCACCGCGGCGAGGAACGCGGCGCCGAAGGCATAGGGGCCAAATGCCGGTGAGACCATGATGGCCGCCGCCAGGGCCAGTTGCACCACGGGCCCGACGAGCAACACCCTGCGCGCCGACAGTCGCTTCTGCAGCAGCGCCGCAAGTGCGGCCGGCAGCAGGTTCACAAGCCCCAGGGCGATGAGCACGCCATTGATTGCGGAGCGCTCGAAACCACGATGAATGCCGACGCCCTCCAGGAAGCTGAAGGTCATTGCCTGCACCAGCGTCATGCATGAAATTCCGACGATGCCGAACCAGACCACCTTCGGCAGGGGCGCTGACTTCGATGCAGGCAGTGCCCGGCTGGCTCCGGAATCGGGCGAAGGAAAGGCCAGCAGTGACGCAACGGCGCCCAGGGCCATGACACCCGCGAATGCGAGAAACAGCGCCGAGCCCCCCCGCGCTGCAATCAGCTGTGGCGTGCCCGCCAGGAAGATCACCGCGAACACCCCCAGTGCCATCCCGACGATGGCGAACAGTCGATGCGGATTCGCGCTGCGCGCGATGGTGCCATGGGTGACGCTCAAGGCGGCCCCTGCCGCCACGCCCGCGACCCCATGCAGCACCGCCAGCTGCGTGTACTCCGTGGTTCCCGCAGCTTTCCAGAAGGCCAGCGCCGAGAAGCCGAATCCGATTCCCGCCACCCAGCGACCGCGCAGACGCTGGATGCGGGGCGCCAGGGCCAGGCTGGCCAGCACCGCGCCCATGAGAAACAGCGTGGGCAATCCGCCCGCCTGCTGCGGGTCGAATCCATAGTAAGCAATGAGGGCGCCCACCCACACCGAGAGGGCCACCAGATCCACCATGCCGGCGCAGTGCGCGATCATCAGCGCGATGCGCCCGCGAGTGCTGTCTACGGGAATTGCCACGGTTGCTCCTTGTTTTTCGGGTTCTAGCGAATGAATCCGTATTTCCTGCCCAGCGCCTGGTTGCCGGATTCCAGGATGATCTCCCGCCGCGAGATCTTCCATTGCCCCCCTGCTTTGACGTACTTGTCCAGGTAGCGACTGATACTCAGCATCTGCGGACCCTGTTCCCGGTCGTTGATGAGCGTGATCACGTACGAGCTGCCCTCGGCCGAAGCCGACCCGGTCAGTGACACCACGCGATTGCTGATCACATGCCGCATGATCGAAGAGAACTCGCCATCAGGCCCCGGTGGTGCACCGAAGCGCTCGTGATCGCGTTGCGCCTGCTGGATCAGCGCCTGCCGGCCCTTGACGATTGCCGGCCGGCCTTTGCCCGTGGCAATCTCGCCGTCTTCCGTGAACAGGTCCGCATATTGCTCTGGCGTGCCGAAGTCATGGACGACTCCGTAGCGATCCATCAGTTCCATGATGAGGAACCGATCTTCCGCTTCGCTCGCTGCCGACAGCAACGGGAAGAGCAGGCACGCCACACTGAAGAGTTGCACAAGCCTGCTGCCCCGGGCTTTGGTTATTCCCTGCACTGGACCCCCCCTTTGCTGCGGATTGCGACTGCCGGAGTGTACATCCCGCCGCCTGGCGCTATTATTCCTCGCCGCAGGAAAAAAGTATCCGGGGGACTGGTCATGGGCATCGTCACGCGACTCCAGCGCATCCTGAGCGCATTTCTGGCAGCGATCCTGGCGGCATCCGCCGCCGCGCATCACTCCACCGCCGAGTTCGACTACACGAAGCAGGTGACCATCCAGGGCACGGTCAAGGAAGTGCAGTGGACCAACCCGCACTCCTTCATCCAGCTCCTGGTCGAGGGCAAGGACAAGGGCAAGGCGCCAGTCGAATGGTCGGTGGAGATCGGCTCGCCCACGCTGAATGTCGGCATGGGATGGAAGAAGAACAGCGTGAAGCGGGGCGACGTGGTGACGATGAACCTCTCGCCTGCGCGCAATGGCAAACCCTACGGCACTCTGCGCGTGCTGACCTTCGCGGACGGAACCGAACTCAAGGGCGTTGCCGGGCGGGTGAGACCCGCCGGGCCCGCCGCCGGCGCAGGGGAAGTAGCCCATGCGCCGCCTGGGCTGGTGTCTTGTCCCGATCCTCGCCCTTCAACTGGCGGGTTGCGGTTCGAAGTCCGGCAAAGATGCGCCCGCCGTCGTGCGCACGCCGGACGACCTGCTCGGCATCTGGGTGCCGGATGCCGCGCCGAGAGAACTCACGGCGGACGGTGCCGCACCGCCGCTTACCGAGGTGGCCGCAGCACTGCACGCAGAGCACAAGCAGCGATTCGCGGCAGGCGATGCCGGCTACGACCCGACGACCTGGTGCGCCGGGCCGGGCATGCCGCGGATCCTGACCATGCCGTATCCCTTCGAGATCCGCAGGACTGGCGATCACCTGGCCTTCATCCACGGCTGGTATCGCTGGTTCCGCGCCGTCGACCTGAACGGGCCGGATGTGGTGGAACCACCGCTGCCGCTGACGATGGGCTTTCCGGTGGGCCGCTTCGAGGGCGACACGCTCGTGATCCGCACGGTGGGCCTCACCGACTCGACGGTGCTGGATGCCAGCGGGCTGCCGCACTCGGACCAGATGGTGCTGACCGAGCGGCTGCGCGTGCTGCCTGACGGCCGACTGGAAAACCGCATGACCATCGAGGATCCGGAGACCTTCACGCGTGCCTGGGAGACGGTGCTCACCTTCCACCGTGACCCGGCGGCGCGCGTCACGGACGACATCTGCCCGGACCGGCATGGCGAGAGGGGAACCCGCCGAGCGCGTCGCGACCGCGGACCCCGCGCCACCCGCGCGCGCCGTGTCATCGCCCGCCGCAGGTCCAGCGGCACCGACGGCGCCACGCCTCACCGGCATATGGGAACCGAAGACCTTCGGCTTCCTCGTGCCGGAGGCGAAGCTCGCCGCCAGCGGCAAGGCGATCGTCGACCGCAACGCGGCGGCGATGGCCGGCGGACGCATCATGCACACCGCGTGGACCTCGTGCCGTCCGGGCGCGGTGTCCACGATGACCATGCCACGGGAGCGGATCCTGGTCCTCGAATCCCCCGAGGAGATCACGCTGCTGTACGAGATGCCGCGGATGGTCCGCCGCATCCGCATGGGCGGCGAGCACCCGCAGGCGCTGCAACCCAGCTCCGTGGGTGATTCCATCGGACGGTGGGAGGGAGACACGCTGGTGGTCGACAGCGTCGGGTTCAACGGCTATGCCGAACTGGACGCACGTGGCCAGCCGACGAGCCCGCAGCTGCACACCGTGGAGCGCTTCACGCCCTCTGCCGATGGCGGCATCGACATCGAAGTGACCATCACCGATCCGGAGTACTACGCGGAACCGGTTCACATCAAGCGCAGCTGGAAGAAGAGCGCGAGCCGTCACCCGCTCGAGTACGACTGCATGGAGAACCCGCGGCAGGAAGACTTCGAGAATGCCCACTACGTGCGAGAGCAGTACCGGCCGGTCTGCTTCCGCGTCGAGGGCAAGGGAATGGAGCTGTCGAAGATGGTCTGCGAAAGATGAGCCCGGTTACGGCCTGACGTCTCCCGCACCGACGGTCCCGCGCTGCGCCGGGTCCCAGTGCTCGACGATCCGGCCGTCGACGACGCGGAACATGTCGAACCAGGTCGTGGTGTAGGTCATGCCCTTGCGAACCGGATGCGGATGTTCTCGCATCGTCACCAGCACCACGAGGTCGCGTTCGGCCACCAGAGCCACCACGGGCAGGTCGATCGCGGCCTCGACCGGCCCAACCGGGCGGGAGAACCGCGCACTGAAGCCCTCGCGGCCTGCAGCGCCAGCCGGGCTACGCTCAACGAAGCTGGCGTCCAGGTAACGACTGGCGAGCTCCTGGTGACCAGCATCGACGACCTCGCGCCACATGTCGAACACACGCTGCTTGTTCTGCGCGAGCCGCGGGTCGGCGGACCCGAGCAGCGCGAGCTGCGCGGGACCCGTCGCACCGGTGACCAGCTGAGGGCCACCCTCCTCCGGCAGGGGCACGTCCGGACCAGGTGGGGTCTGCACCGAATGCCAGTGCTCCGCCAGGCGTCCGCTCTCGACGCGAAAGAGGTTGAAATGCGTGGTCGTGTAGGCAGGCTGGCCGTTCGCGGCGGGGATCAACTCAAGCAGTGACATCACCACGAGATCGCCTTCCGCCACGATCTGCACCAGTGGCGGCTCGACGAGCGCGGGAACGTCTCGTCGGGGCACGACCGAGAAGATCTGCTTGAAAGCCTCGCGACCCGTGGGCAGGACCGGACTGTGCTGGATGTAGTGTTCAGCCAGCATCTGGTCCGCCATCTCGATATGCCCGGCGTTGACAATGCTGCGCCAAAGGTCGAACACGAGTTGCTTGTTGGCCGCAAGCGAGGCATCCGCGCTCTCCAGCGCCGCAAGCGGCGCCGGGTGGGCGATGACCGCTGCGACACGGCTCTCTCCGGAGGCGGCCACTGGCGGATCAGTGGCCCGGGGATCACAGGCCGCGAAGGCCAAGGCGAGCAACAGGCACGGCACGAAGGATTTGCTGGTTGCGCGACTCACGGATCCCCCTTTGCTTTCGTGCCCAGTGGCACTATCGGACGTTTGGCCAATCACTGACAATAAATCAGGAGGCGGGGAACAACATGCGAACAATGAGCACGGCGGGACGCGTGGCGGTCATCCTGGCGACTGCGGGAGCAGCCGTCGCGACGACCTTCCTGACATCCGCACAGGAAGTGGGAATGCGACCGGGCGGTCCGGCCGCCGGTGTGGCCCCCATCGCGTCTCCAGTGGTGGCCGACGGTAGGGTGACGTTCCGCCTGCGGGCCCCCGATGCCAGGGCGGTGTCGGTGTCGGGTGATTTCGGTCCCGACGCCACCATGAGCCGGGGCAGCGACGGCGTCTGGAGCGCGACGGTCGGCCCGCTGAAGCCGGACATCTATGTCTACTATTTCAACGTGGACGGCGTGCGGCTGACCGACCCGTCCAATCCGCAGCTCAAGATCGGCTATGTCACCAGCACGACCACGAGCATCGTCAATGTGCCCGGCGACGGGCCGGCGTTCCATGACGTGCAGGACGTTCCGCACGGCGAGATCCGCACCCTGCTGTACAAGTCCGGGTCCAACCAGGTGACGCGCGAGCTCAATGTCTACCTGCCGCCGGGCTACGATGCCAATGCCCGCCAGCGCTATCCGGTGCTGTACCTGCTGCACGGCTTCGCCAACGACCACCACTCCTGGCATCGCTACGGCCGCGCCAACGACATCCTCGACAACCTGCTGGCCAGCAAGGCCATCAGGCCGTTCATCGTGGTGATGCCGCTGGGTTATGGCGGTGCCTCGGTGAATGGCGATGGCACCGGCATCCCGCCAGCGGGCGCCGGCGCATTTGGCGGGGATTTCGCGCTCTACGAACGCGACCTCCTCGAAGACATCGTGCCGCTTGTCGACGGAAAGTACCGCACGCTGGCCAATCGCGAGAACCGCGCCATCGTCGGCTTCTCGATGGGAGGAATGCAGGCAGGCCGGTTCGGACTCGGACACCTCGACACCTTCAGTCATGTGGGCATCATGAGTGCGGGCCTTGTCGGCAACCCCGCGTCCGCCGCTGCAGGCCCCGATCCCATCGCCGCGCTGGCAACCAGCCCTGCGGCCGCCAAAGCGCAGCTCAAGCTGCTGTGGATCGCCTGCGGCGTTGACGATACGGCGATGGCGGGTGCGCGCAGCACGCACGAGGCGCTGCAGAAGGCCGGCATCCCGCATGTGTTCCTCGAGACCGAAGGCGCGCACCACTGGCGTGTATGGCGCGGCTATCTGCGCGACGTCGCGCCGCTGCTGTTCCGCTGAAGATCCGTGAGTGACCCGGCGGGTGTTGATGCCGCGACCGAAGAGCGCACCTACACCCGGGTGACGCTGCGGCTGCTGCCGCTCCTGGGCATCTGCTACCTGATCGCATACCTGGATCGTGTCAACGTCAGCTTTGCGAAGCTGCACATGCTGGCGGATCTTTCGATGTCCGAGGCCGCCTATGGCTTCGGCGCGGGCATCTTCTTCATCGGCTATTTCCTGTTCGAGGTGCCGAGCAATCTCGTGCTGCACCGCGTGGGCGCACGGCTCTGGATCGCCCGCATCATGGTGACCTGGGGAATCATCTCCGGCGCCATGGCCTTCACCGAACCGCTGGCGCAGGCAACCGGACTTGAGGTCGAGACGACGTTCTACAGCCTGCGCTTCCTGCTCGGCGCGGCCGAGGCCGGTTTCTTCCCCGGCGTGCTGCTGTACCTGAACTACTGGTATCCCTCGCACCGGCAGAGTCGCACCATCGCGCTGCTGCTGATGGCACAGCCGTTTGCCTTCGTGTTCGGCGCACCGGTCTCCGGCGCCATCATGGATGGCTTCAACGGCGTCGGTGGCCTGTTTGGCTGGCAATGGATGTTCATCATCGAGGCCGTGCCAGCGGTTCTGCTGGGCATCGCGGTCCTGATCTGGCTGGACAACCGCATCGACGATGCCCGCTGGCTGGATCCGCGCCGAGAAGCAGCTGCTCAAGTACCGGCTTTCGCAGGATGCCGGCACCAAGGGCGACTATCCGCTGCGATCGCTGTTCGCGATCCCGGCGATGTGGTTGTTCACGCTGATCCTGTTCTGCATCGTGACCGGCGTGTACGGCATCAACTTCTGGCTGCCAACCATCATCGGCGAGACGGGCATCAAGTCCGTGCTGGCCATTGGCCTGGTCACGGCTGCCTGCTATTTCAGCAGTGCCGTGATCTCGGTGCTGGTCACGCGGCACGCGGAACGGGTCAACGAGAAGCGCTGGCATGCCGCGGGCGCGGCAGTCATCGGCGGCCTTTGCCTGGCGCTGAGCACCGCGTGGACGGACAGCACCGTGCTGACTGCGGTGCTGCTGTCGCTGGCGACCAGTGGCGCGCTGGTGGCCACGGCGCTGTTCTGGAGCTTCCCGGGTTCGCTGCTGACCGGCGCCGGCGTCGCCGCGGGGCTCGCCGCGATCAACTCCTTCGGCAATCTCGGCGGCTTCGTGGGCCCCTACCTGCTGGGACTGGCGTCTGGAAGGCTGGGCAGTCGCACGGCCGGCGTGGCCGTGCTGGGCGCGTTCATGGTGTGCGCCGGAATCCTGATCGCCGTGTTCTGCCGCCACTACGGCCTGCGCGACGGTCACGCCGTCGATAGCGGCCGGCGCAGCAGGAACCGCTGCAGCAGGCAGAACAGCAGCAACAGCACGCCGATCACGATGCGGGTCCACCACGAACTCAAGGTGCCCTCGAACGCAATCAGGGTCTGGATCAACCCCAGCACCAGCACGCCGAACAGTGTACCCAGCACGTGACCACTGCCCCCGGAAAGCAGCGCGCCGCCGATCACCACCGCGGCGATGGCGTCCAGTTCCAGTCCCGGTGGCGTGCAGGCTATAGCCGCTGAGCATGTACACGGTGTACAGCACGCCACCCAGTGCTGCGCAGAAGCCACTCAGCGCGTACACCCCGACGATGGTCGGGACCACTGGCAGCCCCATCAGCACAGCCGACTGCTCGTTGCCGCCGATGGCGTACACCGTGCGGCCGAACTGGGTCGAACGGGCCACGAGCGTCGCGACGGCCACGACCACAAGGGCCGCCAGGGCACCCGCCGACAGTGACGCGTGGCCCAGTGGAACTCGCACGCCCGCCAGCCACGCCTGGAAGCCATTGTTCATGCCGATCGACTCCGTGCTGATGAGCATGGCCACGCCGCGGGCGAGGAACATGCCGGCCAGCGTGACCACGAACGGTGCCAGGCGGTAGCGCTGGATCATCAGGCCCATTGCTGCACCGAAGGCCGTGCCAACGCCCAGGACCAGCGTCATGGCCGGAATGGGATGCCAGTCGTACCGCTCCACCAGGGTCGCCAGCAGCACGGTGGTGAATGCGACCACCGCGCCGACCGAAAGGTCGATGCCCCCGGTGAGGATCACGAAGGTCATGCCTGTCGCGACCACCAGCAAGAAAGCATTGTCGATCAGGAGATTCAGGAACACCTGCGGCGCGAGAAAGCCCTCGTACCTCAGGCCACCGGCCAGCGACAGCGCGACGAACAGCGACACCGTCACGGCCAGCGACACTGCCCCTGGATCGCGGCGGTGACGCGCCAGCCAGTTGCTTGGCGCGGCATTTGCCGGCGCATCGATCATGTCCGGCTCCCCCGCGCCGGGCGCAGCAGCGACTGCAACTGGCTGCGGAACCGCGGTGCCTGCAGCAGCAGCACCGCGAGGACGAGCAGTGCCTTCACCACCAGATTCACCTGCGGCGGCACGCCGATGCTGTAGATCGTGGTGGTCAGCGTCTGGATGATCAGCGCACCGACCAGGGTGCCCGCCAGGCTGAACCTTCCGCCCGCCAGCACGCTGCCGCCCAGGCTCACGGCGAGGATGGCATCCAGCTCGAACAGCTGCCCGATGTTGTTGGCGTCGGCGCTGGCCACATTGGAGCTGACCAGCAAGCCCGCCATGCCGGCGCTGAATCCGCAGAACACGTACAGCGCCGGCGTGATGGCGCGGGCGCGCACGCCGGCCACGTGCGCAGCGGCAGGATTGTCGCCGATGGCGCGCACGAGACAGTCCCAGCGCGGTGCGGTTGAGCAGCAGCTGCAGGGCGAGGAACACCGCCGCGACCACGAACAGCGCGAAAGGCAGTGCCAAACAGGAAGCCGTTGCCCAGGAATGCGAAAGGGCGCGTAGTAGATGGTGAGGATCTGGCCGTCGCTGATGAGCTGCGCGAGACCCGCGACCGGCGACCATGAGTATCAGCGTGGCGACGATGGGCTGCATGCCGACCCTGACCACCAGCAACCCGTTCCACAACCCGCAAAGCGCGGCCACGCCCAGCGCCGCACCGATGGCCGCGAACAGGGGCAGCAGGCCTTCGCGAACCGCCGGCTGCCAGGTGCGTGATGGTCCACGCCGCGACCGTCGCGGCAATCGCCATCACCGCGCCGACGGAGATATCGAGGCCGCGCACGGCGATCACCAGCGTCATGCCCATCGACACCAGCGCCAGGGGTGCCGCGCGGTTGGCGATGTCGACGAGGTTGCCGTAGAGATGCCCGTCGCGAACCTGCAGGGCGAGGAAGCCGGGATTGAACAGGCCATTGGCCAGCAGCAGCGCTGCCAGCGCAGCCAGTGGCCAGAACAGCGGATGAGCCAGCAGTCGCCGCATCAGGTCTCGCCGGCAATCAGTTCGAGCAACTGCCGGCCGTCGCTGCCGGCAGGCAGTTCGCCGACCTTGCGCCGGTCGCGCAGCACGACGATGCGGTCGCACAGGCGGGTGAGTTCCTCGAGCTCGGCGGAGATGAACAGCACCGCCATGCCCTGGCGCGCGAGCCGCAGGATCTCGGCCATGATTTCCTGGCGGGCGGCGATGTCGATGCCGCGCGTGGGCTCGTCGAGGATCAGCAGTCGTGGCGCAGTCGCCAGCCAGCGGGCCAGCACCACCTTCTGCTGGTTGCCGCCGGACAGCGCTCCCAGCGGGCGTCTCGATGTCGGTCGCCTTGATGCCGAGCAACGCGACGAAGTCGCGCGCCAATGCCTGCTGCCTGTCCCGCGGAAGCGCGCGCCACCAACCGTCGCGCGCCTGCAACGCCAGCACGATGTTCTCGCGCACCGACAGGCCCGCGAAGATGCCCTCGGTCTTGCGCTCCTCCGGGCACAGCGCGAACCCGCTGTGCCACCGCGTCGGCAGGGTGCCGCAGCGTCGACCAATTCTCCGGCAACGCGTATCTGTCCGCTGTCGGCACGATCCAGGCCGAACAGCAACCGGGCCAGCTCCGTGCGTCCCGACCCGAGCAGACCACCGAGCCCCAGCACCTCGCCGGCGCGAATGTCGAGGTCCACCGGAAAGAGCGCGCCGCGCCGGCCTGGCCCCGCGCCTCGACCACCACCGGCGCATGGAAGGCCCCCGCATCCACGCGGTTCGCGCGCGGCAACCGACGCCACCTCGCGGCCGACCATCGCCGTCACCAGCGCCGCCTGGCGTCAGCTCCGCGGCGGGGAACTCGCCGACCAGTGCGCCATTGCGCAGCACCGTGATGCGATCGGACACGGCGTAGACCTGATCCAGGAAATGGGTGACGAAGAGGATGGCCATGCCGCGCTCGCGCAGCCGCCGCATCACTGCGAACAGCTCGCGCACTTCGTGCTGGTCGAGACTGGACGTGGGTTCGTCCAGGATCAGCACGCGCGCGGACACACCCAGTGCGCGCGCGATGGCCACCATCTGCTGCACGCGCCACTGGATAGCTGCCCAGCGGCCGCTCGACGTCGATGTCGATGTTCAGCTCCGCCAGCAGCGCTTCGCGCGCCATCATGCGCACGCGCGTGGTCGATGAGTCCGGTCCAGCGGTGCCGCGGATAGCGGCCTGCAAACAGGTTCTCGGCCACGGACAGGTTCGGACACAGGTTCACTTCCTGATAGACGGTGCTGATGCCTGCGTGCTGCGCCTGCGAGAGGGGTGGCGAGCGCGATCGCGCAGCCATCCAGCAGGATCCGGCCCGCGTCGGGCGTCTCGACGCCGGTGAGCAGCTTGATCAACGTGGACTTGCCCGCGCCGTTCTGCCCCATCAGTGCGTGGATCTCGCCGGCGCGCAGCACGAGGTTCGCGCCATCCAGCGCCAGCGTGGCGCCGAAGCGCTTGCACAGGCTCTCGGCGTGCAGCACCACCGCGCTCATGCGGGTCAGTTCGCTTCAGTACTTGCGGTTGGGCAGCTCGGCGGCGGCCTGGTCGCGGGTGAACACGCCCTCCTCCACCACCACGCGCTTCGGCACCGGTCTTGCCGGCATGCACGTCGCGGATCAGCTGCGCGAGTTGCGGACCGAGCAGCGGATTGCACTCGACCGTGGCGTTGAGCTTGCCGGCCTTCATCGCCTCGAACGCGCCGCGTACGCCATCGATGGACACGATGCGGATATCCTCGCCGGGCTTCAGCCCCGCCTCCTCGATGGCCTGGATCGCGCCGATGGCCATGTCGTCGTTGTGCGCGAACAGCACGTCGATCTTCTTCCGGCCTTCGGCCTTGATGAAGGCCTCCATCACTTCCTTGCCCTTGGCCCGCGTGAAATCGCCGCTCTGCGTGCGCACGATCTCGAAGCGCGCATCCTTGTCGATGACCTCGCGGAAGCCCTGCATGCGGTCATTGGCCGGCGCCGAACCCACGGTGCCCTGCAGTTCGACCACGCGGATGGGACTGCCGCGATCGGCGTTGTCCTCGATCAGCCAGCGGGCAGCGCGGCGCCCCTCCTCGACGAAGTCCGAGCCGATCAGCGTGACGTAGAGCGACTGGTCCGGCACCTGCACCGCGCGGTCGGTCAGCACCACGGGTATGCCGGCAGCCTTTGCCTCCGGCCAGCACCGTGTCCCACCCGGTTTCCACCACCGGCGAAAAGGCGATCACGTCCACGCCCTGCGCGATGAAGGAGCGCAGCGCCTTGATCTGGTTTTCCTGCTTCTGCTGCCCGTCGGAGAACTTGAGCCGGAACTCCGGTTCGGCCAGCGCCTCCTTGACCGAGCGGGTATTGGCCGTGCGCCATTCGCTCTCGGCACCCACCTGGCTGAAGCCCACCGTGATCGCGTCGCTGCTGGCGCCCTTTTCATCGCCGCCCGAGCAGCCCGCCAGCGCCGCAACGCACAGCAGTGCCATCCATGCCGGAATCCTGGCCATTTCCATACCCCCCTTCTCCAGCCTTGTGTCCCGTTGATCCTGCGCGTCACAGCATGCGAACGCCACCGGGCGCGAATCCTGCGCGCGCCGTCCGCAGGGTATTGCGCAGCGGTGCGCCAAGCGCCGGCAGGTCGATCTCGAATACATCTCCGGGTTGTGCGCGGATGCCGTCGGCAAAGCTCAACGTGGCGGTACCGAAGAAATGCAGGTGCACGTCGCCCGGACGGCGATGCGCGGTGTACTTGAAATGGTGGTATTCGAGGTTCTCCAGCGAATGGCACATGTTGGCCTCGCCGGTAAGGAAGGGCTTTTCCCACACCACCGCACCATTGCGCAGGATGCGGCTGGTGCCGCGCAGGTCGCGGGGCAACGGGCCGGTGCGCAGCTCGGGACCGACCGCGCAGGCGCGCAGCTTGGAGTGGGCCAGGTACAGGTAGTTGCTGCGCTCGGTGACATGGTCGGAGAACTCGTTGCCGATCGCGAATCCGAGCCGGCAGGGACGTGCCGTCCGGGCCGATCAGGTACAGGCCGACCAGTTCCGGCTCCTCGCCGCCGTCCAGCGCGAAGTCCGGCGAATCCAGCGTCGCGCCGGGATGCGCGACGATGTCGCCATTGCCCTTGTAGAACCATTCCGGCTGCACACCTGCACTGCCCGGCGCAGGATTGCCGCCCTCGACACCCCACTGGAACATGCGCATGGAGTCGGTCAGCGTGCCTTGCTCGGCCTGTTGCCGGAGCTTCTGGTGCATGGCATCGCGCGCCGCCGCACTGCCCAGATGTGTCAGTCCCGTCCCCGAAACCAGGCAATGCGCGGGATCCGGATGATGCAGCGGCGACCGCACGCGTCCGCCGTCCAGCAGTTGGGCGTAGTCGAGCCCATTGGGTTCCCGGCGTGGCCGCGGCCTGCTGCTCCAGCGTCACGCCGGCACCGATGGCTCGCGTGGCCAGCTCCCAGGTGCCGGATACGCCTTCGAGCACGCGCACGCGAAGGCCCGCATCGTCGATCACACCGACGCGGCACTGCCCTGCTTCAGGCTCCAGCTGGATCAGTCGCATCGCGTGGCCCTTGGACTCCCGTTCCCGCAACCATAGCCGAACCGGCGCCGCGCGGCATGCAATCGTTATCGCCAGCCGGCGTCCACGACGAATTCCTGCGCGGTGATCGCGCGCGCCTGGTCCGAGGCGAGGAACAGCACCATGGCGGCAACGTCCTCCGGCCAGACCTTGTCCGGCAGGCACTGGTTGCGCGCGCAGGTCGGCTTCGCCGGCCTCGTCAAGCCACAAGGCCATCTGGCGTTCGGTCATCACCCAGCCCGGCGAGACCACATTGATGCGGATGCGCTGTGCGCCCAGCTCACGCGCCAGACCTCGGGTAAGGCCGTTCACCGAGGACTTGGCCGTGGCATAGACCGGGTATCCGCCGGTCTTGGTCTGCCAGCCGGTGGACCCGAGATTGATGATGGAGCCGCCACCCAGGCGTCGCATGCCCGGCACCACTGCCTGGATCGCGAAGAACGCCGGCCGCTGGTTGATCGCCACACGCCGGTCCCAGTAGTCGGGCGTCACTTCATGCAGCGCATGACGCTCGTCGCTGGCCACGTTGTTGACCAGCACGTGGAAATCGCCCAGTGCCTGCGCCGCGTCGGCAATGCACGTTGCAGCGCCGGAATATCCGCCACATCGCAGCAGCCGAACCAGGGTCGGAGCAGGCCTTCGGCCGCCAGGCGATCGGCCAGCTGCGCGGCCGGCGTGTTCGGCAATATCCACGAACGCCACGCTGCGCGCCCTGCCGTGCGAAGGCCTCGACAATGGCCAGCGCCGATGCCGCTGGCACCACCCGTGACGAACACCCGGCGTCCCGCGAGGTAGCGGATAATCTGCCTGTTCGCCTGGTGCGCCGCGTGGCTCCATCGATTGCCATCCCGCTGCCATGCGCCTTCCCTTTTGGGATAATTTTGCAGCCCGAACGTCCCCCGAAGGAAGCCCGAGCCCATGAGCGATTCTACCAAGCCGCCCCTTCGCAGCCGCCAGTGGTTCGGCCTCGAGGGCAAGCAGGGCTTCTACTACCGCAGCTGGCTCAAGGGCCTGGGACTGCCGCACGACCTGTTCGACGGCCGGCCGGTGATCGGCATCTGCAACACCTGGTCCGAACTGACCCCCTGCAACAGTTCTTTCCGCGAGCTGGCCGAGCACGTCAAGCGCGGCGTGTACGAGGCCGGCGGCTTTCCGCTGGAATTCCCGGTGATGTCGCTGGGCGAGACCCAGATGCGGCCCACCGCCATGCTGTTCCGCAATCTCGCCAGCATGGATGTCGAGGAATCCATCCGCGCCAATCCCGCTCGATGGCGTGGTGCTGCTGATGGGCTGCGACAAGACCACCCCCTCTCTGCTGATGGGCGCTGCCAGCGTCGACCTGCCGACCATCGGCGTGTCCGGCGGCCCGTCACTGTCGGGCAACTGGCGCGGCAAGCCGGTGGGCTCCGGCACGGGTGTCATCGAGATGTCGGAGATGGTGCGTGCCGGCACACTGAGCCAGGCCGAGTTCACCGAGGCCGAAGCCTGCATGCAGCGCTCGCGCGGCAGCTGCATGACCATGGGCACGGCATCGACGATGGCGAGCCTGGTCGAGGCGCTGGGCATGTCGCTGCCGGAGAACGCCGCGATTCCCGCCGTGGATTCCCGCCGCATGCGCCTCGCGCACCTGTCCGGCCGTCGCATCGTCGAGATGGTGCGCGAAGACCTGCGCATGTCGAAGGTGCTCACCGCGCGCCGCCTTCGCCAACGCCATCCGCGCCAACGCCGCCATCGGTGGATCGACCAACGCGGTGATCCATCTGCTGGCGCTGGCCGGTCGCCTGGGCGTGCCGCTCGACGCTCGAGGACTGGGATCGCATCGGCTCGCACCTGCCCTGCCTGGTCAATCTCAAGCCTTCCGGGCAGTACCTGATGGAGGATTTCTACTACGCCGGCGGCCTGCCCGCAGTGCTGCGCGAGATCGCCCCGCATCTGGACCTCGAGGCGATGACCGTCAACGGCCGCACGCTGGGGCAGAACATCGCCGACGCGCCCTGCTGGAACCGCGACGTGATCCGTCCGCTGGCCGAGCCGTTCAAGGCCGGCGCCGGCATCGCGGTGCTGCGCGGCAATCTCGCGCCGGACGGCGCTGTGATCAAGCCGTCGGCCGCGTCACCGCAGCTGCTCAAGCATCGCGGTCGCGCCGTGGTGTTCGAGAGCATCGAGGACTTCAAGGCGCGCATCGACGATGAAGCACTGGACATCGACGAGACCTGCGTGATGGTGCTCAAGAACTGCGGTCCGCGCGGATACCCCGGCATGCCCGAGGTGGGCAACATGCCGCTGCCACCGAAGCTGCTGCGCCGTGGCATCACCGACCTGGTGCGCATCTCCGACGCGCGCATGAGCGGCACGGCCTATGGCACGGTGGTGCTGCACGTCTCGCCCGAAGCCGCCGCCGGCGGCCCGCTCGCGCTGGTGCGCGACGGCGATTTCATCGAACTGGACGTGCCGGGCCGGCGACTGCATCTGGACGTGCCGGAGGAAGAGCTGGCACGCCGCCGCGCAGCGTGGCAGCCAGCCGGCCGCGCCGGCGCGCGGCTGGGCGAAACTGTACGTGGACCATGTGCAGCAGGCGCATCTGGGTGCCGACCTCGATTTCCTCGTCGGTGGCAGCGGCGACAGCGTCACGCGCGAATCACACTAGTGCTGGCATGACCGGATGATTCGTCATTTCGGCCGGCTGCGACGATGGTCGCAGCGTGGAGGCCATCACGCTGGGCCGGCCAGATGGCCTGCAGGCCGAGGTGCTGACCTTTGGCGCCATCCTGCGCCGGCTCAGCTTCCCGATGGGCGGCCAGCGACGCGAACTGATCCTCACGCTGGATCGGCTGGAGCACTACGAACGCGACGGCGCCTACGTGGGTCCAGTGGTCGGTCGATTCGCGAACCGCATCGCGCAGGGACGCTTCTCCATCGACGGGCAAGCCCATCAGCTCACGCGGAACGAGAACGGCAACCACCTGCACGGCGGCACGCACGGCGTGGGCAAGCGACTATGGAAAGTGCTCGGACGCGCCATCGGATCTCCAGCTGACGCTCGGCCTTCACTCGCCCGCCGGCGAGGAAGGCTACCCCGGCAATCTCGACATCACGCTGGAGATCGTCGATCCAGCACGATGCGCTGCGCCTCGCCTTCACGGCACGCACCGATGCGCCCACTCCGCTGAATCTGACCTGCCACCCCTACTTCAATCTCGGCGGCACCGCGACCGGGCACTGGCTGCGCATCCCGGCTTCGCACTTCCTGCCCGTGGGTCCAGGGCTGATTCCCACGGGCGGGATCGCGCCTGTCGAGGGCACACCCTTTGACTTTCGAGCCGGCCGGCAAACTCGCGCCACCACCCCTGCACACGCATCCGCAACTGTTGCCTGGCGGTGGCTACGATCACTGCTGGGTGCTCGACGCCGACGCGGATTGCCATTGCGAACTGCGCTCGCCACAGGGAGACGTCGCCCTCTGGATCAGCGGCAGCGGACCGGGGCTGCAGTTCTACGGCGGGCAGTACCTCTCGAGGGCACACCCCGGTATCGGCAGCGGCCTGGCGCTGGAACCGCAGGGGCTGCCCGACGCACCGAATCACCCGGACTTTCCCGGATGCCATCCTGCGCCCCGGCCGGATCCATCGGGCCCATATCGAATATCGCGTGAGCCTGGCCTGAGCCGCAGGCAGGGACGCAGGCGCTACGCCACCTGGTTGACCAGGCTCCCGATGTGGTCGATCGTGATGCTGACCGTATCGCCGTGTTGCAGCGTGAACGGTGCCGGCGGCACGATGCCGGTGCCGGTCATCAACAGGACACCGTTCGGAAAACTGCACTCCCGGAACAGCCAGGCCGCGAGGTCCTCAAAGCGGCGCGTGATCAGGCTGACTGCCACGCTGCCAGCAAAGGCAGTTTCAGCGTCGCGCGTGATCGAAAGCCTGATGACCGCGTCGGACGGAAATGCACCGTCACGCACCAGCACGCAGGGACCCAGCGCCGCGCAGCCGTCGTAGATCTTCGCCTGTGAAAGGTAGAGCGGGTTCTCGCCCTCGATGCTGCGTGAGCTCATGTCGTTGCCGATCGTGTATCCCACGATCGCGCCGCGCCGGTTCAGTACCAGGGTCAATTCCGGCTCCGGCACGTTCCACGCGGAATCGGCCCGGATCCGGACCTTGCCGCCATGACCCACCACGCGATGGCGCGTGGCCTTGAAGAACAGCTCGGGTCGTTCCGCTTCGTAGACCCGCTGGTAAAAGTCGCCGCCGGCGGCATCCCTGGACTCTTCCTGCCGCTCGACCTTGCTGCGCAGGTAGGTAACGCCACTCGCCCAGAGTTCCTGTCCCTGCATCGGCGGGAGCAGGGAGGCGTTCTCGGCGGGACCTTGCGCCGGGCTGGCCGGCAGCGTTTCGTGCAGATGCAGCAGATGCCCGTAGAGCGATTCGTGATTGAGCAGTTCGTCCCAGTCCGCGCCTGCATACAGCGTCCGCCTGTCCTCGTGGTCCAGCACGATTCCCTTGGCGGTATTGAAGATCCTCATTGTCCACACACCCCTGACGCGCAAGCCCGAGGGCCGAAGTGCCCATCCTACCCGCCCGGCAGCGGGTGATTGCGGCGTTGAAGCCCGGGGCCGTATGCTCCCGGGAGTTCAGCGGGCTCCAGTCCAACCACAACAAGACGCCCGCGCGTCGCCAACGCAACACGGGACCAGAGATGGCGAAACAGAACCTGACGGTACGGGAGAAGTTCGGCTTCGGGCTGGGCGACACCGGCAGCAACATCGTTTACCAGGCTGTCATCAACATCCTGCTGTTCTTCTACACCGATGTGTACGGAATCGGGGCAGCGGCAGCCGGCACGTTGATGCTCGTCGTACGCGTCTTCGATGCCGTGACCGACCCGATGATGGGTGCACTGGCCGACCGCACGCGCTCGAAGCACGGCCGCTATCGCCCCTGGATGCTGTGGATTGCCATTCCCTACGGCGTGCTGGCCGTGACGGCATTCATCACGCCCGATGTCGACATGGGAACCAAGCTGGTCTACGCCTACATCAGCTATGCGCTGCTGATGACAGCCTACACGGCGATCAATGTGCCGTACTCGGCTCTCGGCGGAGTCATGACCAGTGACAGCGAGGAGCGCGGCAACCTGCAGACCTGGCGCTTCGCGATGGCCATGGTGGGCGGCTTCCTGGTGACCAGCTCTGTCTTCCCGCTGGCGAAGTTGCTGGGCGGTGGCGATTCGCCGGAGAACTTCCGGCTGGGGTTCCCCTACGCGATGACGGTGATGGCGATCATCGCCGTGCTCTGCTTCCTGTTCTGCTTCCGTTTCACGAAGGAGCACGTCCAGCCTGATCCGGACCAGCCGAAGCGCAAGCCCATGGATGACCTGGTCGCCATGTTGACCAATTCGCAGTGGGTCATCATCGCGCTGGCGACGCTGATCATCATGACGCGCGGGGCGATGCAGGGAGCGAGCAAGCCCTACTTCGTGAATTACTACCTGATCACGGACCACATGCCCGCGTGGCTGGCCTGGTTCATGGGCAGTTCATCATCACGCCTGTCGGCCTTCCTCAGCATGACCATGCTGGCGGGCTTCGCCGGCGCCGTGTGTGCCAACATGCTGGGCCGGTCACTGGTGCAAGGTATCGGTCATGAGGATGGCGCTGGTGGGGACGATCGCGATGAGCGTGCTGTTGTTCCTGATCCCGCGCGATGCGGTGCTTGCGGCGCTGCTCATCGTCATGCTCTCCAACTTCTTCCACATGATGTTCGTGCCGATGCTGTTCTCCACCGTGCCGGACACCGTGGACTACGGAGTGCGCACGCACGGGCAAGGGGGCCATGGCCATGTTCTGCGGCGGCCACCTGTTCGTGCTGAAGCTCGGCAATGCGTTCGGTGGATTCTTCGTCGGCCATATGCTGGCCTGGTTCGGGTACCAGCCGAACGTCGAGCAGACGGACCGGGCGCTGCATGGGCATCATGGCGGCCTTTGCCGGCAGCTCGATCGTCGCCGCGCTGCTCGTGCTGGTCTGCCTGCAGTTCTACCGGCTGACGCGCGGCTGGCAGGGCCACCTCGCCCCGGAGGCTGCCACGTGACCCGGATGATCCGCAATCCCATCCTGCCGGGGTTCAACCCCGATCCCTCGATCGTGCGGGTGGGCGACGACTACTACATCGCGACCTCAACCTTCGAGTGGTACCCGGGCGTACAGATCCACCATTCGCGCGACCTGGTGCACTGGCGCCTCATTGCCCATCCGCTCGACCGGATCGAACTGCTGGACATGCGTGGCAATCCGGACTCGGGCGGCATCTGGGCCCCCTGCCTCACGTACGCCGATGGACTGTTCTGGCTGGTCTACACCGACGTGAAGCGCCATGAAGGCAGCTTCAAGGACATGCACAACTACGTGACCACCTGCGCCACGATCGACGGGCACTGGTCCGATCCGGTGTACCTCAACAGCAGCGGCTTCGATGCTTCGCTGTTCCATGACGATGACGGCCGCAAGTGGCTCGTCAACATGGAGTGGGATTACCGCCCGGGGCGGCATCCATTCAATGGCATCCTGCTGCAGGAGTACGACCACGCCGCGCGGCGCCTCGTGGGTCCCGTGCGCAACATCTTCCGCGGCACCGAGCTGCGCGTGACGGAAGGGCCGCATGTCTACAGGCGCAACGGCTACTACTACCTGCTCACCGCGGAGGGAGGTACCGGCTACACCCATGCCGTGACGATGGCCCGCTCGCGCCAACTCGAAGGTCCTTACGAAGTCGACCCGATCAAGCATATCGTCACATCCAAGGACGATCCGCGCCTGCCGCTGCAGCGCGCGGGCCATGGCGACTGGGTGGAGACGCAGAACGGCGAGATCTACATCGTCCATCTCTGCGGCCGCCCGCTGTCGCTGCATTCGGACTCGGACCAGCAGCGCTGTCCGCTGGGTCGCGAGACCGCCATCCAGAAAGCGGACTGGACCGAGGATGGCTGGCTGCGGCTCGCGAATGGCAGCAATACGCCGGATCTGGAGACGCCCGCGCCTGACCTGCCGCCGCATCCGTGGCCGGAAGCGCCGACGATGACGCGTTTCGACACGGAGCGGCTGCCCATCGATTTCCAGTGGCTGCGTTATCCCTGGGACGAGATCGCTGTTCTCACTGCAGGCGCGGCCCGGGCGCCTGCGGCTCTTCGGGGCCGAATCGTTCGGCTCCTGGTTCCGGCAATCATTGATCGCACGACGCCAGCAGGCCTTTCGCTTCACGGCAACGACCAAGGTGGAATTCGAGCCTGACACCCTGCAACAGTGCGCCGGACTCATCTGCTACTACAACGCGCAGCAAGTTCCACTACCTGAACATCACCTGCGACGAGGCGGGGCAGAAGCACCTGGCCGTGATCAGTTGCCTCGGCGAGGAGCGGTTCAACCTGGACTACCCGATCGAGTCGGCGAAACACATTCCCCTGCCGCGCGGCATGGCGGTGTGGCTGCGCGCCGAAGTCGATTGCGCCACGCTGCGTTTTTCGTGGTCGCTGGATGGCGATCGATGGACCACCCACGAAGGCGTACTCGACTACTCGCTGATCTCCGACGAGGCGGGCAGAGGCTACTCGAAGAGCTTCACGGGGGCCTTCGTGGGCATGGCCTGCCACGACATCAGCGGCCGGCGGCAGCCCGCGGACTTCGAGTTCTTCGAGTACGTGGAGCACGACCGCGCCCAGGCCTGAAGCCCGGACGCGGATCTACCGCGCAAGCAGGTACTGGTTCAGCAGATTCTCGTAACGCTCCTGCTTGCCGCTGATCTGGCGCGGTTCGCCATTCTTCGCGGCCAGCGCCGCCAGGTCGCCCAGCGTCAGTTTGCCCTCGGCGAAATCCTTGCCGGCCCCGCCATCGAAGCTGGCGTAGCGCTCCTGCGCCAGCGTTCCCACGGCGAGTCGGTCAGCAGCGCATGCGCCACTTCCAGGCCCGCGCGCGAATGCGTCCATGCCGCCGATGTGGGCGATGAACAGGTCCTGCATGTCGGTGGATTCGCGACGCGGCTTGGCGTCGAAGTTCAGGCCGCCGACGCAGGCCGCCCTGGCGCAGCACCACCAGCATCGCGCCCACGGTGTCGTACAGGTCGGTCGGGAACTGGTCGGTGTCCCAGCCGTTCTGCGCATTGCCGCGGTTGGCGTCGATGCTGCCCAGCAGGCCGTGGTCGGAGGCCACCTGCAGGTCGTGCTCGAAGGTGTGGCCGGACAGCGTGGCGTGGTTGGCCTCGATGTTGAGCTTGAAGTCCTTCTCGAGGCCGTGCTGCTGCAGGAAGCCGGCCACCGTGGCGCTGTCGAAGTCGTACTGGTGCTTCATCGGCTCCATCGGCTTGGGCTCGATGAGGAAGCATGCCCTTGAAGCCGATGCTGCGGCCGTAGTCGCGGGCCATGGTCAGGAAGCGCGCGAAGTGTTCGAGCTCGCGCTTCATGTCGGTGTTGACCAGCGAGGCATAGCCTTCGCGGCCGCCCCAGAACACGTAGTGCTCGCCGCCCAGCTCCACCGTGGCATCGAGCGCGGTCTTCACCTGCACCGCCGCGCGCGCGACCACGGCGAAGTCCGGGTTGGTGGCCGCACCATTCATGTAGCGCGGATGGGAGAACAGGTTGGCGGTGCCCCACAGCAGCTTCACGCCGGTGGCCTGCTGGCGCTCTTTCGCCAGCGCCACCATGTGCCTGCAGGTTCTTCTCGTACTGGCCGATGTCCTCGGCGTCCGGCGCCAGGTCGATGTCGTGGAAGCAGTAGTACGGCACGCCGAGCTTGGTGAAGAACTCGAAGGCGGCATCGACGCTGGGCCTCGGCCGTGGCCATCGGCGAGCCGGCCTCCCACGGAAAGTGGCGCGTGCCCGGACCGAACGGATCGTGGCCGGCATTGCGAGAACGTGTGCCAGTAGCAGACCGCGAAGCGCAGGTGCTCGTCCATGGTCTTGCCGCCGATCTCCTTGTTCGCGTCGTAGACCTTGAAGGCCAGCGGATTGTCGGAACCGGGGCCCTCGAACGGGATGCGGCCGATACCGGGGAAGTACTCGCGCTGCCGATGAAGGGTGTGCTCATGGGCGTCGGTTCCTGTTCGTTGTTCAGGGAGAAGCAGAGTGGCGTGCCGCGGGCGACTTCGATGTCAAGGCTTCGCAGGAAGTGCCCGTAGGCCTCCCGATACGCCGCGCCGGCCAGTGCGTCGGGCCGCGCCGTGAGGCCGGGCTCCATCCTGACGTGATCACGCACCAGCTCGACCAGTTCGGCCTGGCTTCCGCGCGTCGCGCTGGCCCACAGGGCCTGCAGCGCCGCGCCGAAGGCGGCGCCTTCCGGCTGGACCGGCACGTCCACCGGCAGATCGAACACGTCGGCCACCATCTGCCGCCACGCCGCGCTGCGGCTGCCGCCACCCGTCAGGCGGATCGAGGAGCAGCCGAGGCCCGCTGCCTGCAAGGCATCGAAGCCGTTGCGCAGCGCATAGGTCGCGCCTTCCATCGCGGCACGATAGACGTTGCCGCGCGTGAAGTTGTCGTGGTCCAGACCGTAGAAGCTGGCGCGCGCGTGCGGCAGATCCGGCGTGCGCTCGCCATTGAAGAACGGCAGCATGCCCAGGCCATCTGCGCCAGGTCGCGTGCCCGCCATCACCGCATCCCCGTCGCGAGCTGTCGAATCCGAAGGCGCGCGCCACGTTCTCGGTGGCGACCGTGCAGTTCATCGTGCAGATCAGCGGCAGCCAGCCGCCGGTCGAGGAGCAGAACGCCGCCCACCCGCCCCCTGGATCGACCAGCGGACGGTCGGCATAGGCAAACAGCGTGCCGGATGTGCCGAGGCTCAGGGTGAGCACGCCAGGCGCCACGTTGCCGGTGCCGATCGCAGCCATCATGTTGTCGCCGCCGCCGACCGAAACACGCACGCCCGGCGGACAGGCCCAGTTCCGCGGCAATTGTCGGCGCGAGCGGAAAACTCGCTGTTGGCTGCGACCAGCGGCGGCAGGCAGGCGGCCAGATCGCGATCCGGATCGGTGGCCGCCAGCATCTGCATGCGACCAGCCCCGCGTGCGCACATCCAGCCAGCCGGTGCCGGATGCATCGCCACTCTCCATCCAGCGCTCGCCGGTGAGCCAGAAATTCACGTAGTCGTGCGGCAGCAGGATGGTCGCCAGCCCTGCGTAGACGTCAGGCCGGTGCTTGCGCGTCCAGGGCAGCTTGGATGCGGTGTAGCCGGCCAGGATCGGGTTGCCTGCCAGCTCGATGCATCGCGCCGCGCCGCCGACTGCGGCCATGATCTGTCCACATTCGGCCTGGGTGCTGGTATCGCACCACAGCTTCGCCGGCGCAAGCACCTTGCCTGCCGCATCCAGCGGAACGAAGCCATGCTGCTGGCCCGATACGCCGATGGCGGTGATGCGGGCGCGAAGCGACGGATCCAGACGGGCGAAGCAGGCGCGGATGGCCGAAATCCACCACTCGGCCCGCTGTTCCCTGCTGCCGTCCCCGCTCGCGATCAGCTCAAGCGGCGAACCCTGCTGTCGCAACGACCCGGCGCAGGGCGACGTCGAGGGCAAGGAGCTTCACGCTCTGGGTGCCCACATCCAGCCCGACAACAAGGCTCATGAATGCAGTTCGCGAAGAGACATCGGGAGCGCCAACGGATCCGGGGCGCCATTCTCGCGGAATTCGTCCACCGATGCACGGTGACGAAGACGTGCCTCGGCGCCTGCAATGGCGGCACCGCGACCGCCTGCTGTAGGATCGGGCGTTGGCGACAACAGCTACTCAAGAAGCGCCATCCGGCACCGGGGGAGAAGCATGCTGCGATTCGTTTCCGTGATCGCGTCCGGGCTCCTGTTGGCGGCATGTGCGCCCGCCCGGGCGGCGGAGAGCATCGTCATCACGGTCGATGTGGCGAAGCCTGGCCCGACGCTCAGTCGCCATCTCTTCGGCCAGTTCGCCGAGCACCTGGGCAACGGCATCTACGAGGGCGTCTGGGTCGGGCCTGATTCGCCCATTCCCAATACCCGCGGCATCCGCAACGACGTGGTCGCAGCGCTGCGCGCGCTGAAGGTGCCGAACGTGCGCTGGCCGGGCGGCTGCTTCGCGGACAACTACCACTGGCGCAACGGCATCGGTCCACGACGCGCCGTGACGCTGAACCCCGACTGGGGCGGCGTCACCGAGCCCAACACCTTCGGCACGCACGAGTTCATGGATTTCGCGGCGCAGATCGGTGCAGCGCCCTTCATCTCGGTGAACGTCGGGTCGGGCACGCCGCAGGAAGCCGCGGACTGGCTGGAGTACATGACCAGCGCGCTGCCCACCACGCTGGCGCAGGAGCGCGCAGCCAATGGGCGCGCCGAACCCTGGCAGGTTCCCATCCTCGGCCTTGGCAACGAGAGCTGGGACTGCGGCGGCAACATGACGCCGGAGTACTACGCCAGCCAGATGAAGATCTACAGCCGCTTCGCGCGCAATTTCCATCCGCAGCAGCAGGAGGCCGACAAGATGCTGCGCATCGCGGTCGGCCCGGGTGGCGGCGAGCCACGCTTCATGGAATGGACCGAGACGCGTGATGAAGGCATGGAAGGACCGCAAGTGGAGCTGGGACATCGAGGGCATCTCGCTGCACAACTACACGGTCATCGACTGGGACAACAAGCACGCGGCGACAGGCTTCGGCGAAAGGGAATACGCCGAGATCCTGCAGGCCACCCTGAAGATGGATGGCCTGATCGCGCAGCACGCAGCCATCATGGACCGCTACGACCCGCAGAAGAAGCTCGCGCTGGCGGTCGATGAATGGGGCGCCTGGTACGCACCGGCGCCGGGCACGAACCCCGGATTCCTCGTGCAGCAGAACAGCCTGCGCGACGCAGTGCTGGCCGCGCTGAACCTGAACATCTTCGCGCGGCACGCAGACCGGGTGCGCATGGCCAACATCGCCCAGATGGTCAACGTGCTGCAGGCCATGATCCTCACGGACAAGGACAGGATGCTGCTGACGCCCACCTACCACGTATTCCGGATGTACGTGCCGTTCCAGGACGCCACGTACATCCCGCTTGCCATCGATGCCGGCACCTGGACGCAGGGCGCGATCTCCCTGCCCCGCGTCGATGCCATTGCCGCGAAGGATGCCGGAGGCCGGCTGCTGCTGGCACTCACCAACGTGGACCCGTACCCGTTCCGCGACGATCGACGTGATCATCGACGGGCGCCCGGATCCGGTCAGCCTCAGGCGAAACCCTCACCGCGCCCGCGCGTCGACAGCATCAACACCTTCAGCGAGCCCGCTGCGGTTGCACCGAAGCCATTGCGGCCAACGGTGCGGCCGGACCGGATCCAGGTGACGCTGGAGCCGAAGTCGGTGAGCGTGATCACCCTCCTGCCATGAGGTCGAAAATGAACAAGAAGATGGACTGCCCTGCTGGGCGCCGGCGCAATGATCCTGGGTGCCGGCGTGGCGCCGGCGCAGGTCGAGACACTGGCACCCCCCGTGGTCGCCGGGGCCGCGATGGCTCGGGTGGAGGCGATCAAGGTTCATTCGCGGGAAATCGAAGGCAATCTGCTTGGCACTCCGGCGGACCGGGACGTGTTCGTCGTGCTGCCGCCCAGCTATGACCGGGAACGCAATCGCCGCTATCCCGGTGGTCTATGCCCTGCATGGCTATTCCATCGGCGCCGACCAGTGGATGAAGGAAATCCGGCTACCCCAGACCGCGGAAGGTGCCTTCGCCAAGGGCACGCCGGAGATGATCCTCGTCCTGCCCAGCAGCAAGAACGTGCACAACGGCGCGTTCTATTCGAACTCGGTCACGACCGGCGATTTCGAGAACTTCATCGCCGGCGAGCTGATCGATTACATCGACGCACACTACCGCACGCTGGCCAGGCCCGAGAGCCGTGGCCTGGTCGGGCATTCGATGGGCGGGTATGGCGCTTCACGAATCGGCATAAAGCGCGCCGAGCGCTACGGTGCGCTGTATCTCATGTCGCCATGCTGCCAGTCACCGTCGGGATCACGCGGGCTGACCGGGGAGCAGGTGGCGCAGCTGGAGGCACTGCCCTCGCCTGGAGTCGGCCAGCACCTTGCCGTTCATGCTGCGCGGCACGCTGGCGCTGGCCTCGGCATGGTCGCCCAACCCGCTCAAGCCGCCGTTGTTCATCGACCTGCCGGTGGACTCCTCTGGCAAGGAGCGTCCCGAGATTCTTGCGAAGTGGACGGCCAATGCACCGCTCGCCTTCCTCGACCAGTATGTGTCGAAGGTTCGCAGAGTACCGGGCGATCGCGCTGGACGTGGGCGACAAGGACGGGCTGGTCGAAGACACGCGCCGCATGCACGAGGCACTGCGGGCGCAGGGCATTCCCAGCAGCCTCGAGGTCTACGCGGGCGACCACACCAGCCACCTGGCGTTCCGCATGCAGGACCATGTGCTGCCGTTCTTCGGGCGCAGCCTGTCGTTCGGCAAGTGATTACGGGCCCGGCACGTAGCGCGAACTATCCCGCGAAGTCGTTCGGCGCCAGACCCGGCCACCTCGACGCGGGTGCGGAACAGTCCGCCGGCCAGCGGCTGGCGCAGGCGCTGCGCATCGGACAGTCCGACCGATGCCGTGGTGATGTACAGGGACCTGAGGTCAGCGCCGCCGAACGCCGCCTTCGTGCACTGCGCCACGGGCACGTCGATGGTGCGCAGCAGTTCGCCGTGCGGCGAGTAACAGCGCACGCCCCAGCCGCCGAACATCGCGACCCATACATTGCCCGCGCTGTCCACGGCGGGACCATCCGGATAGACATCCGGTTCCTCCACCTTCACGAACACCCGCCTGCCGGACAGCACTCCCTGGCGGTCAATGTCGAACGCGTACAGGCACCGTCGCAGCGTATCGACGTGATACAGGACCCGACCGTCCGGGCTCATGGCCGGTCCGTTGGTAATGACGTAACCCGCGTCCATCCGGTCCAGCCGATTGCGCGCAAAGCGATACAGGCATCCGCGTCGGTTCGCGCTCTTCGTTGTCCATCGTTCCGAACCACAGCCGACCCTGCGCGTCCACGTAACCGTCGTTCAGCCGGTTCGCGGATGCGCCGCATCCACCTTCACGATCAGGTCAAATCGGCTGCTCGCCGGGTCGAAGCGGAACAGGCCGGAGCGCAGCCCGCAGATCAGTCCGCCGCGCGAATCGCGGAAGACGAACGCGGCAAACTCCGGCGTGACAAAACTGCTGGTTCCGCCAGTGGCCTCGTTGAAGGCATGGATCCGGTTGCCCTTGATGTCCACGAACCACAGCGTGTGTCGGCGGCCGACCACATCGGCCCCTCGCCCAGCACCGCGGCCACCGGCCATACGCACTCCACACTGGTGCTCATCGATCTCCCCTACGCGTCCAGGACTGTGGGCGCTAGCATATCCTTGCGGATGCGGGGTAGTGTACCGCACCGGACGGGAGTTCGATGCCAGCCGAAGGAATCCGCGGGAATGCTGCTTCGAGGCGTCTCTGACCCGGCGCGCCCTGCTCGGCAACGTCGCGGCCATTGGCGGCCTCGCCCTGGCGCAACGCCTTGCCATTGCCCAGGCGCTGCAGGCCACGGGACTCGCGCAGGCCTTTGGCAAGGCATTTCGCATCGGCGTGGCGGTCAGCAACCAGGCGCTCGACCAGCAGATCGCCGCGCAGCTGGACCTCATCGCGCGCGAGTTCAATTCCGTCACCGCCGAGAACGCGATGAAGTGGGGCGTGATCCGGCCCGATGGCGTCAACTGGCAGTGGGAGCGCGCCGACCGGCTCGTCGATTTCGCCGGCCGGCACAGGATGGACGTGCTGGGGCATACGCTGGTCTGGCATTCGCAGGTGCCGGCCAGCCTCTTCGTCGACGCGCGATCGCAGGCCGCTGACCCGAGAGGCGCTGCTGGCGAAGATGCAGCGAGCACATCGAAACGCTGGTCGGCCGCTACAAGGGCCGCGTCTGGGCCTGGGACGTGGTCAACGAGGCCATCGACGAGGGCAAGGGCTGGCGCCGCTCGCAGTGGCACGCAGATCATCGGCGATGACTTCATGGAACAGGCCTTCCGCTTCGCGCATGCGGCGGATCCGAAGGCGCAGCTGCTGTACAACGACTACAACATGCACAACCCGCAGAAGCGCGCCTTCCTGGTCAATGTGCTGAAGGACTACCTCGACCGCGGCGTGCCGATCAGACGGCGTGGGCATGCAGGGCCACGTGGGCCTCAGCGTACCCGGACCTGGCGGAATGGGAGCGCAGCATCGCAGACCTATGCCGGCATGGGACTGAAGGTGCACATCACCGAGCTCGACGTCGACGTGCTGCCGACCCCCGCCGATACCGGGGCCGATGTCGCGAACCGTTCGGCCTATTCGCGCGAGATCGATCCCTGGCCGCAGGGCCTGCCCGACGAGATGCAGGAGAAGCCTGGCCGATCGCTACGAGGCGCTGTTCAGGATCCTGCTGCGTCATCGCAAGAGCGTGGAGCGCGTGACCTTCTGGGGCCTGCACGACGGCATCTCGTGGAAGAACGACTTTCCCGTGCGCGGCCGCACCAACTATCCGCTGCTGTTCGACCGCCAGATGAAGCCGAAGCCGGCCTACCACCGGCTGATGAAGCTGGCGCGCGCCGAACTCTGAGAGGCAACCGTCGTTCAGATCGCGTCGCGGGTCAGCCTGCCGTCGATGAGGCGCTGGATGCCGAGCGGATTGGCATTGCGCAGCTCCGGTGGCAGCAGCGCGTCGGGAAATCCCTGGTAGCAGTGAGGCCGCGCGAAACGCAGCATGGCCGCGGTGCCCACCGAGGTGTGGCGCACATCCGTGGTCGCCGGATAAGGTCCGCCATGATTCATTGCCGGAGAGACTTCCACGCCGGTGGGAAAGCCGTTGATGACGAGCCGGCCCGCGCACCGCTCGGCCGCTTCCAGCAGCGCCGCCGCGTGCGCGAGATCCGCAGGCGGTGGCATGCAGCGTGGCGGTCAGCTGTCCGTCCAGCGCACGCGCGCAGGCCACCATCTCGTCCATGTTGTCGGCGAGGATGACCAGCGCGAACGGCCCGAAGGCCTCGGTGGCAAGTTCCGGCGTGGCAAGGAAGCGCCGCGCGTCGGTCATCGCGATGCTGGGCACTGGCCTGGGTCCTGCCGGCATCAGCCACTGCCGCGGCCAGCGCCACGCGGCTCACACCGTCGACCGACATCACATGCTCGCGTTCCGCTTCGAATGCCGCGCCAATGTCCGCGCGTCAGCATGGTGCCGGCGGGAGCGGCCTTCGACCAGTTTCGCCAGTGCGGCGACGAACCGGTCCGTCGCCGCGCCACGCAGGGCGAATATCAATCCGGGCTTGGTGCAGAACTGGCCCACGCCCATCGTGAACGAAGCGAACAGCCCCTGCGCGATCGAGTCGCCGCGCACCTCAATGGCATCGGGCAGCAGGAATACCGGATTCAGGCTGCTCATCTCCGCGAATACCGGAATGGGACGCTCGCGCGCGGCAGCCGCGTCGAACAGCGCGCGGCCCGCGGCGCGCGATCCGGTGAAGCCCACCGCCGCCGCGGCCGGATGCCGGACCATCGCCATGCCGATCGTCGCGCCGCCGCCGTGAAGCATGGAAAACACGCCGGCCGGCAAACCGCAGTCGGCGGCGGCACGCACGATGGCGCCACCGACCAGTTCCGCGGTGCCCGGATGCGCCCGATGCGCCTTCACGACCACCGGGCAGCCTGCTGCCAATGCCGAAGCCGTATCGCCGCCAGCCGTCGAGAACGCCAGCGGGAAATTGCTGGAACCGAACACGACGACGGGGCCGATACCCCGTGAGCATGCGGCGGATGTCGGGGCGCGGCAGCGGCTGGCGGTCCGGCAGATGCGGTGTCGATGCGTGCATCGACCCATGAGCCTTCGCGCACCACCTGGGCGAACAGGCGCAGTTGACCGCAGGTCCGCCCGCGCTCGCCGGCAAGGCGCGCCACCGGCAGCCCCGTCTCGGCATTCGCACGTTCAATCAGTGCGTCCCCGAGTCCTTCGATTCCCGCCGCGATGCGCTCCAGGAAACCCGCGCGCTCCGCCGCCGAACGATTGCGGTAATCATCGAACGCCACGGCGGCGGCTTCCATGGCCCGTGCCACCTCCGCTTCCGATGCCTCAAAGAACTCCGGCTCCAGTGCCGTGCCCAGCGCGGGGTTCACGGCCCTGAAGCGCCGGCCACCGGCAAGGCCCCGCGCATCGGCAATCAGGCTGGTTCCCTGCAGGTTCATTGCAGGGCACACACCGCGAACAACATGAATCGGGTCGACATGGGCTGGCAAGCGTATCGCCGCGCGATCGCAAAAGGTAGTGCGATCAATCGCGGTCGCGACAGGCAGGCTGGACAGGAACCCCCTGTCGCAACCAAGCTGCGAGGCATGGATCGCATGTGGATCGTCGTCCCGGTCGCCGCGCTTCTCGTTGCGCTCCCGCGTGCCGCATGGAGCCAGGAAGCAGAGCACGAGAGCGTCGGCCGCGGCTGGCCGGTCCCCGTGATGCAGCCTTCGGCTACGTCGGCGGCGGCATGGAAGGCGAGGGTCAGCAGGCCGCGTGGGACGGACCGCCCGACGGGCGTGACGCCGCTGCCGGTCGACCTGTTCACGAGCAAGGATTTCTACCAGGACGAGAGCTGTGGTCGGATCCGCGCTATTTCCGCTGCAACAGCCCCGTCGACGCTGCAGGCGATGTGGGGCGCCGATGCCCTGAGCTCGCGGCGGCTGATCGGCACCGTCGCCTCCGCAGAGCGCCTCGTGGGGCCACTGCGAGATCGACTATCCGCGCGAGGCGATCGTCTCGCCCTATCCGTTCAAGACCGCGCAGGAGCATTACGAGGCGCTGCTCGCGGAGACCAGGACGCGCGGCGGTCCGACGGTCTACACGCGCGAGAATCCGCCGCCCGATTGGAACGGACGCTACAGCCGCGCGATCTCGCTGAAGTTCATGGCCGCGCGCGAGGGCAGGACGTACGAACGCACCCGAGTATCTGGCCGAGCCGCCGCAGTGGTTCTTCACGTCGATCAACCAGACCTCGACGCATCCTGTCGCTGCTGACGCCGGAGTACCGCCGCCGCACGGTGCAGATGCACTACCACCAGTCGGTGAACAACGCGCCGTTGTGGCCGGCGCAGTTCTGCTGGCCGGACGGCTTCATGCGGCTGTTCTCGCGCCAGGCGCATCTCTCGATGGATTTCGTCGACGACGCCGGAGCGGGTGCAGCTCATGGCGAGCAGCGCGGAGAACTTCATCCGCCATTTCAACGTCGGACGCAAGTTCGACACTGAGCGGCGCCGTGCCGCGGCTCGGCGCGGATGTGCCGCGCTGGTTCGGCGAGAGCGTCGCGTTCTGGGATCGGCGACACGCTGATCACGTGGACGTCGAACGTGATCCCGTGGATCACGCACGGCGTGTTCGAGTTCTCGGGAAAGATGCAGACCGTCGAGATCTTCTCGCCGCGCCGCGGACCCGACGGCGAGCTCGCCGGCATCGAGCACGAGATCGTGTTCTACGACCCCGAGGCGTTCGTGCAGCCGCTGCGGCTCGTCCAGGTGCACATCAAGACCGGCGAGCTCAGCGAGGTCGATCCGTTCATCTACGCGCGCTGCATCCAGACCATTTTTCCCGTCGACGGCCGCCCGAAGCCGCGAGCCCCGGCGCGACGATCGAATACACGGTGCCGGACATGTACGGCCGCCCGTGGGCCCAGATCTGGGAGCAGTACTTCGAGACAGGGCATGAAGCGGCCCGAGGGCGAGTCGATCTTCGAGTTCGAAAAGGGGAACCCATGACGGGAGTCAGGCTGTCGCGGAGTCAGCAAGCGCTTCGGCGACGTCCGGGTGATCGACGACCTCTCGCTCGATATCCAGTCCGGCGAATTCGTGGTGTTCCTCGGCCCTTCCGGCTGCGGCAAGTCCACGCTGCTGCGCATGATCGCCGGCCTCGAAGCCATCGACGACGGCGAGATCGTGATCGACGGAAGGCGGGTCGACCACCTGCCTCCGGGCGCGCGCAACGTCGCCATGGTGTTCCAGCAGTACGCGCTCTACCCGCACATGACGGTCCGCGAGAACCTCGCGTTCGGACTGCGCAATGCGCGGGTTCCGGCAGACGAGATCGAGCGCCGGATCAGCAGCGGCGGCACAGCGCCTGGAAATCTCCGGACTGCTCGAGCGCAGGCCCGGCCAGCTTTCAGGCGGCCAGCGCCAGCGCGTCGCGATCGCGCGGGCGATCGTGAAGAAGCCGGCGCTGTTCCTGTTCGACGAACCACTTTCCAACCTCGATGCCGCGCTGCGCGCGCGCACCCGGATCGAACTTGCCCAGCTGCACCAGCAGCTCGGGCACGACGATGATCTTCGTCACCCATGACCAGGTCGAGGCGATGACGCTGGCCGACCGGATCGTGGTGCATCAACGATCGCCGCATCGAGCAGATCGGCACGCCGATGGAGATCTATCGGCGCCCGGCGACGCAGTTTCGTCGCGGGCTTCGTGGGCACGCCGCGGATCAACCTCGTTCCGGTGCAGGTTGTTGAAGCCGAGCGGCAGGGCGCTGGCGCGACTGCCGGACGGCGCCACGATCACGCACGGGCATTTCCTTCGCCGGCTTGCCCACTGACCCGGACATGACCCTGGGCCTGCAGGCCCGAAGCGGTGCGGATCGCGGAGCCTGCCGCTGCCGGCATGCCAGCGGCACGGCGCGCGTGGTGGAGCGCCTGGGCGATCGCACGCTGGTGCATGTGGCACTGGCCGGATGGCACCCTGCTCACGGCCGAGGATCGCGGCGATTCCGTCGGTCCAGCCCGGCCAGCCAGTGGGCCTTGCGCGTGGATGGCAGCGCGGCGCATCTGTTTGCCGCCGACGGCACGGGCTACCACGGCGAGGCGCACTGATGGCCGGCAGCACCGGCGATCACGCGGCTCCGGCACATGGAATCGCTGGTCCGGCGCGCTGTTCGTTGCGCCCTACCTGGCGGTCTTCGTGCTGATGCTGGTGGTCCCGCTGGTCGTCGGCATCCGCCTTTCGCATGACCCGCGGCGACCTGTTCGGCATCAAGGAGTTCGTCGGCTTCGACAATTTCGCCAGGCTGTTCGGCGATCCGGTGTTCCTGCAGGCGGCCTGGAACACCTTCTACTTCGTGCTGCTGACCGTGCCGGCCATGACCGTGATCGGCCTGGCGCTCGCGCTGGTGCTCAATCAACCAGTCGCGCTGGGCGGCCGTCCTGCGCGCGATCTTCTTTGCCTCGACCGTGCTGTCGGTCACCGTGGTCACCCTGATCTGGCGGCTCGTGCTGATCCCCGAAGGCGGCCTGGCCGCGGTGCTCGCCAAGGCGATCGGCCGAGCAGCCCGTCGCGTTCCTGAGCGAACAGGCGCTGGCCATGCCAGCCGTGGCGGTGACGACGATCTGGTGGGGAATCGGCCTGCCGATGGTGCTGTTCCTGGCCGCGCTCCAGCAGGTTCCGCGCGACCTGTACGAAGCGGCCGCGCTCGACAATGCATCGAGGGCGCGCACGCTGTTGTCGATCACGCTGCCCTCCATCCGGCGGACCATCGTGCTGGTGATCATCGTCGGAGATCATCCTGCAGTTCCAGCTGTTCGGTCAGCCGCACCTGATGACCGGCGGCGGCCCGAACAACTCGACGCGGCCGATCGTGCTGTTCATCTATGAAACCGGCTGGAAGCAGTGGCAACTGGGCTATGCCGCGGCGGCCGCGCAGGTGCTGTTCGCGATGATCGCCATCGCGGCCATGGCGCAGTACTACTTCTCGTCGCGCAAGGGACGCGACATGAGCACTTCCGCCATCGCACCGCCCGCCGCGCATCGCCATCGCGCTGGTGGCGGTCGCCGCCATCGCTCATGCTGACGCCGATGCTGTGGGTCGTGATCCTCAGCTTCAAGGACAACACCGCGCTGATGGCGGATACCAGCTCGGCCTTCACGCCGCCGTGGACGCTGGCCAACTACCGCAGCATCATCGGCGAGGGCCAGGTCTTCACCTGGCTTGATGAACAGCGTGATCGTCTCGCTCGCCATGACGGCGGGCGTGCTGCGTGCTGTCATCGCTGGCGGGCTACGGCTTCGCGCGGCTGGAGTTCCCGGGACGCAGGCTGCTGTTCGTGATCGTGCTGTTCGGTCTCGCCATTCCCGGAGCAGGCGGTGATCATCGGCCGCCACCAGATGTTCAGCGCGGCGTCGCTGCACAACACCTATACCGCGCTGGTGCTGCCCGGGCTTGCCATGCCCTTCGGCGTGTTCCTGATGACGCAGTATTTCCGCGCCATTCCGAAGGAGCTCGACGAGGCGGCCCTGCTCGACGGCGCCTCGCGACTCGCGGATCTTCTGGCGGATCCTGCTGCCGCTCACCATTCCGGCGCAGGCCACGCTGGGCATCTTCACGTTCTTCCATGCCTGGAACGACTACTGGTGGCCGCTGATCAGCGCGACCGACAAGGACATGCTGACGCTGACCGTCGGCATCGCCGCGACCCAGATGAACTTCGCGCAGACCGAGGGGCTCGGCTTCCTGATGGCGCAGGCCGTCTTCGCCGGCGCTGCCGACACTGCTGGTCTACCTGGTGTTCCAGAAGTACATCGTGCGCGCGGTCGCGGGAGCCGCCGGGCAATGAGGCGCCGTGCTCGCGCTGCTGCCGCTGGCCGCTGCTGGCCGCCTGCGGCAGGCCGGACGGGCGCACGGAGCTCGTCATCCAGCGCTTCTTCGGCGCCTGCCAGGCCGAGTACGGCACGCTGGCCGACCCGGCGAAGGCCGAGCGGTGAATGCGGAATCATCACGGCGATGATCAACCAGTTCGAGGCCGCGGAATCCCGACATCAAGGTGATCGAGAACACGGTCTTCTGGCCGGGCTACGACCAGCTCACCGCGCAGCTCGCCGCCAACGGACCGCCCGATCTGGTCACCATGCACAGCTCGGCGATCCCGGATTACGACGCGCGCGGCCTGCTCGAACCGCTGGACGACGACCTTGCCGCCGTCGGCATCAGCCCGGACCAGTTCACCGCCGCCGCGCGCGCCGGCGTGACCGTCGACGGCAGGACCATGGGCCTGCCCATCGATGTGTGGGCTCCGCTCTGGCACGTGAACATGAACCTGTTCCGCGAGGCCGGACTGGTCGCGGACGGCAAGCCCGTGCTGCCGCACGAGCCCGGAGGAGTTCCACGCGCAGGCCGCGCAGTTCACGGCAGCGCACGGGCAAGCCCTACTTCGTCCAGGTGACCAGCAAGGATTTCGCCGGGCCCGATGCGCATCTTCTATGCGTGGATGATGCAGCAGGGCGCGCCGCTGTTCAGGGACGCGCGGCATTCCAATTTCGACAGCCCGCGAAGGCCGGCGCGCGCTCGAGTTCATGAGGGAGCTGTACCAGCGCGGCTGCAGCGCCCGGAACCTCGATTATGCCGGCGCGGTGTCGACGTTCCTGAAGGGTGAAGGCGGCGATCCTGGTCGACGGCACATGGATGGTCGGGCAGTTCGACGCGGCCGCGCAGCGACGCAGCGAGCCCGCTGTATCGCGGCTATGCCGTGCGCCCCTTCCCCTTCCTGTTCCAGGGGCGGCGCGTCTCGCTGGTGGATGGCCACAACTGGGTGATGCCGCGCAATGCAGCGACGCACCGAGGCGCGAGCGCGAAGCCGCGCGACGGTTCCTGAAGTATTTCGCCGCCAACGACTTCCAGTGGGCCCGCACCGGCCACTTTCCGGCCTACCGTGCCATCATCGAAAGCGCTGCAGTGGCAGCAGCTGCCGCATCGCGGGGATATCGCGCGAGATCACGCAGATCGGCGAGCCACTGCCCAAGTACGTCCGGCGCCAGTCGCCCATCGAGTTCATCGTCGGCGAGGAGGCCGCTGCGGCCTTCACCGGCGCGAAGCCGGTCGAGCGGGCGCTCGCGGACATGCAGCGACGCGCCGACGAGATCCTGCAGAGTTTCTGACCCCGGGAGAGTATCCGTGCAACAGGCCCGCGTGATCGCCGATCGTGATTTCATCATCGATGAGCTGGACCGCCGCGTCTTCGGCGCCTTCGTCGAGCATCTGGGCCGCTGCGTGTATGGCGGCATCTATGAGCCCGGCCATCCGACGCGCGGACGAGCACGGCTTCCGCAGCGATGTGCTGGAGCTGACGAAGGAACTGGGCGTCACCATCATGCGCTGGCCCGGCGGCAATTTCGTTTCCGGCTACAACTGGCGCGATGGCGTCGGCCCGAAGGAGCAAGCGGCCCGCGCGGCTCGACCTGGCCTGGTTCTCGACCGAGACCAACCAGTTCGGCACCAACGAGTTCGTCACCTGGTGCCGCAAGGCCGGCGTGGAGCCGATGATGGCGATCAATCTCGGCACGGCCGGCCCGGAAGAGGCGCGCCAGCTGGTCGAGTACTGCAATCATCCCGGCGGAACCGAATATTCCGACCTGCGGATCGCGCACGGCTATCCGCGAGCCGCATGACATCAGGTTCTGGTGCCTGGGCAACGAGATGGACGGTCCCTGGCAGATCTGCCACAAGAATGCGCAGGAGTACGGCCGCGCGGCGCTGGAAGCGGCCAAGGTCATGCGCTGGACCTCGCAGGGACTGACCCTCGCCGCCTGCGGTTCCTCGTATCGGGAGATGCCGACCTACGGCGCGTGGGAGTACGAGGTGCTCGACCACTGCTTCGATGCCGTGGATTTCATTTCGCTGCACCAGTACTTCCACAACCGCGACAACGACATCGCGCAGGTTCTTCACGCATGTCGACAAGCTCGACAGCTTCATCACCGAAGTCACCGCCATTGCCGATGCCGTCGCGGCCCGGCGGCGCAGCCGCAAGCGCATCATGCTCTCGATGGACGAGTGGAACGTCTGGTACAAGGCGCGCACACCGGCGGACCTGGCCAAGCCTGGCTGGCCCAAGGCACCGAGGCTGCTGGAAGAGGTCTACAATTTCGAGGATGCGCTGGTCGTCGGCGGCGCGCTGATCACGCTGATCAATCATGCAGATCGCGTGAAGTCCGCCTGCCTGGCGCAGCTGGTGAACGTGATCGGCGCGATCATGACGCGAGACCGGCGGCCCGGCCTGGCGACAGACCGATTTTCCACCCCTTCGCCCAGGCTTCGCGGCTGGCGCGCGGCAATGTGCTGCGTCTGGTCACCGAATGCGGCACGTTCTGCCGCGGGCGACTACAAGGCGGCCCCGCTTGCTGCTGGCCTGCGCCGTGCACGATCCCGCGAGCGGCGCAGTGTCGGTCTTTGCCCTCAACCGCTCGCCGGAACCGATGGCGCTGTCAGTCGAACTGCGTCGACCTTGGAAACCTCGTCGCATTGCCGAGAGCTTCGAGCTCAAGCACGACGACCTCAAGGCCACCAATACCCGGGAAGCGCCCGATGAGGTTGCGCCAGTCGAAGCATCCGGCATGCGAACTTGCAGTGAATGCCTGAAGGCCACGCTGAAGCCGTTGTCCTGGAATGTCTTCGCCCTGGCCAAAGCGCCGAATTGAATCCGACTGCTATCGACCAATAGGGCGCCGACACTGCGCCCGGTCGATCTTGGCTGCAAGCTCCGGGTCGATGGGGAGGCGCCGGAAAGGGCTCACATCGGAACCGCCGGTATTTCCGGAGGGAACCCATCCCACAGCCGTCATGGTACCAGCACCGAAGATGCGCAGTACCTGGCCGAGACACTCCCGGAAGTCGTGTCGCCGGCAGCCCCACAAGAACATGCGCCAATGCACGCGGACGTGCTCAACGGTCGAGGCCTGCCCCAGCACATGTGCCCGTTCCAGGTGGCGGAATGACACTTGACCGTCCCCGCACAGATCCGCGCGAACCGACGCCTCGAGTTCGGTGTCGACATGGGGCTTGATCAGGGCGCGAAATGTCGGCATGACAGTTGCTCCTTGCGCTAAGCAACAGCCACAAAGGCTGCCCTGATTACCATGACCCACAGCGCAACCGCCGAGATCACATACAGAACGAACCTGACTGGGATGAAGTTGAAGGTGCAATGCACCGCGCTGTGCAGGGTCCGGAACAGGAAGAATCCCCAGGCTGCAACGAGGTAGCCCCTGTCGACCTGGTTGGTCACGTACAGATAGAGGACCACGGCATAGAAGATCGTCGGCAACTCGAACAGGTTCTTCAGGTTATCGGAAGGGTTCGAGACCTGAGGCGGCGAGCGCAGGGCGAGTTCCTGGGGCGTCATCTGCTTAGGGTCGAGGCCGCTCGAGAAGATGAACGGAAGACGGCGACCGTACATATAGACCCACACCACCAGGGTAAGCAGCATGGTTGCGATAACTGGCTGGAAGATGGCTGCCTGATTCATGTAAGCCCCCTCTCTTTGGAACCACAGCTGCAGCCCGGGCCGCAACCACAAGCACTCTGTTGCATGCAATACTCCTTGGGTTGCCGGTTTTCTCGACGCATCTTCCGGACGGATATTGAGGAACAGGGGTGGATGAGTGCTTGAACGAAACGGCTGACATGAGGGGCTGGCGCATTAGCGGGCCGGCGTGCTGATGCATCAGGGACTCGTTGTGCGCGCAACCGCCATGCAGCCAAGGGGAGCATCACCTCGCCCTGGCCCTGGCCCTATCGAAGCGGCAAGAGCCACGACAGCAGCAGGACCGCGAGAAAGCCCACCGTGCCCACGGTGGCGGCTGTACCGGTCCACATATGCAGGGTATCCGAGGTGTTCAGGCCGCCCATTCTGGAAATCACCCAGAAGCCACTGTCGTTCATCCAGCTGATCACCAGCGAGCCGCCGGCGGTGGCCAGCGCTGCGTAAACGGGATGCGGCAACAGCGCGGGATCACCCCCCGCGTAGATGCCGGCAATGACTGATGCCGCGGTGATCATGGCGACAGTGCTCGAGCCCTGCGCGATCTTGAGCAGTGAAGCGAGCAGAAAGGCCAGCAACAACACCGGCAACCCGAGTGCGGTGGCGTACTCGGCCAGTGTGGCTCCGATCTGGGCGCGGGCAAGCATGCCGCCATACGCTCCGCCGGCGGCGGTGATCAGGATGATGGTGCCCGCGCTGGCGAACGCTTCCTCGGCGAGCTCCGCCATTTGCAGACGCGACGTGCCGCGCGTCGATACCAGCAGCCACATGGTTGCCAGCAGCGCCAGGAACAAGGCGACATTGGGATCGCCGAGAAACGTCGCGGTGCTGGCAATGGGGCCCTTCAGGCCCGATGCGGCCACCACGGTGCGACCAGCGATCAGAGTGATGGGCAGCACAATCGGCAGGAAGGAAAGAGTCAGCGAGGGGGTGCGGCCGGCATGCCCGGTGCTGGTCCCTGCCGCGGTCTCGATCTCGCCCCGCACCTGCGCGGCCATTTCCGGCCAGCGCCGGAATGCCCACGACGCATAGGCAAGTCCGCCGAGGGTGCCCACCGCGGCCACCAAGGCTCCAAGCAGGATCATCAACCCGAGATCGACGTCAAGCTGGGTCGCGGCGGCCAGCGGGCCGGGCGTCGGCGGCACAAACACATGCGTGGCCGCACCGCCGGCCGCTGCCGCCATGAGAAACAAGGAGTAGCCGCGGCGCGCCTGCGAATGCATGGCCTTGATCAGCGGCGCCATCAGGTAGAACACGGTGTCGAAGAACACCGGTATCGAAAGCACGTAACCGGTGGATGCCAGGGCGTAGTGGCTGCGCTTCGGGCCGACGAGGCTGAGAAAAAAAGCGCCGATACGCGACGCCGCACCGCTCTGCTGCATGCCCAGGCCAATGAACGAGGCCAGCGCAATGATGATGCCAATGCGTCCGGCAACTGCTCCGAATTCAGTGGCTGCCAGCGTCACGGAATCCGCGGTGTTGATTGCCGGTGCCAATGCGCCGACCACCACCGCTCCAATCAGCAGCGCGAGGAAGGCATGCAGGCGGGCCCAGACAATCAAGCCTATGACCACCGCCATTGAGACAAGCAGAACCATCAGGAGATTCATGGATGGGCCCCGATATTTGTTGTTGTAAGGGATGATCCGTAGCGGGGCTCCAGGCCGTATCGCACTGCCGGCGCTGCCAGCCCCACGATTGACTGCTCACTCGGGACTCGCTACCCGCGGTTCCATAGCAGCTGAAACTCCAGTTCTTCGTCAGGTCCCGAGCGCTCGTGCTCGATATTGAACGTGGCATCCGCCAAGCGGCGGAGCTTGGCGGCAAATTGGCCGCGCGAATAGGCGCGTGTCACGTCTCGTTTGCGCATTGGAGTCCTCATCTCGCTCTCCCGAGTGAGTATGCATCTTCGCCTGCGCAAGTCCCAGCAACGAATCGTGCTAGGTGCTCGCGCCCGGCGGGCGCACAGCAACAGCCGCGAGGCCCTCACGGCGAATCAGATACAGGCCGCTCGCAATGATGATGGCAGCGCCTACCCACGTCATGCCATCAGGCAAAACCTGCCAGATCGCGAGATCCAGCAGCACCACCCACACCAGGCCCGCGTACTCCAGCGGCGCAATCTGGCTCGCCTCCCCCAGCCGGAACGCATGCGTGAGTGCAATCTGCCCCAGCGCCCCGGTGAGGCCGATGCTGGCTACGATCCACAGGTGCGCCCGTTGCACGGGCTGCCAGTCGAACGCCGCGATGGTGCCTGCGAACACAGAGAGCAGCACGAGGAACCAGAACACCATGGCCTCGGGGCTGTCTCGCTGTGCCAGCTTGCGCACGGTGATCGCCGCTACGGCATAGCACAGCGCCGCAAGAACCAGCACCAGGCCCGGCCCCGTCGCCACACCCGCGACGCCCGGCCGCAGCACCACGAGGACACCCAGCAGGCCCACCACGATCGCGGCCCAACGACGCGGCCCCACCTTCTCGCCCAGCAGCGGCACCGCGAGCGCCGTGACCATCAGCGGCGCGACGAACACGATGGCGTAGGCCGTGGAGAGCGGCATGTGCGCCACGCCGTACACGAAGCCCGCCATCACACCCAGGCCGAGCACGCCACGCAGCAGGTGAAGGGGCCAATGTACGTGAAGCAGCGTGCCCGTCCGGCCGCGCAACAGTATCCACAGCAGCACGGGCGGCAATGCCGCGAGGCTGCGCAACGCCGCCACCTGGAAGGGAGAGTAGCTGGTCGCGATCCACTTCATGCCTGCGTCCATGAATGCGAACATCAGGCCTGCCAGCAACATCCACAGGGCTGCCGTTCCCGGGCGAGTCTCCGCCATTTGCCGTCTCACTCCATCGTCGAATGCTCCGGTGTCACTCTACAGAGTTCTTCGACGTGAACGGTGACCGCAGCGGTGTCTGCGCCATAAGGCTTCGGCGTTGACACCGCTGCTATCAGAAGCTCACGCGGCTCGCTGCCTCGGCACCGCACTGGCTTGGGCGCGAACCAGCATGCCGCGACCCGTCACGCTGTGCGGCTTCAGGGCCACCCGCTCCTGTGCCAGCGCCTGCGACAACGCAGTGTCTCCGCCGCGCAGTGCGCTTTCGGTCAGCGTCCAGTCGATGATGTCCCGCTGTGCATTGCTGCCGCCGAACGCAAACGCGAAGTGACGCACCCCATGCAGACGGTCGATGGCGGTGGCGTAGTCGCGCCGCCAGAAGGCACTGAAGCCCTCCACCAGCGGAAGGCCTATCTGGACCGCCCAGCGGTCGTTCTCTGTACCCGCGGCACCAATGCCGCGCCAGGCCTGCGCCAGGCGCTCAACGTCACTATCCCGACCAGCGCCCAGCCATGCCATCACCGCGTGCCAGTCGTTGAACGCGTAGGTCCGGCCATCGGCATGCACATCCCAGGCACGCGCGAGCTCCTGCCAGCGCCCACCCACATCCACGCCCATGAGCTGCAGACGCCACAGCATCGCCGAAGCATCGATCATGTCGTAAGCCACGACGCTGCGCGCCTCGCGCACCGGGCCGTCATAGATGGCCAGCGCTTCCTCGGTTTGGCCGAGATCGAGGTGGAACAGCGCGCGATGCCACCAGTTGTGAACCTTGAAGAAGTTGTCCGTCGCGCCCCAGCTGGGCTCCCGCGCGATCATCCAGCCAATGCCATCCTCGGCGCGGCCCTGCATCTCCATCACATGCGCCACGGCATGGTGTGCCCAGGCGTCGAGCGGCTCCAGCGTCACGGCGCGGCGACCATAGGCCTCGGCGCGCCCATAGTCGCCAGTTTCCTCCAGCCCGAAAGCGTACATCCCCAGCAACTGCGCGAAGCCCGGCATATCCGGTGACCAATGCGGCAAGGCGCTCGCGATCCGGTCACGGAGACTGCGCGCATCGGCCCGCAGGAAGTCCAGCAGGTGCCCCACCTGCAGCGCGAGGAAGTCGTGCGGACAGGCGCTGCTGTAGCGCTCCAGCACCTGAGCGCCAGCAGTCCACCGGCCCGCGTCGACCAGCCGCAGCGCCGCCAGGTGAGCGTCGAGGCGCTCGTCTCGCGGGTGCTGCTCCAGCTCCGCGATGAGGGCGCGCGCGCCGGCCGCCGCGCCCGGCTCGGTGGCAATCAGCCCCAGCCAGGCCAGGAGCACCCGCGCCATGCCGAACTGTGGTGCAGCCTCGATCGCCTGGGTCGCGAGCGCGGCCGGATCGCCGCGATAGAGTGAAAAGGACTCCACGGAGCGATCAAAAAGGCGCGCGGCCTCGGCGTTGGCGCCTATGAGTGTGTTTTCGTGCCGATCCCTGATCATGTCTGCCAATCTCCTGTAACGAGGGGCGCCAGTGTCCCGCTCGCCGTGGACGGGATCCATGTGCGGAACGCCGCGTTTCTTGACTGAAACGCCGGAGTGCTAGGCTATGGCCATGGACGCGGTGAGCGACCTGTTGCAAGCAACCCGCCTCTCCGGGGGCGTCTTCCTGGATGCCGAGTTCACCGCACCCTGGTGCGTGCACTCCGGCGTGACGCCGGAAGAATGCGCGCAGTTCGGGCTTCCGGCCGCGCACGTCATTGCCTACCACTACATCTTCGAGGGCCGCATGATGCTGGAGCTCGACAACCACGATCCGGTGGTCGTCGAGAGTGGCGAAATCGTGCTGCTGCCGCACAACGAGCAACATCGTCTGTGCAGCGGACCTGGCCTGCAGGCCGTGGATGTCGAAAGCGAGGTGGTACCGGGCAGCAACGGTTCCGTCTCGAAGATCCTGCATGGTGGTGGGGGCGAGCCTACCCGCATGCTATGCGGATTCCTGGCCAACGAATTGCCCAGCGACCCGATCATCCGCGTGCTGCCGCGAGTGCTGAAGGTACGCATCGCCGATGCCCCCTCCAGTGCATGGATCGAAAGCTCGATGCGCTTCGGCGCGCAGGAGCTCGCCAGCGGGCCGGCTCGCTCTCCGGCCCTGCTCGCCAAGCTCGCCGAGTTGCTGTTCGTCGAGGCGGTACGTCGCTACCTGGCCACGCTTCCGCCGGACCAGACTGGCTGGCGCGCGGGCATTGCCGATCCGATGATCGGGCGCGCATTGGCGCAGCTGCATCGTCGTCTTGACCGGCGGTGGACGGCCGAGGAACTCGCCCATTCCGTCGGCATGTCGCGTTCGGCCTTCGCCGATCGCTTCACCCGCCTCATGGGCGAGACGCCAATGCGCTACCTTGCACAACAGCGTCTTCAGCTTGCGGCAAAGCGACTTGAAGAACCGGGCACGTCCATCGCACGCATCGCCTTCGAAGTGGGCTACGAATCCGAGGCCGCCTTCAATCGCGCCTTCAAGCGTGCGTTCGGCGCTCCGCCCGCAAGCTGGCGCGACAGTCGCGCACGGCCGCAGACTTGATGGCCCGGACCAGTAGCGTGCTAGAGTCCGGGCATGATCACACGCAAATGGCTGCCGGTCCTTGTGTTGCTGGGCCTTGCAGATGCGGGGCACGCCCAGCAGCCGTGTGAACCCTCCGGTGGGCTGCAGTTCGTCTGTGGTCCGAAGAATGCTGAAGACCTGGTCCGCGTGCCTGACACGAACTGGATTCTCAGCAGCGGCCTGGCCGATGGTGCGAGCTTCTTCCTGATCGATTCGCGCAGCGGTGCCTGGCGACCCCTGGCGTTCGAAGTCAGGCCGGACGCGGCCTTCAACAACTGCCCCTCCCCTCCCGTCCTGACCAATTTCAATACCCATGGCCTCAGCATCCGCAGCCTGCGCCGCGGCATCTCCCGGCTGCATGTCGTGGGACACGGTGCGCGCGAGGCGATCGAGGTGTTTGACGTCACCATCGGCGCCGATGGCCCGACGCTCGCCTGGAAGGGCTGCGTGCCCATGCCGGATGGTCTTGCAGCCAACAGTGTCGCTGCATTTGCCGACGGCTCGATCGTCGCGACCGTGCTGCTGATGCCTGGAAAGACATTCCTGGACTCCGTCGAAAGGCGGCCAACCGGGGCGGTTTTCGAGTGGGTGCCGGGGACCAATGGCTTCGTGCAGGTGGCCGGCACTGAACTTCCCGGCAACAACGGCATCGAAGTGGCCCCGGATGGACGTGAGTTCTATGTCGTGTCTTCCGGACTGCAGACGGTCGTGGCTTTCTCGCACAGCAACCCAGCGCGGCAGTTGCGCAGCACGCGACCCTTGCCATTCACGCCTGACAATGTTCACCGGGGGCCGGACGGGCGCCTGCTTACCGCCGGAATGGCCAATGACGTACCGGAATGCGGCGGCGCGCCGGGACCAGAGCATGACCTGTCAAGGCTGGCGACCTGCCCGCGCGGCACCATCGCGGCAGCCATCGACGCGCGCACGTTCCAGCACGACATCATCGTCGAGACCCCGGCCGTTGCGGTCTTCAGCAACGCAACGATGGTCCTGCCGATCGGGCAGCAGTTCTGGCTGGGAACGTTTTCGGGCGACAGAATCGCCCGCGGTACCCTGCGCTAGTCGAACTTGAAGATGTCCTCGCTCGTGTCTTTCCTGCTCATGCCCTGCTCGAAGTACTTCTGCCAGATCGCGTCCCACGGGCGGCCGTACATGTCGGGCATCTCGTACTCGATCATCGTGCCCGGCGTGAGCGGCGCGTTGATGCCGTCGACCGAGAAGATCGTCTGCACGCACTCGATGAAGGCGTACGGGCGTTTCGTCCTTGTCGGTGAAATCGTTGATCTTGTGCAGGTTGCGCACGATGCGCACCGGCTCGACCAACGCCTCCGCGTCGTAGAGGATCGCTCTCGTGGTTGAGGCCGACGAACGTCACCTGACTTGTCGCGGATCGGCGTGTAGATCTCGATCGACTGCATCTGGCTCGAGAACTCGAACTGCGAGTGCGACTTCCAGCCCTGGATGTTGCTCGTCCAGGTGATCAGCACGTCGTCGTCCCAGAAGCCGATCGTCTCGCCGTACCAGCGCGGCACCGCGGCGCCGAGCCGCGGCACGCCGCCGTTCGCCACGTCTTCCATGTTGAATTGCGCGGCCCGACGTGGATGTTCGTGATGAAGTTGCGCGCCACGCCCGTCGACGAACTGCACGATGTCCGGCGTGGCGATCACGTAGTGCTCCCGCACTGCGGCCGGATAGCAGCGCCGCATGAAGCCCTCGGGCCAGCAGAAGGTCGACGGCCACATCGCGTTGACCACGCACCTGGTGGTAGGCCTCCTGCACCATGCGCTCCTGGTACTCCGGCGTGAGCAGCGACAGCGACCGTCGGGATCTGGGTGTGGCCGGCCCCAATACCAGTTCTGCTGTGTATTGCGCGCCACGCTGCCTGGGGCGCTCGTAACATGCCGTTCCACTCGGCGGCGGGAAAATCCTTGATACGTGTAGACGTTCGGGCCGCCGCGGTTGCGGCGTCTCCGCGAGCAGCGCCTCGTAGTGCTCCTGCGCCGTCTTGAAACCGTACGGGCTCACGATGGCCTCGCGCGGTATATCGCAGATCGCAGTGGCCCCACGGACCGTCTGTCGTCCTGTCGTTGGCGATCACGCCCGGCGGCGCCAGCATGCCGCGCTGGTACTCGGTGGCTATGCGGGCTGTTGCAGCGGAAGTAGCGCGGGTCGGTCCAGAGCTCCTTGTCCGCGTAGAAGTCGTCGCTCGTGAAGATGTCGCTCGGCAGCGGGCTGTAGTTATCAGGCAGCTTGCCCGGGCGGAAGCCGTTGATCTCGGTTGGCGGAGGAGCCCCTTGGCCCTGCGGGCCGGTCTGGCGGATCCAGTTCGGCCCGACCATCGCCTTGTCGTTGACACTGAAGGTCAGCGGCTGCCCTCGACCGATACTCTTGAAACCGATGTCCGGCATCTCCTGCGCCCGACCGGGCGAAGCCAGCAGGACAGTGACGAGTGCAAACGCTGCAGCCACATTGCGCATGATCCCCCCTCGATTACTCGATCCGGCACTGCGTCCCCCCGCAGCCGTAGCTGACGCGGCACCCTCGAAAAAGCGTCTTGTGCCATCGTGGTGAGGAGATCGCTCGCGTCCCTTGTATACAGGAAGGCGGAGCTTGCCGCAGCGGTGGTGCTACCAGACCGCCACGGCAATGTACCTGCGAGAACCGCACCTCAACCCGGCGTGATGCCCTCCCGCTGGGCATCGTTGGCCAGCAGCCGCAGCACATGGTCCGACCGAAACGGAAATCGCCGCGCGGGCTTGCCCGTGGCATCGAAGAACGCCGAGCCTGGCTGACTCCCATCAGGCAGCCCGCCTCCACCTGTCGCTTGAGCTGCAGCGGGTTGCCCCCCTTGCCGTTCTACCGCTCCCGGAGGTACTGGTAATCCCGAAGCAGGTGCCCGGGGAAGTGCGCGCTGCATGCCATCACATGGGTGATGGCCTCGCGATCGTATTCGTCCCCCGACCGGTAAGTCTCGAAGAAGGCATGAAGCTTGGCCACCCGATCAGGCATTGAGCCAACAGCCTGCAGCCCGATCGAGACGCCGTAGTTGGTGAAGGCGAACTTGACGTCCTGCAGCCCGGGTTCGCGGCAGAACCAGGCGTCATTCACCCACATCTGCCCCAGCATCGCGACGCCACGGCTGCGCTGGATCACTGCCCATTGCTCCAGCGGAAAGAAATGCGACATCCACAGCATCATGCCGATGCCCAGATCCTGGGTAATCACGAGCTTCTCGTGGCTTTGCCCGATAAGCATGCGCATATCGGAGATTTGCGACGCCAGCGCGGCCTCGTCGAGCAGTCGATAGGACACATAGCCATCGAAGGCATCCAGCGCGCCGAAACCCTCGAACCCCGGGTAGGGGCCACTGAGATCCTCGCGCATCTTCCACCAAACGCCGCGCCCCGGCACCACGAATGCCTCGTGCACATCGCGCGCCAGTTCAACGCCCTTGAGCGTATAGCCCGGCGCATAGCGACCGAGCACGGCAAGCGCATACATCCACATCGCCAGGTAGTGGAAATACTGGCCATCGCGGTCGGCGGCCTCGCCGATGCGCAGTCCGCGGGGGCGACCAAGCACCCGCTCGACCTCGGCAACGAGTTCGCATGCCTGATCGAGGTAGCGTCGCTCGCCCGACTCCGCGTGCAGCGAGACCAGCAGCACGACGCCAAACGCGTCGGTCCACAGGTATCGCCGGCCATTGGGCCAGATGCGCCGCTCCCGCATCCAGGCGAGCTTGTCGAGCACGTAATCGATGTCGCAGCCGGCGACCACTGTCCGCATGGCCCCTAGAGTCCAAACGGGTAGGTGTCAGGCATCCCTTTGAGCTCTTCCGTGGCCAGCGGCGTGACGGCACGGGTCCTGTCCAGCCATATGTACTCGTCAAACTGCTCGGGCAGCACTGCCTGGAAATAGTGGCTTTGAAGCTCGCTCTCGGGGCGGTAAATCACACCGATGGCACGCTCGAGTCGTGGCCTGGCCAGACCCTCGCGCACCTCCTTCGAAGCCGCCCTTCTCAGCGGGAGCAGGAAGCCCGGCGTCCCGGTGTCGTGGAACAACCGCTCGTAGCTGCCCTCAAGGGACGGATTCACCGTCCTGGTGAGCATCGGTCCGCCCCAGTCCGTGGCAGCGGCCACAGTGCCGGCATGGGTGCCAAAGCCGATCGAATACGCGCCATCGCCGAACTCCTCCCTGCACAACTGGCCGATGTTGTGCTCCCCTCGCCTGGACATGTCCGTCGCGGCCGCGTTCCCGACATGCGAGTTGTGCGCCCAGACAACGCCGCGACTTTCGGGTCCATGGTGTTCCAGCAGGTTCCGCAGCGTCTCGAACATGTGCGTGTCACGCAGGTTCCACGATGCGCGCGAGCCGTAGTACATGATCCGGTAGTACTTTTCCGCGTTGCTCACCAGCAGCGCGTTCTGCTCTGCATCGAGGAACCGCTCGCCATCGTGCTCGGCATAGGCCTGCTGCTTCTTCCGCAGGTCCCTCAGCACTGCCACCACCGGTTCCTCGCAGCTGCGATACGCGCCGGTCAGCGTGGCCTCACCGTAGGTGGCGGGGTCGGCCTGCCACGGAGTGAGACACCCATAACGCAGCCGCGCGACGCGCGCAGTGTGCGGGTCTACCTCGTCGAGGTATTCGAGCACCGAGCGCAACGAGCTGTACAGGCTGTACAGGTCCAGGCCATGGAACGCCGCGCGCCTTGCAGGTGCAAGGCCGGCGTTGTGCTCGCGCAGCCAGTCGACGAAGGCGCGCGTCTCCCGGTTGCGCCACATCCAGACCGGGAAACGCGCGAATGCGGTCCACTCCGATGGCGGGTAGTTCGCGTGGCGCACGTAGTGGTCGATGCGTGCAGCATCCGGCCAGTCACCTTCGATCGCTACGAAGTCGAATCCCTTGCGTTCGATCAGCGCGCGCGTGATGCGTGCGCGCATCGTGTAGAACTCGGAGGTGCCGTGGGATGCCTCGCCGATCAGCACGACGCGCGCCGAGCCGATGCGCTCGAGCAGCGGCGCCAGGTTCGCCGACTCGATGTCGGAGAACGCTTCGCAACTCCGGGCAATCGACTGTGCCAGTTCGGTGTCGTCCGGCTGCGGACGCGGGCGGCGCCGTGCAAGGGGTTGATCGTCAGGACGATCCGGCGCCCAGCCCTCCGCGCCTACCAGTGGCACGAAACGCACGTCCATCAGCTCTTCGGTCCGGTACTCGCGCTCGGACACGCGCGTGACGCGCAGCAGTTCCTGCATGCGCTGGTCCGCGCCGACCGGAATTACCAGGCGTCCGCCAATCTTGAGCTGCTCCTTCAGGGACTCCGGCACTTCGGGGCCGCCTGCCGCCACGACAATGGCGTCGTAGGGCGCATGGTCCGGCCAGCCCAGCGTGCCGTCGCCGTGCCGCACATGGACGTTCGCAAAGCCCTCTGACGCGAGGGTGGCCGCCGCCTTGGCGGCGAGCTGCGCGTAGCGCTCGACGGTGTAGACCTGCCTTGCGACCTTCGCGAGTATCGCTGCCGCGTAGCCCGATCCCGTGCCGATCTCGAGCACCGTCTCATGGCCCTTCAACTTCAGCGCCTCGGTCATCAGTGCGACGATGTACGGCTGCGAGATCGTCTGGCCTTCCTCTATCGGCAGTGGCGAATCGTCGTAGGCGAACTCGCGCAGGTCCTCCGGCAGGAAGGCTTCACGGGGCACATTGCGCACTGCGTCGAGCACCAGCGCGTCGGTTACGCCCCGACGCACGATCTGCCGCTCCACCATCCGGTTGCGGTCGGCGATCGAGTCCTCGTTCCGGGCTCCGCGCGTGTTCATGGGGCACCCACACATTCGCTGCGTTGGCTGGCTGACTTGGCTAGCCATTTTACGCCGATTCGGCGCAAGCCACGGCAATGCGACTGATGCGCATTGCAATGTGATTGCAGGCGCGACGCAATGCAGCGATAGTCTGCTGCGAACACTGTGTACCGGCTGCAACAGGGGGGCTGCAATGAAGTACTTCACGGCGAAGCTTTGGGTGGTGTCGTGCATGCTGTTCGCCGCGATCACAGTGAATGCTGCCGGTGTGCAGGATGCGAGTGGCACCTGGCAGTTCACGGTGCAGGATACGGGTCGCGTCTTCACGCCCAGTTTCACGCTAACGCAGCAGGGCGAGCAGCTGACCGGCACGTACCGCAACAGCCAGGGCGACAATGCTGCGAGCGGCACCGTGAAGGGTCACGAAGTGACGCTGAACGCGCAGATCACCGGCAGCGACGGCAGCAAGCGCACCGTGACCTATGCCGGCACTATCGCGGGGGACACGATCACCGGCAAGCTGCTGACCGATCGCGCCGAGGTCACCTTCGTCGCGAAGCGGGATCCCGTACAGGGTCCGGCCGCGGACTCCGGCTGGAAGCAGTAGCCATGCTGAATAACGGAGACGTCGGCGAATCACTCACCGGCGCCGCAAGCCTGCTGCGCACGATGGCCGATGCGGGCATCGAGGTGTGCTTCGCTAACCCCGGCACCTCCGAGATGCATTTCGTCGCGGCGCTCGGCGCGCTGCCGCAGATCCGGCCGGTGCTCGGGCTCTTCGAGGGCGCAGTCAGTGGCATGGCCGACGGCTACGCGCGCATCACCGGCAAGCCCGCGTTGACGCTGCTGCACCTGGGTACGGGTTTCACCAACGCCGCAGCCAACCTGCACAACGCGCGGCGGGCGAAGAGCCCGATCGTCAACGTGGTCGGCGATCACGCCACCACGCACAAGCGCTGGGACAGTCCGCTCAAATCCGACATCGAGGCACTCGCGCGGCCGATGTCGGACTGGCTGCGGATGGCTCAGTCCACCCATACGCTGTCGGCCGACGCGGCCGCTGCCGTGGCCGCCGCGCGCAGCAGCCCGGGGCAGATCGCGACGCTGATCCTGCCCGCGGATATCGCCTGGGGCCGCACGGAGGGCCATGCGGCGCCGCTGCCGGCGCCATCTCCGGCACCACCCGATCCGGCGGCGATCTCCCGCGTCGCCAAGGTGCTGCGCGAGCGCGGCCCCGGCTGTGCGCTGCTGGTGCGCGCGGCGGCCGGTGATACGCGCGGCCTCGCGGCCCTGCAGCGCATCTGCGCCGCAACGGGCGCGCGGGCGCTGCATGACCTGATGGCTCCCCGCGTGGTGCGCGGTGCGGGCCAGTTCGCGATCACACGCGTGCCCTACCGCGCCGAGGAAGCGGTGGCGCTGCTCGCTGGCACTCAGCGATCTCGTGCTCGTCGGCGCGCCTCCTCCGGTCGCACCCTTCGCCTATCCGCAGTTCCCGAGCTGGCTGACGCCCGATGGCACGAAGCAGACATGGCTCGCGCACGAGCACGAGGACGAAGTGCAGGCGCTGGAAGCGCTGGCTGTGGCGCTGGGCGCGCCGGCGGCGTGCCGCGACGTATGGAGTACACGCGGCCGCGGGCGATCGCGATGCCCTGCTGGCGAGCCGCGCGGGCGGCCCGCTCGATGCGGCCGCGATCGGTCGCTCGCTCGCCCGTCACCTGCCGGAAGGCGCGATCCTGTCGGAGGAAGCCATCAGCAACGGACCGGCGATCGCGGCGCAGACCGCACTGGCCGCACCGCACTGGCACCTGACGAACACCGGCGGTGCGCTGGGCCAGGGCATTCCGGTCGCCACGGGTGCGGCGATCGCGGCGCCGACCCGCAAGGTCGTGAACGTGCAGGCCGACGGCAGCGCGCTCTTCACGCTGCAGGCCCTGTGGACGCAGGCGCGCGAGAGACTCGACGTGCTGACGATCGTGCTCGCAAACCGCAGCTACGCGGTGCTGCGCTTCGAGATCGCACGTGTCGGGGCGCAGGTCGAGGAGTCGCTCGCGGGCAACCTGCTGGACATCGACCGCCCCGATATCGACTGGGTTTCCCTCGCGCGGGGCCTGGGCATCGAGGCGGTACGCGTCAGCACTGCAGAGGCCTTCGACGACGTGCTGGCCGCCTCAATGCGACAGCGCGGCCCCCTGTTGATCGAGGCGGTACTGGACCGCTGATGAAGGAAGCCGACGCAACAGGCTGGACGCGGCCAGCGGCTATCGTCGTTGCGATGGTCGCCTTCGGCGCTGGTGCTCGATGGCCTGGATGCGCAGGCGCTCGGTCTTGCCATCCCCCCGCTGATGCGCGAATGGGACCTCACGCGCGCGGACTTCGCGCCGATCGCGGCCGTGAGCCTCATGGGCATGGCGATCGGTGCGACCTTCGGCGGCGTGGTCGGCGACCGCATCGGGCGACGCGCGGCGCTGATCGGCAGCATCGCGCTGTTCGGCCTCGCGACCGGCCTTGCCACGCTCTCGCAAGGCATCGGCAGCTTCGGCGCATTGCGCGCGCTCGCCGGACTTGGCCTCGGCGCGACGCTGCCCAACGCCAGCTCGCTGATCGCCGAGTTCACGCCGGCACGCCACCGCAGCATCGGCATGTCCATCGCGATGCTCAGCCAGCCGGTGGGCTCGATGTCCGCCGGGCTACTGGCAGCGGTGCTGCTGGAGAGCAGCGGCTGGCGCAGCCTGTTCGTGATCGGCAGCGTGGCGCCGCTCGCGCTCGCGCTGCTGTTCGTGTGGCGCCTGCCGGAATCGCCGGATTTTCTCGCCAGGGGTGCGCAGCGCAGCGTGCGCAACGCCTACCCTGGGTGCGCTGCTGGTGCCCGAGCGTCGCCGCGACACGCTGCTGGCGTGGCTCGCCTGTTTCCTTTCGCTGCTGGCGCTCTACAGCGTGCTCAGCTGGGCGCCGGCGATGCTCGCCGCCGAGCACATGCCGCTCGCCTTCACTGGCACGGCGATTGCGATCTTCAGCATCGGCGGCATTGTCGGCAGCCTCGGCTGCGGACTGCTGATCAAGCGGTTTGGCTCACGCACCGCGCAGATCCTCATCGGCGCCACCGGCGTCGTCGCTGGCGTGCTGCTGATTGCGCTGTTCCGCGCCGGGCTCGCAACGCCAGCGACGATCGGCGTCCTGATGGCCTTCGTCGGCGTCGGCGCCGCCGGCACGCAGACGACGCTGTACGCCCTGGGCGCGCACCTGTATCCCACGGAACTGCGCGCCACCGGCATCGGCGCCGTGCTCGGCATCGGGCGCCTGGGCGCGGTGGCCAGTGCGTGGCTGGGGGCCGGGGCCGTGGATGCGGGCGGTGCGGTGGGGTTCTTTGCGCTGTTCGCCGCGGCGATCGGGGCGGCGACGGTTGCCTGCCTCCTGGTTCGACAGTCGATCCCGGCACAGCCTCAGCGGACGTAGCACGCCACGCCCAGGGTCAGGCTTCCTGCCTCAGGATCCTCTCGATGGCCCTGCCTTGCGCGAGCTCGTCGATCAGCTTGTCCGCATAGCGGATCTTGCGCATCAGCGGATCTTCCACGTCTTCCACGCGGACGCCGCACACCGTGCCCTTGATCAGCTTCGCGGCCGGATTGAATGACGGGGCGCTGGCAAAGAAGGCTTCAAGGTCGCCGTCGCCATTGACCTGCTTCCGCAACCCGGCCGGGGTATAACCCGTCAGCCAGCGGAGAACCTGGTCAAGTTCCTTCTTCGTGCGGTTCTTGCGTTCGACTTTATTGAGCCAAAGCGCGTAGATCTTCGCGAACGCGTAGGCGAATATGCGATGTCGGGGCGCCTCGGTGCGCACCTTTGTACTGGATCTGACCTTGGCTTTCATCACGGCCACTCGACGATCGTCGGTGCCTTCCCGCTGCTGTTCTCTCGCGTACTATACCCTGCAATGCCCATCTACGATTTTCAGTGCGGACGCTGCCGGCACCGTTTCGAACAGCTGGTCAAGCGCGGTGAGGTGCCCGCTTGCCCGGCCTGTGGTGATGCGCACCCCGAGCGGGAGTTTCCGACTTCTGCCGCAGTGAGCACCGTCAGGATGCGCGAGCGTTCGCTTGCCGTCGCCCGTGGAAAGGCCGGCGCGGTGAAGAAGGAAAAGGACCACGCGCACGCCGAGTACCTGCGCGAGCACGCCAAGGACCACGGAGGCTGACGGAGTCTGCGGCTTGCCGCTGATGTCGCAGGCCACCCTCGACCCACCCGGTCAATCGATGGATCCTCCGGTGTCGTCTCCTTCCGGAGGGGGCGCAGGCTTGTCGCCTGCGCCCCCTTCCCGTCCTGCTGCGGAGTCCTGCTAGTTGAAGTTCCGGCGGAACGTCAGCGCCACCTCGCGGCCGCGGGCCGGCGTACCAACGCGGTTGTCGGCAACCGGCCCAACCGTGGTGGCGCTCGTGGCGGTGCGATAGGGTCCGAGCTGGTACCAGTAGAACTTGTCGAACAGGTTTTCCGCCGACAGCGCGAGCAGCCAGTCCCCGTCCTCCGAGTTGTAGGTGATGCGCGCGTTGACGAGCCCGAAGCTCGGGACCTTGTTGTCCTGACCCTCAAGCTGCGGCAGGTAGGCAACGCCGTTGCTGCGGTATCCCTGGTAGAACCAGTCGATGCGCGGCGTGATCGAGCCCGAGCCCACTGTCCAGCGATACTCCGCACCGAGATTGCCCGACCACTCCGCCTGCACGTGGAAGCTCGGATCCACATACACGTTGTTGGGCTGGCCGTTCGGCAGCGTCGGATCGGCATCCGACTTGAAGTCGAACCACGAGACGGTGGCGTTGATGTTGAGCCCCGAGAGCGGCGTCGCCGTCGCCTCCAGCTCCACGCCACGGTTGCTGCCCGGCGCGCTGGCATAGGCGAACCAGGGCGAGCCGGTGGGCCCGTTCGGCGGTGCCGCGTTACCCACTTCGGTGCCAGCCGGGCAGGTGCTGCTGGTCAGGCCGCGGAACACCGGACCCGGATCCGGGTTAGAGGGGAAGTTGCACTGCGTGCCGGCAGACACGACGACGCGCGGATCGTAGTCGTCGAGGAACACCGCCAGGTTCATGCGCAGGGTCCGATTCAGCAGGTCCGTCTTCAGGCCGATTTCGTAGGAGGTCAGCTCCTCGGCCGGCACGATTTCCTTCTGCTGGCCCGGCGTGAACGGACGGGGCTGTGCGCCGTCGGAACGGAAGCCCGTGGCCGCCTGCGCGTACATCATCACCGAATCGCTGAACCGGTAGTTGGCGCTCACCTTCCAGTCCGTGTGGCTCGAGCCGTATTCCAGCGGCGTCGGTACGTACAGGTAGGGGCGGTGGTCGAACTGGTAGACCTTCGTCTCATCCGTATAGCGGATACCGGCGGTCATCGAGAATGCGTCAGTGAAATTGAAGTCGCCGTGCAGGAACCCCGAGAGGCTCTCGGTGGTAAAACGGTCGTTCTGGTTGAAGTTCGGCAGGATGGCGGCGAAGGCCGGCAACGTCACGTATCCGCCCAGGTGCGATGAGTCGTCGTAGTAGTACGCGCCCGCCGTCCAGGCCAGGCGATCGCCCTCGAAAGCCATGCCGGTCAGCCGCGCCTCGATGCTGGTCTGGTCGTGGCCCTGCAGGTTGTAGGTGTGGTTGAGGTCGAAGGGCATGTTGTCGCCGTCGCCCAGCCAGTCGATCTGGTAGTCGCGATAGCCGGCGATCACGTCGAGGCGCGTCTTGTCCGTGAACTTGTAGATGGCCTTGGCGGTGGCGCCCCAGATTTCGGAGGTCCAGTTCGCCGGGTAGGCCTTGCCGCCGATCGGATCGGCCGGGAAGGCATAGGTCTTGAACGGATCACCGGTCAGGAAGCGGTCGTCTGCCGTGAACCGGATGCCCAGTTTGGGCAGGGTGACGTTCTCGCTGTAGAGGTTGTTGAAGAAGTTGCCGGCCGAGTGCCGTGTCAGCTTGGAATCGACCGAGGGCTCGGTGTCGGACGAGGTGTAGTCGCCGGAAACGCTGAGCTCCAGCTTCTCGCTTGCCAGCCAGCGCAGCATCACGCGACCCGCGTTCGTGCGGCCGCCGCCGCGCTCGCCGATCTTGCAGTCGCCTTCGAGCTGCCGGCTCGAGGGCATGAAGGTCGGGAACTTGACCAGGGTTCCGTTGACGGTTGCCTGTGCGAGCTCGGGGGTACCATTGAGGTTCATCTGGCAGGCGAAGTCGAGGATGTCGCCGTAGCCATCGATCTTCTTGGCCACGCCGGTGATGCGCATGAACAGGTTTTCCGCCAACGCAAAGTCGTAGGAGCCCTTCAGGTCCAGGCGGTTCGAGGTGCCGTAGGTCGCCTCCAGCATGCCGCTGTTGTCGCCGCGCGGCTCCTTCGAGATCAGGCGGATGGCGCCACCCAGGCTGTTCTTGCCGAACAGCGTGCCCTGGGGACCGCGCAGCACCTCGACACGCTCCAGGTCCAGCAGGTCCATGGCCGAACCCGTCAACGAGCCCTGGTAAACGTCGTCGATGTACACACCCACGCCTGGGTCTGAGGTGAAGATGTAGTCGCTGGTCGAGACGCCGCGCATGCCGATCTGCGGGGTCGGGCCGCTGAAGCTGCCCTGCGGCCGGATGCTGGCATTCGGGATGACGAGACCAAGGTCGGTGACGTTGGTCAGGCCTTTTTCGCTCAGCATCTCGCCGGAGATGGCGGTGATGGCGATGGGCGTGTCCTGCAGGTTCTGTTCGCGGAACTGCGCGGTGACGATCACCTCTTCAAGCGAATCATCGGAAACGGCTGCTTCGCCCGCCATGCCCTGGGCCGAAGCCAATGCGAGCGCAACCGCCATCGAAACGGTAGTCGATTTCATGAAACCCCCCAAAAGTACGAACAAACTGCCAGACCCTTTCCGGCGCAATCCGTCTGCATTTCCCTTGGACGGCTGCCGGGAGTCCAACCCCCTCAACTGCCACGCTTGTGGCGCGCAGTTGTCATGGAGTCTACGAGTGATGAGGCGTTCTGTCATGGCGGTGTTGGCTATTGGTTGCACCAGCGCAACATGGGCAGCATTGCCCCATGCCAGTGCGGGCGAGCTCGTTCGGGCTGCGACGGGGGTTTGTGGACCACGGAATCAGCTTCGTGACCCCGCAGGGGCCTGTCTTGAAGGGCCTCAAACGGGGCGGAGATGCAGCCCTATCGAGCGTGCGTTCCAGCGAGCGCTAGCGATTCATCCAGGGCGAAGGCATGTTGTAGGGCACGGTGATGAACACCGCCTCCACCTGCTGGATCTTCGCGCCCTTGATGCGGAAGGCTTCGAACAGCACGTAGGTGTGCGGCCGCCGGTAATTCGACGTCCGCTTCGTGCCGTTGGTCAGGGTGTACTCGCCCAGCCGGCCTTCGTGGTCGATGAAGGCCGCGGCCAGCACGATGCCCCGCTCTTCGTCCACGACGACGAAGCGCCGGTCGCGCAGCCGGTCGTCGTAGCGGTACCAGCCGAGCTCGAACTGCGCGACGCACCCCAGCCCCGAGTTCGCCGCGTTCAGGCCTACCTGCGCATTGTTTGTGGACTGCATGCCGTCCTCGCGCCGGTCGCAGTCCGGTGTGAACTGGGTGTGCAGCGTGCCATCGTTGAGTTGCAGCGTTTCGAAATACCCGTTCGCTACGTCGATCATCTTCTGTCGCGGCGTGCGCTCGGCCGCCGGCAGCATCTCGTTCCAGACCGGCTTCACTTTGATGTCCGCAGTGACAAACGGGATGCCCGCGTCCTCCGGCCGGACGACAATGGTCTCCGCTTCGACCACCGCGCGATCGACCACCTTCAGTCGCGTGGCGTACGGCGAGCGCGTCTTCGTCTCCTGCACCACGCCGAAGATCGCCACCTGCCCGGTCTGCGGATCCGCAAAGCGCATCTCGTAGTCATCGCGCGCCGTGATCGTGCCCCACAAGCCATCGTCCGGGCGCAGCTCCACGTTGTTCTCGGTGTTCTTCACACGCGCCGCCCATCTCACCTTGCGAGTGTCGTGCGCATCCCGCGCCGCGAGGTAGTCGTCCAGCACGCGGTAGAGACAGGTGCGATCGCACGTTGAAGTCGGCTGCATCGGCTCCGCGGCCGGAGCCGGGGCCACGGCCGTGACCGTGACCGCAGCGACTGCACACAGCGTGAAGATGGTCTTCATGTATTCCTTCCCGAGGGCGCAGCGTCGCGTGAGTTTCAGGGCTGCGTAGATCCGCGTTGAGTGAGCATCATATAGCGCTAGCGGCGCTGGGCGCACAAGGCGCAATGGATCCGCCGGCCTGGCATCGCCCGCGACATCGGAAGTCAGGCTGTTGCGGGCCAAGGGAATCGGCGCGGATGCCGAGAACATCGTGTTCCCGGGCAACCTGCGGATACTGGTCCCCGCGAGCGTACTCAGGTGCAGTCGCCACCGACGGCACAAGGACTCCGGCCGACCAGGCCAGCTGCGCCGCCAGGCAGAGGCTTGCCTGTCCAAACCGATTCTTGCGGAAGGCGCGCCCGATCTGCCAGTGAAGCGTATCGTCCACGAACAGGCATTCAACGCCATGGTCCCCGGATTCCGGTTCGAATGAAGCTGCTGCTCCGCATTCTGGCCATTGGCGCTGCTGCAACGGGCACATTGCTTGCGGTGCTGCTGCTTTACCTTGCCTTCGGTGACTTGAACCAGCACAAGGGGCGGGTTGAGAAGATCCTGACTTCGCAGATCGGGCGTCCCGTCGCCATTGATGGCCCCTTCGCCCTTGACCTGCTTCCTGCCGTCAAGCTTCAGGCTGGCCAGGTGCGAATCGCCAATGCACCCTGGAGCCCGGCGCCGGAGATGCTGCAGGTCGGTCATTTCTCGACCGAGATCGACTTGTGGTCACTGGTTTCCGGGCCGGTAATCGTGCGTTCGCTGGAACTGCGCGATGTCACCGTGATGCTGGAGAGGAATGCAAAGGGGGAGAACAACTGGACCTTCGGAGACCCCAATGCGATTCCGGAGCCGGTTGTCCAGCCGGACGAAGGGCTGAAAAAGCTTCCGTTTGTCTTTAACAATGCCACCCTGCAGAACCTTCTCGTCACCTACCACACTGCCGGTGAGGAGGCACGACAGGCACGGATCGAATCGCTGACGGTCCTGCCGGGATCCGACGGCCTGCTGGCCATTGAGGGCAAGGGTTCCCTCGACGAATACGCGGCCGTGCTGTCAGGCCAGGCCGGGCCCCTGGAGGCGTTGGTGGCTGGCAGGAACATCCGCCTGGCGATCGAGGCGTCGCTCGGAAACATGCGCGTGGCTGCCAAGGGCGCGATCGGCACCCTGGTTCCGCTGGATGGAGCGGACCTGAAGCTGACCATCGACAATTCGGATGTGGGCACGATGTTGCGCAAACTGCGCCTGCCAGTGCTTGCCGAGGGCGCAATGCACGTGCAAGCCACGCTGGCGGATACCGGCGAGCGCACCCGCATCGACCTGGGCGTGAGGGCGGGTGATCTCACTGCAAGCGTCACCGGGTCGCTCGCCGTCCTCGGACTGCGCGACTCGGAACTGGATATCACGGCCCAGGCCCTGGACGCCGCGCGACTTGCAGCCGCGCTGGACATCCAGGGTGTTCCTGCCGAGAAGCTCGATATCGCTGCCCATCTTTTCATCTCGAACTCGAGTCGAAAACCTGAAGGTCGCAGCGTCCGCGGGACGGTCAAGGCGTCACTCGGGAATCTCACTGTCGATGCCAAGGGCGACATCGGTCGACTCGATCCGCTGGACGTGACCGAACTGACGCTCTCGGCGGACCATCCGGATGCCGGCACGCTGTTGCGCGGACTGCAACTGCCGGTGGTCACCATGGGGCCGTTGCACCTGGAGGGAAGCCTGGCCACCGAAGGCAAGCGCAAGGCCCAGCGAAAGCGCGTCCAGCTGCGAGTCACCGGGGGCGATGCGACGGCCAGCCTGGACGGAACCTTCGCTGCGGCGCGCGCGCGCGATCCAGAGGTCGAGTTCCATGCGGAGTTCCTGGACGCCGCGCGCCTGGCGGAAGCGTTTGATGTCAAGGGTATTCCCAACGCGAAGCTGCAGGTTGGGGGCCACCTGGCGGTCTCGCCAGCCAAGCTGGAACTCACCGGTGTCACCGCGAGTCTCGGGGGGGCGCGGGCAAATATCGATGGCGCGATCTCGCGCACGGGAGATCGAACCGCGACGACCCGTTTCGATTTCTCCACCGATGACCTAGCGAAGCTGAAGCAGGGACTCCCGGCGCTGAAGGTCCAGGTCAGCGGCGATCTTGTCAGCACGCCGGCGCGGTTCGAGTTCGCGAATCTCTCCGCGGTGCTCGGCAAGACACAGATGCAGGGCTCGGCGAGAATCAGCCGTACCCAGCCAAGGCAGATCGAGGCTGCGGTAAATTCTCCCCTGCTCGACTTGACGCCACTGATCGCCAAGTCCGCCGGGGAAGCAGAGACTGAAGCCGGGAAGGAACACCTGTTCCCGGATACACCCCTGCCCCTGGACAGGCTGCAGGGAACCGATGCGCGCCTGCAACTGACAGTGGGCGAGCTTCGACTCGACAAACTGCTGTTGAAGGGAGTCGATGCCGCAGTCACGGTCAAGGAGGGAAGGATGCAGGTGCGGACCAAGGCCCATGGCGGCTACGGCGGCACACTTGGTGGCTCGATCGAATTCTTGCCGACGACGGCAGGCCTGGCGACGCTGAAGGTGAGCCTGGACCTGGAGGACGTTCGCGCCGGAATTGCAGGTGGCGAGAATGTCCGGCCCGAGGAGGTGCCGCCGACCAGCCTGGTGGCCAACCTCTCCTCCAGTGGCAATTCGCCCCGACAGCTTGCGTCAGCCATCAGTGGCAATCTTCTCTACTCGCTGGGCCCGGGCAAGACACGCAAGGGAGCCATGGGCAAGGTCGGCGGCGATGTGATCGCCCAGCTGCTCAACAGGCTCAACCCGTTCGCGAAGGAAGACCCCTACACGGAACTCGACTGCGCCGTGGCACGCATCAACTTCAAGGACGGCAAGGCGACCCTTGCGCCCGTGCTGGTGCAGACGCGAAAAGTCACTGTCACGGCCGATGGAACCGTGGACCTGGACACCGAAGCACTCGCGCTGGATTTCAACACACGGCCGCGCAGTGGTATCGGCATCAGCCCGGGCATGTTCACCAACCCGTTCCTGGAGCTGCGCGGCACACTGCTCAAGCCCACCGTCAGAGTTGGAGCGAAAGGAGTGACCTCCGGTGCGCTGGCTGCAGCCACCGGTGGGGCCACGGTCGTGGCCAAGGGACTGGTCGATCGCGTCAAGGGGGAAGTCGACCTGTGCCAAAAGGTGCTCGAAGAGGCTCGGCAATCCGCCAAGGCCGGATAGAAAGCGCCCCCGTGGAAGGGCGACACCTGCCCTAAAGTGAAATTTCCCGGCTGCAAGGGCTGGGTTACGATCGCGACGCCCGTACCAACCAAAACAAAATCGAGAGAATGGCATGATCAGAATTTCCGCCCGACTTCGCACCGTGCTGCCGGGGCTGCTGCTTGGCTTCGCGCTGGCCGCGGGCGCCCAGCAGACGACCTCGACCTCGACGGGCGCCTTCGAGATCCTGGCAGTCCAGGGCAATACGCTGGTGGTCCGCAACGCCAGTGGCACGCATGAATACACGGTTCCTTCCGACTTCCCATTCGTCGTCGATGGCAGGACGCTGACCGTCAGCGACCTGCGCGCCGGCATGAAGGGCACGGCGACGGTTACCACGCAGGTGACGGTGATTCCGGTCTATGTCACGGAGATTCGCAACGGCGAGGTGCTCAGCCGTATCGCGCGCACGTTGGTGGTGAAGGCCGATGACGGCAGGACGCTACGGTTCACGCAGACCGAGCTGGACGAGCGGGGCGTGCAGATCTACCGGGATGGCAAGGAGCTCAAGGTCATCAACTTGAATGCCGGAGATCAGCTCTCTGCCAGGGTTGTCACACGCGGCACGCCGGAAGTGCTGACGGAACAGCAGGTCGCTGCGACGCTGGCGAATTCGCCCGAGGTGGCGGCGGCGGCGGCAACAGCAGCCCCCGAGGCAGCGGCTGCGGTCACGGCCGGGACAACGGACACCGCCGAGGCACCTGCACCTGACGCAGCCTTGGTCACCCCGGCCGCCCCTGCCGCGACGGGTGCGGTGGTTGCAGCCACGGAGACGCCAGCGCCGGCCGCCAAGTCGAGCTGGCCGATCTGGCTGTTGGCTGCGCTGGCACTGGCGCTGGTCATCTACCTGGCGACGCGCAAGCCCGACAAGGCAGAAGCCGGCAAATAGGGCGCTAAGCCGGGCAGCCATGGGTCGCATTCGACCCATGGCTGGCCGAGGCTAGAACTTCCAGTTGAAACTCAGCGTGAAGCCATCCATGGAAGGCGTTCCCGCGGCGTTGCCGTAGTCGGTCCACAGGTAACGATACGCAGCCTGCATGGCGAAGCCGCGGTTGAAGTCGTACCGCGCACCCAGGCCTAGGCCATAAGTGAACCCATCGATGCCCTTGGTGTTCTGCCAGGTCGTGCAGATCGGGCCCCACCAGGGATCCCACCAGCAACCGGTCTGCGGTGGCGAAGTCGCAATGTTGGTGTCGGTCCATGTCCAACCCAGAATTCCCGTGACGAAGGGCGAGAAGGGCCCGGAGTCCATGAAGTTGTATGTCCCATCGAACAGCATCCGGATGTTCTCCAGGTTGCCGCGGATGTTGTAGACCTGGTTGGGGAAGTTCGGGCTGACCAGTGAGGCGTCATAGCTGGGACTGTCGAACTCAAAGGCGCCGCCAAACGAGATCTTGTCCGTGAGGTTGTAGCCGACTCCGAGGTTGAAGCCAACCTCGCTGTTCACCTCGGCCGAGGAACCGCCGGAATCGCTGGTGTCCCACGATCCGTTGTAGGTCAGACCGAGTTTGGTCTCCCAACGGCCCTCCCGGTCCGCCGACTGGGCGATCGCGCCACTTGCGCAGCCGAGCGCGAATACCGTCGCGGCGATGCGCGCCACGGTGGTTTTCTTGTGCCAAAGATCCATGAGTGTGCCTCCTGCAAATCGAAATAGAACAGAAGAGTGGAACTCTACGCCAATGTAGTGTTGCGTGCGAGCAACGCTCTCTGCCCTTTAGTGCTGATTGTAGGTGCCCACGCTTGTGGTAAGCACGCCGCGACCGTAGGGCGGTGGCCGCAGAGCAAAACGACGGTGTGCGGCCGGTGAAGGCACACCGTCGAAATAACGTCGCTTGTCGACGACCCGGAACATGCCCTAAAGGACAGGCGCTCCCCGCTCCGGCGGCTTCTATACTGCCCTCCCACACCGGCAATGCCGATCATCCGCAAAGGAGAACATGATGTTCAAGAAACTCCCGCTGCTGCTCATGGCGGCCGTCTTGGCGTTGCCATTTGCTGCGCACGCAGATGAGTACGCCGATACGGTGCAACTGTTCAAGAACGCAGGGGACAGCGCGAAGTTCTTTGCCAAATCCTACGGCTATGCCGTGTTTCCCACCATCGGCAAGGGCGGACTGGGCGTTGGCGGGGCCCACGGCACGGGCCGTGTATACGTCGGCGGCAAGTACGTGGGCGACACGACGATGAACCAGCTCAGCTTCGGCCTCCAGGCCGGTGGCCAGGCCTTCAGCCAGATCATGTTCTTCGAGGACAAGCGCGCGTTCGACGATTTCGCCGGCGGCAATTTCGAACTGGATGCGCAGGCAAGTGCGGTGGCGATCAAGGCCAGCGCCAGCGCCGGCGCGGGCAGCACCGGCGCCCGGACCAGCACCAGCACCAGCAAGACCGGCACCGAGACCCAGGCCCCCGGCTACCACAAGGGCATGGCGGTGTTCTACAGCGTCAAGGGCGGCGCGATGTACGAGGCTGCCGTTGCGGGCCAGAAGTTCAAGTACAAGCCGAACAAGTAGGCGGACAGGAAATTCAATCTGCCCGTCCGGGCCGGCTGGTTCGCGCAGCCGGCCTTCTGTTGGGAGCGAGACTGCCGACAGCGCTTGCCCGATAGATCCGGTACTCCTGCAGCAGGTGTTCGTGAACCTGATGATGAATGCCATGGATGCAATGTCCGGTACACCACCTGGCCGACGCCGGGCTGGGCCTGACGGAGGATCTCGCAAGCAAACTGTTCACACCCTTTGTCACGACGAAGCCGCACGGGCTCGGAAATCGTGCGCCTGTACCGGCCGTGGGCCGAGACTCTCGATCGCACATGGGCTTTCCCGGAGTTAACGCCGGCTCTCTGACCCCGAACGCCGCTGGTTCGGCGGCTTTCGCTTGGTGGTCCTGGGTTTGGCGACCTGGCGCACGGCAACGCGTCCGACGGTTCTTGATTGCGACCGTTTGCGGGCTTTCTCGCGTGCCGTGGCCTTGGCCCCTTCTACTGGAAATCGAAGGAGAAGAGGGACGGGACAGTGTTACTCGCCACCACCACCCGTTTCGCCGAGGATTGCCGCGACAGCGGCCCTGCGGACCAGCGCGCGCTTGACGGCCTTGCGCTTGACGGCCTTGCTGACGACAGCGCGCTTGACGGCCTTTCGCTTGACGGCCTTGCGGGCGACCTTCTTCTTGACGACCTTGCGCTTGACGGCCTTTCGCTTGACGGCCTTGCGGGCGACCTTCTTCTTGACGGCCTTGCGCTTGACGGCTTTCGCCTTCGCTTTCCTACTAATCTTGCGTCCAGTTGCCATGATTCCCTCGATTTGTTGTTTGAAGACGAACTCGACCGGGGCGGATTATAGTCCAGCTGATGAGTCTTCACATCGTCGCCTGCCATCCGGATGCACATGCTGCAGTGGTTCGGTGCTCGGCACGGTCAACGCGCGCACAACGCCGCGAGCATCACGCTGCACGAGAAGCTAGGCTTCCGCCACGCCGGCACGATCACCCAGGCCGGTTTCAAGTTCGGCCGCTGGCTCGATCTCGCGTCCTGCCAATTGCAGCTGGCGAAACCACGACAGCCGGCCGACGGTTGAGGAGACCCGACACATGCACGAACTGCTCATCGCGAACAAGAACCACCCGTGCGGACAGGAAGTTCAAATCGCCCCTGCAGCGCAGGCGTAGAAAGCCCTTTTCCAGTCGCCCACACTTCAGGTACGCATCGAACTCCCGCTCGATGTAGTCCGGGAGTGGTCGGCCTGCTTCAAATCGAGGCGCGAGAAGCGCGGGAAAGTGCTGCCCCACCAGCCGATACAGCAGCGTGGCTTCGGGGCGATGCCGGGCACAGCCGGTAGCCGGCTGGAAAACCGGCTGCTACCAGTTCATGCGCATCGTGGCCATCACCATGCGGCCGATCGGACTCGCCGACTGGGGGTCATATCCACCGGCAATGTTGACGAACGGCGGCTGCTTGTCGAACACGTTCTGGGCGTTGAGCGCGACGCTCAACCCGGAGAACGCTCCCAGCGACAACGCCTCGCCGATGTCGTAGCCGATCGACAGGTCGAACGTGGTAAACGACGAGATGTCCCGGTTGGGTGTGGGCGCCGTGTTCACCTGCTCGTAACCGCCGACGTGGTTCATGAACAGTGCGGCGTTCAGTGCACTGCGTCTCCAGCTCAGCTCCCCCCGGACCCGCAGTTCCTGCGGAAAATTCAGGGTGTTGGCCACGTCCGTCCTGGCGGCGCCCGGAGCCAGCTGCGTGGTGTAGTCCGTGAGGTACGAGGCCAGGGCGCCCAGATTGAACGTTCCTGCCGCGGTGTCGAAGGTATAGGTCACGTCGGCATCGATGCCACTTATCTTGGCGTTGCTGAGGTTCTGCCGCCGACCATCCTGGATGTACTGCACGTTGCCCGTGACGGTTGAATTGATCGGGACTGGTCCCCCTTCCGGCAGAAGCGGCTCGCCCCTGAACAGACCCTGGTTGACCAGCTCCGACACTTCGGTGGGCGTCGGATTCAGTATGGCGAACCCGGCGTACAGCGGATTGGTCAACAGTCCCGCGGTGCCACGCAGGCCAATGATCTGGTTCTGGTAGTCGATGTCGTAATAGGTGATCCCGGCGCGAAGGCCGGCGATCGACTCGGGCGTGAACTCCAGGCCCAGCGACCAGGTGGTCGCGTCCTCCGGATCGAGGTCCGGATTGCCACCGGCTATGCCTATGCCGAAGCAGGTGGTTGCCGGGGGAATCGCAATGGGGCAAGGCAGGTTGTCGCCATACAGGCCATACCCACCGGAGCGCGGATCATTCTCGGCGAGACCGGGTGCCCGGAACGAAGTGCCCCAGCTGCCGCGCACCAGCAGCGAGGGTATCGGCCCCCACACCAGCCCCACCTTCGGGTTGCTGGTATTGCCAAAGTCGCTGTATTCCTCGAAGCGGGCGGAGACCGAGAGGTCCAGGCGCTGCGCGCCCGCCACAGCGTTATCGGCGCCGACCAGCGGCACGAACACCTCGCCGAAGACAGCCTTCACGCTGCGGGAGGAATACCCGGGCACCACGACCGGTGCCACCGTCGATCCGGACTGGAGCAGCGAATTGAGCTCTTCATCGCGGTACTCGGCACCGACCGCGAGCCGCACCGAGCCGCCAGGCAGGTCGTACACCGGACCGTCGGCCTGCACGGCATACACCGTCAGTTCCGTGCCGCCCTGGATGATGAACTGGCCGTTGCTCAGCGCGTCGTTGACGGCTGCGCTGTTGCTGCTGCCGGAGCCGAACGGGTTGAAGGCCTGCTGCGGATCGGGGTTCGCGAGCCGGGCATTGATGCCGGTGGACGTCGTGTTCAGGTTGTTGGTGCGTCGAACCTCGTCGTCGCTGGCGCCATACGAAACGTAGGCATCGAGCTGCCAGTCCTTGCCAAACCTGTAACGCCCGCCCAACGTGCCCTGATAGGACTCGGCGGTTCCGGGATTCACTGCAAGTCCGAAGTCGTTTGCGAAGTCGTACTGCACCGTGACGTTCCCGGTGCCGCCGGTGGGATTGAAGTAGAACGGGTTGGTTCTTGGCACGCTGAGGTTCGAGACCGCGCCCGAATCCCGCAGCTCGAATTCGCGTCGCGAGTAGAGCCCCTGCAGGTAGAGGCTGAACTGCTCGGTGATGTCCTGGTTGCCGCTCAGGAACACGTTGCCGCGGGTCACTTCCGGCATGATGTGTCCGCGCGGCAGGTTGTCGCAGCGACGGGTGCCCGGAAGCACCGTCTGGGGCGTGAGTCCGACGCCCGTGGAGCCCTCGGGAATGATGTACGAAACGCCTCCGACGACGATATTGCCGGGGCTGCAGGTGGTGGGGCGCAGATCGCTGCCGCCACGGGCGCGCAGGTCGGTGGTATAGAAGTCGCGATCGGCACCGTCGAGACCCGAGTGATCGCCGTACTCGCCGGCGATCACCAGGTTGCCGGAGCCCCAACTGGTGCCGAAGATATGTGCGACCTGAAGCTCGTCATACGAGTCGGCGACGCCAAAACGCACGACGGATTCGTTGCCGGTGAACGTCGAGCGCGGAATCAGGTTGACGACACCGGTCACGGCATCGGATCCGTAGATCGAAGAACCGCCATCCGCCACCACCTCCACTCGCTGCAGCGCAATGGCAGGGACGACCGAAGCATCGGTGAGCTGCCCCTGGGTGCCCGAGGGCGGCAGGCGCCGGCCATCAAACAGCAGCAGCGTGGCGTTCGAGCCGATACCGCGAAGGTTGACGCCCGAAGCCCGCGTGACATTCGCCGCGCCGTTCTGCGCAGCGGAAGCCGTTTCCGAGGCACCAAGACCCACGATCTGCGGCACCTTGCGCAGCAGGTCCGTGGTGGTGGTGGTGCCAGCCAGCACGATGGCTTCCCGGTCGACGACGAGGACGGGAGAGCCGGTCGGCTCGATGCCGCGAATGCGGCTGCCGGTGACGACGACTTCCGTCAGGTCTGCCTCGTCGTCCGCGGCCTGCGCGGTGGCTGTGCCGGAGCAAAGGCCCAGGCTCAGTGCAACCGCCGCAGCGACTGACCACTGGATTGAATTCGGCTGCATATCGACCCCCACTTGGCTCATCGCGGTTTTTCTGCAAGCGCTTGCAGGGGGACTGTACAACCGCGCGGCGGGATCATCAATCATTTTGTCAACAATTCGCCTGCGGCGTTGCTGGCGGAGCGTAAGGTTGGAGCGGCGCGCTCACGGGACGACCGTCACCATCACACGACGACGGGCCGCGTCGCCCTTCCCGTCTGGCTGCTCGTGAGACTCCGCCCACTCGACGCGCAATCTGTCCCTTGCCGTGCCCAGGTCGACGAACACATCGGCAATCTTGCGGGCCCGCCCCTCGGCCAGCCCTTCGGGTTCCTCGAGGCGCTGGCCGTTCGTGAGCAGCGTGATCGCCGAATACCCTTTAATCTGGATCAACGTGGCCTGCGCCGTTGCGGCGTAGGTGAGTATTTCGATCACGCGGCGCTGCATCTGGTCCGTGAGGACATCCGAGCCGAAATCGAAGTCGATGCGGAACTCCCGTTTCGTGAAGGGCGGCTGCGGGACTGGAGTTCGCATGAACGAGCCCACGGGACCCAGTACATCGCTCGCCGGCGCGGCCGCCGGTGCATTGCCGCGCACGGGAACCGGTGGCGGAGTCAGACCGTCGGCAGGCAGGACCGGGCCGTCGCAGGTCAGGTCGAGTTCGGTGATCACGGACACTCGCACTGGCCTGAGCACGATACCCCCGCATATGCGTGGTTCGCGGGTCACCACGCCCTCCACGAGCACCTGGTGCTTCATCTGTGGCAGGTAGCTGTCGGATGGCCCGCGCTGGGCGCCGATGAAATAGGTTTCGCCATCGTGCTGCGCGGTCCAGCAGTTCGGCGTCGTGTCGCGAAGCACCGGGCAGGACAGGAAGTTCACGTGCGCCTCCGCGCCCCAGGCAACGGAACCGGCGCTTGCAGCCAGCAGCAGAAACCAGGGGCCGCGCATCAGAGCACACCCAGGAAGTTCACGAAATCCTGCTTTTCCTGCTCGGTCATCCGCATGTCGAAGCGCCGGTCATAGATGTCGATCACGTCACGCAGGGTCCTGGCCGAGCCGTTCGAAAAATACGGAGCGCGCGCAGCGAGCCCGCGCAGCTGCTGCATCGTGATCGCGCCGATCTCGCGGCACCGTCCCGTGACCAGCGCACGGCCGGGGTCGTGCGTGTGGATGACGCGCCCCAGGTAGGGATGCGGGCGGGCACTGGCCGAACAGGTGAGCTTGAACAGCGGCAGATCATCGGCCGGCTTCCGCATGGGGCCAGTTGGTGGTGCCCAGATCCATGTAGCCGGGTGCGACGTCGAGCCCGGTCATCGCCATGTTGTGGCAGCCGACGCAGTTGCGCTTCTGCGGATTGCCGACGCCGAGCGTATTGAAGTTGTAGACATCCCTTACCCAGATCGTACGCGTCTGCATCAGTGCCGCACCGCGCGCCACGGATGCGCGAAATGCAGCCTGCCCGTCGGGCTCCCGTCCGGGCCCGGCATCCCAGGCTGCAAAGCTCGACATCAGGCTCTGTGTGGCTCCGTTTCGAAGGACACCCGGGGACTCGCGCATCAACGCAGCAGGGCCGAGGCCGGGCGGTGAACCAGGGGCCTCGAGGTCTCCGGCCTCCCGGTCGAAGCCCTGCGCCACGAACAGTTGCCGTTCGAAATCGACAATGCGCTGCAGCTGCTCCGGAGTCAGGCCGTCCTTCATCTGCAGGTGAACGAGCGCGGCGCTGGTCGCCTGTGTCTCCAGTGTCGGCTCGCGACTGTCGGCCATGATGTTCATGCTGACCCTGGCGCCCGTTTCCGGGTCGGTATCCAGCGGCTCCCCGGACTTGACCTCGAACGGCATCGCGATGCGATCGACCTGGGTCACGTACTTGAGATTCCCGACCATCCTGGGTCGGCGAAACACCGAGATGCTCGGGGTCGGGCTGTGCAGGCCATGAACGGGATCCGTGTTGCAGCCGGTGGGATCGCGCACGACTTCCAGCGTGAACTCCGGCTCGATGGCGCTGCCATCCCGGGCCCTGGGCGGCCAGGGAAGGAAGATCCGGAACAGGCCCCTGTCGAGCAGCAGGGAATGCGATGCCCGGTCCTGCTGCGGGAGGTTCGGGCAATTGGAGCCGTCTATCGCCGCGAACACCGGGTCCTCGCCCCGCGTCACCTCCCAGCGGTCGCGCAGTGTCGTCGTCGAAATGCTCATGCCATCGGCGGGCTGGTGGCAGGTCACACAGGCGCGGCCATTGGGACCCAGTGGCATGAAGAAGGGATGCCCGCTGGTGTCTGTGTCGCCAGCGGCATTGAGTATCCTGATGCGGCCGCGCTCATTGTCGTAGCTGAGGCTGCCCGGCAGCAGCCTGCTTTCTCCGGGCGACCACCAGCGGGCGTGGGATCCGACCTCAGCGCCCGTCGCACTCCAGGCCAGCAGCAAAGCCGACGCGGCCAGCGCAATGCTCCGAAGTGCAGACCTGCCGCTGCTTTTCGACTTTCTTCTGCTCATGCCGTGTAGCCAGCCCGGACCCTTGAATGAACGGCCATGGCGTAGGATGCCAGAGCGTGCACACGGGGAGAACGTCATGCGCATGACACCGGCGATCGCGGCAGCACTGGTTTCGATGTTGATGTGCGTGGCACCGCGGTCTCCCGGGGCCGGAATCTCCAGCTATTCGGCACCCGTCCTCTTTGACGGCGTCGACAGGCAATCGATGCATGTCGAGAGCTACGACGGCACGCGCCTCGCCGTCAGCGTCCTGCGTCCCTCCAGGGGCGGGGTTGTCGCCCAGGAGAAGCTGCCGGTGATCTTCACCCAGCAGCGGACCGAAGGCCCCCAGGCCAGGTACTTCGTGGAGCGTGGCTACGTCTGGGTGGGTCAGGACCGTCGTGGCGTGGGCGCTTCCTTCGGCCAGCAGACCGGCTTCGTGAATCGCCACGACGCCCGTGACGCCAGGGCGATGATCGAATGGGCTGGTGCCCAGCCGTTCAGCAATGGCAAGGTCGTTGGCTACGGCTGTTCGAACCAGGGTGCTTGGCAGTACGTGGTTGCTGCGCTCGCCCCGAAGCACCTCGTCGCGATTTCGCCGGCCTGCTCCAGTCCGCAGTTCTTCGACGATGGCGTCGCAGTCAATGGCGTGCCGATGTTCGAGACGGGGGCGACACACTTCCAGGGAGAGTGCCGGGCGCCTTCGCCAGGCGATCGCCAGAGCGGTGGAGTTCCGCGTGTCGCGCAGGCAGTGGACGAGGACCGGGACGGTGCGCTGCTGAAGGCCGCGGCTTCCGACGACCACTGCAATGCGCCGATGCTGGGCCAGTACTGGCTCAACATGCCGCGCGACGGGTTGAACACGTTCGACGGTTACCGGCCAGGCATCGAAGACAGTGCAGTCTCCAACGCTGCAGCGATCAGGCGGTCCGGCATCCCCATCCTGCAGATCGGCGCATGGTTCGATGCAGGAGGAATCGGTCAGCTGGCCAGCGCGAACTACTGGGGCGGTCGCGTGATCATGGGGCCGTGGATACACGGCAATCGCCCGCCACAGGACAGCCAGTTTGCCGCGGCGACTCTCGACCTGGACGCCGAAATCCTGCGCTGGTTCGATTTTCACGCCAAGGGCGTACGCAACGGCGCGGACGAGCCGGCCGTCCTCTATTACACGATCAACGCCCCGGCGGGCCAGGAATGGCGTACGTCAAAGCGCTGGCGCTGGAACGGTGATGGCAAGCAGGCGTTCTATTTCGGTCCATCGGGCCTCACGCGATCGCGGCCGGCTGATGCAGAACCCATTGTCTACGCGGGCCGCGACGTGCCGCTGTTCAATGGGCGCTACCAGTCCCTGAATCGCTGGTATGCGGGCGACATGAATGCCTCCGACGAGATCAGCCTGTCGCAGACGAGCGCCCCGCTCGCGGCCGACATGGAGGTCACCGGCGTTCCCACGGCACGACTGTGGGTCAGTGCCGACACGCCGGACGCCAACATCTTTGCGGTGCTGGAGGACGTCGCGCCCGACGGCAGGTCGACATTTGTCACGGACGGCCGCATTCGCGCATCCTGGCGCAAGACCCATGCCTCGCCGTGGGGTGTCAGGGAGCACGTGTGGCATCGTGGCAATGCCGACGACCTTGTTCCGCTCGTGCCGGGTGAACCCGTGGAACTGGTGTTCGATCTGCTGCCGATCTCTTACGTATTCAGGGCGGGTCACAGCGTGCGCGTCAGCCTGTCCACGTCGATTGGCCAGAAGTACCAGGCCCCGCCCCTGGCGGAGGGCAAGGCGCCGACGATCCGGCTCTACCGCGACCGGGCCCGCCCTTCAGCAGTCGAGCTGCCGATCGTCCGATAGCGAGCTACTGCGCCGGTCGGACGACGCAGGCCTGGCTGGCAGCGTCGGCGTTCGCAGGCCTTGCCACCAGCGGTGAGGGACACAGCAGACGCTCGCGGGTGACATTCCCGCCTTCCAGGCGCACGGCGGTGATGGCGTGCGGAGCCTTGCCGCGCTCCACCCACTCCACCACTGCAGACAGCAGGTCGCGATCCGGCGGGCCGATCGGCAACGCGCTGCCGGAGCCGCCGAACTGGTTCACACCCTCGCCTCCCCCGCAATGCGGCATTCCCGGCACCATGTACAGGCGCAGCATGTCGTCGCTGCGCGTCGCGCCGAGCTTCGCGCGCACGGCCGCCGCATAGTCCAGGCTCTGGCTTGCAATGATCGAGGGATCGAGCCATCCCTGATACAGGATCAGCTTGCCACCGCGCGCCGCAAACGGGCGGAGGTCGGGATCATCAGCGGCCATTTCCGGCATGCGCCGGCGCGCCAGCGCAAGGTCATTTGCGATGTGGAAGGTGGCGGGATCCCATGCCGGATTCCGGTGCGTCCCCTCGGCGAAGAACGGCAACAGCAACGGCGAGGGAGGCCCGGGCCGCACGGTGACGCCTGGCAGCAGGCCCGTGTCGAGCGCGCGCCCATTCTCGTCGCGCAACGGCTGCTGCAGCGTGCGCACCGTCTCCACCTGGGCGGCAGACAGGCAGCCCGGCGCGTTGTCCACTCCACACTGCAGCGTGCCCACGTCGAAACGGCAGGACGGTGGATAGTCCACCACGCCATCCACGGCACCATCGTCCGCGTCACAGCTGCGCGCCGCGGCGGCCGATACGCGCGCCCATGCAGCGGAGTCCAGTGCGCCCTCGGGATGATCCTGCTGGTACAGCGCGTGCCACAGATGGCGCACCGACATCTCGGGCATCCGCGGACCGCCCGCGCCTGCCACGATGCCGTCGTAATCCGAGGCAAAGCGCTGCGCTTCCTTCAGGCCCTGGCGACCGCCGCCCGAGCAGCCGAGGAAGTAGGCGTGGTGCGGAGCCGCGCCGTAGTACTTTTCGATCAGCATGCGCACGGCACGGTTGGTGAGGTGCTGCGCGCGGTGCGTGTAGTCGAACACGGCGTCCCGACGCATCATCCATGCCTTTTCGGTGTTCTTGTGTCCGCCGTCGGTGGTGGAACTCGCATAGCCGGCGGCAACCCCCCGGGCCAGGTCCCGGAAGTTGAATACGCCCGCGTCGCCACCCACACCCGCGCCGAGCAGCCTTCCGTTCCAGCGAGCGGACGGCGGCAGCCACAGTTCGAAGCCGATGCGCTGCTCGATGACGCCTTCGACGCGGCAGAAGGGAACATTGACGGGTGCCGGTGTGCCGAGACTGGCAGGCGGCAGCCATGCACCCTGCGGATCAATCGCGGTGGCCGCCGTGACGACGACGCCGTTGCGATGGTTTCCGGCAAGGGCCGCACAGCCATCTGAGGCGGCACGCAGCGGCAGCGCCGATGACAACAGCGCGGCGAGCAGGACAAGAGAAATGCCAGCATTCACGGCCTGACCCCCAATGCCTCCTGGATCGAACCGGTTGGCGGTTCGCGATGGCGACAGGCACTTTGCGCCGGCAGGACCGTGATATACAAGCGCCTGCAGGGCAGCGCCTCTCGATGCGCACTGTGGGGCACCCGTCCCGGTTTGCCGCCAACTGCCGCCCACCCCCGCACCACTTGTATGATCCGGCTGGACATCTCTTTTCGGTCACCAGGTGGGAAAGATGAACAGGCGCGAGCTGTTGCGGCATGTCGCACCCACCGCCACATTGCTCGTGCTCGCCCCACTGGTTGGCGCGGCCTCACGCCCGGTGGTTGCGAGTACCCGCAGCGGCAAAGTCCGCGGCGCGATCGCGGACGGCGTGCATGTGTTCAAGGGCATTGCGTACGGTGCGGACACCGCGGCGCACCGTTTCCTGCCGCCGTTGGCGCCCGATGCCTGGAAGGGAACGCGCGATGCACTGGTATACGGCCCAGCCTGTCCGCAGCCTGGCATCGAAGAACCGATGGGCGAGGATTGTCTCGTTCTCAACGTCTGGACCCCGAAGCTGCGTGACGGTGGCAAGCGACCGGTCATGGTGTACTTCCACGGCGGCGAGTTCAGTTCCGGTTCCGGCTCGAGCCCCATCTACGACGGCGCGCGACTGTGTCGGCGCGGCGATGTCGTCGTCGTCACCGTCAATCATCGCCTGAACGCCTTCGGCCATCTCTATCTGGGGCGGCTCGCTGGCGTGCAATACGAAGCATCAGGCAACGTCGGCCTGCTCGACCTGGTGCTGGCCCTGCAATGGGTGCGCGATCATGCTGAAGAGTTCGGCGGCGATCCGCAGTGCGTGACTGTGTTCGGCCAGTCCGGTGGCGGCGCCAAGATCGCAACGCTGATGGCGATGCCCGCCGCGCGCGGACTTTTCCATCGCGCGGCCACGATGAGCGGCCAGCAGATCACGGCGTCCGGTCCGCGCAGTGCCACGCTGCGTGCGCGGGCCTATCTGGATGCATTGCAGATAGAACCGGAAGACCGGGCACGATTGACCGCAGCCGATGTCGCAACGCTGGTCGCTGCATTGAAGACGGCGGACGCCACGATCGTCGGGCGCTCACTGTACTTCGGCCCGGTCCTGGACCACGCAACGCTGCCGCGGCACCCATTCCATCCCGACGCGCCACCGCAGTCCGCACACATCCCGATGATCATCGGCAACACGCGCGATGAAACGCGCGCCTTCCTCGGCAATGAACTGGACATTCATGAACTGGACTGGCAGAAACTGCCGGAACGGTTGCTGCAACACCTGCACGTCGACGTGAGTCCTGAGTACGTGATCGCGGAATATCGCCGCTGGTATCCGCAGTACAGCGCCACCGACGTTTTCTTCGCCGCCACCACCGCCGGCCGTTCCTGGCGCGGTGCCATCATCGAAGCCGAACTGCGCGCAAAGCAGGGCTCGCCAGTCTACGCGTATCAGCTCAACTATCGTTCACCGCTCGAGGACGGCCGCTACGGCGCCATGCACACCATGGATATTCCATTGGTATTCGACAACATCGCCCAGCCCGGCTCGCTCACCGGCGTTACGGCAGAAGCGCAGAACACCGCGAACCAGATGAGCGATGCATTCATCGCGTTCGCGCGCACGGGTGACCCGAACCATCCGGGGATGCCGGAGTGGCGGCCTTATCAGCTGGAGGAGCGCTCGACGATGGTGTTCGACGCCGAGTCGAAGCTCGAGAACGATCCGCGCGGCGACGAGCGACAACTGTTCGCACAGGTGCCGTATATACAAAGAGGAACGTATTAGGTGTCTCGGCGTGACGGGTATGGCTGCGCGCCGCGCTCGCCCGCTCCGCGCACCACCGGGATAGAATGGGCGACTTCCTAGGGTGGTTCACCCTACTATTCCAGCCAAGTTCGGTCGACAACCGGGGGAGCCCATGTTCAGACAGTTTGTCGCGGCGCTGGGATTGCTGACCCTGACACTCCTGGGCCAGGCCGCGGCCCCGGCCCCCTCGCCCTGTGACCGCGCCTGCCTTGCCGGTATGGTCACCCGGTATATCGACGCGATGGTGGCGCATGACCACTCGAAGCTGCCACTCGCAACGGGCCTGCGCGTGACGGAAAACTCACGTGACGCCAGGCTCGGCGAAGGGCTGTGGCAGAGCGTCACCGGCAAGGGCACGTTCCGCCAGGATTACCTCGACGTGCGCCGGCAGATTGCCGCCACCCACGTGGTGCTGAAGGAAGGCACCAACAACATCCTCTACTCGGTGCTTCTTTACGTGAAGGACCAGGAGATCACGGGCATCGAAACGCTGTATCAGCGTCTCACGCCCCAATCCCGGTTCCAGCCCACGATGCTCGAGAAGCCGCTGGTGGGCATGGATGATCCCGTTCCGGCCGGCATGCGTGATTCGCGCGAGACGATGATCCGCACTGCCTTGACCTACACGGAGGGACTGCGGATCGGCAGCTTCGAACGGGCGCCTACGCCGTTCAGCAAGGAGGCCTACCGCATCGAGAATGGCATGTTCATGGCCGGCACCGGTTGTCCGCGCGAGTCCTGCCCGGCGATCCAGACGCAGCGGATCATGGAACATGCCGACATCACCTACAGCGTCGCTGCGGTGGATGAAGAGAACGGCGTGGTGCTGCTATGGATGAACTTTGGCGACACCGACTCCTACGGAAAAGACAACGTGCTCGTCACCTTCGAGGCCTTCAAGGTATGGGGTGGCGAGATCCACGTGGTGCATGCGTTCTTTCCCACGCTGCCGGACGGAACGGAGCGCGGATGGCCTTCGTCTGATCCCACGCCCACCCTGCTGGAATGGCGGGTGCAGCGCGACGAGGACATCAAGGCCATCGAGCGCGTGCTGCTGGACTACGGTCGCACGCTCGACAGGCGCGACTTCGCCGCCTATTCCGCGCTGTTTGCGAAGGAAGGGGAATGGAAGGGCGGATTCGGCACATTCAAGGGCCCGGCCAACATCAAGGCCGCAATGGAGAAGGCCTTCACGGGCAACACCGATGTGCCCGCGGGAACCAATTTCCACGTGATGTCGAACTTCATCATCGACGTGAAGGGCGACCGCGCCACGGCCGATTCGATGTTCGTCTTCTACCGGATGAACGGCGCCAAGCCCGAACCGGCTGTCGCCGGCCGGTATGAGGACGTGCTGATCCGTGAGGACGGTGTCTGGCGGTTCCTGTCGAGGAACGCGCGCAATCCCTGAGGGGAACCAGGACTCCCGCTCAGTGGACCTTCGGATCGACTTCGAATCCGGGTAGACATCGAAGACACGAAGCCGATTTTCATGATATCTACTCTGCAAACCAGACGGCGACGTCGCCCGGGACGTGTGCCACAACACAGGGGGAGTATTCATGAAGGGCATTCAGGCAGGATTCGCGCGGGCCGCGCTCACGTCACTGGGGCTGCTGACTGCCCTGCCGGTGGCCTCGCAAACCCAGAGCGACGTCGCATTCCCCTGCGACCGCGCCTGCCTCACCCGCGTTGTGGATGCGTACTTCGCGGGCCTGCTCGCCAACGATCCCGCGCGAGTGCCGCTGGCACCGGGCGCAAAGATCACGCTGAACGACGACGTCGTGGCGGCCTGCACGGCTGTTCTGGGATGAGGCCGCATCGGTGCAGGCGCGCATCGACATCGCCAATCCGCGCTGGGGCGACACCGGCACACAGGCCGTGATCAACAACGCAGACGGCTCGCAGTACGTCTATGCGGTGCGCCTGAAGGTGAAGGCGAACCGCATCACCGAAGTGGAGTCCATGCTGATCCGCAATGCGCAGGAAGGCGGGCTGTACGACATCAAGACGCTGCAGCAGCCGAACCCGAACTTCAACACGCGCATCCGCCCCGCCGAGCAGGATTCCTACTACGACCTCGTGGCGGCGGCCGAAGGCTACTGGCGGGCCTTCAACACCAACGGCACGCCCGAGTACCACCGCGCCGAATTCTGGCCCCATGTGGTGCGGCTCGAGAACGGCTTCCGGACCACCGATGTGTCCATGGCAGGCAATGCGCCGACGACTGCGGCGGAGCAGTTCGACCGTGGCTAACCATGCCGGGCGCAACATCTGGGACCTGCGCTATCCGGTGGTGGATGAGGAATACGGCGTGGTGATGAGCTTCGCGCGCTTCGGCCTGAAGACCGGCGCGACGCCACGCAGCCCCGCGCAGGCCAGCGAGCGCCTGGTCGCGGAGTTCTTCGCCGTGCGCAAGGGAATCATCTGGGACATCCAGGCGGTGATGGTGAACCGCGACGGGAAACTCCCGTCGGCGTGGCCGGCGGATTACGGCCCGACGCGTGGCGGCTGGGCGCCCATCACCTGCAACCGCGCATGCCTCACCGGGTTCATCGACACCTACTACAAGGCGCTGCTCGCCAACGATCCGCGCGCACTGCCCCAGGCGGGCGGCGCGCGCATCACGCTGAACGGCGCTGAGACTCCATTGACCGGCGCCTTCTGGCCGGAGGCCAAAACCGTGCGCTGGCGTTTCGACGCGGTGAACGAGCGGCTGGGGGATACCGGCACGCAGGTGGTGGTCGTCAACGAGGACGGCTCCGAGACGATGGAAGTGGTGCGCCTGAAGGTGGCGAGCGGTGCGATCACCGAGATGGAGATCCTCCGCTGCTTCAAGCACTGTGCTGGCGAAGCGTGGTGGGGTCCCGAGCAGCTGGATCCGGAGCCCTCCGACTTCCTGAAGCTGCCGATTCCGCCGGCGGAGCGCGATTCGTACTACGGGCTCGTGGCCGTGGCCGACGGCTATTTCCGCGCCTTCCAGACCAACGGCACGCCCGACTACCACCCCACGGACCTGCTGCCCGACACCACCCGCTTCGAGAACGGCACCCACTTCACCGGGCTGGTGCGCAATGGCGTCTATACCACCGCCGCCGACGGCTTCGAGCGCGGCCGCTTCATCGGCCGCAACCTGTGGGACCGCCGCCACGCGGTGGTCGACGAGGAGCGCGGCATCGTGCTCACCATCCTGCGCTTCGGCAAGGTGGACGGCGTGCAGAACGCCTCTTCCGTCACGGCATTCGACCGCATCGTCGGCGAGTTCTTCACCGTGAAGTCCGGGAAGATCCAGGAAATTCAGGCCGTGCTGGTGAATCGCAACGATGCGGAACCCACCGGCTGGGACACGCACTGGTACGGGCCGGGGCCGGGTGGGTGGAAGAACATGCCGACCGGGCAGTAGCCGACGTGGGCCGGGACAGAGCCGGTCAACCACTCCGGCACGACAACAGAACCGCGCGCCTCAAGTCCCCGGCGTCGCCAGTCTCGCGGCCGCCGTCACGCCGCTCTGCCAGGCGCCATGCAAGGTTCCAAAGTAGTGGTTCGAGCAGGCCTCTCCGGCGAAGCACAGTTGGGGCGACACCGGGACGGCGAGCTGCTCGCGGCTCGCGGCGTAACCCGGCAGGGCAGCCGAATACGAGCCCATCGAAAACGGGTCGCTGCCCCAGGCTGTAGCCACGGCCGGCCCCAGCTCGGCGACCGCCGCGCCGCCGAAAAGCCGCCGGAATTCCGCGCGTGCGAAGGGCTCCAGCCCGCCGGCCTGTTCAAGTTCCCATGACAGGTCGCCACCGAAGTACGCCATCAGCAACGGTTGGTCCGCCACGCGCGCCTGCCAGCTGCAGGTACGGGAAGTGGAGGTCGAGCCGATCAGATTCGACGGCAGGGCGGCCGCGAACCCGGTATTGCTCAACCGGAAGAACACCTTGTTGCACACGCCCAGCGGCAAGGTGGCGATCGCCTGCTGGTGCGTCGGCGGGAGCGGGGGCTCGAAACGTATCGCGCCGCGCGCAAGCAGCGAAGTGGGCACTGTGACGATCGCGGCCCGGGCTTCCAGCCTGCCCGCTGTGGAGTCGATGCGCAGCGTGGGGCCGGTCCAATCGATGGCTGTTACCCGCGTGCCCAGTTGCACCGGCAAACCCTCCGCCGCCGAAGCCACCACGGCTCCGAGTCCTTCCTTCACTGCCCAGTCCGCATTGGATTCGGCATACCGGTGCAGGTCGAGTGTCGACACCGCGTGGCTTTCCACGCCGACGGCCCAGGTCATTACCGCATCGAATCGGGGACGGTAGGCATCCTCGGGCAGCACGGCGGCGACGGGAACATCGAGGCCGGACGTGGCGGCGGCTTCCACGAGCGCGTTGTAGCGCTGGTAGTCGTCGGCAGCCGCGGATCGTTCGGCGGCGGTCGGCGCCCGGGCACCGATCCAGGCTTCAGCGCCCCAGCCCGGCTTGCGGCGTAACACGGTGAATCCACCCCGTTCGGCAATGCCGGTCCAGGCGTTCTCGTCGGCGAAATGCAACCAGGCCGCGCCAAGATCGGCCGGCACGCCCAGTCGATGATCCACCATCGCCCGACCGCCCGTCCGATCACGCGCTTCAAGGATGAGGATGCGTTGACGGGCAGCGATCAGGTGCCGGCCAGCAGCTATGCCCGCAGCGCCCGCGCCGATGATCACCGCATCAAGCACTGCCATGTCCGCAGCTCACTTCGCGTCACGCCAATCGAGTGCGGACAGGATATTCATATCGCCCTCGCAGTGCAGCCTACTTCACGGAAAGTGCATTGTGCTGAGTCGGGTCCTTCAAGCGAAGGCCTGCTGAGAATCCGACTACTTCGTCCCGGAATCTGCAAGCTGTTCCGATGCGCAGATCAACTCACAATTCGCGGAGCCCCTCACTCCCACTCAATTGTTTCGCAGCCATCTAACTCCTTGATTCCGCGGCTGCATCCGCCTGCATTGTTCAACTTTACCGTCAGGACGACCGACAAAACATCTCGCTTGGAGCCGATTGATCACGATAGATGCCGACAGCTGCTGGCACGGCCGACCAATGTCTCGCAGGCCGGGCGCAAATACAGAACAACCAAATCGTTCCGGCTTGGTGCGTTGAAAGTCGGCACTACCCGTGATCACGAAGTGAGCCTCGAAATCCCGAGCCGCTCTGATAATACCCAGGCGGAATTTCGCGTTTGTGCAGTCAGGTTCCGGAGTCGACCTGGGGGAAACGAGCACGCGGAAATAGGTCAACACAAACATTGACCAAGCCAACATCCATGCCACCGCCGCCGTCTCCAAAGCCAGCAAGTAGTAGTTGCCGGCTCCGGGCGCAGCAACCCTGACCACCGCGGCAACACCGATCGCCACATAGGCAACCACGGTCATCGAAGACGCGCGCAACGGGCGACCCGTGTGCCCTAGGGCGACGCGCGTGGTCACGGCGAGAATCATCGTACCGATCGCACCCACACCGAACGCGTGCAGAGCCGCGGAAGCCTGGACTGTGCCAGTGAATATCGTGACGGATACCAACGCAAACCCCACGGGAATCCATGCCGTAGGCGATATGCAAGATGAACAGCAGCGGCTCGTTGACCGTCGACAGTCCACGCCACCGGACGAGCCTCAGTGCGTGCAGCGCACCTGTCACCATGGCCGCAACGCCCGTGGCAGGATGGTCGGGCCGAGCCAGAACCAGTATCCCGGTAAGGGCAGTCGCCAAGACGACCAGTCGCTCCACCCAGGGATTGTTGACGGGCTGCTTGGCAAGACCGCGTGCGCGCAGCCAATTGCCCGTGAAGCTCGGAATGATCCGACCTGCCACGACGCTTATCAGGACGACCATGACGTAAAGCGCAGTCACTGGCGCCGCCCGACCATTGCCCGGAAGCATACCGAGTGTGCCCAAATGATAGACACCATCCAGCAATGCCAGGAGCGCGACGATCGCGACGATCTGGAAGTTTCTCTGGCTGCCTCCCAGGAAGATCTCGCGAGCGACGAATACCGTCAAGAGCACCGGGAATACCATCGCCAGACCTGCAATCCAGAAAGAAGGCGCCGCTCCGAAAACCATGGCCACACGACCAAGTAACCAAGCAGCGACCAGCACCAGCAAGGGCAGGCGCTGCAGGGGACGGCGACCGGTCCAGGTAGCCACGGCAGTCAAGAGGAATCCCGCCACGGCAGCCAGTGCAAAGCCGAAGATCATTTCGTGGCTGTGCCACGAAGGTCCCAGCGCGCCGGCGGCCGGGACTGCGCCAGACAGATTGGCGATCCAGATCGCCATTGTCGTCACCGCAAAGACACCAAGCCCGAGAAACATGGGCCGGAACGCGTAACTCAGCAACGCGTGCCTAGTGATGTGGTCGATCACCATACTAGTCTCCAGAGTCCCCAGTTCGATCGAGCAGTCCGCGCGGCTCGTGTCGAGCACGCCCGCCGGCGCCGGCGCGCACAGGAGCGCCGGCAGGGAGGACCTCGATCGCCTCCACCGGCACGCGGGCGCGGTCGAAGAACGGCAGGCTCTCCGCCTCCCCGGTCGATGCCGCGACATCGCGCGTCGGGCGCTGGCGCTCGTGCGCCGCCACCGGCTTAGTCGGTGTGGGGGTGGGCTCGCTCGGCGCATCGGCCGTGCCGAGCAGCAGCTGACGCGGATCATCGAGCAGTTTCAGCCGCTCGCTCTTCGGCCCGAACACTTGCCGCTCGAACCACGCCAGCCGATGCTTCAGCTGCTCGATCGTCGCCGCCTGCGAACGCACCAGCGCGGCCAGTTCCTGCGCGCCCGGCAGCGCAGGATCAGCAGACTTCGAGGCGCTCGCGAGCGTGGCATCCACGTCGCAAGCGTAGCACGCGGGTACACTAAAGCGCCTTGCTTTACAAGCGTTCTGCGCGATCCTCCGGCAGCCGGTAGCGCTTCCTCACGCGCTTCACCTCGATCCCGTCCCGCAACAGCTTCAACTCCGTCCAGTCGAGCTCGCGCGTCATCACCCGCCGCCAGTCACCAATGAACCGGCCCGCCTCCAGACGCTTCGACCACACGCAGAAGCCGCTGCGGTCGAAGTAAAGGCGCTTCACTTGCTTACCACGCCGGTTCAGGGACACGTACAGCGAGCCGTCCAGCGGATCGCACCCCAGCTCCTGCCGCGTCAGCGCCGACAGCCCGTCGAACGACTTGAGCTTGTCGCACGGTCGACCGTACAGATGCACCCGGATCCGGCCTTCCGGAAAGAACATCAGCCACGCACCACCGTCAGTACGATGCCGACGTCGAGTTCGAGGCGTAGCTCGCGGCGTGCGCCGCCGCTCAACATCGCGCCGAGATCCACGAACGGCGACGGGCGTGACACCGGGCCACGCGGCGCTCGCGCCGACCGCTCACCCGTCCGCCGCGTCCGCCACCGCGACACCACTCCCGCACCCGACTTCGCCATGCCCGCTCCGATGCCACAACCACCGACGCATCCTCTCCCGCCCTCGCGCGAATGCAAAGTACGCCGCGGTGTGAACGCTTACGGCCAATCGGCGATCGAGGGGCTCGGTGAACTGGTCGAACGTAATGGGTAGGACTCCTAATCAGTCATTCCGACGTGTCAACCCCCAACCTCCCCAAGATCGCCCGCATCGGCCCTGATGACAACCCAAACACCTCCAGCCAAACAGTAAAATACTCCCTTCTAGTTGCGATTGATTTGCAGCAAAAAGCAAGCGGCAAGGGTCCGATCCATGCATCTCAGCCTTCAGTCAGATTTCGCACTGCGCATCCTCATGGCGCTTGCCACTTCGGAACAGACCCTTTCGGTCGAGGAAATCGCCCGACGCTACAACGTCTCCCGCCACCACCTCGCCAAAGTTGCCCGTCGGCTGCAATCGCTTGGACTGATCACAGCGACGCGTGGGCGTAGCGGCGGCCTGACACTTGCCCGGTCAGCCAATGAGATCAATGTTGGCCAGGTCGTGCGAGCCATCGAAAACGTGGGCGAATTTGTTGAGTGCATGCAGGCCGCCACCAACGGCTGCCCAGTCGCCGGCGCCTGCGGACTCCAGGGCGCATTGACGCGAGCGCTACAGGATTTCCTGCAGCGCCTCGATCAGTATCAACTCATCGACCTCATCCCGAACCGCCAGCGTTTCGTGAAAGCGCTCGCCAAACGGACCTCCGGGGGTTGAACTCCCGCCGTATTGACAGCAATGCACTGTTCGCCTTAATTTCGGTATCTTAGATACCACTATTAGAACAACAGGGGTAAATCATGCCGATCCAAAGCGTCGTCCTGTCGGTCAGCCTCGTGCTGATGGCCGGTATCGCCTGGGCATTCGTGCGCGCCATACGCCTCGCCGGAACGGGGCCGACACCGACCGAAAGCACAAGGCAGCGCCTGATTGTGGTCATGGTGGTAGTCGGACTCATCGTGACCCTCGGCTCGCTCGCCCGCTGGCCGCATGCCTTGTCAGACACTGCCGGTACCCGCACGACGGTCAATGTCACGGGTGCGATGTGGTACTGGAACATCGATCGAACGGCAGTACCACTCGGCGTACCCGTTGTGTTCAACGCCCACACCTCTGACGTCACCCACGGATTCGGTGTACTCGACCCGGATGATCGACTGCTGTTTCAGACCCAGGCCATGCCGGGGTACGTCAATCGCGTGGAACATGTCTTCCGACGGCCAGGCGTCCATCGCGTCGTCTGCCTGGAATTCTGCGGGCTGGCCCATCACGCGATGGTCAGTGAATTCACCGTGGCGTCGGCGAACTGACCGGGAGAACAGCACCATGAACACGACCAGTCAAATTTCGCCAGCCGAGCCGCAGACGGGTGCCGTCAAGTTCACAATGCTGCTCGCCGGGGTCGTCCTCCTGCTGATGATGATCGTCGGCCTCGTCATGCGCGCAGCACAGGCGAACGTGATCGCCCTCGACCCATCGCTCTTCTACAAGTTCCTTACCGCCCACGGCGCCGGCATGGTTGGCACCGCAGGCCTGACCGGCGCAGCCATCATGTGGTATTTCGTCGGTCGCCACGTAAACCTTGCGCGCGGCGTCTACTGGGGATTTCTCGGCCTCTTCCTGCTGGGCGTGGTCCTGATCCTCGGTGCGATCTTCATTGGCGGCTATGGCGGCGCGTGGACCTTCCTGTTCCCGCTTCCCGCCAATTCCGGAGGTGCCTGGGGACGGAACGCGGCAGGTGCGTTTCTACTCGGCTACGTCGCGATCGGCGTTGGATTCCTGCTGATGTACCTGGAGGTTGGCCGCAAACTGATTTCGGCCTATGGCGGAATCGGAGGGGCATTGGGATGGCCGCTTGCCTTTGGCCGGGGCTCCGCTGAGAACGCTCCGCCACCAACCGTCGTTGCCGCCATGGCGACAACGGTATTCAACACCATCGGCACAGTTGTCGGTGCCGCCGTACTGGCCAGCAGCCTGGTCAACCTATATGTCCCGGCTTTCAAGGTTGATGCCCTGCTGGCAAAGAACATGACCTATTTCTTCGGCCATGTGTTCATCAACGCCAGCATTTATATGTCCGTGATCGCGGTCTACGAAATCATTCCGCAATACACAGGCACACCCTGGAAGACGTCCCGGCTGTTCGTGATCGCATGGACCGCCGTCATGCTGTTCGTCATGGCGGTGTACCCCCACCACCTGCTGCAGGACACGGTCATGCCAGGCTGGTCGCTGGTGCTGGGTCAGGTCGTCTCCTATCTGTCCGGCATTCCGCTGATCGCGGTGACAGCATTCTCGTTGATCGTCTACCTTCGCAAGGCCGAACGGCATGCGTTGGGACATGGCCTCCGCCCTGCTCGTTCTCGGCGTGGCGGGTTGGTGCGGTCGGGTCAGTCCCCGCGATCATCGATGGCATGATCACGGTCAACAAGGTCATGCACAACACGCAGTGGGTGCCGGGACATTTCCACATCTACCTGATACTCGGCGAAGTGGCGATGAGCTTCGGATTCATGGTGTGGCTGGTGCGGGGCAGGACGGGAGTCGTCTGCCTGTCAGCGGAACAAACAGGATGGCGTTCACGGCGTATCTGGCGGGCGGTGCAGGCTTTACCCTCATGTTCCTGATTTCCGGAGCACTCTCGGTGCCGCGACGCTGGGCCGTCCATGCGCCGGACTGGTTCCTGCAGAATCTGATCGCCACATTCTTCGCCCTGCTGGTCATCTTCGGAGCCGGTGCGTTCGTATTCCGATACATTCGCGGTCTGCAGACCGCGACGAAGTGATCGCCGCGTGCAGGCCTGGCTCACTTCGATACTGGTTGTCGTCGCCGGCGGCGGGCTACTCTGGGAGGCCACGGATCAGGGTCGGGCCTTTACAGCAGAGCGCGCGCGGAGAATTGCCGCGGCTTCCGGTGAGCTGACAGTTAGCCCTATTGCCCTGGAAACCATGACCGGCGCACGCGCCAGCGTTCCCGGCGACCGCGATGTCGCCATCATAGAGTTCATCTACACCAGGTGTCCGACCGTCTGCCAGTCCGCCGGTGCAGATATGTCGCGGCTCGGCCAGCGACTGACGGCCGCTGGCCTCGCGAATCACGTCTCACTGTATTCAGTGAGCTTCGACCCCGAGGTTGATACCGTCGAACGACTTGCCTCCGATGGCGAGCGACATCGAACCGATGGAACCTTATGGACCATATCCCGACCAGACGGGGACGCATTACCCCGCATTCTTGACGAATTCGGGGTCATCGTCTTGCCCGACGAATTCGGTGGCTACACGCACAACCTCGCACTCCACGTTGTGGCCAACTCTGGAACCCTGGTCGGCATTCACGACACGGGTGACTTCGAGGCTGTGATCGATTCCGTGCGGGTGGCGTTGCGATGACAGATCCGAAGCGGTTCAGGGTTCCTCTGGCCGTTGCCATCATGGCCATTTGCGTCATCGGGAACTCCTGGCTGACAACAGACCCCGTTCTGCATGTACTCCTGCAACTGCCGCTCCTCGGTATCGCCGGGTGGCTGGCCACCCCGCGTACCATGGGTTTGACCTGGCGCTGGACCAATGGCGGCTTCGCGCCGTTGCTTCTCGCACTATTTGCGACGGCATACTGGATGTTGCCCCGCTCGATAGATGGCGCAGTGGACGACGCCTCGATGGCGATCGCCAAGTTCATAACGCTGCCCCTCGTCGGCGTGGCGGTGGCGGCAGGATGGCACCGAGCCACGCCGCTTCTTCGAGGTTTCGTCAAGTCCCAGACGATCTCCATGCTCGGATTCATGGCCTTCCTGTTCACGCACGCCCCGCAGCGGCTGTGCAACAACTATTTGTTCGACGCCCAGACCCGGCTGGGATACGCCTTCCTCTGGCTCGCGCTCGGGCTCACCGTGATCTGGGTCACACCGCTCTTCTTCCCCGAACAGGAGACCAGCGAGAAGCCGCACGGTCCCAGTCCGTATTCCGGGTCACTTCATGGAGTTCGATCATGAGATCACACCAAGTACTTCTCTTCGTGCTTTTCGGCGCCCTTGCAGGTTGTGGGCAAAACACACCGGAAGCCCGCGAAGAGCCCGCAACACCATCTGCTCCGGTCTCGGTCGGACAACCATCCGCAGCGGATCCGATTGCTCTCGGCAAGTCGATATTTGTCAGATGCGCGGCCTGTCACAGTGTAGAACCCGGCGTGAATGGGCTTGGTCCATCACTCCATGGAATTGTCGGCAGGCCCTCAGCCAGCGTTCCGGAGTTTGCGTACTCTCCAGAAATGCAGGGCGCAAAGATCACCTGGGACAAACCCAATCTCTCCGCCTATCTCGAGAACCCTCAAACGTTCATCAAGGACAACAAGATGGTCTTTCCCGGATTGCCCATCGCCAAGGAGACGGGAGGATCTGCTCGCATACTTCGATACGCTGAAGTAGCCGCGCACCCTACTTCTGCCAAAGCGAGCGCGAGACAATGACACCCAGACAGACCGTCATGCACTTCGCCACCCTGGCTCGTGACAAGAACACCAAGGTGCTTGCCGATCCAGTGGGCTTCATGTTGTCCAGTGTGATGGCGGGCGCGTATGTGGGGATCGGCATACTGCTGATATTCACGCTGGGACAGGCGGCCGATCCCGCATGGCGTGGCCTCGTCATGGGAACGAGCTTTGGGATTGCACTCACATTGGTGCTTTTTGCCGGTTCGGAGCTGTTCACTGGCCATGCCATGTACGGCGCGCACGGAACACTGGTTGGCAGCGTGAACGCTCTGGCAGTACTGCGATTGTGGGTCGCAACCTGGTCTGGAAATCTCGCGGGCTCGCTATTGCTCGCCTTGATTTTTCTGGCCGGCGGCGGCGGAGCCATCGCATCGAGCGGCGATACCAGCCTGCTTCACTCGATTGCAGTCAAAAAGGCGTCTGATGGCGCCATGGCCCTAATTGCGCGTGGCGCGCTGTGCAACTGGCTCGTCTGCCTTGCCATCTGGACATCTGCGAGGACCACAAATGATGCCGCGAAGTGCATCCTGGTTTTCTGGTGCCTGTTCGCATTCATCGCCTGTGGCTTCGAACATTCAGTGGCGAATATGACGATCTTTTCAGTGGCTCTTCTTGCGCAGAATGGGCATGAAATCAGTCTGCAAGGAGCCGGCTGGAATCTGCTCTGGGTTACCGTCGGAAATCTACTATCCGGCGTGCTTGCGCTGGGTTGGGGCTATTGGCGAATCGCGGGCAAGCCGCGACAGGCCGATTCCATTGACGCTTCCGCATCCGCGCAGAGGAGCGCTGACGAGAATGGCGCATGACCTGATCGAGCCAACCTGCAGCGTTCCCTCTTTGCCGACATTCAGACGGGGCCCCGCTTCGAAAAGACCGGCACCGAGCACTCCAAACTGCAGTCATCGACGATCGTCAGGCATCGGAGCTTCCGTCCTTCCACGAGCCCATCGGCAACGAAGTCCATCGAGCAGATAGAGTTGATCTGCGTCGGCTTCGCGAGCGGCTTTCGCTCGAACAGCCTGATTCGCTTTCGCTTACGGCGTCGCACGGCGAAACCGCCTTCTCGATACTAGCGAACGCGGGATTCGATGGCCTCGGCAGAAAAGCGACGGCGCGCTGTAGATCGGGCCGCGCGAGATACGTCTGGCCATCGGGTCCGCCCCCAATCTGGGACGCGGATTCTAGGGCTCGGACGCCAATGCACCAGAACCCACAGTCCGACCGACGATTTGCGCCGCTTGATGCCGTGGCGTGCCGATAGACCACGAACCATCGACTGCAGAATCCCTCAAACAGGCGCCCCAAACCAGGATCGCCTGATTCTGCCAGCGATGCGCTGCTACCGCGAACTGGTCTCGGAGGTTCGAGACATCTACCGCGCCAGTCAGCAACGCAGATCCAGTTGTCCTCGCGCATGGCCGAACGGAACCCTCAGCGTGTCACTCCAGCCACGCACGCGTCGTCACCACATGAGGCGCGAGAGGGGCCACCGGCACTCGAGGTAATCTCGGGCGTCTCGCCCAACCGGGCATAGACCAGCAGTTCCCCGATAACCGCGCCCAGATGCAGGTCCTCGACCTGGCCCAGTCGACTGAATCGAACGCGACCTTCGCCGTCGAACACCACAACGCTGGGGGTTCCCTGTAGCCCATACGCACGCATCGTCAGCGGAATCGAACTGTCGTGCGCCGCCTGATCGATCCCGACGGGGAAGCGAATCCGGTATTCACTCAGGAACGCCCGCAGGGCCTTCGGCCCCATGACGTCGTGGTGCTCGAAGACCGTGTGCAGCCCGATCACCGCAACCCGCTCGCTCGGGAACATGGCGTTGATGCGTGCCGCTTGCGGCAGGCCGTCGGACACGCACCCCGGGCACAGCATCTGGAACGCATGCAGCACGACAACCTTGCCTCGAAGGCCGGCCAGCGTCACGGGATGAGGGGTATTGAGCCACTCGCTGACTTGCCAGGGCGGTGATGGGGTGTCTGTTTCAACCATGTTTGCCGTCCATTCTGGAAGAAGCCCGACGCCTGCGCGCCGGGCTATTTGAACGCGCGAGTGGCTACGCGACGCGGCGCAGCTTCACCGCCGGAAAATCCACGGGGACAGCGAACGCAACGTTCACGTAGTTAGTGAACAAGTTCAGAGCCACGTGTGCGACGATTTCGACGATCGCTTCGTCGCCGAAGCCTGCATCGCGCAAGGCTCGCACGTCGGAGTCACTGACCTTCCCCCGATCATTGACCAGCTTGAGCGCAAAGCGCAGCGCGGCCTGCGTCGCGGCATCGGCAGCCTCCCCTGCCTGGGCGCGCTGCATTTCCTCGGCGGTCGCACCGGCGTTCCGGCCGAGCGCCGTGTGCGCGGCCAGGCAGTACTCGCATGCGTTGCGATCGGCCACCGCCACCGCGATCTGCTCGCCGAGCTTTGCCGGGATCACACCGGCACCAAGCGCACCGAACGCGCCCCACATGGACTTGAGCGCGGCCGGGGAGTTGGCGACTGCCCGAAACATGTTGGGCGTGGTGCCGAAAGCACCGTGGATCGCATCGAGTAGGGTCTTGCTCTCGGCGCGGGCTTCGCTTCTATCAATCAGAGGTACACGATTCATGTGATTTCCTTGGTTCTCAGGAGAGTCTTGAGGCAATGGGTCGAACTCGGCAACGGAGCAGAGATCAGAACTTGCCCTCGCGCACATACGGGTAGCTCCACAGGATGGTCTGCATCAGCACGGACTTCACCCAAGCCGCGTGCATCTTCTCGACATCTGCCGGCGAGGCGCCTTTCTTGGCAAGGAACGGCTTGAGCGTCGTCGTGACAGGAATCGTCAGTGCCGATAGATAGCGGAAGTTCACCGACGGCACGCTGTCGGCTTTGTCGGTCTGGTTCTTCTTTGGATTCGTGTGGCGACGGCCGATTTCGTACTGATAGTCCAGCCACGCCTGATCGTAGTTGGCATCGGCTGTGTCGAGTATCCACTGCGCGAATCGCTTCCGGACAGCAGCCAGATATGCCGCGTCAGGTGCCCCGGTCTTGTTGTTCTTGAAGGACGCAACGAGCTCGGGGGTCGACGCCACGAAGCCGTACCAGACATCGAGGATCGCATCCGTCTGATCGGCAAGGATCGCCTTGCTCATGCGCAGGTAGCGGACGTCCTCATCGGTGAAGATCATCGTCTTCTTGAGCGATTCAAGATCCTGCAGTGTGTACGGCGCCCTGGCCAATGACTTCTGGCCATGGGTATATCCGGGAATTGCGGGCCCTGTCTGCGCCATTGCCCCGTGGGACACGAAGGCGGACAGGGAGCCCACCAGCACGGTGGCAAGCACTACACGAGTTTTCATGAATGTTCCTCTGGTCGGTTGCGGGAGTGGCGGTTCTGCACTTCGGTGCACAGACCCAGTATCCAGCCCGATCCGGACTCCGTGTTATCCTACCGTCGCTGAAACATATCTTTTCGTCCATCCGGCAACCTATGCCACGAACTACGCCCGTATCCATAGATCGCCTCTCCGCCCTTCTCGATCGCTTTCGCGTTCGCACCCACCTGTTCCACGCCGGTGCGCTCTGCGGTGTGACTCGCTTCGAGGAAAAGCCCGGGCGCGGGTTCTTGCACGTGCTGCGCCGAGGGGAGCTTGTCGTCACACATCCACGACGCAGCGGCGGCCCTGCCAGGATCAAGGTGAGCGAGCCGACGCTGCTGTTCTACCCGCGCCCGCTTGAACATCAGTTTCGCAACGCGCCGGTTGATGGATCGGACTTCGTATGCGCCACTGTGGATTTCGAGGGTGGCGCCCGACACCCGATCGTTGCCGCGCTACCGCCGGTGCTGGTCGTACCGCTGGCAGCGGTGGACGGTCTTGACCAGACCCTGGCACTGCTTTTCGCCGAGACCGAGCGCTTGCGATGCGGCCAGCGCCTGCTCGCCGACCGCCTGTTCGAGGTTCTGCTGGTGCAGTTGCTGCGCTGGCTGCTGGATCACTCCGGAGCAGTGGGTGCGTCTGGCGGACTGATGAACGGGCTAGCCCACCCAAAGCTTGCACGCGCGCTGACCGCGGTGCACGAAAGGCCATCTGCAGATTGGACGCTGGAGTCGATGGCCAACGTCGCGGGCATGTCACGCAGCGCATTTGCGTTGGCGTTCAAGACGAAGGTCGGCGTGACGCCGGGCGACTATCTCCTGCAATGGCGCATCTCTGTGGCCCAGTCAAGACTCAGGGCTGGCGCATCCGTCAAGGGCGTGAGTGAAGAACTGGGGTATGCGAGCGCCGCATCATTCTCTCGCGCGTTTTCTCATGCGATTGGCCCATCGCCCAGAAAATGGCTGCAGATGGAGAGGGATGAAGCGGTCTGACGGACGTTCTCCTCTCAGGATGCGGACAGACTTCGCTCGAAGGCTTTCGTGCGGCCAGTCCAGACTGCCAGCACCCATGCCCTCCGTCCTGTATGCCCATTTGGCGGCGATAGCAGCCGAAAGATCACGACTGGAGGCCGCGCGCCTGCTGCGTAAGACTACGCATGGCGCGCACCTCGTGAGCAGCGCTTCAGCGCGTGGGAGTCTGCCCCTTGCCGGGCATGAATGCCCGGAACATGAACCATGCAAACGCGAAGACACCCACGCTGAAGACAACGTCGCCCGGCACCCTCGCCCAGACCAGCGCCTGCATCAGCGGGCTGTGAATGAACTCTGCGCGAACGCGCATAGGCGTAGTCGTGTTGATGCTGGCGTAGGTCTGCAGGACACCCTGCGGCAGCAGCGACAGGAAAGTCATCATCGCGAGGCCGATGTTGAGGCACCAGAAGCGGTCCCAGCAGCCTTTCTGATTCCACAGCGCGACGTCGGTGAGCCCGCGCATGCAGAACAGCGTGAGGCCCAGGCCGAGCATGCCGTACACGCCGAACAGGGCGGCATGGCCATGATTGGCCGTCGTATTCAGTCCCTGCATGTAATAGAGCGCGATCGGAGGATTGATGAGGAAGCCGAACAGCCCGGCGCCGACCAGGTTCCAGAACAGCACGGCGGAGAAGAACATGAATGGCCAGTGGTAGGTCCTTCTGCCATGCGGCCTTCATGCTCCACGCTTGTACCTTGATAGGCCTCAAAGCCGACCACCATCAGCGGCACCACTTCCAGCGCCGAAGACACCGCGCCGAGCGCCATCACTGCATGTCGGCGTGCCAGCTGAAGTAGAGGTGATGGAAGGTGCCGAGCACGCCGCCAACCAGGAAGATGATCGTCGCGAACAGCACCATCACAGTTGCCGCGCTGGTCCTGCAGCAGTCCCATGCGGACAACAGAGCAGAGAAATGATGGCGGTGGCGAAGACCTCGAAGACACCTTCGACCCACAGGTGCACTACCCACCAGCGCCAGTATTCCATGACCGCAATGTGCGTGTGCTCGCCCCACATCAGTCCGGCACCATAAAGCAGGCCGATAGCCAGCGCCGAGACGAGCACCAGGTAGATCAGCGATCGTGCTGCCCTTCTTCCTGAAGCGCCGGCCACAGCGCACGCACCACCAGCGCGACCCAGAGCAGCAGGCCGACGAAGCAGGTAGATCTGCCAGAAGCGGCCGAGGTCGACATATTCATAGCCCTGATGGCCGAACCAGAAGTTCGGCCGTCAGCGTTCGCGATCAATCGGTGTGATCGGCGGCCCATTGGCCGGCAAAGGACCCGACCACGATAACGAGCAGGCTGATGAACAGGAAATTGACGCCGAACCGCTGGAATTTGGGTTCACGTCCCGCCAGCAGGGCGCGACATAGAGCCCGGTCGCCAGCCATGCGGTGGCGATCCACAGCACGGCGAGCTGCGTGTGCCAGGTGCGCGTGACGGCGTAGGGCAGATACTCGGCGAACGGCAGGCCGTAGAGGCCCTGTCCCTCGACCGCATAGTGTGCGGTGACGATGCCGAGCAGCACCTGCGCGACAAACAGTGCGCACACCACCCAGAAGTACTTCGCGGTCGCCCGCATCGACGGCGTGATGCGTCGCACGCTGCTCAGCACATCCGACGCCGCCATGCCCTTTTCCGGCTAGCATGTCGCCGCGCCAGACGTCGAACTGCTTGGCGTAGTAGGCGATCAGCGCGCCGGCATGCCGGCGAGCAGCAGAATGATCGAGGCGAAGGCTCCACATCAAGATGCCGGCGGTCGGCGTGTTGCCGACCAGCGGTTCGTGCGGCCAGTTGCTGGTATAGGTGATGTTCTCACCAGGGCGGTTCGTCGTCGCGCCCCATGCCGTCCAGAAGTAGAACGCTGAAAGCTGCCTGGCTTCCGTCGCCGACAACCTGCCATGGACCGGGAAGGCATAGCTGCGGCGCAGATCGAGCGAGGCTGCGTCATCGCCTACATACAGGCTGACGAAATGCGCCTGCACCTGCTTGATGGCCAACGCGCGCGTGTTGCTGACGGTTATGACGCCCGATGCGGGGTCATAGGTGTTGGCACGCATCTCGTTCTGCAACGCAGCCTTGCTGATGGCATCGGCTTGCGCCGGGGATACGCCTGTCGGAGCATTGGATGACGACAATGCCAGCAGCGCCTGCGCTTCGCGGTGCAGCCAGTCGGCGCTCCAGTCCGGCGCGAGATAGCTGCCATGGCCCCAGATCGAGCCTTGCTCCATGCCACCGATCGACTGCCAGACATTCTGCCCGGTCTCGATATCGGCGCGCGTGAACAAGGTTTCGCCATTCTGCGCTGTCACCGCTGCAGGGATGGGTGGCGCCAGCTGGTAGATCTGCCGACCCAGCAGCAGCAGAACGCCAAACATGACGAACATGCCGACCGCCAGAATCGTCCACAGCCGCTTTACGCTGAATGTCGTTGCGTATTCCTGCATGACCCTGCCCCTTGGTTCTGAAGAGTCGGCGGTTGTCGCCAACGTCGCCAAAGTTGATGCTTATTAAAGATGTATATGATATACCTCTTTTATGAGGCTGTCCGTTCAATCCGACTATGCCTTGCGAACATTGATGTTCCTGGCAGCACGGGACGGCCATCATTCGATCGCCGAGATTGCCCGCGCCTACGGCATCTCGAAGAACCACCTGATGAAAGTGGCGCAGCGGCTGACTGCCGAGGGATTCGTCGAAAGCGTGCGCGGCCGGGGCGGCGGACTGAAACTCGCGCGATCCGCTTCTGTGCTGAACGTCGGATCAGTATTTCGCGCCATGGAAGATACCGGGTCGTTCGTGGAATGTTTCGACGCAGCGACCAACACCTGCGTCGTGACACCGGCCTGTGGTTTGCGGCATGCCTTGTCAGGCGCACTGGAAGCCTTCGCGCGGCATCTTGATCAGTTCACGATTGCCGATCTTGTCCCGGATATTGAGGGCTATGCCCGCCTATCTGGGGCGGCGAAAGACCAACGTCTCGAAGTACCGGCCAATGGGTACTACATGAGCAGCACACAGCCGGAAGCCGAGAGGCGAACCCGCATCGTTGAGCAACTCCAGGCTGACACTGGTATTGACGAGGTGATGATCGAGAAGCTGGTGCATGCGTTCTATGCCCGGGTGCGCTGCGACGAACTGATTGGCCCGATATTCGCGGCACGCATCTCGGAATGGGATCACCACCTGCAGCGCCTGTGTCAATTCTGGTCGTCGGTAGTCCTGATGAGTGGGCGCTACCATGGATCGCCCATGCAGAAGCATCTGGCGCTGCCAGTCGAGGCGGCGCACTTTGATCGCTGGCTTCAGCTATTCAGGCAGACGGCCCGCGAAGTCTGCACCCCGAAGGCCGCAGCCGTCTTCGTTGAGCGTGCCGAGCGCATTGCCCGCAGCATCGAGATGGGGGTTGCCAGCAGTCGTGGCGTGCTGCTTGCCAGCGGTCAGCGCCTGGTACGCGCGACACCGGAGGCAGCATTGTGAACAATTCACTTCCCGCTGGACTGACGGCCTACAAGCAGACGCCGATTTTCGATCAGGACAGCCTGCCGGCAGGTCTGCGCCGCGAGCACCGCACCAAAGCCGGTGTCTGGGCGCTCATACACGTAGTTGAGGGCAGCCTGCTCTACCGCATTCTGGAACCGCCCAGCGAACAGGTTTTGCTGGTCGGCGTGCCAGGCATCGTCAGTCCCGAGCAGCCTCACGAAGTCTCGCCACTCGGTCCGATGAGGATGTTCGTGGAGTTTTACTCGGCGGGAAGAGTTGAGCGCGAGCCGCATACCAGTCAGGTCCTATGACCGCCGCTACATCCCGATAGCCGCCCTCCATCGCCCTGAAAAGCCTGGCGGATGGTTTATGAAACAAGGCTTTGAGTCACCATAAGTGAGCATTTCGGACCAATCTCAAACCACCTGCGCGGCGTGAAGCCAGTTCCCGGAAGTCTCGCAACCGACCTCAGGCTTGTCGCCCTCGATACCCCGTAGTTGGCGCCGCCCGGCCGACGGATCGACGCCGGCCGCGAGCAACCGCCGCGCCGCCCGATGGCGAGACTGAGCGCGTGTGAATGGGACGTCCGGATAGGTCCCAAGGGAAAGCGACTTGCGCTTGCCGCCGTATCGGTAGTGGTAGTGCCAATACCGCCCGCCCCGAGGCATGACCAGCAGGTACAGGCTTCCGCCGAAGGAGATCTTTCGTGGATACCGGACCAATCCATCAGGGCGCGGTGGCTCGCGCGCCGGCTGAAAGCGGTCCGCTGAGTTCTGGTGCATTGGCGAAGGTCGGTCACCGTCCCGGCATATAGGCGCGCCGGAATCGGCGAGTGCCGCGTCCCACATTTCCTTCAGCGAACGGGCCCGTCCCGTCATGCCTTTCGGCAGCGAATACTGCTGCTTGCGAATGCGATGAGCGAGCTCGATGCCCGCCAACGCGATCGCCGCCGAGCGGAAGCTCTTCAATCCGAGCATCGGCGCGCATCGCTGTTTGATAGCCCGATGGTCCTGTTCGACCACGTTGTTGAGATAGCGACGCGCCCTGACCTCCACGCCCCGCCAGCGACGATCTTCAGTCGCCAGCAAACGCAATCCGCGGTGTGTCGCGCTGTTGCCGTCGACATTGATTTTCTCGGGCCACGGCACGGCCTCCTGGCCTACTGCGGCGCGGAAGAATGCCTGGGCGGAGTCGACGCTGTCGATCATTGCAGAGCAGAGACGCAACCGACTTTCCGATCCGGTCCACCGCGCGATACAGGTAGTGCCGCCCGCCTCGGACCGAGACGGCCGTTTCATCCACTTCCACCGTGACGACCCAGGCGATTGCGCGAAACGCGCCCATCTACGCTCGTACTCTGGAACGTACCGCAGCACCAAGCGCATGATCGTCGTGTGGGACACGGCGATCCCCTGCTCCGCCATCGATCGCCGACCAGATCGCGATAGCTCAGCCGGTAGGTGATGTACCAGCGGACACATAGCTCGATGGTCTCGGCGAGAAGCGACGACGCAGGTAGATCGGGTCGCGCGCGGCACGTCTCGGCATCCGCTCGGTCCTCCAACTGGGACGCGGATTCTAGGGGCGAACCGTCAATGCACCAGAGCCCAAGCTTTCCGCGGCGCTGTCCCGACAGCATCCCCGCGACCTCTTCGATTTGCAGCCGCTACTCGATGAAGGCCGACTTGACGAACGTCTCTGGCGCACGTTCCTCGTGTACCTCACCTGCAGTTCAAAGCCTGTCGCGGAAATGCTGTCGCCGCAGGAGCCGCGCGACTTCGACCAGATCTTCACGGCCCATTTCGCGGGAATGACCGCAGAACCGGTAACCGCCGCGGCGCTACTCGATGTGCGGGCGCGGCTTCTACAGCGCATTTTCGAACTTGCTCGATGCGCCGTCGCGGGCATTCCTCGACTCCATCGAGCGTGAAGCACCGGACTTCAGCCTCATCGACCTCCCGCATGCCGCTGACTTGCCCGGCGTTCGCCGCAAGCTAACAAACCTGGGTCAACGCTCCGCCGCGAAGCGCGCTGCCGACTACGAGCAGCTCAAGGCATTGTTCAGCCGTTCGTCATAGACTCTGAGTCGCGGAGTTTCTCCGCTACTTCACCGTAAAGCTTCGAACAAACTCTCGACGCTTCACGCATCCGGGCTGCGTTTGGTCCATCTCTTCCCTGAATCCGCGCGCTGCTTTTCGCGTCTCGCCTGCGCATTCTCGACCCCATCACGTCACGTAGATGAGGCAAGAGCATGGATACCCGATCAACCAATGAAAGCTCCGCTGTCGCCCCAACGATCATTCGCGCGTCGCAGGACCTTCGCCTGCCTCGGTGGGTCCACGAACCGCTTCCGGACCTGCGCGCGATACTTAGCGCCAGCGAGATCTCGCGCCTGACCCGTCGCCCGCGCTGGCTCCTGTTGGGCCTCGCAGTCCTCGGCCGATTTCCCAAAGCGGCGCACGCACTGCGGAAAGCCCGTTGGCTGGCACCGTGCAGACGTTCTCGACTGGTTGACCCAGAACTTGATGATGGAAGAGACCCAACAACGCGGAGGCCGACACTTGTCGATCCGCGCGACCTCACCAAGCCTGCCTTCCGCTTGAGATCAGAGCACATCACCGTCCTGTCCGCACTTCACCGCGTCGTCACTGCACTTCGGGGAACCTGCCGTGACTACGGACGCGCAAGCCGACTCCTGATCGATCAGCGCCGTACGTGCCAACGCGCCGTGCGCCGACGGGAACTACGCAAGATCGTGCCTCTGGCGGACACAACGATCTATGAGATGGAGCGTCGGGGGGATTTCCCGCAACGCTTCTATCTGACTTCCAAGTGCGTAGTCTGGGACCTTGATGAAGTCGAACGATGGCTGACTGCGCGACTGGCGGCCAGCTTGCAAGGCAATGTACCCCGCGCTCCCGATCCTGACGTTCGGTGCCGCAAGCGCAGACCTGTGCGAGCGGACCCGTGACCCTGCTTCGCTCCTTGACGCCGCATCAGAACTCAACGCTCAGCGCGACAGAGCCGTATGCCTGCTCGGTCTGCTGCTCTTCGAATTCGCGCGTTCGATACACGCGCATCACGGCCAATCGGACTCCTCGTCCCGCAAGTAGTCCCTGAATGCTGACACCGACAGCCGCTTGGGATACCCACGGTCGACGCGTTACCCCATGGCTGGCTCGAAACAGGTTTCCGTCGAGCGAGAAGTCGTGGCAACGATGAACTTCGTTTCGACCACCGCGAAGAGATGAAGGCCGGGCGCGCGGTCTGACTGTTGCAGCATCCTGTCCGTCAGCATCGCCATGGATTGAAGCTGCCGACGGCGGGCGATTCTCGGCACCGGGCCTGATGGGATAGCTTCCGAAATCGTTTGGCAGGTTCCAGCCCATGCGCCCTTCGATGCCGAGCGTGGCTGACGTCTCGATGTTGCCGAGACGGAGCCCAAGAGAACGGATCGCATCGGCCAGAGAACCCAGGAAACAATGGCTCCCCTTCCACGACAACCTCTTCTGGAACTCGCGATCAAGTGCCAACTGTACCAGCTGTCTCGTTTCGCAATTGGTTGCGTCTCAACCGAGAAACCTGTCGGCACCAATCACATCGTGGACCGCGCTCTGCACCGGCTCTGCCAACGACCAGGTGACCGATGACGCCCAGAGTGATCTCGCGCGTATCGAGCAACTCTGACTGGCTACTTGGCCTGTGAGCTCGTCGGTTCCACGACATGCCAACGTAAAGCATACCACGCTCATAGGGACGATCGCACGATGCAGTTGCAGCAGCGCCGGCTGGTCGGCGTGCGCCGAGAGCCCGCCGAGCGTATGGATCGAGGCGCGTACCGTGATCTCCTCGCCGAAGATGCGCACGCGGCGCGCGCCGTCGACCAGGCGCCGGCCGAGCGTGCCCTGCGCCTGGAAAACCCGTGATCAGCACGCTGCACTCGGCGCGCCCCAGGTTGTGCCGCAGGTGGTGCTTGACGCGCCCGGCGTCGCACATGCCGCTCGCCGCGATGATGACGGCGCCCGAGCGCTGCGCGTTCAGCGCCATCGACTCCTTCGGCGCTGGCGACGAAGCGCACGGCCGGCAGCCCGTTGCCCTGCCGCCGCCAGCGCTCGAGAGCCGCTTCGCGCGTCGGCATCGAACAGCGCCTGGTGTCGCGCCGTGATCTCGGGTCGCCGCGGTCGCCATCGGCGAGTCGACGTAGACCTGCAGATCTTCGGCAGCCGGCCTCGCGCGTCCAGCTCGGTGCAGGTGGTAGAGGACTCTCCTGGGTCCGGCCGACGGCGAACGCCGGCACGATGACGTTGCCGCCTCGCGGCGCAGCGTGCCGGCCGATCACCTGCTCGAGTTCGACCAGCGTCGCCGGCAGGTCGCGGTGCGCCCGATCGCCGTAGGTGGACTCGATCAGCAGCACGTCGGCGCGCTTCGACGATCGTCGGGTCGCGCACGATCGGCCGACCGGGCTGCCGAGATCGCCGCACGCGACCAGGTGGGTCGTGCGACGCGCTCGTGACGGAGCGTGATCTCGATGATCGCCGAACCGAGGATGTGGCCGGCATCGCGATAACACGCAGTCGACGTCGGGTGCGGCGCGAACGACTGGTCGTAGCGGACGGGCCGGAACTGGCGCAGCGAGTCCTTGGCATCCTGGACCGTGTACAGCGGCGCCGCGACCCGTCGCTGCCCTGTTGCGCGACTGCGCGGCGCCGTTGCGCGCGCCGGGCGTCGACCTCCTGGATGTGGCCGCTGTCGGGCAGCATCACGCCGACCAGGTCGACGGTGGCGGCGGTGGCGTAGATCGGCGAAAGGCATCGTCACCTCTGTCCTGATCGTTGACTGACCCACACGACACTTCCCGATCCAGATGTCGCGGGGCTTGCGCATCGTCATGGCTACTCCCTTCACTCGAACTGCCTCCCCTCGCCTGCTTCCTCATGGGTCACGCCGTCGCGGATGTGATAGATCCGCTTGAACGTCGGAATGATCTTCTCGTCGTGGGTGACGACGATGATGGCGGTCTCGAACTGACGCGCCATTTCATTGAGGATGCGGATGACGACCATGGCGCGCTCGCTGTCGAGTGGCGCCGTAGGCTCGTCGGCCAGAATCACCGGCGGTCGATTGCACCAGGCCACGCGCGATAGCCACCCGCTGCTGCTCTCCTCCGGAAAGCTGCGCGGGCATGGCCCGAGCCCGGTGCTGCACATCCAGCGCCGTGAGCAGAGCCAATGCCTGCTGGCGCGACTCCGCGTTGGCGACGCCTGCGAGCATCGGCAGCAGCGCAACGTTGTCGGTGACGTCGAGAAACGGGATCAGGTAGGGCGCCTGAAAGACAAAGCCAATCTTGTCGCGCCGCAACGCGCGCAGGTCACGCACCTTCCAGCCGTTGTCATAGATCGTCTCATCGCCGAGCGTCATGCGACCCGCGGTCGGATCGATCACCGCGCCCAGACACTTGAGGAGCGTGCTCTTGCCCGAGCCGGACGGGCCGATCAGTCCGATCACTTCGCCCGGAGCCACGACCATGTTCACATCTTTCAGGGCATCCACGGCCGTGTCACCCTGACCGTATCGCTTCCTCAAGCCCTCGATGCGAATGCCTTTGCCGCCCATTTCAACCCCCGATGGCCTCGGCGGGATCGACCTTCAGCGCCATGCGAATGGCGACCAGGCTGGCGAGCACGCAGATCACGAGCACGGCGAAGAACCCGGCGATCGAGTCGGTCGGGATCAGCAGCACGTACTTGGGGAAGAGTGGCGCGGCGAAGGTTGCGGTGATCTTGCCGACGACGAACCCGATGACGCCCAGTGCCAACGCCTGCTGCATGATCATTGCGGCGATCGTCCGGTTGCGCGTCCCGATCAGCTTCAACACCGCGATCTCGCGGATCTTGTCCATGGTCAGCGTGTAGATGATGAACGCGACAATCGCGGCGCTGACGACCGCCAGGATCACCAGGAACATGCTGATCTGCTTTGCCGACGTCGCGATCAGCTTGCCGACCAGGATGCCTTCCATCTGCGCGCGCGTGTAGACGGTCAGCCGCTTCCAGCGCCGGATGGAGTCCGCCACGTCGTCGGGCGCATGACCCGGCTTGAGCCTGACCAGCACCGCGTTGACGAATGAGTTCGTGCTCTGGGAAGCAATCACGGATTCCAGCAGGCCGGGGACGCCGGGTCGATTGAAGGCCGGATTGGCTTCGGTGCGACGCCGGCTTTGCCAGATCGCATCGTTGTCCTTGAGGAACTGCGCTTCCTGGGCGTCCTTGAGCGGAATGAACACCATCGGGTCGCCGCTCGACGAGACCATGCGGCGCGTCAGCCCCACGACCACGATAGTGATTGCGGCGAATGGCAATGCGGTCGCCGAGCTTGAAGCCGGCGGCCATATCCACGACGGCCTCGTAGTGACCACGCGTGATCTGGCGTCCGGCGACGAGATACGGCGGCCATCCCGGCGTGGCACCCAACGCGCCGGGAGCAATGCCGACCACCATGGTGCGCACATCCGCCTCGCCCTTTCGCACCTGCATGGTCAGGTAGGTCACGTTCGCCGCTTGCGCGACTCCGGGCATCGCCAGGATGGCGCGATACGTGTCGTCGTTGAGGCTCGATGGCTCGGCATAGGGACCCAGCGTGTCCCGTTGCACGACCCAGAGGTCGGCGCCGCTGTTGTCGAGCAGCGCCCTGCCGTCATCCACCATACCCCGATAGACGCCGGCCATGATCAGCGTGACGCCGATCAGCAGGCCGAGACCGAATCCAGTGAAGACGAATTTTCCCCAGGCATGGAGAATGTCGCGGCCGGCCAGGCTGATCACTCCGCGACTCCGGCGATTCGATCGACCACCTTGACGCGGCTTCGACCCGTCAAGGCCTTTTCACTGTAGGTCACGATCTGATCGCCGGTACGTAGGCCCTCGCGCACTTGCACGAGGCCATCGAGATCGGACGCACCGAGAACGACCGGCGAGAAGCGCAGCGCGCCGTCCACGAGCTGCCAGACACCGACCTTGCCGCCTTCACGTCGGACGGCGGCATTCGGAATCACCGGCGAGGCCGGGAGCGCCGGCAGGTCGACGGTGACTTCGGTCAGCTCACCCAGCGGCGGGATCGGCTCCGGCAGGTCGTCGAACGTCGCCTTGGCGAGCGTCTCCTCGGTGATCGCATCGGCCTTGGGCTCCACACGCAGCACGTGTCCTTGTACGCTCGCACCAGCGCGCGACCGCAATGCGATCCGCGCCGGCAGTCCTGCGGCCAAACCCGCCGCACTGATCTGATCGAAGCGTATGTTGATCCACAGGCTCTTCGGATCGATGACTTCCACGACCGCCTGGCCGGCGACGATGGTCGTGCCCGGATCGGCATTGCGCGCGACGACGACCGCGTCCACAGGTGAGACCAGGCGCAGATTGCTCCGTTGCGCGACCAGTCCTTCACGGTCCGCGCGTGCCCGATCCACGTCTTCCCTGGCCGCGGACAACGCAGCATTGGCGATCTGCAGCTCCTGTCGCTTGGTCGTGACCAATTCCTCGCTGACCGTGTGGACGGTGAACAATTGCTCGTACCGGCGCGCCTGGGCCTGTGCGTAGACTTGTCGGGCTTCCGCCTCGCTCAGCGCCGCTTCCGCACGCTTGAATGCCGAGTCCTGCGATCGAACGCGATCATCCAGATCAACGGGCTCCATCTCGCCGAGCACCTGACCCGCCCTGACCCGATCACCCACATGAACATCCAGGCGTCTGACACGCCCGGCAAAGGTGGGACCGATCTGGTAGGTGTAGCGAGCCTCGACGGTGCCGACACCGAACAACGCGGGCGTGATCGCTCGCGACTCCACGGTCGCGACGGTCACGGCCACCGGCGCCAGCGGGCCGGATCGAAGTCCAACGTAGATGAAGAGTGCGAGGAGCGGAACGATCACGGCGATGAGCGCCAGCGTGCGACGCTGCAGCGGCAGGCCTTTCATGGCGTCCCCCGAATCCCACGCAGGTAGATCGCAAAGACGCGTGGCGCGTCGCGACGGATGCGGGCGACATCGCCTGCCAGGAGCGACTGCATGACCAAGCCCTGGATCGTGCCAATGAACAGGATGGCAGCAGCCTCGCTGTCGAGAGCGATATTCAACTCCCCCTTTGCCTTGCCTGCTTCGACCAGCTTTTGCAGCCGTTGTCCGTACTTCTGGACAAGCGTTCGTGCCAAGCGCTTGGCACCCGACTTCTCGGCGCGCTGCAACTCTCCAAACATGATCCGCGGCACGCCGGGGTGTTCGACCACGAAATCCACGTGCGTCATGAAGATTGCCTCCAGTGCGGCGACCGGAGACGTTGTGGATTCGGCGGCTTGGTTCACCCGGGAAAGCAGACGTTCCGCCACCCACTCCATGACCGCCTGCAGGATCGCGTCCTTGGTCGGGGAAGTGACGAAACAACGCGCCATGGGTCAAGCCCATGCGCGTGGCAATGGAGGCAGTGGTGATGTCGTTGGGATTCTGCTCGGCCGCCAACTGGACGACGGCTTCGACCGTCACGGCGCGCCGCTCATCTGCGGGCAGGGGCTTTGCACGGCTGGCCATCGTCGTCATCGATCTAAGTGAGTAAGTGCTTACTATCTTATCACACAGACGGTTCTCAACGAGTAAGGACTTCCCCGGGCATGAGGTCAGCCCCCCGCTACCCCCGCTCACCGCCGCCATTTGAGTCACTCACGGTGACTATTCCGGACGAACCGCAAACCGCTCACCCCGCCTGACGCCAGATGCCCGGGAAGTTACGGCGGCTACCGCACAGCCGTCGCCGTCCATCAGCCGCAGTTCGCGCCGCCGGAGCGACGGATCGATACCCGCCGCGAGCAACCGCCGGGCGGCCCGATGGCGCGCCTGCGCCCGGGCGACAGGGACGTCCGGATAGGTCCCGAGCGAAAGCGTCTTGCGCTTGCCGGCGTACCGGTAGTGGTAGTGCCAGTACCGCCCACCCTGGGGCCGAACGAGCAGATACAGATTTCCGCCGAAGGAGATCTTGCGCGGGTATCGAACCTGCCCGTCGATGCGCGGCCGCTCACGCGGCCACTCCAGGCCAGTGCGTGAGTTCTGGTGCATTGGCGAACATTGCTCGCCGCCGGCACCCTGAGGCACGGCGGAACCCGCCAGCGCCGCGGTCCACGAGTCCTTGAGAGAACGGGTCCGTCCATTCGCTCCGCTGTGCACCGAATACTGCTGCTTGCGAATGCGATGGGCGAGTTCAATGCCGGCGAGCGTGGTCGCGGCCGAGCGGAAGCTCTTCAGTCCCAGCATGGGCGCGCACGTCTGCTTGATGGCGCGATGGTCCTGCTCGACCACGTTGTTGAGATAGCGGCGCGCCCTGACCTCCACACCTCGCCAGCGGAGATCTTCTGCCGCCAGCAAGCGCAACCCGCGGTGCGTGGCGCTGTTGCCGTCGACGTTGATCTTCTCCGGCCACGGCACGCCCTCCTGGCTGACTGCCATGCGGAAGAATGCCTGCGCCGCCTCCATGCTGCGATCATTGCAGAGCAACGACGCTACGGACTTGCCACGTCGATCCACGGCGCGATACAGGTAGTGCCGCCCGCCACGAACCGCCACGGCCGTCTCATCCATGCGCCAGGACGATCCCGGCGATCGCGCGAACCGCGACCAACGCCGTTCGTACTCGGGCACGTAGCGCAGCACCCAGCGCATGATCGTCGTGTGGGACACGACGATCCCCTGCTCCGCCATCATCGCAACCAGATCGCGATAGCTCAGCCGGTAGGTGATGTACCAGCGCACGCAGGTTTCGATGGTCTCGGCGGAGAAGCGACGGCCGCTGTAGATAGGGTCGCGCGCAGTACGTCTGGCCATCCGGTCCGTCCTCTAAATGGGACGCGGATTCTAGGGCTCGGACGCCAATGCACCAGAACCCAGTTTTACCGTCAGAGTGACTCGCTTGGTGCCGATAGACGGCGAACGATCCGGAGAGGTTATTTGTTATTTTTCAGTGACTTAGGTTCGTATTTCGCGGGATGCCGATAGACCGCGAAAGGCACCTAATCACTCCCACTCGATCGTCGCCGGCGGCTTGCCGCTGATGTCATAGACCACCCGCGAGATCCCCTTCACCTCGTTCACGATCCGCCGCGAGCACACATCCAGCAGCTCATACGGCAGGTGCGCCCAGTGCGCCGTCATGAAATCGATCGTCTCGACGGCCCGCAGCGCGATCACCGGCTCGTGACGCCGCCCGTCGCCGGTGACGCCGACGCTCTTCACCGGCAGGAACACCGCAAACGCCTGGCTGGTCTTCTCGTACCACCCGCTCTTCCGCAGCTCCTCGATGAAGATGTGATCCGCCAGCCGCAGCGTATCTGCAGCCGCCTGCGTCACTTCGCCCAGGATCCGCACGCCCAGTCCCGGCCCCGGGAACGGATGCCGGTGCACCATCTCCGCCGGCAGCCCCAGCTCCAGCCCGATGCTTCCGCACCTCGTCCTTGAACAGCTCGCGCAGCGGCTCGACCAGCTTCAGCTTCATGTGCGCCGGCAGGCCGCCCACATTGTGGTGGCTCTTGATCACATGCGCCTTGCCGGTCTTGCTGCCGGCGGACTCGATCACGTCCGGGTAGATGGTGCCCTGGGCGAGGAACGCGACGTCGGTGAGCTTCGCGGCCTCTTCGTCGAAGATCTCGATGAACAGCCGGCCGATGACCTTGCGCTTGGCCTCGGGGTCGCGCACGCCCTTGAGCTCGCGGAAGTAGCGGTCGGCGGCGTTCACGCGGATCACCTTCACGCCGAGGTTCTTCGCGAACACGCGCATCACCTCGTCGCCCTCGTGCAGGCGCAGCAGGCCGTGGTCCACGAACACACAGGTCAGCTGGTCGCCGATGGCCTTGTGCAGCAGCGCGGCCACGACTGATGAATCCACACCACCGGAGAGGCCCAGCAGCACCCTGCCCTTGCCGACCTGCGCGCGCACGCGGGCGATGGCGTCCTCGATGATGTTGCCGGCGTTCCAGCTCTCGCCGCAGCCGCAGATCTCGTGCAGGAAGCGGGCGTAGATGCGCGCGCCCTGCTTCGTGTGCGTGACTTCGGGGTGGAACTGCAGCGCGTAGAGCTTGCGGGTTTCGTCGGCCATGCCGGCCATCGGCACGTCGCTGGTGGAGGCGATCACCTTGAAACCGGGCGGCAGCGCGGTGACGTGGTCGCCGTGGCTCATCCACACGTCGAGCAGGCCGTGGCCTTCGTCGTTGACGCGGTCCTCGATGTCGCGCAGCAGCGTGGAGTGGCCGCGCGCGCGGATCTCGGCGTAGCCGAACTCGTGCACGGCGCCGGGCTCCACCTTGCCGCCGAGTTGCGCGGCCATGGTCTGCATGCCGTAGCAGATGCCGAGCACGGGGACGCCGAGCTCGAACACGGCCTTCGGCGCGAAGGGTGCGTTGGGCTGCAGGACTGATTCGGGGCCGCCGGAGAGGATGATGCCGCTGGGCGTTGAAGGCGCGGACTCGTCGTCGCCGGCGTCCCAGGGATGGATCTCGCAGTAGACGCCGAGCTCGCGCACGCGGCGCGCGATGAGCTGCGTGTACTGGGAGCCGAAGTCGAGGATCAGGATGCGGTGGGCGTGGATGTCCTGGTGCGGTGCGGTCACGGGATTCTGGCTCGGATTTGACACTTATGTGGCTCGCGAGCAGGATGAGTCGATGCCAACATGGACGCCAACGTTAGCCAGGAAGGACGTTCGATGAGTGTGGTGTATTCGCTGTATGATGCCCTCGTGAGCATCAATGTCCCGGACGACAAGGCCAGAGCCGTCATCGACGCGATGGAGCGGGAGATGATGGACAAGCTCGCCACCAAGGCGGACCTGGATGCACGTCCGCAGCGAGATGAATGCTGAGTTCCAAGGACATCGATTCGGCCAGGAGATTTCCGGCGATGGGAAATCTCGCTGTCCAAGGATCTTCAGATCCGAGATGGCCGGCATCTGCAGAACAGCCTCACAATCCGCCTGCGGACTGATGATGGCTGCGGCATGATCGCTGCCGCAGCTGCACTTGTCGGCGTTGGCCAATACCTGCGCTGACACCCTCACCTTTCCCTCACCGCGAAATCCGGTAGTTCGGCGCTTCCTTCGTGATCATCACGTCGTGCACGTGGCTCTCGCGCATGCCGGCGCCGGTGATGCGCACGAACTGGGGCCGGGTGCGCAACTGCTCGATGGTGCGCGCTGCCGGTGTAGCCCATCGCGGCGCGCAGGCCGCCGGCGAGCTGGTAGAGGATCGTCACGAGGCTGCCCTTGTAGGCCACCCGCCCTTCGATGCCCTCGGGCACGAGCTTCTCCAGCTCCGCGGCTGCGTCCTGGAAGTAGCGGTCGGCCGAGCCCTGCTTCTCTCGCCATGGCGCCGAGGCTGCCCATGCCGCGATAGGCCTTGTACGAGGCGCCCTGGTAGAGCTCCACCTCGCCGGGGCTTTCCTCGGTGCCGGCGAACATGCCGCCGATCATCACGCAGTGCGCGCCGGCGGCAATCGCCTTGGCGATGTCGCCGGAATAGCGGATGCCGCCATCGGCGATCAGCGGAATACCCGTGCCCTCGAGGCCGAGTGCCACGTTCGACACGGCGCTGATCTGCGGCACGCCGACGCCGGCGACGATGCGGGTGGTGCAGATGGAGCCGGGGCCGATGCCGACCTTCACCGCGTCCGCACCCGCGGCGGCCAGGTCTTTCGCGGCTTCCGTCGTGGCGATGTTGCCGGCGATCACCTGCAGCTCCGGCCACCTCTTCTTGATGGCGCGCACCATGTTGATGACGCCCTGCGAGTGGCCGTGCGCGGTGTCGACGATGACGACATCGGCATGCGCCTCGCGCAGCGCGGCGACTCGATCCATGGTGTCGGCCGAGGTGCCGACGGCGGCACCGACGCGCAGGCGCCCGCTCTCGTCCTTGTTCGCGCGCGGGTAGTCGGTGGCCTTCTGGAAGTCCTTGACCGTGATCATGCCCTTGAGCTCGGAGTCGTCCCCGACCACCAGCACCTTCTCGATGCGATGCTTGTGCAGCAGGCCGAGCACTTCGTTCTTCGGCGCGCCTTCGCGCACGGTGATGAGGCGCTCGCGCGGCGTCATCACGGAAGACACCGAGCGCATCGAGCTTGGTCTCGAAGCGCAGGTCGCGGTTGGTGACGATGCCGACGACCTTCTCGCCCTGCACCACCGGCACGCCGGAGATGCCGCGCGCGCGCGTGAGCTCGATGACCTGGCGGATGGTGAGGTCGGGCGAGCACCGTGATGGGGTCGCGGATCACGCCGCGACTCGTGCTTCTTCACGCGGGTGACCTCGCGGGCCTGGCGCCTCGATGGTCATGTTCTTGTGGATGATGCCCATGCCGCCTTCCTGCGCCATGACGATGGCGAGGCGCGCCTCGGTGACGGTGTCCATCGCGGAAGACAGGATGGGCAGGCCGAGGCGGATGGTGCGGGTGAGCTGGGTGCCGAGGTCGACTTCGCGAGGAAGGACCGCGGAGCTGGCCGGGACCAGCAGGACGTCGTCAAACGTCAGGGCTTCTTCAAGGATTCGCATGGCGCATTTTACAGGGGGGGTGGGGGTGCGGCAACTGGCGGAGAATGGCCCGCATGTTGTGGATTCCCTTCACTTTGATCGCGGCGACCGCGCAGACGGCCCGCAACGCCATGCAGAGCGGGCTGACCGCCTCGCTGGGGACGCTGGGGGCGACGCAGGTGCGCTTCCTCTACGGCTTTCCGTTCGCGCTGCTGTTCCTGGTTGCGGCGGCAGTCGCGACAGGCTCGGCCGTGCCGGCCGCGACGCCCTGGTTCCTTGCGTTTACCGCGGGCGGCGCGATCGTGCAGATCCTGGCCACGGCGCTGCTGCTGGCCGCGATGAAGCGTGGGTCGTTCTCGGTGGCCACGGCACTGTCGAAGACCGAGGCGGTGCAGATCGCCGTGTTCGGGCTGCTGATCCTGGGCGATCACCTTACGTGGCTACGGTCCGCGGCCATTGTCATCGCCACGATCGGCGTAGGACTGACTGCGCTCAGGCCGGGTGAAAAGTGGATAGGCGCGGGACTCCGGCGGCCGCGCTGCTGGGCATCGCCTCGGGCACCTGCTTCGCACTGGCGGCGGTGGGGTTTCGCGGTGGCGTGCTCGCGCTGCCGGAGGGTGGCTACTGGATGCGGGCCTCGACGACCCTAGCCTGGTCACTGGGGTTGCAGGCCCTCCTGCTGGGCATGTGGCTGCTGGTCTTCGCGCGTCCGGCCCTGGTGGGAAGCCTGCGGTTGTGGCGGCAGTCGCGTGCCGGCGGGATTCCTTGGCGCGCTGGCCTCCCAATTCTGGTTCCTGGGTTTCTCCCTGACGGCGGCGGCGAATGTGCGCACGCTGGGGCTGGTGGAGGTGCTGTTCGCCAATGCAGTGGGCTGGCGCGTGTTCAGGCAGCGCGCGTCGGCACGCCAGCTGGCCGGGATGGTGCTGATCGTCACGGGTGTGGCGTTGCTGCTGCTCGCACCGTGATCCACGGCCAAATCGACCAATCGCGCGTAATTCGCGAAGTGCAGGCAACGGCGGCGTGCAGTCGAATCCACGGATGAGCACCACATCCCCTCCCCTATGCCATTTTTCTGCCATGATTAATGGCATGAAAGTAACCATGGACTCTGCAGGCCGAATCGTCGTCCCGAAGGCCGTCCGCGAAGCCCTTCAACTGAAGCCCGGCCAGCCGCTGGAGATGCGCGCCAGGGATGGGCGACTCGAGATCGAGATCGCCCCGGCGGCACTTCGACTGGAGAAGCGCGGAAAGGGCCTGGTGGCCGTGCCGGAAAAGCCTCTGCCCCGCCTCACTGCTGGCGAAGTCAGGGACGCCCTGGAGCGCATCCGGCAGTGAAGGCCGTCGACACCAGCGTCGTGGTCGCGGCCTTCGCCTCCTGGCACGAGCACCACCTTAAGGCGCGCGGCCTCCTCGACCAGGATGTGCGGCTCATCGAGCACTGTTCCCTGGAGACCTATTCGGTCCTGACCCGCCTGCCGGCGCCGCATCGCTGCCCTGGCGCAATCGTCAGGGACTTTCTCCAGGCGCGATTCCCCGAGCCAATGCTGCGCCTTGACGCATCCGGGCACAGGAAGTTCGTGCTTTCACTTCCGGAGCGTGAAGTCGTCGGAGGCGCGGTCTACGACGCGCTGGTGGCCGCCACCGCGGCCCAGCACCATGCCGAGCTTTTCACTTGCGATCGCCGCGCTGCAAGTGTCTACGAAAGTTTCGGTGTGCAGGTGCGCTACCTGTCCTGAGGCGGACTACTTCAGAATGGGGTCATGCCCCCTTCGACCTCCACCGCCCGGGCCGGGACCCGGGAATGGGTGGGACTTGCCGTCCTGACCCTGCCCTGCCTGATCTACGCGATGGACCTGACGGTGCTGAACTTCGCGGTGCCGCAGCTCACGCGGGACCTGAAGCCCAGTGCCGCCGCAGCTGCTGTGGATCATGGACATCTACGGCTTCATGGTGGCCGGCTTCCTCGTGACGATGGGGACGCTGGGCGACCGGATCGGTCGTCGCCGGCTGCTGCTGATCGGCGCGGCGACGTTCGGCGCGGCCTCGCTGCTGGCGGCGTTCGCGCGACCGCGCGGAGAGCTGATCGCCGCGCGCGCGGTGCTGGGCATCGCCGGCGCCACGCTGGCGCCCTCGACGCTGTCGCTGATCCGCAACATGTTCCACGACGAGAAGCGAGCGTCGCACCGGCATCGCGGTGTGGATGGCGAGCTTCTCGGTCGGCACGGCGCTCGGCCCCGTGGTCGGCGGGCTGCTGCTGCAGCATTTCTGGTGGGGCTCGGTGTTCCTGGTCAACGTGCCGATGATGGCGCTGCTGCTGGTGCTGGGCCGGTGGTTGCTGCCGGAGTACCGCAGCGACCCAGCGAGCCGCTCGACCTGGCCAGCGCGCTGCTGTCACTGGTGGCGGTGCTGTCGGTGGTCTACGGCATCAAGGAGATTGCCGCCTACGGGGTCAGCCTGCATGCGCTCGGCCCGATTGCAGCGGGAGTGATCGTCGGGCTGATTTTCCTGCGGCGGCAGCGCGCGCTTGCACATCCGTTCGTGGACCTGAAACTGTTTGAAGGCCGTGCCTTTCGCGCCGCGCTGTTCGTGAACCTGGCCGGGGCGTTTTTCATCGCCGGCATCTACCTGTTCATGGCGCAGTACCTGCAGCTGGTGCTGGGGCTGACGCCACTGGCTGCGGCACTGTGGTCGCTGCCCTCGGCGCTGGCGTTCATCCTGGGTTCCGGCGTGGTGCCGGCGCTCGCGCATCGCTGGAATCCGCGGCAGCTGATGACCGCGGGCCTCGTCGTGGCGGCGGCGGGCTTCGCGATGCTGCTGGGCGTGCGCGCGGAGGGGCCGCTGTTGCTGCTGGTCGCCTCGCTGGTGGTGTTTTCCTTCGGCTTCACGCCGGTGGCCTCGCTGACGACGGACCTGGTCGTCAGCTCGGCGCCAGCGGAACGCGCGGGTGGAGCGGCTGCGCTTTCGGAGACGGCGTTCGAGCTGGGCGGCGCGCTGGGAATTGCGTTGCTGGGCAGCCTGGGCGCGGCGATATTCCGGGCCAGGATGGCCAATGCAATGCCCCGGAACTGGATGCAGCGTCCTCGCAGGTCGCCGGCTCGACGCTGGGCGGCGCGGTGGAGATGGCGGCGCAGAATCCGCTGGTGGCCGACGCCTTGCTTGCTCCGGCGCATGTCGCGTTCACTTCCGGCATGCTGACGGCCGCGGCGATCGGGCTGGTGAGCCTGCTGCTGATGGCCGTGTACGTGAACCGCGCGCTGCGCTGAAGCCTGGGTGCCGAGAATGAGCGTGGAAATTCCCTATGAACTGCTTTCTCCCGATGCACTGACGGGCGTGCTGGAGAATTTCGTGCTGCGCGAGGGAACCGACTACGGCGCGGTGGAGCTCAGTTTCGAGGAGAAGGTGGGGCGGTTGCGCGCGCAGGTGGAGAGCCGCGAAGTGCGGATACTGTTCGACCCGGAGACGGAGTCGGTGACGCTGCGTGCCGCCCGAGGGCAGGCCACCCGAAGGCGACCCGCCCGGGTCGTGACGAGCCCTATTTGTCGCAGAGCGTGATGGATCCGCTGTGCGTACGCATGCGCACGGTGCCGCTGGCGGCACCGACGCTGCCGGTCTTCTGGCCGCCCGTGAAGCAGTTGTTCACCGAGGCACCGAAGCTCGACAGGTCGTAGCTGAAGCCCTGTTCTGCGCTCAGACGGGCGTCCGCCGAGCCGCTGACGGATTCCACTTCGACCCTGGCCATGGGCGCCAGCGTCGCCTCGATGGCTGCACGGCCCGATACCGAACGCACGCGGACACGCTGCGCACTGGGCATGGAGACGTCGACGCTGCCGCTGGTGGTCTGGGCGAGGAACTCGCCGATCACATCACGCGCCCGGATGGATCCGCTGACGCTCTCTGTCTGTGTGTGCGCAATCGTGCCGCCACCGGCAATCTCGACACTGCCACTGATCGAGCGCACCTCCAGTTCCTCACCCGCGCCCTCGACCTTGACCGAACCGCTGACTGCACGCAGCTGCGAACTGGTGAAGCTGCCGCGCTGGACAATCGAAGCGCTGACCGTGCTCACCTCGATGCGGCTGCCGGAAGGCACACTGACCTTCAGGTCGGCGCCGGTCTTGCGGGGGTTTTTCTTCAGCACGACGTGGATCTGCGTGGTGCCGTCCCGCGACGTGACGTCGACGCGGTCCACGCCCTCCTCCAGTTGCGCGTCCACCGCGAACTCGGGGCGGTCCCAGGTCGTGATCTCCACCGAGCCGGAGACATTGGCGATATCGACCCGGCCGCGCGGGTCGGCCGCGCCCTGCTTCGTGAAGTGGACTCCCGCGCCCGCGGCGACGGTGGCACCGATCACGGAGGCAACAGCCACGCAGGCAACCGCCATCCTTGCAAGGATTTTCCTGATCTTCATTTCAGAGCACTCCTGCCGGCAGGCCGGCATCAGCAACCAGCCACATGACGCGCGATTCCTCATAGAGACTCCCTGCAAGCATCGCCTGCAGCTCCGGGTTTCCACTGTCTTGCGCAAGAGCCGCCTCGATCTGGATCCGCGTTGCGCGGATGGCCGCGAGGCCTTCGTCCACGCCCAGCTGCGCCTCGGCGAAGAGGCCGGCTTGCAGCAACCCGGGATCGGACTGCGGCGACTGCTGTGTGCGCCAGTACAGGCCGACGGCCAGCACGGCCAGCGAAGCCAGCGCAAGTCCCGCCATCCAGCGCGGAATGCCTGCCCGGGGCCGGGTCGCGCGCCGCGCGACACTCGCGGCGCCTTCGGACTCGATGCGCGCGGCAATGGCCGGCCACAGGTCGTGCGTGGGCTCCACGCTCTGCGGAAGTTCGTCGATCGACTTAGCCATGCGTTCCATCCTCCAGGCCCAGCCGCTGCCTCAACAGCTGGCGGGCCCTGTGCAATTGCGCCTTGCAGGTGCCTTCGGCGATCCCGAGCATCGAGGCCGTCTCGCCATGCGAGTAGCCGTACAGGCCGCTGAGGACCAGCACATCGCGTGCGCCCGCGGGCAGCGCCCCGATGGCGCCCTCTATCTCGGCGACCTCCACAGGGGTCTCGAATATCCAGTTTTCGGCTGGATCGATGGCCTCACCCTTGTACGCCGCGAAGTCGGACCCCTGGCGCGGCTGCCGGGAGAGCACGATGTTCACGGCGATGCGGTGCAGCCAGGTCCCGAACGCACTGCGCTGCTCGAAGGTCGGCAGCGCCCGCCAGGCATTGATGAAGGTCTGCTGGGTGCAGTCCTCGGCCACATCCGGGCTGCGAAGCATGCGGAGGCAGAGCCCATAGACGCGTCCCACGTGCTGCCGGTAGAGCGCCTCGAAGGCGCGCATGTCCCCTGCCCGGGCGCGCTCGACCAGCGGGCCGACGTCACAGGGCGAATGGTGGATTCCGGTCATTTCGGGAGGTTTGACGCCCGCGGGGGCAGCCGGGTTTAAGCGCGTTGCAGATATTATTCACCCATGGCCTCTCCTCCCGAGCGCGTCGTCTATACCGTCAGCCGCCTGAACCGCGAGGTGCGGATGCTGCTGGATGCCGGCCTGCCGTCGCTCTGGCTGGAGGGGGAGCTATCCAACTTCTCCTCCCCGGCCTCCGGCCACTGGTATTTCTCGCTGAAGGATCGCGACGCGCAGATCCGCTGCGCCATGTTCCGTGCGCGCAATGGCGGCGTGGGCTTCCGGCCGAAGGACGGACAGCACCTGATGGTGCGGGGACGCGTGAGCCTGTACGAGCCGCGCGGCGACTACCAGATGATCGTCGAGGTCATGGAGGATGCCGGCGAAGGGGCGTTGCGGCGGGAGTTCGAGCGGCTCAAGGCGAAGCTCTCCGCCGAAGGACTGTTCGACGCCGGCATCAAGCGACGGCTGCCGGCGATGCCGAAGCGCATCGCGGTGGTCACCTCTCCGACTGGCGCTGCCATACGCGACATCCTGCATATCCTCGCGCGGCGCTTTCCGCCGGCGGTGGTTCGCATCCACCCGGTGCCGGTACAGGGCGCTGCGGCGGCCGAGGCCATCGTGCAGGCCATCGACGAAGCCAGCCGCATGGGCGACAGCGATGTGCTGATCCTGGCGCGCGGCGGCGGATCGATCGAGGACCTGTGGAGCTTCAACGACGAGCGCGTGGCGCGCGCGATCCGGCGCTGCACGATCCCGGTGGTCAGCGGCATCGGGCACGAGATCGATTTCACCATCGCGGATTTCGCAGCCGACGTGCGCGCGCCGACGCCCTCGGGTGCAGCCGAGATCGTGGTTCCCGACCGCCGCGAATTGCTCGGGCAGCTGGAGGCGGTGTCCCGCCGGCTGGGCCTGGCGATGGAGCGACGGCTGGCACGCGCGATGGAACGGCAGGAACAGCTGGCTGCGCGGCTGCAGCGTGCACACCCGGGCGTGCGGTTGCGTCAGCAGGTGCAGAGGCTGGATGAACTTGACCTGCGGTTGCGCAGTGCCTGGGAAAACCGGCTGTCGCGACTGCTGCACCGCCTGCAGCTCGCGCAACGCTCGCTCGATGCGATCAGCCCGCTGGCGACGCTGGCGCGCGGCTACGCCATCGTGACCACGCCGGATGGCGCGGTGATGCAGGACTCTGCGCAGGTGAACATCGGCGATGAAATCGAGGCGCGACTGTCGAAAGGCCGGCTGAAGGCGCGCGTAACGGGCACGCTGCCGGAGCCCGATCAGACCCCGTAGAAGAGCAGGTCGATTGCGCCGAGCAGCGCTTCGCGATGGCTTGTCAGGTTGGCCAGGCGGTGCGAAAGCATCTGCGAAGGAACCGTGACCAGCGTGCTGACGAGCACGAGGTACTCGTCCTGGCCTACAGTGGCCGGTGGAGAGATCCTGGTCATGGCTCCAGCCAGATTCCGGCGCAACGCCATCGGCGCGACCACCCTGTCCGAACCTGAGGCAAACAGGTCTGACTGCATGCAGACCAGGAGCGGATAGGCGCGCCTGGAGGCGGCGATGGGATTCGGAAAGACGTCGAACTGCTGCACTACTCGCTGCGCTCTTCGCGCTCGCGGTAATGCGCTCGCACATGGTCGGCAAAACTGCCGTGCGCTTCTTCGTACGCATTCACGGCGGCGAGGCCTGTGCGGACTTCGGCTTCGATGTCGGCACGCCTGCGGCGGTCCAGCTCCTGCGCCAGTGCTTCCTCGGCTACTCGCGAGGCGTTGATGCCCTCAGCCTTCACGCGCGCGAACAGGTCGGAATTGATGGTCAGGCTGACGGTCTGCCGCGGTGCATCGGCGCGGTAGGCCGGTTCACGGATGCCATTGGGCCATGGTCTTTTCACACGTGTATAGTACACGGGTATATGGTGAAGAAACTGCTGGTAATTGCCCTCGCCTCGGGCTTCGGTTCCGGAGCGTGGGGAGCGCTGCCCCGCTCGAGCGCGGTCCCGGGTGGCGTGGTGATCCTTGATGTAGGTCCGGCCCTGGGCGTGGCCCCCGATGTCCGGTTTGAAGACCGGCGCGTGCTCACAGTTGTCGATGGCGGTCGGCACAAGGCCATCGTCGGGCTGCCGCTGGCAACGAAGCCCGGCACGCAGCGGATTGAAGTGAAAGACGCTGATGCGCCCGCGCGCGAAGTGACCTTCACGGTGGCAGACAAGAAATACCGCGAACAGAGCCTGAAAGTGCAGCCGGGCCAGGTCGATCTCTCCCCCGAGAACGCGGCACGGGTCGACGCCGAGCAGAAGCGGCAACGCGCATCGCTCGACAGCTTCAGCGACAGCCTGCCCGCCACGTTTGCATTGCGTACGCCGGTGGAGGGGCCACGGTCCAGCTCCTTCGGACTGCGTCGTGTGTTCAACGGGCAGTCGCGCAATCCGCACTCGGGCATGGATATCGCGGCGCCCACGGGTACACCCATCGTCGCGCCAGCCGATGGCGTCGTGCTCGACACCGGTGATTTCTTCTTCAACGGCAACACCGTGATCATCGATCACGGCAGCGGCTTCGTGACGTTGTATTGCCACCTGAGCCAGTACGTGGCGAAGAAGGGCGAAGCGGTGAAGGCCGGACAGGTGATCGGCAAGGTGGGCGCCACGGGTCGCGTCACCGGGGCGCACCTGCACTTTGGCGTGCTGCTCAACGGTGCGTCGGTGGATCCGGCGCTGTTCCTGCCGACACCGGCGCCGGCCAAACCGGCTGCCTCCTCCCCTACGGGCTGAGCGCTCAGCGCGGCCGGCGGCCCGTGGGCTTGCCGGTGGCAACCTTGCGGCGTGGTGCGCGATTCGCCGCCTTCTTCGCGCCGGCCTTCTTCTTCGCTGCGAGCTGGCGTTCGTCGGCCAGCCGGCGTTCCTTGCCGCCATACGGATTCACGTCGCTGCGAAACTCCACCGCCACCGGACTGGCGAACAGGTCGAACGCCTCGCGGAACACGTTGGCGAGATAGCGGCGTGTAGGCATCGGGCGTCTGCCGTCTGGTTGCCGTGGATGACGATGCGCGGCGGGTTGCGGCCACCCTGGTGCGCGTAGCGCAGCTTGATGCGCCGGCCGCGGACCAGCGGCGGCTGGTGCGGCCTCGAGCGCCTTCTCCAGCACTCGCGTCAGCTGCGGCGTCGGCATCTGCCGCATGGCGGCGTCGAAGGCGCGCACGGCGCGAGACGCCAGCTCGCCCACGCCGGTGCCGTGGCGCGCGGAGATGAAGTGCATCGGCGCGAACGGCACGAAATCGAGGCTGCAGCGAGCAGGTCGTTGCGCATCTGCTCGCGCTGGTCCATGCGGGATGCCGTCCCACTTGTTCACGGCGAGCAGCAGCGCGCGGCCGCGCTGCAGCGCGAGGCCCAGCACGCTGGCGTCCTGCTCGCCGATGCACGTCGTGCGCGTCGAGCACGAGGACCACGATGTGCGCTTCGGCGATGGCCTGCAGCGTCTCGTGCGACGCTGGCGCGCTCGATCTCGTCGTCGACGCGCGCGCGGCGGCGCACGCCGGCGGTGTCGATCAGCGTGAAGTCGCGGCCGTCGCGCTCGAAGGGCACGAGGATGCTGTCGCGCGTGGTGCCCGGCGTGTCGCTGGCGATCACGCGCTCCTCGCCGATCAGCCGGTTGACCAGCGTGGACTTGCCGACGTTCGGCCGACCGATGACGGCGATGCGGATCGAGTCGATCCTGCGGACCGTCTTCGCCCTTCCTGGGGCTCGAGTCCCTCGAGCACGACGCTCCATCAGTGCCTCGCAGCCGGCGCCATGCGTGGCCGCGATCGCCATCGGCTCACCGAGACCCAGGCGGTGGAAATCCGCGCCGACGACGCCGGCGATCCAGGCCTTCGGCCTTGTTGACCGCGAGCAACACCGGCTTGCCGGAGCGGCGCAGCAGCGCGGCGACTGACATGGTCTTCGGCGGTGAGGCCCGCGCGGCCGTCGACGACCAGCACCAGCCGGTCGGCTTCCGCGATGGCGCGCTCGGTCTGCATGCGCATCTGCGTTCGACGGTGGAACGGGGGCTCTCGACCAGGCCGCCGGTGTCGACGACGACGTACGGCACGTGTCCGAGTCGGCCGAAGCCGTACTGGCGGTCGCGCGTGACACCGGGCACGTCGGCCACGATGGCGTCGCGCGTGCCGTCAGCGTGTTGAACAGCGTCGACTTGCCGACGTTGGGCCGACCGACGAGCGCGACGATCGGCAGCATGGCTGGGGCCCTACTCTTTCGCCGCGCCGGCCCTGGGCTCGACGCGCAGCGCGGCAAGCTTGCCGTCGGCGTCCATGAAGATCACGAGGCCGTCCTGCACGACGGGATCGGCCGCGAAGCGCTCGCCACCGACGTGCTCGCGCGCCACCAGGTCGCCGGTGGCTCGCATCGAGCAAGTGCACGTAGCCGTCGAGATCGCCGACCACCACGAAGTTGCCCGTGACCGCGGGGGCCGACAGCCGGCGACGGCTCAGGACATCCTGGCTCCACATCTCGACGCCGGTGCGACGGCCGATCTTGATCACGCTGCCTTCGGAGGTCGAGACGTAGACACCGTCCTCGTCCGATGGTCAGGCCACGATAGCTGGACAGGTCGCGCGACCACCAGACTGGCCGGAATCGCGCGCAAGACGGGCGATCCGGCCCTGGTAGGTCACCGCGTACACGTCGTCACCGACTATGCTGCACGGCCGAGTCGATGTCGATGAGGCGCTCGAGCTCGGTGCGGCCAGTCGGCGGGCGAAACCAGTGATTCCCAGACCGTCGCGCCGTCCGCGATGTTCATCGCGAGCACGCGGCCGTTGTCGAAACCGGAGATCACCATGTCGTCCGCCGACGGCCGGGCGCGCCGTACCACGCAGCGAAAGTCGCGGAACCTGCTGCTCGGCAGACCAGATCTCCTTGCCATCAACCGGCGACAGCGCGACGACGCGGCCGTCGACGGCGCGCAACGCAACAGCCTTCGCAACGATGGCGGGCGCGGACAGCAGTTCGCTGTTGATGCGCGCCTTCCAGCGGACCTCGCCGGTCTTCGCGTCGAGCGCGACCATGTCGCCGTGGCTCGCACCCGCGACCACGAGGCCTTCTCCGGCACCCGGGCCGGCGGTCAACGGCATTTTTGTTTCGGTGCGCCAGAGGCGCTTGCCATTCTCGAGGCTGAACGCCGAGACGTTGCCCTTGTGATCGGCTGCGAACACTGCCCCGTCATGGATCGCATGACTCAGCCCGAGCCGCATTTTCGGCTCGCCGCCACCGGCGCTCGCGCTCCAGACGGTCTGGATTCGCGCGGCGGACTCGAACTTCGTCAGCTCCGCCGGCGGATCGATGTTCTTGTCCTTCGAGCAGCCGGCCGCGAACGCCAGGCCCGTGGACAGCAGCAGCGCGGAGAGGACACGCCCGATTGCGGGTGGCTTCACTGTTTGACGCCCTCGGCGCGCAGGTCGTTGATCTTCAGGTCAAGCAACCTCGCCGATGCCGGTGCCCTGCGCGGTGGTCGGCGGCAGTGCCGCGCGTGCAGCCTCGTACTCCCGCAGCGCGCCAGCGTGGTCGCCCTTGGCATGGAGCACATCACCGCGCGCCTCGGCGAATGCGGGCTCGCAGGCACCCTGGTTCGCGGTGCCGAGCGTGGCCAGCGCCTCGTCATGCCGACCCAGGGCCGATTGCACGCGCGCCAGGCGCTGGTTCACCAGCGGCTTGAGCTGCGGATCCTCCATGTAGCCGGCAACACGCTTGAGGCGCAGTTCAGCCTTGTCGAGTTCGTTGCGCGCGACGAACACGCGCGTGGCGGCAAGATCCGCAGCCGCGACATAGGGTGACTTGGGATGGTCGCCGCGCAGCGCCTCGATCAGTGCCAGCGCCTCGTCGATCTTGCCGGCATCGAACTGGTCGAGTACGCGCTGGTAGGAGCCGCCCGCCAGTTCAGCCTCACGCTGGCCATGACCTTGCCACCAGCGAAAGCCGAAATTCACTGCCAGTGCCAGGACAATCGCCCCGATGATGAACGGGCCGTTGCGGCGCAACCAGGCCTTCAGGGCCTCGGTCTGTTCTTCTTCAGACAGCAGTTCCACGTGTTCTATTCCTCCAGGGACTTGAGTACGACAGGCAGGCGCGCAGCGAGTTCGGCGATTGCCGCCTCGGCCTGCGAACCTTCCCGGCGCAAGGGTTTCAGCGCGGCGACGCCGCGTGCCAGTTCGTCTTCGCCCAGCACCAGCGCCAGCTTCGCGCCGCTGCGATCGGCGCGACGGAACTGCGCCTTGAAGTTGCCGCCGCCCAGGTTCACCTCGAAGCGCAGCCCGGGCAGGCCGTCGCGCAGGCGCTCGGCGATCACCAGCGATTCGCGCGCCGCCGCATCGCCGACGGCGACCACGTAGACATCCGGGCCGGGCGCAACGACGCTGCCCTGTGCCTGCTGGATCAACTCCACGACGCGCTCCTCGCCCATGGCAAAGCCGATGGCCGGTGTCGGTTCGCCACCGAGCTGGGTGATGAGCCCGTCGTAGCGGCCGCCGGAGCAGATGGCGTCCTGGGCACCGAGTGCATCGGTTACCCACTCGAACACCGTGCGCGAATAGTAGTCGAGGCCGCGCACCAGGCGCGGATCGATGACGTAGTCGATGCCCATGGCCGCGAGCGCGCCGCAGAGCGCCTCGAAGTGCGTCGCGCGACTCCTCGTCGAGGTGGGCGGTCAACAGCGGCGCGCCGGACACCACGGCCTGCATTGCCGGGTTCTTGCTGTCGAGGATGCGCAGCGGATTGCCGCCGAGGCGGCGACGGCTGTCTTCGTCGAGCGCGTCTGCATGCTGCTGGAAATAGCGGACCAGGACTTCGCGATAGGCCTGGCGGGATTCCGGCGTGCCCAGCGAGTTGAGCTTCAGCTTCACGCGCGTGATGCCGAGTCGCCGCCACAGCCGCGCGGTCATTGCGATGAGCTCGACGTCGATGTCGGGACCGGGAAAGCCCAGCGTCTCGACGTCGATCTGGTGGAACTGGCGGTAGCGGCCCTTCTGCGGACGCTCGTGCCGGAACATCGGACCGCTGGTCCACAGTTTCAGCCGCGCGCCGCGCAGCAGGCCATTGGTGATCGCCGCGCGGACGATCCCTGCGGTGGCCTCGGGGCGCAGCGTCAGGCTCTCGCCATCGCCCATCGAGAAGGTGTACATCTCCTTCTCGACGATATCGGTGAACTCGCCGATGGCGCGCTTGAACAGCTGCGTGTGCTCGACCACCGGCACGCGCATCTCTTCGTAGCCGTATTCGGTGAACAGATCGCGCGTGGTGCTTTCGAGCAGCTGCCAGGCCGCGATGCCGGACGGCAGCACGTCGTTCATGCCGCGTACCGCGGCCGGCGTCGCGCTCATCGGGCCTGCCTCAGCCCTTGCCAGGCATCAGCTGCGTCAGCGCGCGTGCCTGCGACGAATTCGGGAAGTCGCGGCGCAACAGCCGCGCGAAGTTTTCGGCCGCGGGGCGATCGCCGCTGCCCAGTGCAGAGCGAACGCCGATCAGCAGCACTTCCGGCGTTGCGACGCCGCCTTGGGCCAGGTAGCGGTCGACAGTGGCCCTGGCGAGTTCCGGGCGACCCAGCTCCAGCTGTGTATCGCCCAGTTCCATCACGGCTTGTACGTAGTTCGGCCGAAACGCCAACGCGCGCTCCAGGTAGGCCAACGCTTCCTGGTCGCGACTGACCGAACGCAGGCAGACCGCCGAGTTGGTCAGTGCCGCCCATGGCGTACGGTACAGCGGGTTCTTGGCGGCCTCATCGAACATCTCGAGGGCCTTGTCGACCTTGCCGGTGCGACACAGGAACACCGCGTAGTTGTTCGTGACCTCGGCGTTGTCCGGCGCGAGGCGCTGCGCATTGCGGTAGTAGCGCTCGGCCTCTTCCGGGTTGTTGAGGCGCTCCTGCAGGAAAGCCATCGACGTCTGGCCTTCGACGTTGCGTGGATCCTGCTTCACGGCGCGGTCGAGCTTGTCTTTCGCGAGCGCCAGCTGGCCCTGCTGGATGTAGGCCACGCCAAGCTTGATGTTGGCGACTGCCGCGTCCGAATCAGACGCCTTCGAGCCGGTCGGATTGCTGCTGACGCAGCCGGCAAGGCCCAGTGCAATTGCCATGAACTGCCACGGCTGGTTTCATTGCGTCACCGCCGCGCCGTCCTGCACCACGACGCCGATGTGCCGCGAGCCGAGGCGCACCGTGGTGCGGTCGATGACGCGACCGGCGAGCTGGCCGCAGGCCGCATCGATGTCGTCGCCACGCGTCTTGCGGATCGTTGCCATCACTCCCCCTTTCAGGACCTGGTCGAGGAAGGCCCGAATCGCCTCGGGTCTGGATCGCCGGTACTGCGTTCCCGGGAACGGATTGAACGGGATCAGGTTCACCTTCGCCGGGTGGCCCTTCAGCAGCCGCGCCAGGGCGCGCGCCTGGGCGGGCGAATCGTTCACGCCGTCGAGCATCACGTACTCGAAGGTGACGCTGCGCCCGTTCTGCTCGTCGAGATAGTGCCAGCAGGCTTCGAGCAGCTCGGCGATCGGGTGCCGCCGGTTGATGGGCACCAGCTTGCTGCGCAGCTCGTCATCCGGCGCGTGCAGCGACACGGCCAGCGCGACGTTGGTCTCCTCGGCCAGCTTGTAGATCTGCGGCACCAGCCCGCTGGTGGACAACGTGAGACGGCGGCGCGAGAAATCGATGCCCAGCTCGTCCAGCAGGATCTTCAATGGCCGGCACGACATTGCGGAAGTTCGCCAGCGGCTCGCCCATGCCCATCAGCACCACGTTGCTGATCAGGCGCTCGTCGCCGGGCTGGAAGCCCAGCTCCTTCTGCGCGAGCAGCACCTGGCCGACGATCTCGGCGGTGGTGAGGTTGCGGTTGAAGCCCTGCTGCGCGGTCGAGCAGAAACTGCAGTCCAGCGCGCAGCCCACCTGCGATGAGATGCACAGCGTCGCGCGATCGGCATCCGGGATGTAGACCATCTCGAAGGCCTGCGCGTTGTCCGCCTTGAGCATCCATTTGATGGTGCCGTCGGCGGCATCCTGGCGCGTGACGATCTCCGGCAGGCGGATCTCGGCCGTCTCGACGAGCTGCGCGCGGAATTCCTTGGCGAGATCCGTCATCGCGCCGAAATCCGATTCCGCCGCGCTTGTACATCCAGCTCCATCAGCTGGCGCGCGCGGAAGGCCTTGCCACCGCGCCCGAGGACCCATTCCTCGAGCTGCGGCCGGGTCAGGCCCAGCAGGTTGGTGCGCGCCTCGGTCATCCGGTCAGCGTGGGCAGATTTCGGTGGTGCTGAAGAAGAACGCGATCTCGACCGCGGCGTTCTCGGCTGAATCCGAGCCGTGCACCACATTGTGTTCGATGCTTTCGGCGAGGTCCGCGCGGATGGTGCCCGGAGCAGCCTTCTTCGGATCGGTGGCGCCCATGATGTCGCGGTGCTTCGCGACGGCGTTCTCGCCTTCGAGCACCTGCGCGATCACCGGACCGGAGGTCATGTAGGCGACCAGGTCCTTGTAGAACGGACGCGCCTTGTGGACGGCATAGAACGCCTCGGCCTGCGCCTGCGAGAGGTGCAGCATGCGGGCGGCGATGATCGTGAGGCCGGCCTTCTCGAAGCGGCCATAGACCTGGCCGATGAGGTTGCGGGCAACGCCGTCGGGCTTGACGATGGACAGGGTGCGCTCAAGCGCCATGGGGATTGGACTCCGGCTGGGGGAAAAGGGGCCGGAGTTTACCTGTTCCGGGGGTTGCCCGGCAATGGGATCGAGGGCGGAAGTCCCAGATTTTCAAGGACTTTCTAAATGTTGAAGCTCTCGCCGCAGCCGCACTCGCCCTTGATGTTCGGGTTCTGGAAGCGGAAGGACTCCGACAGGCCCTGCTTCACGAAGTCCACGGTGGTGCCGTCGATGAGTTGCAGGCTGTCGGGGTCGACGAAGACCTTGACGCCGTGGTCCTCGAAAACCAGGTCCTGCGGGGCCGCCTGGTCGGCGTAGTTGATGACATACGCGAAGCCCGAGCAGCCGGTCTTGCGCACGCCGAGCTTGCAGCCCCAGTCCCTGCCCCCGGGAGGCGATGAACTTGCGGATGCGGTCGGCGGCGGCAGGGGTCAGCGAAATGGCCATGGTTCTCCTCGAAATGGTCAGGCTCACGCCGGGCGCAAAGCAGCCAGCGCATCTTCGATCATGAGCATTCGGCCCAGCTTTTCAACTGGCGCGCCGACATTCATGCGCCAGTCCTCAGGACGGCCGATGACGGGGGCAGCAATGGGTTGGTCCACAAGCCGGTCGCAGACCACGCTGCAAGCGGCTGCGGTGTCGGGACAGCCATAGACCTGGCATCGGGCGGCCTTCACGAACCCCCCTTCCACCTGTACGGCGAAACGCACCCAGGTCCCCAGCCGCTCGGCTCCGGCCTCGCCCAGGTAGCGCACGCCGCACGGCGCCTCCGGAAGCGCTGGCGCCGGTCTCGCGGGGGAAAGCGCCCAGAGTTGCTGGTGCCGGGCGCGCACCGCCGCAATGGCGGTGTCGACATCGGCCTCCGACGTGTCGGCTCCCAGGCTGAATCGCAGCGAGGTCTGGGCGTGCTGCGGACTGCGGCCCAGGGCGCGCAGCACGTAGGAAGGCTCCGCGCTGGCGGAGTTGCAGGCTGAACCGGTGGAGAGCACCAGTCCGGGCAACCCGAGAAACAGGCTCTCGCCCTCCACGCCTGCGAAGGTGAGGTTGAGGATGTGCGGCGCGTGCCGCGAGGGATGACCGTTGAGCATCACGCCGGGCAGGTCCGAGAGGCCCTTCCAGAGCCGCTCACGCAGTGCGAACACGCGCCGCCCGAACCCGGGCAGCGATTCACGCGCCAGCCGGCAGGCCAGGCCAAACCCGGCGATCTGGTGCGTGGCCAGCGTGCCCGCGCGCAGGCCCCGCTCCTGCCCGCCACCGAGGATCATCGGCTCGATGTAGCCGCGATGGGCAGGCGCGACATACAGCGCACCGATGCCCTGCGGGCCACCGAGCTTGTGGGCCGTGAACGAGAGCATCGGGATGCCGGCCACGTCCAGCGGCAACTTGCCGGCGCCCTGGCAGGCGTCGATGTGCAGCGGCACGCCGCGCGATGCGCACACTTCGGCCAGCGCGGCCAGATCCTGCGCGACGCCGGTCTCGTTGTTCACGTGCAGCAGCGTCACCAGCCGCGTTTGTGGCGTCAGCGCCGCGGTGAGCGATTCGGGTGACAAACGTCCCTCGTGATCGGGCTGCAGGATGGTCAAGTGCACGCCACGACGGGCCAGCGCGCGCACCGGTTCGAGCACCGACTTGTGCTCGGTCGACGAGCGTGACGACGTGCACCGCAGCGCGCGGATGCTGGCGCTGCGCAGCAGCCACAGTGCCTTCGATCGCCAGGTTGTTGGCCTCGGTGGCACCCGACGTGAACACGATGTCGCGCGCTTCGGCGCCCACCAGCGCCGCCACGTCGGCGCGCGCCTCCTCGATCACGCCGAATGCCGCGCGACCCGACACGTGCGCAGCTGCCGGATTGCCGAGCTGCATCCTGAGCACCTCGCCCATCGCGCTGCGCCACGCGCGGATCGACGGGCGCGGTGGCGGCGTAGTCCAGATACACCGGCGCGCTCATGGGTCCTGTCCCGCCCGGCGCCGCCTGGACTGCACCGAGGTGAGGAAGCCGCGCAGGATGTTCACCTCGTTCGCGTCCAGTTCGCTGCGGTTGAACAGGCGGCGGATGCGTCCCATCAGGTTCGTGCCGCCCTGCGTGCGGTCACGGAAGCCCACTTCTTCCATCACTGTTTCGAGGTGGGCGTAGAAGCGCTCCATCTCGGCCGGCGTCGCCAATGGCACATCGCGATCGGGTGGCTGCGGCCCTTCGCGGCCTGCCATGCGGATCTCGTAGGCGATCAGCTGCGCGGCCATCGCGATGTTCAGCGATTCATACTCCGGGTTGGCCGGGATGCGCAGCAGCGCCTGCGCCTTGAGCAGGTGCTCGTTGGAAAGCCCGAAGCGCTCGGTGCCGAACACGACCGCCACCGCGCCACTGCCGGCACGGGCTTCGGCCACGATGCGCACGGCGGCCTCGCGCGCCTCGAGCACGCGGAAGTGCTGCTCGCGTGTACGGGCCGTGGTGGCCAGCACCAATCCGCAATCGGCGATGGCCTCTTCCAGGGTGGCGCAGACACGTGCGCCGGCAAGCAGGTCTTCGGCGCCCGAGGCCCGGGCACGTGGCCTCCGGATGCGGGAACTCGCGTGGGTTCACCAGCACCAGGTCGGACAGCCCCATGTTCTTCATCGCGCGCGCCACCGCCCCGATGTTGCCGGGGTGCGAGGTGTCGACGAGCACGAAGCGGATCGGGGAGGCGTACATCGGACCTGCTATTCTAGCGCTTCCAGTCCCTCAGGCTCCCCGATGCATCCCTTCCAGAACACCGCCGTGCGCGCAGCCCGCAAGGCCGGCGACATCATCATCCGCGGCCTGAGCCGTTTCGAGGGCGTCGAGACCGCGACCAAGGGACTCAACGACTTCGTCACCAGCATCGATCACGCGGCCGAGGCCGCGATCATCGAGATCCTGCGCGAGGCCTATCCGCACCACGCCTTCCTGGCCGAGGAAAGCGGCGCCAGCGGCAATGCCGACACCACCTGGATCATCGACCCGCTGGATGGCACGACGAACTTCATGCACGGCTTCCCGGTGTTTGCGGTGTCGATCGCCTGCCAGGTGCAGGGTCGCATGGAGCATGGCGTGATCTACGATCCGATGCGCCAGGAGCTGTTCACCGCTTCGCGCGGCGAAGGGCGCCTACCTCGAGAATCGCCGCCTGCGGGTGAGCCGGCAGCGGACGCTGGAAGGCTCGCTGATCGCCACCGGCTTTCCCTATCGCGAGAACCTGCACTACCTCGACAACTACATGGCGATGATGCGCACCGTCATCACCAGCGCAGCCGGACTGCGCCGGCCAGGCGCCGCTTCGCTCGACCTCGCCTATGTCGCGGCCGGTCGCGTCGATGGTTTCTGGGAAATCGGCCTGAAGGCCTGGGACACGGCGGCTGGCAGCCTGATGATCCGCGAGGCCGGCGGCCTGATCGGCACGCTGGACGGTGGCGAGTACAAGCAGGGCGGCAACATCGTCGCGGGCAACCCGCGCGTCTTCAATGCGCTGGTCGAGGCGCTCGCCCCGCACGTGCCGCCAGACCTGCGCGAGATCGGCAGCGCGTGAGCGCATTGCGGCCGCCAGCTTCGATGCCGGCCGCAACGCCGGAGGCCATCGCCGAGGCGGCGCATGTCAGCGCGATCACGCAGCTGGTGCTGACCGAACGTGAATGCCGCGACATGGGTCGCTGGGAGCGCATGAAGGCCTGCTTCCACCCGGACGCGGTGGTTCGCATCAGCTGGTTCGAGGGCAGCGGCCATGATTTCGTCGATGCATCGCGCGACATGGCGCGGCGCGGCACGCTTGCCAAGCACCGGCTCGGGCCGGTGTCCGTGCGCATCGCCGGCAATCGTGCCGTCGCGACACTGGCCTGCATCATCGACATCCCGGCGGAGCTTCAAGGTGTCGCGGTGATGCTTTCGAGCCACGCGCGCGTGTTCTACCGGGCCGAATACCGCAATGGAGCCTGGGGGCTGATGTCCTTCGAGGTTTTCTACATGCGTGATGAACTTGCACCGCAGGTGCCGGGCGATGTGGTGCCGGTGAAGGCCGGGGAACTTGCACGCTACCGCACCTCCTACAGGTTCCTCTCGCATGTGCTGGTGAGCAACGGGTTCACCGTGCGTGACGACCTGGCCGGCGAAGACCGGCCGGAGTCCATCGAGGCGCTGTGCAACGAGATATACGGTTGGGCGGGCCTGGAATACTGAATCTGGGCTACAGTGAGCCGTCAATCCTTCCCTGTTCTGCAACTTGAAATGGGAGGTTCAGATGGCAACGCTAAAGAGGCGAACGGCTAACCGGTTCAACGAAGTGTTCTGGCTGCCGCCCTGCGACGAAACTGAGACCGTATACCTGACAGGCGGAACGCCGGGAGGTCACTCCCTCGACAAGCCTGTGCAGATCACCGGACGACGGGCGGACCTCGTGCGGATACTGAAACTTCTGAAGAAAGGCGGGGTCGGGCTAGTTCCCGGGTGACTCCGGATCGATCCCGGTCCGGAGTCAGCCCAGCGTCCCCTGGATTGCTGTCGCCTCTGCCCTGATCTCCCGATCCATCGTCTCGAGCAACTGCCGGAAATCCGGGCGGTCGCGCAGCAACTGAAGATACGGTTCGACGCGCGCGGCCCTTGCCTCGCGCCAGCCTTTCTCGTGGGCCCGCCGCAGGAACGTCATCGCGCCCTCGGGATCCCCCCGCATGGCGCGCGAGTGCGCGCGCAACGCATGGAGGCCTCCGCAAGCGGCACCGCCCAGCTCGACCTTGTCGAGCGTGCTGTCCAGTGCGTCGAGTATCTCGATGGCTGCGCTTCGATTGCCGGCTGCGAGTTCGATTCCCGCCACTGCAATCGAGGCCGAGTACCCCATCCGGACATGATCGGGCTCGGTGAGCGAGGCCGGCTGCCAGCTGGGCGATTGCCTGGCAAGATCCAGCGTCGCCTTCGCGCTGGCCGCGTCACCGCTGACCAGCTGAAGGCTGGCCAGGTTCAGCCAATCAGTCATTCCAAACAATCCGCTCTTGAGGGCAAACGCCTCGAGCGCCGGGCCAATGGAAGCCCGGTCCTGCCGCGCGACTGCAATCGAGGCCGCCAGGAATTCCCGCCGTGGACTCGCCGATTCCGGCAACCGGGCCACCGTGCGCAACGCCTCGTCGTCGAGGTACATGGCCAGCAGCATCCAGACCCGGTAGTCCATCAGCCAGTAGTCCCCGGGGCACCCTCTCCACTGCACCGTCAAGCCAACCGAGCGCAGAGGCGAACTCGCCGCGACCCATCTCCAGGTAGGACGTGGCCAGCGGCCCCCAGAAATGCGAGGCATTGAGCTGCCGCGCCCGCCCGCAGGCTTCTTCAGCGGCCACATACTCGGCGAGATCCTGCAGGCTCAGGCACCGGTTCACCTGGATGTTGAAATCCATGGGATCCAGCTGTGCGGCGACTGCATACTGATCCGCGGCCTTGCGCGGCTGCGACATCCGGGCATACAGGTTTCCCAGCCGGCGCTGGGCATCCGCATTGTTCGGATTCAGCGCCACGGCCCGCTCCAGCAGCACGCTGGCATCCTCCATCCGGTACAGCTCGGTGGCCAGCCAGCCGCGGACCGCGATCGTCTCCGGAAGGTCCGGAGTCACCGCATCGGCCTGGTCGAGCAGTGCCGTCACCTGCGCGGCGACCGCGGTGTAGTCCCCTCTCGCCAACGTCACACCATTCAGCGTCGTCTCGGCCAGGCTGACGTACGGCAGCGGAAAGCTCCGGTCCTGCTCGATCGCCTGGCGATAGAAGTCCATCGCGCGCAGGTTGCTTTCGGTCGTGCGCTTCTTCTGCTCGACACGCCCCTGCAGGTACAGGTCATACGCCTCTGGCACCTGCGACAGCCGCGCCTTCCAGCGACGCTCCGTCTCGTCGGACAGGCGCGCGTTCAACGCTTCGGCCACCGCGCGTGACACGGCGTCCTCGATGTGCAGCGCATCGGTATCGGGCATGTTGAAGGTCCTGGACCACAGGTGATAGCCATCGGACGGCAGCCACCAGCTGCACGGTGATGCGCACCATGCCGTCCCCGCGCCGGACGGAGCCTTCGAGCAGGTGCGTGGCGTCGAGTTGCTTCCCGACCTTCCGGACATCCTGGTTGGCGCCTTTGAACATGAACGAGGAAGTGCGCGCGACCACGTGCAGGTCCGGGATCTGCGCCAGCCAGTTGGAGATCTCTTCGGCAAGGCCTTCGGCCAGCGGCGCGTCGATGCCCTGTGCCGTCATGTCCACGAAAGGCAGCACGGCGATGGATACCGGCTCCTGGCTGAGCCACGACAGTCGTTCCGGCCTGCCCGGCCACTGAACCGGCATCCCGGTTCCAGAGCCGCCAAGCCCACGGCGCCCACCAGCAGCAACAGCGCGGCCATGAGCACGAATGCGAAGTGCCTGCGGCCGCGGAGCAGATGCTCGTGCCGCATGGCCTGCTGCCTCGCGGGCGTTCGCCGTCCGCCTTTGCAGCGCCTGCCTCCCCGGTCGCAAAGCGGCGTACATCGCCGACGAACGCGCACCACGCAGGATCGGCCGGATCGCCCTTCCAGTGCGCCAGCTCCGCCGCCTGCGTCAGCTCGAACATCAGCGGCCGCTCGCAGTCGCCGATCATGACGGGCACGAGCATGCCGCGGCGGTCGGCCATCGTCGCCTCGGCGCGCACCCAACGGGAATCGACGGAGTGTGCGTGACCAGAGCACTACGACCGCCTTCGCGTCCCTCAGCGCCGGCTCGGTCAGCCGGTCGTAGGGATCGCCGGAATGCAGCGTCTGGTCCCACCAGACATCGAAGCCCTCACGTCGCAGCCCCTCCGCAAAGCGGCGTGGCGATGGCTTTGTCTTCGCGGCTGTATGACAGGAAGACGTCTGGCATGCAGGACCGGACGACCCATGCTGGAACGACTGCGGGCCGCCTCTACGCTATTCCCGCGATCGAGTCCAGCAGCGCCTCGCGTAGCCCTGCGAAGGCTCGCAATCGCCAGCCCGCACGCCACGCTGGTGAAGGGGTCGTGCCCGACCACCCGGCCCGGGAAACAGCACCTCCAGCAGCTGACTTCACGGCGACGATCTCCGAGGTCCCGCCCGTGCGGATCACCACCGACACCTCGCCGGGCTGCAATGCGCGCCCGCTCCAGCACGGACAGCATGCGCCCGCGCAGCTGGTCGAGCACGGGCGCCAGGAGCGCATCGAACCGGCGCGCGTGAAGCGGCACCTGCAGGTTCAGCTCCGGGATGTCGATCTGCGTGGACTCGACCTGCGACAGCGCTGCCTTCGCGCGCTTGATCGCCTGGATGCAGTTGTAGCTGTAGTTGTAGGAGATCAGGTCGAGCAGTCGCTGGAATTTCGGCGCCGCGGCGCCGCCACGCGACAAGGCGGTCGACCACCATGGCGCGCGTGCGGTTCTGGTTCAGCAGGTGCGTGGTCTGCCAGTTCAGCAACCCCGACTCGAACTCCTCGAACGGGAAAAGCGTTTCGACCTCGCGTCCGTCCACCGGGCGACGCCAGAGTTCACCCTTGCCCAGCTCGGGAAACAGCAGGCTCGAGAAGATCATCTGGTCGATGCGATCGCCGCCCAGCGCCAGCCCCTGCCGTGGCCAGCACGCGAAACCTCGCGCCCTGCGTAGCGCACCACCGCAAGGTCGAGCGTGCCGCCGCCGAAATCCACGGTGAGCGCGACGCCCTGCCCCCTGCTGGCGCGAGCGCCACAGGTAGCTCCCGTCGCGGCGACGGGTTCGGATCGAACTGCGTTCGAGCGCGAGACCCGCATGGTCCAGTGCCTCGGAGAGCCGCTGGACCGCCAGCGCGTTGCGCGATCGCATGCACGACCCTCGAAGTCCACGGGGCGCCCGACGATGGATCGGTGGCAGCGGCGCATGCAACCCGGCCTCGAGGCGCTCCCGCACATGCTGCAGGATCGGCGTCAGCAGCGCCACCAGGCGGTACTGCCGCTCGAATACCTGCAGGCGGTCTATGCCCGGATCACCCAGCAGCCGCTTGAGTCCCAGGAACAGGCGGCCCGGCAATGTGCGATCCACCGGTGGCCCATAGATCGGCTGCCGCGCTGCGTACTCAGGCGGGAGATGTCCTCCCCTCCCTCGTTGCCGACGATGGAGGAAGCCGCCTCGCCGATCAGCTGCGCAACCAGCTCGACGCGCCGCCCGCGGTTCTCCTCGACGTAGCGCTCGATCGCGACTGAGCCGACCAGCGACTGGTACTGGCGGTCCAGGTGCACGGCTGTCGGCAGGATCGGGCTTGCCTCCTCGAGCGCGACGCTGACAAGGGAGCTGGCCATCGAACCAGGCCACGGCCGAGTTCGAGGTCCCGAAGTCGAGGCCGATGCCCAGCCGCTTCAGGGCTCAGCCCCCGAGATAGGCGCTGCGCACCTTCGGATTCGCGCGCAGCGCCGCCGAATCGTCGTGCAGGATGATGCTGCCCGTCTCCAGCACATAGCCCTGCGTCGCGATTTCCAGCGCGAGGTTGGCATTCTGTTCCACCAGCAGGATGGTGATGCCGCGGTTGCGGTTGATCTCGACGATCTGTTCGAAGATCGACTTCACCAGCAGCGGCGCGATTCCCAGGGAAGGCTCATCGAGCATCAGGAACTTCGGCTGGCCCATCAGCGCGCGCCCGATCGCCAGCATCTGCTGCTCGCCGCCGGAAAGCGTCCCCGCCAGCTGCTTCTCGCGCTCGGACAGGCGCGGAAACACGCTGAACACGTAGTCGCGCTCGCGGCGGATCGCGGCCTGGTCGCGCTGCAGCCAGGCGCCCATCATGAGGTTCTCGCGCACGGTGAGGTTCGCGAACACCATGCGGCCTTCCGGCACGTGGCACAGGCCGCGTGCGACGATGCGATGCGCCGGCTGCCCGTCGATCCGTTCTCCCTCGTAGGTTATGGTGCCGGCTGCAGGCTTGATCAGGCCGGAGATCGTGCGCAGAGTCGAGCTCTTGCCGGCGCCGTTGCTGCCGATCAGCGTGACGATGCTGCCCTTGTCGACGGTGAGGGAAATACCGTGCAGCGCGCGGATGGCGCCGTAGTTCACGCACAGGCCGTCGAGCACCAGCATCTCAGGCACTCGCCGCGGCCGCGGCATCCTGCCCGAGGTAGGCTTCAATCACCTTCGGATCGGAACGGATCTCGGCGGGCGACCCTTCGGCGATCTTCATTCCGTGGTCCAGCACCACCAGCCGCTCGCAGATCTTCATCACCACCGGCATGTCGTGTTCGACCAGCAGGATGGAGATGCCGAACTGCTGCTTGATCTCGTTGATCAGCCGCGTGAGCTCGATCTTTTCGGTGGGATTCATGCCGGCTGCCGGTTCATCCAGCAGCAGCAGCTTCGGCCGCGTCGCGAGCGCGCGCACGATCTCCAGTCGCCGCTGGTTGCCATACGGCAGGCTGCCGGCAGCCTCGTCGCGCACGCGCGCGAGTCCGAAGATCTCGAGCAACTCCGTCGCGCGCGCGGCAACCTGGCGCTCTTCGGCATGGAAAGCAGGCAGCCTCACCAGCGAGGCCACCGACTGGCTCTTCAGGTGCATGTGAAAGGCCACACGGACGTTGTCGAACACGCTCAGCGACTTGAAGAGGCGGATGTTCTGGAAGGTGCGCGCGATGCCCAGGCGGGTGATCTGCCAGGGCCTCAGGCCGACGATCGACTGCCCCGCGAAGCGGATGTCGCCGCTGGTCGGCCGGTAGACGCCGGTGACCAGGTTGAACACGCTGGTCTTGCCCGCACCATTGGGGCCGATCAGCCCGACCAGCGAGTGCTCGCCCACCGTCGTGCTGAGATCCCCCACGGCCGTCAGGCCGCCGAAGCGCAGCGTGCAGGCGTCCAGCTCCAGCAGAGGCGCGGGCGCACTCATGCCTTGCTCCGGCGCAACGACCAAGTGAACAGGCCCTGTGGCCGCAGGATCATCAGCACGATGATCAGCAGCGAATAGAGGATCATCCGCAGGTCGCCGAACTGCCGCAGCCACTCTCCGAGCACGGTGAGCAGGATGGCCGCGATGATCACGCCCGTGGTGTTGCCCATGCCCCCCAGGATCACCATCACGACGATCTCGATGGACCGGTCGAAGCCGAAGCCCTGCGGCGCGATGTACTGCTTGAAGTGCGCGTACATGCCGCCGGCGAGCCCGGCAAAGAACGCGCCGACCAGGAACGCGGTGATCTTGTAGCGCGTGGTGTTGATGCCCATCGCCTCGGCGGCGATCTCGTCGTCGGCCACCGCGATGAAGCCGCGGCCGTGGGAGGAGTTCACCATCGTCCAGACCACGTAGACGCACAGCGCGGCCAGCGCATAGACCCAGAACAGGTTGGTGAACGCGGGAATGCCGATCAGTCCGCGGGAGCCACCAACGGCATCGATGTTGTTGAGCACCACGCGGATGATCTCGCCGAAACCCAGCGTGACGATGGCCAGGTAGTCGCCCTTGAGCCGCAGCGACGGCGCGCCAACGATGAGGCCGGCGATGGCGGCCGCAATGCCTCCCGCCAGCAGCGCCACCAGGAACAGCAACCACTCCTGGCCTCCCAGGACGGGCAGCAGGCTGGCCGCGGCGCTGGTCGTCAGCATCGCTGCCGCATAGGCCCCGACGCCCATGAAGCCGGCGTGGCCCAGCGAAAACTGCCCGGTGTAGCCGTTGATGAGGTTCAGGCTCACCGCCAGCGTGATGTTGATGCCGCAGGTGATGGCGACATCCAGGAAATACGGATTGAAGCTCGCGGAAAATGCCGACACCACGCCAATCACCGCGAGGGCGGCAACCAGGGCGAGCTGCGAGCGCGCCGGCATCAGACCTTCTCGGCCTGCTTGCTGCCGAGCAGCCCGTTCGGGCGCAGCAACAGGATCAGGATCAGCACGGCGAACGCCACCGCGTCGCGATAGGTGGAACCTCCCAGCCCTACCACTGCGGTCTCGACCAGGCCCAGCACCAGGCCGCCCAACGCCGCCCCGGCGATATTGCCGATGCCTCCCAGCACCGCAGCGACGAAGGCCTTGAGGCCCGGAAGCGTGCCCATCAGCGGATCGATGGACGGGTAGTTCGAGGCATAGAGGATGCCGCCCGCGGCGGCCAGCGCCGAACCCAGCGCGAAGGTGAACGAAATGACGCGATCGTTGTTGACGCCCACCAGCGAGGCTGCGACCGGATTGAACGACAGCGCCCGCATCGCCGTGCCCATGCGCGTGTGCAGGACGATATACCGCAGCATGAACAGCAACACGATCGCCACCACGAACACGAGGATCTGGTTGCTCGAGATCACCAGCCCGGCTTCAGTCTGGAAATACTTCTGCGGGAACAGCGTCGGGAAGGACTTCGGATTGGCCCCGAAGATGCGCTGCCCGAGGTTCTGCAGCAGCAGCGAGACACCTATGGCGGTTATCAGCACCGTCAGCGTGGAGCGACCCCGCAGCGGCCGATACGCCACCTTCTCGATCAGGACGCCGAGCAGCGCACAGATGCCCATCGCGCCGAGCAGCACGAGCACACCGCCAGCCACCGAGGCCTGGGGCACGTAGCGCGACAGGTAGTAACCGGAGAACGCGCCGAGCATGAAGATGTCGCTGTGCGCGAAATTGATGAACCGCAGCACGCCGTACACCATCGTGTAGCCCAGCGCGATCAGCGCATAGATCGCGCCCAGCGCCAGGCCGTTGATGAGTTGCTGCAGCAGCTCCGTCACGGCGTCGTGCCCTCAGGGCGCGATGGTTTCGACGTACTGGAACCGGCCGTCCTTGATGGTGATGATCACCGCCGCCTTGGAAGCGTCGCGGTTCTCGTCCAGCGTCGTCAGGCCCGTGGCTCCCGGCAGGTCTTTCGTGGCGGCCAGCGCTTCCCGCAGCTTCGGTCCTTCGGTGGTTCCGGCACGGCGGATCGCGTCGGCAAGGATCAATACCGAGTCGTAACCGAGCGCTGCCATTCCATCGGGGGTTTCCCCGTCGTACCGGGCCTTGAACGCGGCGACGAATTTCTGCGCCAGCGGATCGGTGTTCTCGGCCGAAAAGTGCGTGGAGTAGAAGGTGCCTTCCAGCGCCTCGGGGCCGGCGATCTGCAGCAGCTCCGGTGCTTCCCAGCCATCACCGCCGAACAGCGGCACCGTGATGCCCAGCTGCCGCGCCTGCGCAACGATGAGCCCGGCTTCCGTGTAGTAACCGGGCACCAGGATCGCATCCGGGTTGAGGCTCTTGATGGCCGTGAGCTGGGCCTTGAAGTCCTTGTCGCCGCCCGTGTACTTCTGCTCGGACACGACTTCACCGCCGTTGGCGATGAACGGATCGCGGAAATACTGCGCCAGCCCCATGCTGTAGGGCGCCGACACGTCCGAGAAGATCGCGACCCGCTTCGCGTTCAGCGTGCGCTTGGCGAACTCCGCCAGCAGCCGGCCCTGGAACGGGTCGGTGAAGCACGCCCGGAAGATGAAGTCGCCGGTCTGCGTGACCTTCGGATTGGTGGAGGAAGGCGAGATCATCGGCACCTGGCTGGACTGCGCGATGGGAGCCGCCTCGAGCGAGCGCCCCGAGGCCACTTCACCCAGCAGCGCCACCACCTTGTCGCGGGTGATCAGCTTCTTGGCGATGGTGGCCGATTCGCCGGGGGTACTACGGTTGTCCTCGTAAACCAGCTTGATCTGCTTGCCGAGCAGGCCGCCCGCGGCATTGATCTCCTCGATGGCCAGTTCCGTGCCCTTGTGCGAGGACTGGCCGAAGGTGGCTTCCCTGCCCGTGAGGGAGGCGAACTCCCCGACGCTGATGGTGGATTCGGCCGCAGCCGTCCCGCCATCACCGGATTTCGAGCACCCGGCGAGCACTGCCATGCCGGCAAGGGCAGCCAGAAACATGTGGATTTGCGGCGACTTCATGGGTGGGCTGGCTCCGGTCGGATCAGGGGTTCGTGTTCATTCTAGGCACAAGTTCAGCCGCTGTGGTCGCGGCGCGAATCCAGCAGCCTGCGCAGCCGGATATTGACCATCTCGACGCCGACCGAGAAGGCCATCGCGAAGTACAGGTAGCCCTTCGGGACGTGGGCGCCGAAGCCCTCGGCCACCAGCACCATGCCCACCAGGATCAGGAAGGCCAGCGCCAGCACCTTGACCGTGGGGTGCTCGTCGACGAACTTCGAGACCGGCCCCGACACCAGCATCATCACGATGCATGGCGATGACGATCGAGGCGACCATGATCGGCACCTGGTCGGGCTCGGCCAGGCCGACCGCCGTGAACACCGAGTCCAGCGAGAACACGATGTCGATGATCGCGATCTGCATCACGATCGCGAAGAAGGTCGAGAACAGCCGCACCTCGCGGTTGTCCTTCGCGCCCTTCCATCGTGTGATGGATCTCGAGCACGCTCTTGACCAGCAGGAACAGGCCGCCCACCAGCAGGATGAGGTCGCGGCCGGAGAACGGATGCCCGAGCACGCTGAACCAGGGCTTGGTCAGCCGCGTCAGCCAGACGATGGAGAACAGCAGCGCGATGCGCGAGAACATCGCGAGTCCCAGCCCCATGATGCGCGCCCGCTCGCGCTGGCTCTCGGGCAGGCGCCCGACGAGGATGGAGATGAAGATGATGTTGTCGATGCCGAGGACGATCTCGAGCGCCGACAGCGTCAGCAGCGTTATCCACGCATTGGGATCGGAAAGCAGTTCCAGCATGGCGGCTGCCGGCCCGTCGGATCAGGGCAGGCTGTCCACCTGCCTGGCGTGCACCGGCGGGAACACGTGTTCGGCCTTGAGGCCCAGGTCCAGCGCGATCGCCGAGGAGATGTAGATCGACGAATAGGTGCCGGCCAGGATGCCGATGATCAGCGCCTCGGAGAAGCCGTGCAGCACCGGGCCGCCCCAGATGTAGCAGCGCGACGACCACGATCAGCGTGGTGACCTTGGTCATGATGGTGCGCGACAGCGTCTGGTTGATCGACTGGTCCAGCGCCAGGGCCGGCGCCAGGCGCCGGTTGGCCTCGAAGCGCTCGCGGATGCGGTCGAACACGATGATGGTGTCGTTGAGCGAGTAGCCGACGACGGCGAGCAGCGCCGCGACCACCGCCAGGTCGAACGTGGTCTGCGAAAACGCGAACCAGCCGAGGATCAGGATCGGGTCGTGCAGCAGCGCGAGGATCGCACCGATCGACAGGCGCCAGGTGTGGAAGCGGATCGCGATGTAGATGAACACCAGCGCAAGCGTCAGGGTCAGCGCCCAGATCGCGCTGGTGCGCAGCTCGTCGCCGACCTGCGGACCGACGAATTCGATCGGCTTGATCTGCACGTTCGCGTCGACGCCCTGCAGCGCGCTGGTCACCAGCGGGCGCACCTGATCGATCGTGAGGCCCTCGCGCGGCGGCAGGCGGATCGCAACGTCGCGCGAGCTGCCGAAGTTCTGCACCGACGGCTCCTGGAAGCCGGCCGATTCCAGCGCCGTCGCGGATGCCCTCGATCGGCGCCGCGCCGGCGAACGTGGCTTCCACCTGCGTGCCGCCGGTGAAGTCGATCGCGAGGTTCAGGCCGCGCGTGAAGAACAGCACGAGCGAGGCGATGATCAGCAGCGCCGACAGCGCGTACCAGACACGCCGCGTCGCCATGAACGGGAAGTTGGTGGTCTTGTGGAAGAATTCCAAGCGCGTCGCCTCCGGATCAGCCGATGGACAGGCTGCGCAGGCTTGCGCTTGCCGCCGTAGATCAGCGTCAGCAGCGCGCGGCTGCCAAGCAGCGAGGTGAACATCGACGTGACGATGCCCAGCGTCAGCACGATGGCGAAGCCGCGGATCGGGCCGGTGCCGAACACCCACAGCACCAGGCCGGCGATCAGCGTGGTGACGTTCGAGTCCAGCGATGGCCGAGAACGCCTTCTCGAAGCCGGCGCGGATCGCCGCCTGCGGCGACATGCCGTTGCGCAGTTCCTCGCGGATGCGCTCGTAGATGATCACGTTGGCGTCCACCGCCATGCCGACGGTGAGCAGGATGCCGGCGATGCCGGGCAGCGACAGCGACGGCCTTCATCAGCGACAGCAGCGCGGTCAGCAGCACGACGTTCGCCAGCAGCACGATCGAGGCCACGACGCCGAACACGTGGTAGTAGAGGATCATGAACACGAACAGCGCGAGCATGCCGATCGACCAGCGCGCGCACGCCGTCGTCGATGTTCTCCTGGCCCAGCGACGGTCCGATCGACGCGCTCGTTGACGATCGAGATCGGCGCGGCCAGCTGCGCCGGAGCGCATCAGCAGCGCCAGGTCGCGCGCCTCGCCCGGCGAGAGGCCGGTGATGCTGGAACTGGTTGCCGAACACGCCGCGGATAGTCGCCTCGCTGATGACCTTCTGGTCGCGTGACCTTGCGCTCGACCTTCTCGCCGTTGACGATCGACCTTCTCGCGGCGTCTGCTCGATGAACACCACCGCCATCGGGCTTGCCCACGTTCGGCTGCGTGATGCGCAGCATCTCGTCGCCGGCCTGGCGCGTTGAGCCTGATCGCCACGGCCGGGCCGTCCTGCGCCGACCGTCGAGGTCGCATCGACGAGCTGGTCGCCGGTGACGATCACCTCGCGCTTGAGCAGCATCGGCTGGCGCCGCCGTCTCGCTCCGGTGGTAGTAGAGCTTCGAGCCCAGCGGCGCGCGGCCGCTGGCCACCGCCTCCTGCACGCTGTTGGTCACGTCGATCAGGCGGAACTCCAGCGTCGCGACCTTGCCGAGGATGTCCTTCACCTCGGCCGAGTTCTGCACGCCGGGCAGCTGCACGACGATGCGGTCGAGGCCCTGCTGCTGCACGATCGGCTCGGACACGCCGAGCTCGTTGACGCGGTTGCGCAGCGTGACGATGTTCTGCTGGATCGCATAGTCCTGGCGCTCGCGGACCTGCGCCGCGCGTCAGCGCGCCTCGATGAACGCGCCGCCGCTCGCTGTCGAGTAGGTCAGGTCGCCGGCAACGGCCTGCATCGCTGTCGCGCGCGGCGCCAAGATCGGTGCCCGGGCGGGAACGAGACGCGCAGCCCGTTGGAGACGCCGTCGTCACGCGGTGAGCGGCACGACGTCGCTGAAGGTGATGTTCTTCGCCGACAGCGCGCGGCGGAAGTCCTGCTCGTAGCTGTCGCAGCAGCTGCGCCACCGCGCCGTTCACGTCCACCTGGTAGAGCAGGTAGAGGCCGCCGCGCAGGTCGAGGCCGAGCGGCATGGCCCGCAGGCCCGATCGCTGCGGCAAGAACGCAGGCGCGCGCGACGCGCGTGCCAGCGCGGACACGTAGTCGTCGCCCAGTCTTCTCGCTCACCGCATCGCGGCCGCGCAGCTGGTCGGCGACATTCGTCGAACAGCACCATCAGCGCGGCCGTCGTCGACGTACGATGCGCTTGAACGGCACGCCGCGCTCGCGCAGCAGCGTCTCGACGGGCCTGCTGGCCGGTGGCGTCGATCGCGGCGCGGTCCTTGCGCGCGACCTGCAGCGCCCGGTCGTCACCGAAGAAGTTCGGCAGGGCGAAGACCAGCGCCAGCAGCATCACGACCGCGACGAGGATGTACTTCCAGCGGGCGAACTCGAGCATGGCGGACTCAGGCGCCCTTGAGGTGCCCTTCGGCACCAGCGAGGTGATCTGGCACTTCTGGACCTTGATGCGCACGCCGTCGGCGATCTCGATGGTGACGAAGCTGTCGCCGACTTCGATGATGCGGCCGAGGATGCCGCCCGCGGTGACCACTTCGTCGCCGGCGGCCAGCTTGGACGAGCATGGCCTGGTGTTCCTTCGCTTCTTCTGCTGCGGACGGATCAGCAGGAAGTAGAAGATGACCACGAAGACGACCAGCATCAGGATCTGGGACAGTCCGCCGGCACCGCCGGCGGCGCCACCCGCCGCCTGGGCGTGGGCGTCGGAAATCAGGAAGTTCATCGGGATATCCCCCGGTTGGTAAAAAGGCCGCGCATTATGCCACAGGCGTCCGGGGCCTGCCGCGGCGCGAGCCAATTCCGCCCGCGCAAAGGCCGCGAACTCACCCTGTGTCCAGCGCAGCCCTCATCCGGCGCATCAGCTCCAGGTAGAAGTGCAGGTTGTGGATGGTGTTCAGCCGGGAACCCAGGATCTCGTTGCAGCGGTCCAGGTGGCGCAGGTAGGCCCGGGAATAGTTCCGGCAGGTGTAGCAGGCGCAGTCCGGGTCGATCGGGCCGGTGTCGCGCTGGTGTGCCGGCATTGCGGATGTTGACCACCCCGTGCGAGGTGAACAGGTGGCCGTTTCGCGCGTGCCGGGTGGGCATCACGCAGTCGAACATGTCGACGCCGCGCGGCACCGCGGCGATGATGTCCTCGGGCCGGCCGACACCCATGAGGTAGCGCGGCCGGTCGCGCGGCATGTGCGGCACAAGGCCCTCGAGCACGCGCAGGCGCAACTCCTCGGGTTCACCCACGGCGAGGCCGCCGATGGCGTAGCCGGGAAAGCCGATGTCCACCAGCGCCTCGAGCGAGGCCAGTCGCAGCGCACGCATGCATGCCGCCCTGCACGATGCCGAACAGGTTCCCGGGGCGGCTTCGCTCGCGGTAGTAGTGCCGGTGGCAGCGCGCCGCCCAGCGCATCGAGCGCTCCATCGAATCGCGCGCCTGCTCCTCGGTGGCCGGATAGGGCGTGCAGTCGTCGAAGCACATGGCGATGTCGGATCCGAGCGCGCGCTGCACGTCCATCGAGTCTTCGGGCGTCAGGCGCACCTGCGCTGCCGTCGATGGGCGAAGCGGAACCGCACGCCCTCCTCGGTGATCTTGCGCAGCTTCGCGAGGCTGAAGACCTGGAAGCCGCCCGAGTCCGTGAGGATCGGCCGCGACCAGTGCATGAAGCGGTGCAGCCCGCCATGCGCGGCGATCACTTCGGTGCCCGGCCGCAGCATCAGGTGGAAGGTGTTGCCGAGCACGATCTGCGCGCCCAGGCCGTCCAGCTCCTCCGGCGTCATGGCCTTGACCGTGCCGTAGGTGCCCACCGGCATGAAGGCCGGCGTCTCGATCACGCCGCGATCCAGCGTCAACCGGCCGCGCCGCGCCGCGCCCTCCTCGGCCAGCAGTTCGATAGGCGATCATGCGTGCACGTCCCGGCGCCGGCGTCACCAACATCGCGTCACCGTAGCTGAAGAACCGGTAGCGCTCGCGCGACGGCATGGCGATAGGCGGCCAACACCGCCTCGCGGCCGGCGAAGGCGCTGACCAGCATCAGCAGCGTCGACTCGGGCAGGTGGAAATTGGTGAGCAGGGCGTCGACGACGCGGAAAGCGATAGCCCGGCGTGATGAACAGCCGCGTCTCGCCGGCGCCGGCGCGCAGCGCGCCCTCCGCGGCCGCGCTTTCCAGCGCGCGCAGCACGGTCGTGCCGACGGCGACGACGCGACCGCCGGCGGCACGGCGGCGCGCGACCGCTGCGACCAGCGCCTCGGGGATCACGTATGCACTCGGCGTGCATCACGTGCGCGGCGAGGTCGTCGACGCGCACGCGGCTGGAAGGTGCCGGCGCCCACGTGCAGCGTGACGGTCGCGCGCCGCGACGCCGAGCGCGTCGAGCTGCGCGAGCAGCGGCGCATCGAAGTGCAGGCTGGCGGTCGGCGCAGCCACGGCGCCGGGCTCGCGCGCGAGCAGGCTCTGGTAGCGCTCGCGGTCGGTCGTCGTCTGCGTCGCGCGTGATGTACGGCGGCAGCGGCATGCTGCCCTGCGGCATCGAAGAACGCGATGACCTCGCCGGGCGTCGCCACACGCCAGAGATCGCCCTTCGCGACCGAGGACCTCGACCTCACCGCCCGCCGTCGAGATGCGCAGGCCTTCGCGTATGGCCTTGCTGGCGCGCAGCTGCACCAGAGCGACACGCTCGGCCAGCGGGTCGCTCGAGCAGGATCTCCACGCGCCCGCCCGAGGGCTTGGTGCCGAGGAGCCGCGCGGCGACGACACGCGTGTCGTTGAAGACCAGCAGGTCGCCTGGCTGCAGCAGCTGCGGCAGGTCGATGAACCTGCGGTCCTCGAGCGCGGCCGCTGGCGCCGTCGAGGCACAGCAGCCGGCTCGCCGATCGCTGCGGCCAGCGGCGTCTGGGCGATCAGCTCCGGAGGAAGGTCGAAGTGGAAGTCGGCGCGGCGCACGGGCCGCGCATGTTAGTCGCGGCCACGATACGCGTCCAAGGAAGCCTCAGCGCGCGGCTTCCGGCGATGGCGTGCGCTCGAGCCGGAAGTCACGCACGCCACCCGTGGCGGCGACCTCGATGTCCTGGGCGCGACGATCGCGCTGCACGCGCAGCTTGACCTTCTCGCCCGGGGTGTAGGAACGCAGGATCCGGCCGGCATGGGCCGCGCTCGTCGGCGTGCGCCCGTCAATGGACAGGATCACGTCACCGTCCTGCAGTTTCCAGGGACCGTCGGCCGGACCGGCTCGTACGACCAGCACACCGGACTTCACGCCGAAGTAGCTGCCCAGACGTTCCGACAGCGTCGCGAACTCCATGCCCGCGAAGCGCGTGCCGTCATCGAAGTCGCCGGGCGGACCACGGAACTCGAAGCGGCGAATCTCCGGACCGGGCATCGGGCCCCCCGCGGCCTCCCGGACCCATGCCTGGCAGCGCGCCCCTCGCCATGGCGGGCGCGGCCCTCGGGGTCACTTCGAACTCCTGTTTCTTGCCATCCCTCAGCACCGCAACCTTCACCTTCAGGCCCGGCTCCAGCTGCCGCATGCGGTCCACCAGCGCACGCGAGGCATCGGCGCCGGCCGGCAGATCCGCGCCGCCGATGGCGGTGATCACGTCGCCCACCTTGATGCCGGCCGTCTCGGCCGCGCCCCCCGGGCTCACGGCAGTGACCATTGCACCCGACTGGTTCGCCGCGCTGTCGACCTGGACGCCCAGCAGCGCGCGCGGGCCAGGCCCACCCGTATTGATATAGACGAGCCGGCGACTGGCCTCATTGCCCAGCTTCGAGGACAGTTCGGCTACCTGCTTCGCCGCCTCCTCGAGACGCCGCTGGGCGTCGGCCAGGTCCCGCTCCGCCTTCTCGCGTTCCTGCCCTGCCTGTGCACGCGCCTGCTCAGCAGCCGCTTCCTGTGCCGGCTCCGCTGCGAAGGACCAGGGCGCCATCAGGCAAAGCGACAGTGCCGCGCCGCGGACAAGGTTGCTGCTCAAGTTGCTGTTCATCGTCGACTCCTCAAGGTCAATACGTCATCAAGGCGTGGGCGTAGCGGATGCTGCGCAGCGACTGGTCGAGCTGTTGGCGGGTCGCAGCGAGCTGCTCGAGCTGTTCTTCCGGAACCGCGTAAGCCCGCCCTTCGGTCAACTGCAGATCCAGCAGTGCGATGCGGTCAGCCAGGTCCTCGCGCAATGCGAGCCGGCCGACATCCACCACCGCGGGCTCGCTGTCCGGCAGATAAGGCGTGTCATGGACGAGCGCGGGCATCGGTGGCGGCACTGCCTGGGCGAGCTGCACGGAAACGCCGGCGGGGCGCAGCTGCAACACGCTGATTGCCGCGAGAACCGCCACGCCCACCGTTGCAAGGGACGCCACCAGGCCCTGATGCACGGCCTTGCGCCGTGCAATGCGCCGCGCGCTGCGCTGCTCGAAATCATCGAACCCATAGGGCGGCTGCCGGGGCTCAAGGCCGGACAGCTGGTGCAGCGTCGAGGCGCTCAACGCAACAACCCGGGCGTCGTCGCCACCATCGATGGAGCCTGATCCGTGCATTCTTCCTCCGGTGCCTCGTCGAGGCTGCGGCGCAGCGCGGCGTGCGCGCGCGACAGCTGCGACTTTGAAAAACTCGCTGTCTGGCCCCAGGCCTCGCCGATCTCCGCGTGGGACATTCCCTCGAAGTCATGCAGCCACAGCACCGCACGCGCCTTTGGCGACAACCGGTCCAGCGCGCGCGACAGGTCGATCAGTTCCGGCAGCGACACCCCGGCGGCGGCCGGTTCTGCCTCGGGCAGCAGATCGGACATCGCCTGCCGTGCCCGTTGCCAGGGCGATCGCAGGTGCATGAGGCAACGGCGCATCGCGATCTGGCGCACCCAGAAACCGAAGGGCGCCTCATCGCGCCAGGCCGGCAACTGCCGGTACATCTGCTCCAGCACGTCCTGGAACAGGTCCTCGGCCGTGGCGCGTTCGCGGACGATGCGCAGCACCAGCGCGAAGACCGGCCCGGCCACCGCGTCATAGAGGGCGCGCCGCGCCGCCTTGTCGCCGGCCACGGCCCGGGCAGCCAGCCCGGCATCGATTTCCATGTCGCGGAATCGCCCCATTACCACCCTAGGATGCGCCAGCCCCGCAAAAGGTCGCAGAGCGGGCCGAAAAAATCCTTTACCATCCCCCGCCTTCTCCTTCCCCCGGCCCGTGTGGCGGAACTGGTAGACGCAGCAGACTCAAAATCTGCCGATCGCAAGATCGTGCCCGTTCGATTCGGGCCACGGGCACCATAGGCAAATGGACGAAAAACGCTTCTGCAGCCACTGCGGCGCACCGACCGTGCGCGAGGTACCGCCGGGGGACCACCTCACGCGGCAGGTCTGCCCGGCCTGCCACGCCATCCACTACGAGAATCCGCGGATCGTCGTGGGCTGCGTGGCGGAGCATGAGGGCCGGATCCTGATCTGCCGCCGCGCCATCGAGCCGCGTCGGGGTTACTGGACGATTCCGGCCGGATTCATGGAAAACGGCGAGACGCTGGCCGACGGCGCCGCGCGCGAATGCCAGGAAGAGGCGCTCGCGGACGTGGAGATCGGCTCGCTGCTCGCGGTGCTCGACATCCCCGGCGCCCACCAGGTGCACGTGTTCTTCCGCGCGCGGATGCGCGACGGGACGTTCGGCGCCGGCCCGGAGAGCCTGGAGTCCCGCCTGGTCGATGAAGACCAGATTCCCTGGGGCGACTTCGCGTTTCCGTCGCACCCGCTATGCGCTACAGCAGTACCTTGCCGACCGCGTTGCCGGGCGCGAGGACCTGCACCGCACGGTGCTTTCCCGGCGCCACGAGGACTGAGCCCCCGCCACTGTCGAGGACTGCCGCCGGACATGGCAGAATGCGCGACCGGCCCGACCTCTCCTGGACTGACCCATGACCTTCGTCGTTACCGAAAACTGCATCAAGTGCAAGTACATGGATTGCGTGGAAGTCTGCCCCGTGGACTGCTTCCACGAGGGCCCGAACTTCCTCGTCATCGATCCGGACGAGTGCATCGACTGCACGCTGTGCGAGCCGGAGTGCCCGGCCGAGGCCATTTTCTCGGAAGACGAAGTGCCTGCGGACCAGAAGGACTTCCTGAAGATCAACGCGGACCTGGCAAAGGCGTGGCCGGTGATCACCGAGAAAAAGCCCGGGCCCGCGGATGGCAAGGAATGGGATGGCAAGCCCGGCAAACGCGAGCTGCTCGAGCGCTAGTTCGATCTCGCCGGGTCGATGCGGCGTTCCGGGTCCTTGAGGTGCTGCAGCAGCTGCGGCGGCGAGATATAGCCAGGGATCAATTCCCCGTCATCCAGCACCATGCCCGGCGTACCCTCGATCCCGATCGTCTGGCCCAGCTCGAAGTGACGCGCTACCGGTGAGGCGGGGCAATTCGCCTTCTTCAATGCGGCGCCCTGCTTGGACTCGGTCAAAGCCTTGCGCGGATCGGCCGAGCACCAGACGGAATCGGCCTTGAACCAGCTCTCGGTGTCGGGACCGGATCGCGGATAGGACAGGTAGCGGATACGGATGCCGAGCTTGTTGTACTCAGCGACCTGGCTGTGCAGCTTCTGGCACCAGGCGCAATCGACATCCGTGAAGACTTCAATCGTATGCGCCGCATCCTGCGGCCCGAAGGTGATCTTCTCGGACTCCGGCACCGCGGCGAGCAGCGACAGGCGCAGCTCGCGGCGGCGGAGTTCGGAAAGATTCGGGAAATTGCCGTCTTCGGTGATGCGGTACATGTCGCCGGCGAATATGAACGTCGCATCGGCCGTGACATAGGAAACATCCGCGCCATGCGCGAGCTCGTAGACACCCGGGACTGGCGTGGCGCGCAGGTCCCCGGGACTCGCACCCGGGATCTTCGCCGCCAGGGCCACGCGGGGATCATCCTTCGCAATGGGCTCCGAGGCGGGCGCCGCGGGTGGCACAGCGGCGGACTGCGGTGCAGCAGTCTTGGGCGCAGCCGGGGTGGCGGGTGCAGCGGGGGGAGTGCTCTGGGCGCAGGCGGCCAGCGGCAAAAGCACGGCCAGCAGCAGCGCGGAATGGAGTTTCATCCTCGGAAGTCTAGCAGAAGCCGGGTTCCGGCCTGCGGCGTGCTCAGCCGCGCGGGTGATGCGCCGAGTGCAGCTCTTTCATGCGCTCGCGGGCGACGTGCGTGTAGATCTGCGTCGTGGAGAGGTCGCTGTGGCCCAGCAGCATCTGCACCACGCGCAGGTCCGCGCCATGGTTCAGCAGGTGCGTTGCGAAGGCGTGCCGCAGCGTGTGCGGCGAGAGTTCCTTCTGCACGCCGGCCTTGCGCGCGTAGCGCTTGATGATGTGCCAGAAGGCCTGGCGCGTCATGTGGTCGCCGCGTCGGGTCGGGAACATGTAGTCCGTGTGGCGGTCCAGCAGGATCTCGCCGCGACCCGTGCCGTTGAATTCCTTCAGCCAGCGCATGGCTTCCTCGCCGAGCGGAATCAGCCGCTCGCGGTCACCCTTGCCGACCACGCGCAGCACGCCCTGGTTCATGTTCAGTTGCGAGTGCTTGAGGGAAACCAGCTCGGAGACGCGCAGGCCCGTGGCGTAGAGCACCTCGAGCATGGTCCGGTCACGGCTGCCCAGCGGATCGGTGACGACCGGCGCGCTCAGCAGCGACTCGACTTCCTCTTCGCTCAGCGACTTCGGCAGCGAGCGACCGATCTTCGGCATCGCGATCTGCGCGGTCGGATCGTCGCGCAGCGAGCCTTCGCGCAGCTGGTGGCGATAGAAACGACGGAAGGACGAAAGCTGGCGCGCGGTCGAACGGGGGCGCGCACCGGATTCGACGCGCCAGGCGATGAATCCCAGCAGGTCGGCACGAGTCGCGTTAACGATCGTCACGTTGCGCTTGGCGAGCCAGCGTGACAGCGCCATCAGGTCCGCGCGGTAGGCGGCGAGCGTGTTGGAAGACAACCCACGTTCCATCCATGCGCCGTCGAGAAAGCGGGTGATCGCGGGATCGACCGCGTCGACCGACGGGCGGGCTTCGGCTGCGTTGGATGTTCTGATCACTTAGGTGCGTCCGGAAGTAAGTTGCCTGGTCACGGGATGCAGTATCGTCAGCACCCGGGTGCCCCTGCGTGACCGCCTTCACAGCGTCGGCACGGCGTTAACATAAAGAGAACGGGTTCACATTATCTGCCCATGGATGCCGCCCCGCCGCCACGGCCCCGCTGGCTAGTGCTGCCCTACGCCGCCTGGACCGGGGGGGTGTTCATGGTCCTGGCCCTGACCGCCCTGCTGCTGATCCTGCCGCTGCCCGGTCTGACGGCCCGTCGCAGCGTGGTGCGGTGCGCCGCGCGGCTGTTCCTGATGCTGGTCGGCATGCGGCTGACCGTGCACAACGCCGGGCGCCTCGGAGAGCAGGCCTGCGTCGTAGTGGCCAACCATTCCAGCTACCTAGACGGCATCGTGCTGTACGCGGCGCTGCCACCCCGCTTCGGCTTCGTGATCAAGCGCGAGATGAGTCGCGTACCTCTGGCGAACCTGCTGTTGCGCCGGATCGGCGCGCACTACGTTGACCGGGGCCAGGGGCAGAAAGGTGCACGCGACACGCGCAAGCTGCTCAAGCGCGCCAGCAAGGGACGCTCGCTGGCGTTTTTCCCTGAAGGCACTTTCCAGCCCCAACCCGGCTTGATGCGCTTTCGCCCCGGGGCGTTTCTCGTCGCCGCCCGCGCCCGCTTTCCCATACTGCCGGTGGTGATTCGCGGCACCCGGTCCGCACTCCCACCCGACACCGTGCAACCCTGGCCGGGCCGCATCGACGTCTCGCTGCTGGAACCGGTGCCGGCGCCGGAATCCACCGAACCCGATGCCGTGAACGCCGCGCTGCAGCGCGCGCGGCAGGCCATCCTCGCGCATTCGGGGGAGCCGGACCTGGCGCCGGGGAACCAGCAGTCCCTGCCTACATGACCGGCAGTACGCCTCGCCCGGGCTCCCTCATTTGGGGTACAGCAGCGTCAGCTGCAACCTCAAGCCCCAACCTTCGGGGCCGTTGTCGGAAGACTCGGCCCAGTACTTGCCAGCGATCGCGAACTGGAGAATCTGCGGACCCAGCTTGAACAGCTGTCCCGCCTGGACAATCAGGGGAACCTGCCACTGCTCGCCTTTCCAGTCGTAGGCGGACTCGGTATAGACACCAACCGTCGTATGGGTCTTGGTGGTGTAGCTCAGGAAGGGTTGCAGGGTGGTCGAGCTGATATCGCTGCGGTCGTCGTTGCCGGCGAAGGACCAGACATGGGCAGCCAGAATGCCGACCGTCCAGGGACCGGCCTGCTTCAGGGCCACACCCGTGGGCCCGATTCCCCACTTTTCCGTGCCGAGTGCGTCATCCGTCGCCGTCGGCAGCAACAGGACCGGCCCTGCACCCCAGACCAGGCCACCGGCTGTCGGCTCCTTCGGTGAAAAGAAAAAGCTGGTCGTGGTATCGCCGAGACCCGATCCGTTCAACTGATCCTGCGGGAAATCCTGTTGATCGGCGATCGGCAGGAGGGTGCGCGAAATCAGGTTCCAGTCCTCGTTCAGCGAGAACGGGATAACCGGCTGGATGATCAGCTTGTCGACCGAGGCGCCTTCGTTGATCCCGCCGTACTCGTCGTGGTTGTACTGCAACGGCACGCTGATCAGCGACGCCACCGGGTTCGCCAGTTTCTTGGCCAGATCGGCCGCAGGCTCTTCCTGTGCAAGGGCCGGCGCAGCCAGGGCCAGGGCACTCGCGCACGCGCACGCGCACGCGCAGATCATCCGTTGATTCCGGGTACTCATGTTCAACTCCATCAAAAAGGAAATTTCCAAGTCAACCGCCTGCGCGGTTCAGCGACTTGGTGAACCGGTCGCCCAGCAGGGGCTGATAGGTGACTGTGGGGGTGTTGGACCAGACTCCCGATCCACCGACTGAAAACACGTCCGGGCTGGACCCGCCGGGCAGCGTTGCCCCCGCACTGCCGCTGCCACCGACCGTGTGGCTGTTGATGACGGACGCCACATCCAGGAACATGGGAGCATCGGCGTAGCGCAGCCGCACGACGTTCAGCAGGGTCTGGCGCTTCCACGAATCCGCGATGACCTGCCCGTAGTCCATTCGGTCGGTCTTCACGTGCGATGGACTCACGCTCGCGCAACCAGCCAGCGCCAGCAGCGCAACACCAACGGGAATCCAAGCCGTACCTTCCGCTTTCATGACACGGGGTCTGCTGCCCGGCCTACTCGCTCTGGAGCCGCCGCGAGCCTTCGATGATCGGGTGCCAGCCGTAGACCAGCGTGACCATGAAATTGTCCATCTTCAGGTCCGTGGGAGCACTGTCGCTGACGGTCGACTTGTAACCGAAGGTCAGGTTCAGGTTCTCGTTGAGGGTGTACCCGAGCGTGAGCCCGACACCGACGTTGTTGAGTTTCTCTCCCTGGACGCCGTTGACCGTTGCCTGTCCGCCGCTGTACCAGACGCCATCCAGCGATGCCCACAGGTGCTCGGTGAGGTCGCGCGTCAGGTGCACATCCAGCTGGAACATCGGATCCGTTTTCAGCGTCTGCCCGACATAGTCGCTGTTGTCACCAAAGAGCCATACCGCAGGCAGCAGTTCCAATGTCGTGCGCCGGCCCGGCACCCACGCGCCTATCTGCCAGATGACGGGCGCGCCCAGGCGCCCGTACCAGCGGTTCTGGCCGAGGTTCAGTGGCTGGCTGTTGTCGTATTCACCGATCGGCAGCGCCAGGTCGGCGAGCAGGTCGACCGAGAACCCCGGCTCATGGCGCAGGGCGTCGGGAATGGTCTTCTGTGCAGGTGGCCCGATGACGTTGAGGTTGAACTCCAGCATCGGATCACCGAACCCGCTGGCCGACTGGCGGACGGTATTGCCAGACCCCGTGGTGACGTCGCCCGAGATGCGCCCCATGGGCAGGATGACCGCAGCCATGGCCGAGCGATCGAACAGCGTGAAGGTCTGGGCGTAACCCGCCAGGGCCATGGTCGCATCCAGCTGTGCCCCCGGATCCACGGTATGGGCTGAATCGAATGGATTCGAGTTGCCGCTGATGGACTCGAAGACGAGTGGCACCGCGCGCCCGCCCGACAGCGACTTCCAGTAGAAGCGCCCGGGAACCTGTGCGAGCGCTTGCGGAGGAAACAACGCCGCGACGGTGAGCAGCATCGCAACGACCCACAAGGCAGACTGTTTCATCGGACTTCCGTCGCTATTCATAACATGTTCCCGCTTTTCGTGGATTCCCGGGCCGGCAACGCTCATGGCTTGGGCTCAGCCAGCATGTCCGCAGGCGGCACGAACTGCCCCTTGTAGATCATCGGCGGATAGCCCGTATCGACGGGAACGCGCGGCGGAAGCTGGTCTTCAAGCGTCTCGAACACCGAGCGGCTGGGCAGGATCACGTTGTTCGCGCGGACATAGTCGTCCCATAGCGCGAGCATCTGCTTGAGCTTGTCAGGCTGCTGCGCGGCCAGGTCGTTTCGTTCCGCCGGATCCGACGCGACGTTGAAGAGCTCCCAGTCTCCCTTGCCATAAGACTTGAACTGCCAGCGGAGCTTCCACTCCCCTTGTCGCACCGCGCGATTGCCGAAGATTTCCCAGGCGAGGTAGTCCTCGCTGGTGCGCGGCGACTCCGCCTGGCCGGCCAGCAGCGGACCCCAGGACTTGCCAATGAGCCTGGGAGCCTCGCGTCCCTGGTAGGTTTTCGGATATTCGGCGCCGGCAACCTCGAGCAGCGTCGGCATGATGTCGGCCACATGCATGAGCCCGGGGTTGAGGCTGCCCTTCGCACGCTTGACGACCGGACCGCTGACAATGAGTGCATTGCGAATGCCGCCCTCCGCAACCCAGCCCTTGTACTGGCTGTAGGGAGTCATCGACACCTGCGCCCACATCGGGCCATAACCGACATATGAACCCGGATCGCCCCAGGCGTTGGGATGGGTCTGCGACCAGTTGATCGCGGCGAAGAGGTAATCGCGCGTGCCGGGCGTACCCGCGATCATCTTGAACAGATCGGTTCCCTCGGCGCCGTTGTCGCCGAACACGATGAAGATCGTGTTCTCGTACTCGCCGATCTTCTTGAGGTGGTCAATGAGCCGGCCGACATGGTAGTCCATGTTTTCCACCATGCCGGCATAGAGCTCCATCTTCTTGCCGAGCAGCGCCCTGCTCGCCGGGGCAAGCACCACGGGATCCGGCACGAACCACATCCGTTCGGCCAGCTGCGTGTCCGGCGCCTGGATGCCGAGCTCGATCTGCCGCTTCAACCGCTCCTGCCGCACAGCGTCCCAACCCTTGTCGTACGCGCCGACGTGGCGATTGCGCCAGTCCTTCGGCAGGTGATAGGGATCATGCGGCGCCTGGTGCGCCACGTAGGCGAAGAACGGCTTGCCGTCGCCATGGCTGGCATCGATGAATCCGATCAGCTTGTCCGTATAGGTCTTGGTGGCGTAGTAGTCCTTGGGCAGCTTCGTGAGATAGCGCCCGTCCTCGGTGAAGACCGACTTCGGCGCCGCACCGGTGAAGTTCATCATGTCCCAGTAGCTGCCGGCGCCGTCGAGCAGCGAGAAGTCGCGCTCGAAGCCGCGCGCGGCTGGAATCAGTTCGGGCGCCTTGCCGAGATGCCACTTGCCGACCATGTAGGTGTGATAGCCGGCACCCTTGAGAAGCTGGGGCAGCGTGAGCACCTGGGTGTTCAGGTAGCCTTCATAGCCGACCGCGCCGCGCTGGTTGGGCGCGGTCCACTCGTCCATGTTGCCCATGCCGTTCAAATGGGTATCAACGCCACTCAGCAGCATCGATCTCGTCGGCGAGCAGCTCGCATGGGTGTAGAAGTTGGTGAAGCGCACGCCTGCCTTGGCCAAGGCGTCAAGGTTCGGCGTCCTGATCTCGCTGCCGAACGAACCCATGTCGGCGAACCCCATGTCATCGCCGAGGATGATGACGATGTTGGGCCGCTTGGGCTGGGCCTTGGCTTGGGCCTGGGCGAGCGCGCCGTTGGCAGACATCAGCGCCAGGAGACCCGCGACCACTGCGGAGCAGGCTCGAGTCACGACAACTTTCAACATGAGGATTCACCACTGGGTTCGCTGGCAGAGATCGGGTGTTGCCGCACTGGCTTGGTCACACCATTGCCCTTTTCCGGGGTCCCTGATCTGGATCAGTCCGGCAGGCCCGGAGTGTCGGCTCGCCTGCTCGTCACGGTCTATCGGAATACCGCAGAATAGTTGGCGATGTACCCCTCCTCCAAGCCGACGCAATCGTCAGTCACGGTCGCAGACATCAGTGATCTGAACGCCGCCGCCGCAGGCATGGAACTGCTCAGCCAGGATGCGGTGGCGCTGACTTCCAGGCCGCTTCGGGCCAGGCGCGTGATCGTCCGGCTGTCGACCGCCGCGGTCGTCTATCACCGCACGAACCTGATGGTCAGGACGCGCACCACCGTGGGCGAGGGCCTGCTGGCCTTTGCCGTCTTCGGTCCGCGCGCCACCGGCACGGTGGAAGGACTTCATGTTCATCCCGGCACGATGGTGGTCGCGGCACCGGGAACGGAGGTGGGGTTTGTCTCCGATCCGGGATGGGAGAGCATTGCCTTGCTGCTGCCGCCGGGGAAACTGCTGGCGCAGCTTGCCGACCGACAGCGCCAGGGAGAATGGCGATGGCCGGGCCGCGTGGACGTGCTGGATTCTGACCCGGCGCGGGCCCGGGCCCTGTTCAGGTGGGGAAAGCGGCTTACGGGCACGGCATCGGCCAGACCGTCCCTGTTCGACACCGGACATGCCGTGCGGGAAATCGCCCAGGCCGAAATGCTGGAGGCCCTGCTCGCGGCAATGCGGTCCGCCGACATTGCTGCGCCCGCGCGTACGGAGAAGACGCACCAGGTCTACAGCCGGATCGTCAAGGCTGCAGAGAGGCACGTGCTTGCCTCTGCCGGCGAGCACGTTCGTATCTCGGACCTGTGCCGGATCACGCAAGTGAGCGAACGCACGCTGGAGTACGCCTTCAAGGAGGTCATGGGGCTCTCGCCGCTGGCGTTCCTGTCGCGGCTGCGACTGAACCGGGTGCGCGCAGCCCTGCTGGCCGCAGAGTCCGGATCCACGAGTGTCTCGGTCGAAGCACTCAAGTGGGGCTTCTGGCACTTCGGTGAATTTTCACGCGCCTACAAGACGTGCTTTGGTGAGCTGCCCTCCAGCACGTTGCGGCGAGGGATCGCCCCTCCTGATCCGGAACACCCGGCGAAGGCACAGGCTGCGCCCGATGACCAGATGCGGGCCGGCAAAGGCGCGTGACCCTTCACCGTGACACACCCGCGCTCCTGCGGCGCGGGTATGCTCTTGGCCTGATCGAAATCAACCTGCGGACCTTCCTGAAGTGCCTGAATACAAGCCCGCCTCCGTCCAGAGGGACGTGATGGAGTTCGACGTGGTCGTCGTCGGCGCGGGCCCGGCCGGCCTCGCCTGCGCGATCCGCCTGAAGCAGCTGGATCCCGCCCGCTCCGTGTGCGTGCTCGAGAAGGCCGCTGAAGTGGGCGGGCATGCGCTCTCCGGTGCCGTGCTCGAACCGGGTCCGCTCGACGTGCTGTTGCCGGACTGGCGCGAGCACAAGCCCGGCACCTGCGTGCCGGCCACGCGGGACGAGTTTCACTTCCTCACGCGCTCGGGATCCCGGCGATTGCCCGTTCCACCGCAGCAGCACAATCGCGGCAACCTCATCGTCTCGCTCGGCCAGCTGACGCCTGTGCTGGCCCAGGCGGCAGAGGGGCTGGGAGTCGACGTGCTGGCCGGATTTGCTGCCGCTGCCCCGCTTTTCGGATCCGATGGCGCGGTCGCGGGCGTCCAGATCGGCGACATGGGCCTGGACGCGGATGGCAACCCAACCGCAGCGTTCACCGCCGGTCCGGAAATCCGTGCGCGCACGACCATTGTGGCGGAGGGCTGTCGCGGGAGCCTCGCCAAAAGGCTGATCGCCCGCTATGGACTGGACGAGGGCCGTTCGCCACAGACGTTCGCACTGGGCTTCAAGGAACTCTGGCAGTTGCCCGGTGGCCGCGTGGAACCGGGACTCGTCTCGCACTCGCTGGGCTGGCCACTCGCCGCAAGCGAGTATGGCGGCAGTTTCATCTATCACCTCGATGCCGAGCGTGCCTATGTAGGCTATGTGGTGGGGCTGGACTACAAGGATCCACGCCTCTCCCCGTTCGAGGTATTCCAGCAGTTCAAGCACCATCCGTCCGTGCGGCCGTTGCTCGCGGGTGGCGAGATCCTCGCCGCCGGCGCGCGCACCATCGCGGCGGGTGGTTGGCAGAGCTGCCCGCGACTCGACATGCCCGGCGCGCTGCTGGTCGGCGATGCCGGCGGGACGCTGAACTTCCCGAAGCTCAAGGGCATCCACCAGGCCATACGCTGTGGCAGCCTCGCGGCCGAGCACTTGCAGGAAACCGGTGGCACAGCGGGCTTCGACGCGCGCTGGCGCGCGTCGGATGGCGGGCGTGAACTGCATCGGGTGCGCAACATCAAGCCAGGGTTCAGGCATGGCCGTGCGCGGGGCCTGCTGAACGCCGCTTATGAAACGGCGACGCTTGGCCTGTCTCCCTGGACGCTGCAGAACACGGCCAACTCCGCGTTGTCGCGGCTTGATGAGTCCGAACCCATCGACCGCGACTGGGTGGTGCGCGAGCTTCCCCCGCGCGACCGCAGCGCCTCGGTGTTCTTTGCCCAGACCACGCACGATGAATCCCAGCCCGTGCACCTGAAGGTGGCCGACACCCAGCTGTGTGCGACGCGCTGTGCTGCCGAGTTCGGCAACCCCTGCACGCGATTCTGCCCGGTGGGTGTCTACGAGATGGTCGACGACGGCCAGGGCGGGCGCCGCCTGCAAGTGAACGCGGCCAACTGCGTGCACTGCAAGGCCTGCGACATCAAGGATCCCTACGGGATCATCACCTGGACCACGCCGGAAGGCGGCAGCGGTCCGAACTACAACGGGCTCTAGGCGCGGCCGTGGCTCCGTCCGAGACAGACCGCAAGCCTGAAAGGCTCGGCCGCCTCGCCGCGCTGCGCGAAGCCATCGACGAAGGCGCGGTGCGCTCGGCCGAGCGCATGATCAACACGCTGCACCCGGCAGAGATCGCGCAGCTGCTCGAATCGCTGCCGCAGAACCGGCGCGAGATCGTCTGGGAACTCACCGACCCGGCACTCGACGGCGACGTGCTGGTGGAGCTCAGCGACGAGGTGCGCACCGGCCTGATCGAGGAGATGGACGCCGCCGAGCTCACCGCGGCGGCCGAGGGCCTGGAGGTCGACGACCTCGCCGACCTGATCGCGGACCTGCCGGAGAAGGTGACGCAGCAGCTGCTGCGCAACATGGACCAGCAGGATCGCGAGCGCCTGTCGCGCGTGCTGTCCTGGCCGGAGGACAGCGCCGGCGGCCTGATGAACACCGACACGGTCAGCGTGCGCGCCGACGTGTCGCTGGAGGTCGTGCTGCGCTACCTGCGCATGCGCGGCGGGCTGCCCGACCGCACCGACCGCCTGTTCGTCGTCGACCGCGACGACCGCTTCCTCGGCACCGTGACGCTGGCGAGCCTGCTGACCGAGGACCCGGAGCTGCTGGTCGGCGCGTGCCTCGACCCTGAAGCCCCGCGCATCGCGCCATCGCTGCCCGCGCGCGAAGTGGCGCAGCTGTTCCGCGACCGCGACCTGCTGTCGGCACCGGTGGTGGAGGAATCCGGCCGGCTGCTGGGTCGCGTCACCATCGACGACGTCGTCGACGTGATCACGGAGGAAGCGGCTCACGAAGTGATGGCCGGCGCCGGCTTGCGTGACGAGGAAGACGTGTTCGCCAGCGTGATGCCCGCGTCGCGTCGACGGCTGATCTGGCTCGGCATCAACCTGGTCACGGCGTTCGTCGCCGCCCTCGTGGTGCAGCGCTTCGAAGGCACGATTGCGAAGGTTGCCGCGCTCGCCGCGCTGATGCCCATCGTCGCGAGCATGGGCGGCATTGCCGGCACGCAGACCGTCACGCTGATCATCCGCGGCATGGCGCTGGGCCAGGTGCAATGGCGGGACGTGCGCTGGCTGCTGATGCGCGAAGTGGGCGTGAGCCTGCTGACAGGGTTCGCGATGGCCGCGCTCGTGGGCGTGGTCACGGTGTTCTGGCTCGGCACCTGGAAGATCGCGGCGATCATCGCCGCGGCAATGGTCATCAACCAGCTGGCCGCGGCCGTCGTCGGAGTGATGGTGCCGCTGACGCTGAAACGGATGAAGATTGATCCGGCGCTGTCCGCCGGCGTCGTGCTGACCACGTTCACCGACGTGATCGGTTTCATCGCGCTGCTGGGCCTGGGAACGCTGTTCCTGATCTGAGCATCGGGCGTATCGGGATCACTTGACTCTGGACCCGGGTCAAGGGTTTAGGCTGGCGCCATGACCAATCAAACCGAACCTTCCAGAACCCACCAGTCGATCGGCCAGCTGGCCCGATCCGTGGGAGTCGGCATCGACGCGATCCGCTTCTACGAGCGCATCGGGCTGCTGCCCGCCGCGAAGCGATCCGCGGCCGGATATCGCCTGTACAACGGCGAAGATCGCCAGAGGCTCGCCTTCATCCGTCGCGCCCAGGATCTCGGGTTCTCGCTGGAGGAGATCGCCTCACTGCTGAAGTTGAGCCGGCCCGGAGGTGACGTTGCAGCAGCCAGGGCCCTTGCGGCGGAGAAGCTGGAAGTCGTCAATGGCAGGATAGAGGAACTGCTGCGCCTGCGAGTCGCCCTCGAATCCCTTGTGGCTGCCTGCCCCGGCCACGGCGATCCATCTCACTGTCCGATCCTGGCTGCGCTGCTCGCCGGCGAGGGCGAAGTTCCCCGCCCGGAGCGGTCGGCCAGCAAATTGACGTCTCCCCGAAAACGGACCCGGAGTTCCCGTGGATAGCCACACGCACCATCAGAACACCCCTGCTGCTGCCCAGTGCTGCAGCAGCCACGGCGGGCACCAGAAAGCCACGGGCAACGCACCGGCCCTCCAGACGGCGGCGATCTACACCTGCCCGATGCATCCGGAGATCCGTCAGGACCATCCCGGGGCCTGCCCGAAGTGCGGAATGGCGCTCGAGCCCGAGATGCCGAGCCTGGAAGATGACAACAGTCCGGAGCTGGCGGATTTCCGGCGCCGGTTCTGGTGGACGCTGCCGCTGACCGCAGCCACGGTTGTGCTGGCCATGTTCGGCCATCGCCTGGGCCTGATGGGCATGGCCGCGCAGAGCTGGGTGGAGCTGCTGCTCGCGACACCGGTCGTGCTGTGGGCAGGGTGGCCGTTCTTCGAGCGCGGCTGGCATTCAGTCGTCAATCGCAGCCCGAACATGTGGACGCTGATCGGCCTGGGCACCGGGGCCGCGTATGTCTACAGCGTGATCGCCACCGTAGCGCCCCATTGGTTCCCGACGTCGTTTGTGTCGATGGGCCGCGTCAGCGTCTATTTCGAGGCTGCCACGGTGATCATTTCGCTGACGCTGCTCGGGCAGGTGCTGGAACTCAAGGCCCGCTCCCGGACGTCGGCCGCGATCAGGTCGCTGCTGAAACTGGCACCGCGCACCGCGCGCCGCATTCGGACCGACGGCATCGAGGAGGACATCGAGCTGTCGCATGTGCATGTGGGTGACCTGCTGCGCATCCGTCCCGGCGAGAAGGTTCCGGTGGATGGCGTGGTCATCGAGGGCACCAGCGGCGTGGACGAGTCGATGCTGACGGGCGAAGCCCTACCCGTGACGAAGCGGGCCGGCGACCCCCTGATTGGCGCGACGATGAACACCACCGGCGCCCTGACGATGCGCTCCGAGCGCGTCGGTTCGTCCACGGTGCTGGCGCAGATCGTCCAGCTGGTGGCGCAGGCCCAGCGTTCGCGCGCGCCGATGCAGCGCATGGCCGATGTCGTGGCGGGCTGGTTCGTGCTCGCCGTGATCGGCGTGGCGGCCCTGACGCTGCTGGCATGGGGCCTGTGGGGGCCGGAGCCGCGCTGGGTGTTCGGCATACTCAATGCCGTCTCGGTACTGATCATCGCCTGCCCCTGCGCGCTGGGACTCGCCACGCCCATGTCCATCATGGTGGCGACGGGCCGCGGCGCGACGCAGGGAATACTGTTCCGCGATGCCGCGGCCATCGAGAAGCTGCGGCAGGTCGATACGCTGATCGTGGACAAGACCGGCACGCTGACCGAAGGACATCCGGCTTTCGACAGCGTCGTGCCAGTGCCGGGCGCGGAGCCACAGGAAGTGCTGCGGCTCGCCGCCAGCCTTGACCAGGCCAGCGAGCATCCGCTGGCCGAAGCCATCGTCCGCGCCGCGCGGGCGCAGGGCCTGGAGCTCGCGGCGGTCTCTGATTTCCTCTCGATCACGGGGACCGGCGTGACAGGTCAGGTTGCTGGCAGGTCGCTGGCGCTTGGCAACACCGCCCTGATGTCACAGGTTGGCGCCTCGATCGACCTGCTGCTGCCCGAGGCCGAGAGGCTGCGATCTGCCGGGGCAAGCGTCATGTACCTGGCCGCCGACGGCCGACTGCTCGGACTGCTGGCCGTCTCCGACCCGATCAAGGCGACGACGCCGGAAGCCCTGCGCCTGCTGCGGGAATCCGGGCTGCGCGTCGTGATGGCCACCGGCGATGGACACACCACTGCCCGCTCGGTCGCGGAGCGTCTCGGAATCACCGAGGTCCATGGCGAGGTCGATCCCGCCCAGAAGCTCCGGCTCGTCGAATCGCTGCAGCAAGCCGGCCGCGTCGTCGCGATGGCAGGCGATGGCATCAACGATGCGCCCGCGCTGGCACGAGCCGACATCGGCATCGCGATGGGCACCGGCACGGACGTGGCGATGAACAGCGCACAGGTAACGCTGGTCAAGGGGGACCTGCGCGGCATTGCCGGGGCGCGCAGGCTGTCGGTGGCCACAGTGAGGAACATGAAGCAGAACCTCGGGTTCGCGCTGGTCTACAACGCGCTTGGAATTCCGCTGGCGGCGGGCGTGCTGTACGCGGCAACCGGCTGGTTGCTCTCGCCGATGTTTGCAGCGCTTGCGATGAGCTTCAGTTCGGTCTCGGTGGTCGGCAATGCTCTGCGCCTGCGGGGTTCAACGTGAACTGGATCCCGGATCCGGCGATTCGCGCCATTGCCGTGGCTATCCGGCGGGAATAGGCTAGGCACGTGTCACGCCGCGTGAAATCCCGTATCGCCGTGCTGGTGCTGCTCTGCTGGCAGACGAGCCTCGGCTTCATGCTGCCGGCTTCGAGCCTGCATGCACAGGTAGCGCTCCACGAGCCTGCAGTCGCGGCGCAGGTCGCCGAATCGCAGGTGCACGAGCAGGCGGCGCCCTGTCACGGCGAAGAGTCCGTGTCCACAGTGGCTGCTCCCCCGATCGGAGTGCCACCCTGCTGCCAATCCCATGGCTGCCAGGGCGACTGCTTTGCCTGTCCGGCGATGCCGTCGGCCTCCGCCGAACCAGCCGGAAAGATGCCTTCGGCACAGACCGCCAGCGTGCCGTGGCACAAGCCGGTGCCTCCGCCCCTGGTCGAGTTCTTTCGACCTCCAATCTGACCCCGTTTCCCTGAACGAAATGGAGCGTGCGTTGCCGCGTCGCGGCGCCGCCGTTCCGTCGTGCACATCGCGTCGCTGGCGATGCGATCCAGAGGACGGGAGTCGACATGAGATCCAGTATTGGAGTGATTGCCATCGCGGCCACGGGGTTGCTGCTGGCCGGGTGTGTCTCGCTGCCGGAAGACCGGGGCAAAGGCGAAGTGCAGCAACTGGTCGCCGCCCGGTCGGCCGGTGCGGCGCAGGCCCCATGGGGCGAGGTTGCGCAGGATGCCCAGGAGGCGCAGGCGGCGGACCTGCTCGCCAGGCCGGTGGACGCTGATGCGGCCGTGCAGGTCGCGCTGCTGAAGAGCCCTCGCCTGCGGGCGTTGTTTGCCGACCTGGGCATTGCGCAGGCGGATGTCTACGACGCGACGCGACTGTCGAATCCTTCCCTGGGTTTCGAAAGCCTGTCAGCCAGCGGCGGGGGCACGCAGACGACCTGGTCGCTCTCGCAGGGCTTCATGGAAGTCCTCTTCGCGGGCTACCGGAACCGCCAGGGCAGATATGCGCTGCTGGAGTCACAGCAACGTGTCGCGCACGAGTTCCTGCAACTGGAGGCCGACGTGCGCAGTGCGTGGCAGGCCCATGCGGCGGCCCGGCTGTCAGCGCGACTGCGTTCCGGTTCGGCAAACGCGGCACGGGTTTCGGCAGAGCTGGCGGGGCGCTTCCACGAGGCTGGCAACATCAGCGCCCTGCAGCTGGCGCGGGAGCAGGCTGCAGCCAGTTCCGCGCATATTTCGCTTCGCGCGCAGGACGCCCAGGTGGCAGCGACACGTGCCCGACTGCTGGCGTTGATGGGAGTGGAAGACCGGCCGGACATCAACCTGTCCGATCGGCTGCTGCTGCCCGCGAAGCTGGACATCGACCTGAAGTCCCTGCAGGCGACCGCGCTGGAGCAACGACTCGACCTCCAGGCACTGCGCACGCAGGTGGAATGGTCGGGCAGCAAGGAGGCGTTCACGAATCGCTGGCGCTGGATCAATGGCGTGGGCATCGAGGCAAAGCACGAGCGCGAAGCGAACGGGGACACGCTGAAGGGTGCCGGCGCATCCGTGGAGCTTCCCGTCTTCAATACCGGCTGGGGTCGCAAGCAACGCGCCCTCGCCCTGCGTGAAGCCGCCGAAGCCACGTTGCGAGCCGCGGAGCTGGAGATCTCCTCCGACGTCAGCGCGCACTACGCCGCGTTCAGGGCGGCCGAGCAGAACGTGGCCGAGTACCGGGACCGGCTGTTGCCGCTGCAGCAGCAGATCGTGCAACTGATGCAGCAGCGACAGAACTTCATGCTGGTCGGTGCGTTCGAGCTGATCGAAGCCCGGCAGCAGGACATCGCGGCGTGGCAGGGGTTCATCGCGTCACTGCGCGACTACGCCACGGCCCGCTCCGACCTTGCGCGCGCGGTGGGCGGGACCCTGCCGACTGCCACTCCACAGGAGGAAGCGGTATCGCTCCCCGACATCGCAGCACTGGATAACGCTGGAGAATCACGATGATCCTTTCCCGACGTGAAATGCTGGTGGGAGCGGCGACGGCAACGACGGCGGCAGGTCTGGCGGGAGCCGCTGCTGCACAGGCTCCGGCGAGCGCGCCCGCAACGCATGGCCGGACTCCCATCACGACGCTCAATGGCCGCAGCCTGCCCTGGCGCATGGTCGGAGGCGTCAAGGAGTTCCACCTGGTCGCCGAGGAGATCGAACACGAGTTCGCCCCGGGCACGAAGATCAAGGCCTGGGGCTACAACGGTTCGACACCCGGCCCGACCATCGAGGCCATCGAAGGGGATCGGGTGCGCATCCTCTTCACCAATCGCCTGCCTGAACACACGACCATCCACTGGCACGGCATTCTCCTTCCCTGCGGCATGGATGGCGTGGGTGGATTGACGCAGCCGCACATCCAGCCAGGGGAGACGTGGGCCTACGAATTCACGCTGCGCCAGCACGGCACGCACATGTACCACCCGCATGGCGACGAGATGGTCCAGCTGGCGTCGGGGATGATGGGACTGTTCATCATCCACCCCAAGGATCCGGCCGCGGAACGGGTGGACCGGGACTTTGCGCTGTTGCTGCACAACTGGGCCGTGCACCCTGGCACTTACAGGCCCGACCCTTCGATCATGACGGACTTCAACCTCTGGACTTTCAATTCGAAGGTGTTCCCGGCGATCGACCCGATGGTCATCAGGAAGGGGCAGCGAGTCCGCATCCGCATCGCAAACCTGTCGATGCACGAGCACCCGATGCACCTGCACGGTTACCAGTTCCAGGTCACCGGCAGCGACGGGGGTCGCTGGCAACGCTCGGCGTGGCGCCCGGAAGTCACCGAACTGGTGGGCGTCGGCCAGACGCGCGACATCGAGTTCACGGCTGATGTACCCGGTGACTGGGCCTTCCACTGCCACAAGGCGCATCACACGATGAACGCGATGGGCCACGGGATTCCCAATCCGCTCGGCGTCAGCCAGCAGGGAGTGGAGGAGAAGATCAACCAGCTGCTGCCCGGCTACATGGCCATGGGCGAGCGCGGCATGGCGGAACACCAGGGGCATTCCGCCCACATGCCGGGGCCGGAGAACACGTTGCCGATGATGGGCGGCGTCGGGCCCTTCGGGAACCTGGAGATGGGCGGCATGTTCACGGTGGTGAAGGTGCGCGAGCAGGTGCCGGCGGGCTATGCGGACCCGGGCTGGTACGCGCATCCGCCGGGCACGGTGGCACGACGCGTGGATATTCAATCGGCTGAATCGATCAAACCAGGAGAATGAGGATGAATCACGCACGGATCACGATTGCATCACTGCTGCTTGCTGCGAACGCCGCCCAGGCACACACGCACCTGGAGAGCTCCATCCCTTCGAACGGGAGCAAGGTCGCGGCTCCAACAGCCATCGAGCTGCGTTTCTCGGGGGCGGCGCGGGTAACGTCACTGACGCTGCAACAGACAGGCGTGGCGGCCAAGGCCCTGGCGCCGCTGCCTGCAACAGCGACGAAGGTGGTGAGCGTTCCGGTGTCGGGACTGGCTGCCGGCAGTTACACGGTCACCTGGCGCGTGGCTGGCGAGGATGGTCACGTGATGTCAGGCACGTTCCAGTTCACGGTGGATCCGGCGGCGCCGGCAGCAGCCGCGCCGGCCCCGGGCGGGCACGCCCATTGATGCATGACACAGGCTGACGCATGACACCGGACCTGCTGTCGGCTTTCCTGCGCGGCCTGTCGTTCGTGGCTCTCGCGCAAGCGGCCGGTGGAATGATCTTCCTGTTGATGTTCGGCGCGGTGCTGGGACCTTCCCGACACCGCATCGAACGCACGGCGCGGGTATCGGCACTCGCGGCGCTGGTGTTGCTGCCGGCGCAGTTTGCGCTCGAAGCCGCTCGCATGGCGGGGAACCTGGCCGGTGTGCTGGATACGGGCCTGCAGGCGTTCGCCCTTTCGACCTCCCTCGCACACGTCCTCGCGGCGCGGATGATCGGTGTGGTCCTGCTCCTGCTGGCTCTCACGGGTTCTCGCCCGTGGACTCGCCTTGCAGGGGCTTCTGCTGTCCTGTTGCTGGCGGGATCCTTCGCCCTCACTGGCCACACGGCTGCCGACGACCAGCGTTGGCTCCTCGCACCGCTGCTGGTCCTGCATGTACTTGATCGTGTCGTTCTGGTTCGGCGCCCTGCGGCCGCTGATCCACGTAACCAGCAGGCGAGCCCGCAGCGGTTTCAGCGCAGGTCGTTGCCCGATTTTCCCGGATCGCGGGCTGGATGGTGCCCGGGATACTGCTGGCCGGCCTGGTCCTGGCAGCGCGGTTGCTGCCGGACATTCAGGCGCTGGGGACGCCGTACGGAATGTCGCTGGTGGCCAAGGTCACCATTTTTGCGGCGCTGATGGGACTGGCGGCATTCAACAGGTGGCGCCTCGGGCCATCCCTCGCCATTGGACTCCCCCAGGCTCGCCGCAACTTCAGGCTGGCCGTGGCAACCGAATGGACGCTCATCGTGTTCGTACTCATGGGTACGGCGATACTCACGACCTTCTGGTCACCGCCCGAAGCGGGCTAGCGCGATCGGGACCTGGCTACCCGGCGCGGAGGATTGCGCGCGCCCAGTCCGGCATGCAGCGCGTCCAGCGCAGGCGTTACGCGCTGCAACAGATCGTCGTCACCCCGGGACGCGCTTTGCGCGCCCTCGATGATCGCAAGCAATCCTGCAGCTTCCGGCGCCGGAACTCCGCCGACATCGAGGAAGCGGATGACCTCGCCCAATCCGGACAGTCCCCGGTCCTTTTCGAGTCCAAAGCTCCAGACCAGCACCTGGAAAGTCACGAGGTCACCGGCATGGGAAAACTCGGCACCCTGGAAATCAAACCCGACGGCCTCGCCAGGACAGGTGCGCGGATCGGCGAGCCACAGGAACCGGGCAGCGGGGTCGATGAACCGCCGGATCAGCCAGGCGGAAGCAACGCGATCAACCCAGACGTTCCTGCGCGTCGCCCATGTCCGGCCCCTGTAGGAATTTCGCCGGCGGCGCAGAAGCTCCTGCTGTTGCGCCCGAGGCTCGCGCGCCCCGGCACGATCCTCCAGCTCCAGCGCCAGCTGCTGCAGCAGCTCCTCCAGCCCGGAATCCCCCCCGGCTGGCAGGAAGTCCGTTGCGGTGACAGCAGCCAGCTCGCGCTGCAGTCGTGAAAGCACTCTGCGCGTGCGCGCCACGGGCTGCCGGGGCAGCGCCAGACGCAGCTTCCCCGCGTCCCTGCGCAACTGGCCGTAGGCTTCGCGCCGGTCGAACGCGGCCAGAAGGCGGTCGTGAGAGTCCGGGTCCATGGCGTGCGCGAAGAGGTATGCGTCGCCCGCAGCGCGCGGCAGCGACAAGCGGGCCTGCCCGAGGATCTCGCGGCAGCGCGGCGTGTCAGGCAGCGCGTAGACGCCGTCGCGCAGCAGCAGGCAGCCCGCAGCCTTGAGCCGCCTCCACAGGCGCATGCGCAGCGCGGCGTCCGCCCGTGGCAGGTGGGTGACCAGCAACAGCCAGTGTGGAGCCCTTCTTGTCATATAAGCTACAGATGTAGTAGTACTGATTACAGCATACTTTCAAGGAGCAGCCATGGAACCCACCGACCGCCGCGAGTTCATCCGCACCATGGCACTGGGATCGACGCTGGCCGCCGCAGGCGTGGCGAGCGGAGCTGTCGGGCCGGCCCCTGCACTCGACGCGTTCTCGTGGCAGCACGCGCCCGTGCCGCTGCCCTTCGCGCCCGGCCGACTCGCCGGCCTCTCGGAGAAGCTGATCCAGTCGCACTGGGAGAACAACTACGGTGGCTCGGTGCGCGCGCTCAATGCCGTGCGCGGCCGGCTGGCGCAGGCCCTGGCCGACCGCGACCTTCCCCCGTACATCTACAATGGCCTCAAGCGCGAGCAACTGCTGCGCACGGGCTCGGTCGTCCTGCATGAGCTTTACTTCGCCAACCTTGGCGGTGTCGGCAGCGCCGGCGCCACGCTACGCACGCGCGTCGCCGCCGCGTTCGGCAGCTACGACCGGTGGGAGGCCGAGTTCCGCCGCATCGCGCTGGGCCTCGCGGGCGGCTCGGGCTGGGTGATGCTTGGCATGAACCGCCACCTCGGCCTGCTGGAGAACCACTGGATGGCTGACCATGCCACGGCTCCGGTGGATGTCGCACCGCTGCTGGTACTCGACATGTACGAGCACGCGTTCGCGATCGACTTTGGTGCCGCGGCAGCGCGCTATGTGGACGCCTTCTTCGCCAACATCCAGTGGGAGGCAGTGCAGTCCCGGCTCGAGGCGCTGGTGTGACAGGAACGCGGCCAGCCGCCGTTCCCTTCCAGGATGCGCTGCGCTTCTGGTTGAAGCTGGGCTTCATCAGCTTCGGCGGTCCGGCCGGCCAGATCTCCGTGATGCACCAGGAGCTGGTGGAACGGCGCCGCTGGATCTCCGAGAAGCGATTCCTGCATGCGCTGAACTACTGCATGCTGCTGCCGGGGCCGGAGGCGCAGCAACTGGCCACCTACATCGGCTGGCTGCTGCACCGGACTCGCGGTGGCATCGTGGCCGGCACTCTGTTCGTGCTGCCCTCGTTCGTGATCCTCGTGCTGCTGGCCTGGACCTATGTGGCCTACGGGCATACGCCCGTGGTGTCCGGACTGTTCTACGGCATCAAGCCTGCGGTCACAGCGATCGTGCTGCACGCGGCACATCGCATCGGCTCGCGCACGTTGCGCCATCCGCTGGCCTGGGGCATCGCGATCAGCGCCTTCCTCGCGAGCGCCGTGCTGCAGGCACCATTCCCGCTGGTGATTGCCGTAGCTGCAATCGCCGGGCTGGCCGGATCAGGATCTGGCCGGGTGCATTCGAAGTGCGTTCCGGCCACGCCGCGCACGGTGCTGCAATCGCGCATCAGGCAGCCGTCATGGACGATGACACGCCCACGCCCGCGCACGCGCGGCCGAGTCGCAGGCACTTCGCGCGGCTGTTTACCGCGTCAGCCGGCCTATGGGCGTTGCCGATGACCGCGCTGCTGGCCCTCGACGGCCGGGACGGCGTGCTCACGCAGATGGCCTGGTTCTTCACCAAGGCGGCCCTGCTCACTTTCGGCGGCGCCTACGCCGTGCTGCCTTATGTGTACCAGGGCGCTGTGGACCAGCATGGCTGGCTCACACCCGCCCAGATGATCGACGGGCTCGCGCTCGGCGAGACCACGCCTGGACCACTGATCATGGTCGTCGTGTTCGTGGGCTTCCTGGGTGGTCATGGGGCGCAGATGTTCGGAGCCGACCATGCCGTGCTCGCCGGCCTCGCCGCTGCGGCAGTGGTCTGCTGGTTCACCTTCCTGCCCTCGTTCCTCTTCGTGCTGGGCGGCGGACCGGTAGTGGAGTCCACTCGCGGCAACCTGCGGCTCACCGCGCCGCTGGCGGCCATCACCGCGGCCGTCGTGGGTGTCATCCTGAACCTGGCGCTGTTCTTTGCGCGCCACGTATTCTGGCCCGAGGGCTTCCCCGGGCGCTTCGACTGGATCAGCCTCGCCATCGCGATGGCCGCGCTTGTGGCGCTGGTTCGCTTCAGGCGCGGCACGATCGAGGTGATCCTCGCCTGCGGAGCCGCGGGGCTGTTCTGGTGGCTGGTGCCGTCAGGAAGTTGAGATCGCAAGCCCTCTTGAATACCCGACGCGCCCAGTCAGGGCATACAGCGCCGGCAACACGAACAGCGTCAGCAGCGTGGAGGAGATCACGCCGCCGAGCACGACGGTTGCCAATGGTCGCTGCACCTCGCTGCCGATGCCCGTGTTGAAGGCCATGGGCACGAAGCCCAGCGCCGCGACCATGGCAGTCATCAGTACCGGGCGAAGGCGGGTCACCGATCCCTGGCGGATCGCCTCAAGCAACGGCATCCCGCGCACGGCCAGGTCACGGATGAAGCTGACCAGCACGAGACCGTTCAGCACCGCGATTCCCGACAGCGCGATGAAACCCACGCCCGCCGAGATGGACATCGGGATGCCGCGCAGCCACAGCGCGATCACGCCGCCGGTCAGTGCCAGCGGCACGCCGCTGAAGATCAGCATCGCCAGGGGCAGTGAGTGGAAGGCGAGCCACAGCAGCCCGAAGATCAGCGCAAGCGTCACGGGCACGACGATGGCAAGGCGCCGGCTTGCGGACTCCAGCTGCTCGAAGGTGCCGCCAAACTCGACCCAGTAGCCGCTGGGCACCTGTGCGTCCGCAGCGACCCGCTTGCGCAGCTCCGCAACATATCCGCCCAGGTCGCGACCCCGGACGTTCGCGGTGACGACCACGCGGCGCTTGCCGTTCTCGCGGTTGACCTGGTTGGGGCCCTGGGCGAGTTCGATCGCAGCCAGCTCTCCCAAGCGGCGCCCAGGAGCCACCCGGCAGGGGCACGGGAAGCCGACCCACTGCGTCGACGTCGTCGCGCAGGATCTCCGGCAGGCGCACGACGATATCGCGCCGGCGATCCCCGGTGAAAACGGCGCCGACGGTCTCGCCCTCCGTAGGCCATGCCGACCAGTTCCTGCAGGTCAGCGACCGCGAGCCCGAGGCGGGACAGCGCTTCCCGGTCCGGCGTGATGCTCAGCACGGGCAGTCCGGTCACCTGCTCCATCGCGACGTCCTGTCCGCCCGGCACGGCCGACGCAAGCGCCTCGATGCGCTCGCCGATGGCCGCCAGTTCCTCGAGGTCATCACCGAACACCTTCACCGCCACGTCAGCGCGAACGCCCGAAAGCAGCTCGTTGAACCTCATCTGGATCGGCTGCGTGAACTCGTAGTTGTTTCCGGGAATGACGCGCACGGCCTTCTCAAGGTCCGCGACCACCTCGCGCTTGGGCTTGCCCGGATCCGGCCATTCCCTGCGGTCCTTCAGCATGATGTAGTTGTCCGCCACGCTCGGCGGCATCGGGTCGGTGGCGATATCGGCCGTGCCGATCTTTGCGAAGATGCGGTCCACTTCCGGCAGCGCCTTGACCGCATTCTCGAGCTGTTCCTGCATGTCCACGGCCTGCGTCAGGCTGGTGCCGGGGATTCGCAGCGCGTGCATCGCGATGTCGCCTTCGTCGAGGCTCGGCAGGAACTCGGACCCGGAGCGCAGCGCGAGCCAGGCCGTGAGGACAACCAGCAAGGCAGCCGCCGCCACGACGGCGTGACGCGCGCGAAGTGCCGCCACGAGCAGCGGCTCGTAGTACCCATGGGCGAACCTGGCAAACCGTTCCTCCGACCTTGCACTGGGCGGTTTGCGGACCAGCAGCGCCACCGCCGCTGGGACGAAGGTAACCGACAGGACCATGGCCGCCAGCAGGGCCATCACGACGGTCTGCGCCATCGGATGGAACATCTTCCCCTCCACGCCTTCCAGCGCAAAGATCGGCAGGTAGACCACCGTGATGATGAACACCCCGAACATCGCCGGCCGGATGACCTCGCGCGTGCCTTCGCCGACGATCTTCAACCGCTCTGCCAGCAACGGCAGTGCACCGCCGGCTGCCGCCAGCGACAGCCGACGCAGGCAGTTCTCCACGATGATCACAGCGCCATCCACGATCAGGCCGAAATCGAGCGCGCCGAGGCTCATCAGGTTGGCCGACACGCGCGAGCTGGCCATCCCGGTGATGGTCATCAGCATCGCCAGCGGGATCACGGCGGCGGTGATCAGTGCGGCCCTGACGTTGCCGAGCATCAGGAACAGCACGACGATCACCAGCAGCGCGCCTTCGAGCAGGTTCTTGCGCACCGTTGCGAGGGTGCGGTCGACGAGAAGCGTGCGGTCGTAGGTCGGCGTGGCGAGCATGCCTTCGGGCAGCGTGGTGTTGATCTCCGCCAGTTTCGCGGCCACGGCCCGCGCGACTTCGCGGCTGTTGGCGCCGACGCGCATCAGCACGGTGCCGAGGACCACCTCATGGCCGTTCTGCGTGGCCGCACCGGTGCGCAGTTCCGGTCCGGTGGACACGGTGGCCACATCGCGCACGCGGACGCGCAGTCCGTCCCGTTCCGCCACGACGATGCCGCCGATCTGCTCGATGGCATCACCGTCAGCTCCGATCTGCCCGGGCACGCGCAGCAGCATCTGCTGCCCGTTGCGCTCGATGTAGCCGGCGCCCTGGTTCGCGTTGTTGCGCTCCACGGCGGTCGCGACATCGGCGAAGCCGATGCCCCAGGCCTGGAGCTGCGCCGGCAACGGCTGCACCAGGTACAGCGTCTGGAATCCGCCGATGGTGTTCACTTCCGCGACGCCCGGCACGCGCATCAGCTGCGGGCGGACAATCCACTCCTGCGCCTCGCGCAGCGCCCCGGGTGTGGGCCTCTCGGCGCCTTCGGGCACGCTGGCGTCGATCGTGTACATGAAGATCTCGCCCAGCCCGGTGGCCGCAGGACCCATGCGCGGCTCCACGGCCTCGGGCAGCGCGCTGCGAACGGCCTGCAGCCGCTCGGCCACCTGCTGGCGCGCGAAGTAGAGGTCCGTGTCGTCCTGGAACACCGCCGTGACCTGGGACAGGCCATAGCGGGACAGGGACCGGGTGTAATCAAGGCCCGCGATGCCGGCCAGTGCGGTCTCGACCGGAAGCGTCACGCGCTGCTCCACCTCGAGCGGCGTGAATCCGGCGGCTTCGGTATTGATCTGTACCTGGACGTTGGTGATGTCCGGCACGGCGTCGATCATGAGCTTCTGGAAGCTCCAGAAGCCCAGCAACGCAACCAGCAGCGTGCCGACCATGACGGCGACGCGGTGCCGGATACTCGCGGAAATGATGCGTTCGAGCACGGCTGCCTCCTAGTGGTCGTGGCTCGCGCCAGACTTCTCGATGTCGGCCTTGATCAGGAAGCTGTTGCCGGTGACGTAACGCACACCGGGCTTCAGTCCGCCAAGAACCTCCACGTGCTCGCCGTCCTGCCGGCCCAGCTCGAGCATCCGCACCTCATAGGTCTCGCCCACCTGTTCGAACACCACGGTGAAGTCGCGGAAGGCCTGCAAGGCGGTGCGCTTCACGGCCAACGGCACATCGGCCGACCCGACTTCAACCGCTGCCTCGACGAACTGACCCGGAGACCAGCGCAGGTCGCTGTTGGGCACGGCACACGCGAACGCGCTGGGTCCCCGGCGCGTCGCCACGCTGCGGGTCTCCCGGCACGAGGCGCAGGACGCGCCCCTCGACCGTGTCGCCACCTCCGGGCGATTGCAGCGTTACGCGTTGGCCGGAGCGCACCTTGCCGAAGTCGCGCGGAAACAGCGGAAGCTCCGCCCAGAGCGCGGTCTGGTCAACGATGACGAACAGCGGCTCGGCGCCTGCGATCTCGCCCGGATTCACGTTCCGCTCGAGCACCGTGCCTGCGATCGGCGCATTGATCTCGTAGGTCTGAAGGCTTTCATTGCTCTCGACCAGCGCCAGCCGGTCGCCCGCCTTGACGATATCTCCGGCGGATCGGTACACCGACCGCACCGGACCCGGCAAAGCGGGCGGTTACCTCCCTCACCCGTTCAGAGTTCGGGAACAGGCGGCCGCCCAGTTGCAGGACGTCTGCAATCGCGGCTGAACCGGCCACTTCGGTGGCGATCCCCGCATCGGCGGCGGTCGCTGCGGGAATCGTGACGCGGCCCTCGAAGCTGTCGAAGTTCCAGCGATGCTCCGCGCCGTCGACGCGCGCCAGCACCTCGACGGCGAACGAATGCGGCTCCTGCACGACGCCATCTCCCTTGAGGAATTCACCCTCAGGCGCGAAGGCAAAACGGTTCACCTCCCCGTCGAGGCGCGTCAGCTGCACCTCGACCTGCGCGTCCTGCGGCGCAATGGGCTCGCCGTCGCGGTAGAGGTAGACGTGAAACTCCGGCGGAACGCCCTGTTCGTACACCTGGAGCTCGAGGGCCAGGTTGCCGTCGCGCAGCATCCGGCCCCGCTGCGGGCCGCGCTCGAAGCCTTCGCCGGCGACCGCGGCTCCGTGCCCCGATCCCGGGGACGGGGACGTACCGCCGCAGGCAGCCAACGCGGTCGCGATGACCAGCAGGCAGGTACGGGACGTCCGACGGGATCGGTTCATGGCAGTTCTCCGGAAGCAGAAATATCTTCGGCCGTCAGCCGCTCGATCTCGGTCCTGAGGACGTGGAAATCGGCGGCCGCATCCACGACGCGCATGCGCGCTGCAAGCAGGTCCCGCTGTGCCATCGACCACTCGAGGTGGCTGTAGCGGCCGCGTTCCCAGGCATAGGTCGAATCCGCCAGGGCCTTCTCCAGCGCGGGAATAAGCTCAGTGCGCAGCGTGTCGGTGAGGTGCCGCGCATGCTCCAGTTCCAGGTAGAGCGAATGCAGCTGCCCTTCCACGGCAAGCCTGTGCGAGGCCAGCTCGAGGTCTACGAGTCCACGCTGCGCGCGGGCCTGTTGTTCGCGCGGCAGCGACTGCCGGCTGCCGAACAACGGCATCGTGACCCCCGCAACCATCGAGTAATCGTCCGTCTGCTCGTAGCGCCGGACGCCCAGGGTCAGGCGCAGGTCCGGCCGTCGACGCACTTCGGCCAGGCCGGATCTCGGCATCCCGAAGGCGGGCCTCGTCGGCAAAGCGCAGCCGGCTGGGCGACGCCTCGAGCCGCGTAACCAGTTCTTCAAAGGCCACAGGGGCTGAAAGCGCGAGCAGTTCCCCTTCAGCGCGTCCGAAGTCCACCCGGTGTTCGCCCATCGACGTCGCAAGCCGGAATCGCGCGGCCTCGAGTTCATGGCCCACGCCCTCGCGCAGCAGCTGCGCCTCGACGAGTTGCGTGAAGGCCCGTGATCGCTCCGCCGGCGGGGAACGTGCGGCAGCCACTCGCTGGTCCACGCGCTGTAGCGACTGTTCAGCGGTCCGGACAGACTTCCTCTGCCATTCCTTCGTGCAGCTGGCCTTCCAGTACGGCGTAGAAGCGGCGCGCAACCTCGGCGACGATGTCGATCTGGCGCGCCGCCCGCTCGGTGTGGATGCCGGCCAGTGCCGCCGTTGCGACGCCCGACCGGGCTTCGCGCTTGCCGCCGAGTTCCAGCACCTGGCTGACGCTGAGCGTCGTTTGCGCTCCGCTGAACCCATTGCGTTCGTCCTGGCCGGCGAAGTCCTCGAGCTGCAGTTCCAGCTGCGGCATTGGCTTCAATGCAGCGTCTGCCGAGCGGGCCTCCCCGCCCTGGAGCCGGAATTCGAATCCGCGCAGATCCGGATGCTGCCGGACGGCGCGCTCGATTGCGTCGGCCAGCGTGAGCCCGGCCGCTTCCTGTGCGGGTGATCTGGCGGCCACAAGCAGTAGACAGCAGGTCGCGAGGGCGACCCGGACAAAACTCGAAAACATGGAAACTTCTCCCGACAGGAGGCGGACCCCGCGCAAACGCGGGTCCAGACGGACTCTCAGCGCATTTGGCCGATGACGGGAGGTGCCTGCGGGGGAGGCATGAAACGGGAACTCGAGGGTCGTCGGGGTGGACGCTCGCGGGCTTGAGGAGGGCACCTGACTGGCGGCGCCAGCAGCGACACCAGCAGGACCATGAACAGGGCGACGATCAGGACAGGTTGCTGCGGGCCTTTGCCAGTCAGGCCAGTGCTCTGGTCGACGTCGATATCGCCATCGAGCAGGTGCCCGATCAGGTGACCCAGGTCGAATGCGCCATGAACCGTCGGCGCGAAACTGGCATGGTCCACATGCGAATGCTGCGCGGGAGCGGCTCGGCATGGGCAACTCCGTCATGCGGCGCATGATGCGTTTCGACGTGGGTATGCGTCCCGATCGTCATCACAACGAGCATCGCCAGGCAGGCCAGGAAAGGAATGGGGCGATACACCGCATGCGCCGATAATTGCACACTTGCGTCCATTGCGACCAGCGACACCCGCTAGAATTCGGGAAGCGTGACTCGCTGATCACCAAGTACCACATCGGCGCCACTGTCGTTTCAACGGGAGTTTCGCGCGCAGCGGGCGACCGGGCTTCGGCGAGCCTTCCAGTGTCGCCTGCTGGCATGGGTGGATGGCTGAACAGTCGCCGGATCGACTCGGCCTGCGCCATCGCATCACGGAACCCCATCGCGATCAGGTCGCGCGTGAAGCTGCCCTCGAACATCAGGTAGCTGGCCAGCTGCGCACCAGCCGCATCGCTGGCACCCACCACGCGCAGCAACACCTTCAGCGAGCGCGGCAGGTCATCGAGATGGCGCGCGGCGATATCCTGCGGATCCTCGCTCGGCATCAGCAACACGACCGAGTCGACCATGCGCGCGCCGGGCATGGCCTGCGGCGCATCGCGAAGGATGCGGTTCACGCGCTCGATCTGCTCGAGGTCCGCATGGATCTGGTCCGCGAACAGGTTGTCGAGCGTGTAGCCAAACAGCTGGCCGGCGCTCGGCGGTCCCGCCGTGGCGGGTCGGCGCAAGCCCTCTTCGACACGGTGTGCGCTGTGCATTCCGATCACCAGCAGCCGCGTGGCGCCCAGCTGCACCGCCGGCGAGAGCGGCGCGAGCTGGCGCATCGCGCCATCGCCGAAATACTCGTTGCCGATGGGCTCGGCCGGGAACAGCAACGGCACCGCCATGCTGGCCATCAGGTGGGGCAAGGCCAGCGTCGTGCGATATCCGCTGTGGTGCGGGCGCGTCCAGTCGCGCTGCGTGGCGCGCGCTTCGTAGAACACATTCGAGCGACCGGTCACGTAGGAGGTCGCACTCAGCCCCAGCGCATGAAGGTTGCCGGCCGCGATGTTGCGGGCGATGCCTTCGAAGGGCACGCTCGCGCGCATCAGTGCACGCAGCGGCTGGTTGTCGAACAGCGAATGCGGCGCCTTGACCCGCCCGCCACTGACCAGCGACAGCATCCAGCGCGCACCGGCACGCAGCATGTCCCGGCGGCCGACGCGATAGACCTGCCCGACGCGGAAGTTTGCCCAGACATGCTCGATGTCGCGCACGGCCTTGTGCCACTGGTCCGCGCGCCCGGCCAGCACGCTGGCGGCCACGGCCCCTCCCGAAGTGCCGACGATCACCCGGAACGGATTAGCCTGCCCAGGCAGCATTGCGGCAACGGCCTTGAGAACACCAGCCTGGTAAGCCGAACGGGCACCACCGCCGGTCAACACCAGCGCGGGAACCGGGACTTGCAATGGCGGGTCAGACGGCATGGGCCTAGAATTTACAGCTCAATACACCGGGGGAGTCATCACATGCTTGCACGTTCCGCCACAACCATGAAGCTGCGCACACTGTTCGCCGGTGCACTGCTGGTGCTGGCCGGCATTTCGGCCGCTGCTGACGAAGCAAAGGTACAGCCAAAGGCCGGCGAGATGGCGCCCGCGATCAGCCTGCCGGACCAGTCCGGCAAGACCGTCAACCTGTCCGACTACAAGGGCAAGTGGGTGGTGGTGTACTTCTACCCGAAGGACCAGACGCCAGGCTGCACGACCCAGGCCTGCGAGTTCCGCGACAACATCTTCGCGTTCCGCAATGCGGGCGCGCAGATCCTCGGCATCAGCCTCGATGACGTGGCCTCGCACAAGGAGTTCGCGGAGAAGCACGGCCTGCCCTTCCCGCTGCTGGCGGACGACAAGCAGGAAACCGCCAAGCGCTATGGCGTGCTGACCAAATTTGGCACGATGACGGTTGCAGCGCGCGAGACCTTCCTCATCGACCCGAGCGGCAAGATCGCCAAGCACTACACCGTGGGCCGTGACGACCTCGTCGGTCACTCCAAGACGGTGCTGGCGGATATCGAGAGCTTCAAGGCCGCAGCCAAGAAGGGCTGAAGCCCCCTTGCCCGTACGTGCGCGCGGAGCCTGTCGCAAGGCAGGCTCCGATTCCACGTGGGCGACCAATGCGTTCCTCGTTTGGGCGGGTCTGATCCTGCCGGTGGCCGGCATGGCACAGGCGCCGGAGGAACCGGTCCTGGTCGAAGCATCGCCGGGCCTGCTGCAGTTGCGCGAGCAGGATGGCGTGCGCTTCTACGATGCCAGCCAGTTCGAGCGCTTCGCGCCCAGGTCCGCGCTGGAGATGGTTCGCGTGGTCCCCGGGTTCAGGCTTGAGGAAAACAACAACGATTCGCGTGGCTTTGGCGAAGCCAGCGAGAACGTTCTCATCAATGGCGTGCGGGTTTCTGGAAAGAACAACGACGCGATCCGTGCGCTGGGCCAGATCACGGCCAGCTCGGTGCTGCGCCTCGAACTGCTGGACGGCGCGACGCTCGATATTCCCGGGCTCAGCGGGCAGGTCATCAATGTAGTGACCCAGCCAGACCGTTTCTCCGGGACCTGGGTGTGGTTCCCGACCTTCCGCGAGCGCATGGACGACAACCTGATGAACGCGGCGATCAACACCACCGGAAAAATCGGGAACGCGGAGTACACGCTGGGCGTGAACAACTCGGACGCCTTTCGCGGCGGCGGCTGGGGGTCGCAGGTCTTTCGCGATGCGGCGGGCAACGAGCTGTATACGCGCGAGCAGGAGCCCCGTTTCTCGCAGGACCGCCCGACGCTCACCGGATCATGGGCCCAGCGCTTCGAGGGTGGCAGCCTGCTCAATGCGCGACTGGCACTGCAGCACGGGAATTTCGAGGGCATCAACAACTTCGAGCGCACGGACGAGGATCTGGTGCTGATCACCGAACACCAGCACAACAGCAACAAGCGCAAGTCGCTCGAAGCAGGTGTCGACTACGAATTCGGGCTGGGCGTGGGCCGGCTGAAGGTGATCGGCCTGCACCGGAACGAGAACAATGTGGGCTGGAACCAGTTCGAGCGGAACTACGATGACGGCACAGCGTCCACCGGCACGCGCTTCGATCGCGACACCGACACCAGCGAAGATGTGCTGCGCGGGGAGTACCGCTGGCAATCCGGCCGGGCGGACTGGCAGCTGTCGCTGGAAGGTGCGCTGAACGTGCTCGATTCGCAGGGCGAACTGTCCGAGCTCGATGGCAGCGGCAACTACCAGCCGGTGCCGCTGCCTGGCGCCGACACGCGCGTGCAAGAACGCCGCCAGGAGATGATCCTGTCCTGGGGCCGGCCACTGTCGGATCGCCTGTCGCTGCAGGCCTCGCTGGGCGGCGAGCACAGCGTCCTGAGCCTCACCGGCGAACAGGGCCAGCAGAAGGAGTTCTGGCGGCCGAAGGGCCTGGTTTCGCTGGCCTGGAAGGCCCGCCCCAACCTCGATGTGAGCTACCGCTTCGAACGGCGCGTCGGCCAGCTGGACTTCTATGATTTCCTCGCATCGGTCGACACCCAGAATGGCAACAACAATGTCTCGAACCCCGACCTGGTGCCCCCGCAGAGCTGGTACACCGAGATCCAGCTGGCCCGGAACATGGGCCTCGCCGGATCCGCGACGCTGAAGGTGTTCGGCGAGTGGATCAGTGACATCGTCGAGCACGTTCCGATCGGCGATGACGCCGAGGCAGTGGGCAACCTCGACAGCGCGGAGCGCTTCGGCGCGGAGCTCACGGCGACGCTGCTGCTCGATACGCTGGGCTGGCGCGGCGCCAAGGTGGACGTGAACGGCCGATACTGGAAGAGCCAGCTGACCGACCCGCTGACGCAGGAACTGCGCCGCATCAACAACGACCGGATCTACTCCCTCAACGTGGGCCTGCGGCATGACCTGCCGGACAGCCCCTGGGCGTGGGGCGCTGGCATCGAGGAGGGACGCAGTTCGGCCTTTTACCGGCTCGACTACTCGCAGGCGTTCTCGACCAACGCGCCGATGCTCTGGGTCTTCCTCGAGCACAAGGATCTGTTCGGCCTGCGCGTCCGCGCCTCGGTGGTGAACCTGGCGCGACACAAGGAGCTGAACCACGAGGTGTTCTACGTGGACCGCCGCGACGGACCCGTCGACTTCACGGCGGACACGAGCACCACGTTCGGCTACATCTACCGCCTGAACGTCACCGGGAGCTTCTGAAGGCTCAGCCCGTGGCGGAGTCGGCCGGCAGCGCCCGCAGGATCTGCATCGAGTTGGTGCCGCCCTGCACGCCCGACATCACGCCCTTGGTCAGGATGACCAGGTCGCCCACGTCCACGAGCTTGCGCTCCAGCAGCAGCGTCGAGCACGGCCTGGTTGACCTGCGATGAGCCGATGTTGATGACGTCGAACAGCACCGGATAGACGCCACGGAACAGCGTCACGCGGTTCTGCGTGATCACCTGGCGCGTGAACGCGTAGATCGGCATGTCGGCGCGAAGGCGCGACATCCACAGCGGCGTCAGGCCGGACTCGGTCAGCGCCACGATCGCGCGCACGTGCATGCGGTTGGCGGTGTACATCACCGCCTTGGCGATCGCTTCCTCGGTGTTGGAGAAGTCGCCCTGCGAGCGCACCACGGTCGGGTGCGCCAGCTCGTACTTCTCGGCGCCGAGGATCACCTCGGACATGGCCTGCACGGCCTTGACCGGGTACTTGCCGGCCGCAGTCTCGGCCGAGAGCATTACCGCGTCCGTGCCGTCGAGCACGGCGTTGGCGACATCGCTGACCTCGGCGCGCGTCGGCACCGGGCTCTGGATCATCGATTCCATCATCTGGGTCGCGGTGATCACGAGGCGGTTCGCGGCAATCGCCTGCTGGATGATCGTCTTCTGCAGGCCGATCAGCGCGGCATGGCCCATTTCCACGCCCAGGTCGCCACGCGCCACCATCACCGCATCGGCCACCGTGAGGATCTGGCTGAGGTTGTCGATGGCCTCGTGGCGCTCGATCTTGGCCACGACATGCGCGGTACCGCGCCACTTGCGCAGCTCGGACTGCGCGCGGCGGATGTCGGCCGCGTCGCGCGCGAAGGAGACGGCGAGGTAGTCAACGCCCATCTCGGCCGCGAGCTGGATGTACTCCAGGTCCTTGTCGGTCAGCGCCGGCGCCGACAGGCCGCCGCCCTGGCGGTTGAGGCCCTTGCGGTTGGACAGCTCGCCGCCCGCGCGCGTGATGCACTCGATGCGCGGCCCCTTGACCGAGAGGACTTCCAGCACGATGTAGCCATCGGCCAGCAGCAGCGAGTCGCCGGCCTTCACGTCCTTGGGAAGGTCCTGGTAGGCGCAGCCCACCTCGCGCTCGTTGCCCTGCGACAGGGTCCAGGCTCACGTCGAGAGCGAACGGCTGGCCTTCGGCCAGCATGATCCTGCCGTTGACGAAACTCTCGATGCGGATCTTGGGCCCCGAGAGGTCCGCGAGGATGCCGACCGGGCGCCCCACCGCCTGTGCCGCGGCCCGGATCGCCTGCACCCGGCGGCGCTGCTCCTCCTTGCCACCGTGGGAAAAGTTGATGCGTGCCACGTCAAGGCCGGCGCGCACCATGCCTTCCATCACACCGGGTTCATCCGTGGCCGGACCAAGCGTCGCGACTATCTTCGTGCGGCGCAGCTGAACGTCTCTGTCATTCAAGTCTTTCATCCGTTGGCACGATCTTCGAGTGCCGCAACCGCGGGCAGGCGCTTTCCCTCGACGAACTCGAGGAACGCACCGCCGCCTGTGGAAATGTAGGAGATGCCTTCTTCGACACCGTATTTTTCGATGGCCGCGAGCGTGTCACCACCGCCGGCCAGCGAGAAGGCCTTGCTGCTTGCTATGGCATTGGCCACCGCGCGCGTGCCCTCGCCGAACTGGTCGAACTCGAACACGCCGACGGGACCGTTCCACAGCACGGTGCCCGCCTCCGCGATGACCTTCGCGAAGCGCTCGGCGGTATCCGGCCCGATGTCGAGGATCAGCTCGCTCGCACCGACCTCGTCCACGCCGCGCACATCCGCATGTGCGGTGGCCGCGAATTCCGTGGCCACCACCACGTCGGTGGGCAGCGGGATGTCCGCGCCGCGCGCCTTCGCCTGCGCCATCAGCTTGCGGCAGGTATCGAGCATGTCCATCTCGCACAGTGACTTGCCGACATTGACGCCGTTGGCCGCCAGGAACGTGTTGGCGATGCCGCCGCCGACGATGAGCTGGTCGACCTTCGCGAGCAGTGCCTCGAGGATGGTCAGCTTGGTGCTGACTTTCGAGCCCGCGACGATGGCAACCAGCGGCCGCTGCGGCTTCTTGAGCGCGCGCTCCAGCGCCGCCAGTTCGCCCACCAGCAGCGGACCCGCGCAGGCCACCGGTGCATGGCGCGCGACGCCGTGCGTGGAGGCCTCGGCGCGGTGCGCCGTGCCGAACGCATCCATCACGTAGACGTCGCAGAGCGCGGCCATCTTCTTCGACAGCGCCTCGTCATCCTTCTTCTCGCCCTTGTTGAAGCGCACGTTCTCGCACAGCACGACCTCGCCCGGCCGCACGTCCACGCCACTGAGCCAGTCCTTCACCAGCGGCACGCTGCGACCCAGCAGCGCGGACAGCCGCGTAGCCACCGGCTGCAACGACAATGCGGGGTCGTACTTGCCCTCCTCGGGGCGCCCGAGGTGCGACATCAGCATCACGCGGGCGCCCTTCTGCAGCGCCAGGTTGATGGTCGGCAGCGCGGCACGGATGCGCGCGTCGCTGGTCACTTCACCGTCCTGCACGGGCACGTTGAGATCCTCGCGGATCAGCACGCGCTTGCCCGCGAGGGGAAGATCGCTCATCTGCAGCACCTGCATGGCGAGGGCTCCTACTTGGCCTTCGACCAGACCAGCGCGGTATCGAGCATGCGGTTGGAGAAGCCCCATTCGTTGTCGTACCAGGAGCACACCTTCACCAGCGTGCCGTCGATGATCTTCGTCAGCGTCGCGTCATAGGTCGAGGAGGCAGGGTCGTGGTTGTAGTCAATCGAGACCAGCGGCGCATCGGTGTACGCGAGCACGCCCTTCAACGGGCCATTGGCCGCAGCCTGCACCAGCTGGTTGATCTCCTCGATGGTCGTGGCCCGCTTCGGCTTGAAGGTCAGGTCGACCAGCGACACGTTGATGGTCGGCACGCGGATGGCGAAGCCGTCGAGCTTGCCCTTGAGCATCGGGAGCACCAGGCCCACCGCCGCGGCGGCGCCGGTCTTGGTCGGGATCATCGACATGGTCGCCGAGCGGGCGCGACGCAGGTCCTCGTGGTAGACGTCCGTCAGCACCTGGTCGTTCGTGTACGAGTGGATGGTCGTCATCAGGCCGCTCTCGATGCCGATGGCGTCGTTGAGCACCTTGGCCAGCGGCGCGAGGCAGTTGGTCGTGCAGCTGGCATTGGAGACCACCGTCATCGCGGAGGTCAGCGTGTCGTGGTTCACGCCGTAGACCACCGTGCCGTCCACGTCACTGCCGCCCGGGGCGGAGATCAGCACCCGCTTTGCCCCGCCTGCGATATGTGCCGAAGCCTTCGCCTTGCTGGTGAAGATGCCGGTGCACTCGAACACCACGTCGACGCCGAGCTGGCCCCACGGCAGCTTCGAGGGGTCGCGCTCGGAGAGCACCTTGATGCGGTCGCCGTTGACGACGATCGAGTCGCCATCCACCGCGACCGTGCCGGCGAACTTGCCGTGCGCGGTGTCGTAGCGCGTCAGGTGCGCGTTGGTGTTCGCGTTGCCGAGGTCGTTGATCGCGACGATCTGGATCTCGCTGGTGCGCTTCGCCTCGTAGAGTGCGCGCAGGATGTTGCGGCCGATGCGGCCATAACCGTTGATGCCAACCTTGATCGCCATGACGTGCTTCCTTCCCTTGTCTTTCAGTTGATCAAACCGGAAACGGCCTGGCGGATGTGCTCCGCCGTCAGGCCAAAGTGGCGGAACAGGTCCGGGGCCTTGCCCGAGGCCCCGAAGCGGTCGATGCCGATCACGCGGCCATTGCTGCCCACATACTTCCACCAAAGCGCCGTGGCGCCAGCCTCGACGGCCACGCGCCGCGTCACCGTGGCTGGCAGCACCGACTCGCGGTACGCGGCATCCTGGTGGTCGAAGACATCGGTGGACGGCATCGACACGAGCCGCACGCGACGCCCGCCCGCATTGAGCGCGCCTACCGCCTCGGCTGCAATCGAAACCTCGGAACCCGTGGCGATGACGATGGCCTCCGGCGCCCCGGCGGGGTCCACCAGCACATAGCCGCCACGATGGATGTTCATACCCTGCTCGCGCGTGCGCGGCTGCTGCGGCAGCGCCTGGCGCGTAAGGATCACGGCCGTGGGTCCGGTGCGGCGCTCGACGGCCGCCACCCAGGCCACGGCCGACTCCAGCGCATCGCACGGCCGCCACAGCGAGACGTTCGGAATGAGCCGCAGGCTCGCCACATGTTCAACGGGCTGGTGCGTGGGGCCATCCTCGCCCAGGCCAATCGAGTCGTGCGTGTAAACGAGCACGATGCCCTGGTGCATGATCGCGGCGAGCCGCACCGCATTGCGCGCGTAGTCCGAGAACACCAGGAACGTGCCGCCATAGGGGCGGAAGCCCCCATGCAGCGACAGGCCGTTCATCATCGCGGTCATGGCGAACTCGCGCACGCCGTAGTTGATGTAGTTGCCGCTCGCGTCCTGCGGGGTGACCGCGCGCGAGTCCTTGCGGAACGTGTTGTTCGAGCCGGTAAGGTCCGCCGAGCCGCCCACCAGCTCGCCCAGGGAAGGGCCCAGTGCGTTGAGCGCGACCTGCGAGGAGACGCGCGTGGCCTGCGGCGCATTGACCGCCAGCGCCGCCTGCAGGACGCCCTCGGCAATGTCGCTCCAGTTGCGCGGCAGCTTGCCGCGCATGCGCCGCGTGAGCTCGATGGCCAGGTCCGGGTGCTCCTGGCCGTAGCGGGCCTGGCGTTGCGCCCATTCCTGCTGCGCCGCGCGTCCACGTGTGCGCTGGTCCCAGGCCTCGCGGATTTCCTGCGGGACCTCAAACGGGGGGTAAGGCCAGCCGAGTTTCTCGCGCGCGCCGGCAACCTCCTCCGCTCCCAGCGCCTCGCCATGCGTGGCCTTGGTGCCAGCCTTCTTCGGTGCGCCGAAGCCGATCACGGTCCTGCAGCAGATCAGCGTCGGTCGTTGCGTGTCGGCCAGCGCCGCGCGGATCGCGTTGGCGATGGCTTCTCCATCATGGCCATCGACGGCACGGATCACCTGCCAGCCGTAGGCCTCGAACCGCGCGGGCGTGTCATCCGCACACCAGCCCTTCACGTCGCCATCGATCGAGATGCCGTTGTCGTCGAAGAACGCGATGAGCTTGCCGAGCTTCAGCGTGCCGGCGAGCGAGCAGGCCTCGTGCGAAATGCCCTCCATCAGGCAGCCGTCGCCGAGGAACACCCAGGTGCGGTGATCGACGATGTCGTGGCCCGGGCGGTTGAACTCCGTCGCGAGCATCTTCTCGGCCAGCGCCATGCCCACGGCATTGGCAATGCCCTGCCCCAGCGGCCCTGTGGTCGTCTCTATGCCCAGTGCGGCGTCGTGCTCCGGGTGGCCCGCCGTGCGTGAGCCCAGCTGGCGAAAACCGCGGATGTCGTCGAGAGTCAGCGGGTAGCCCGAAAGGTGCAGCAGCGAATACAGCAGCATCGACGCATGGCCATTCGACAGCACGAAGCGGTCGCGGTCCCACCAGGTGGGATCGGCCGGGTCATGCTTCATGAAGTCGCGCCACAGCACCTCGGCAATGTCGGCCATTCCCATGGGGGCGCCGGGGTGACCGGAGTTGGCCAGTTGCACGGCATCCATCGACAGGGCGCGGATGGCGTTGGCGAGTTCTCGACGTGAAGGCATGGGCGCCGGTCGGCCTCTTGGTGGGTGTGTTGCCGCGCGGGGCGGAAGAGCCGCGCATTTTCCAATGCAGCGCGCTGCATCGCAAATCGGGAATTCGCGGAAGTCGGCAGTCACCGACAAACGAGAGGACAGAATTCCCACTCTGGCAGACGGGTTTCACGCATTGCGCCGACGGCCTATGCTGGTCCACCGTTGCTTGACGATGTTCACCAACGGCGGGCCGGCATGTCCCTAGAGTGGCCCCATCGCGTCACGAAAGACTTTTCAAGCGCCTGAAACACTTGACTAAATCACCCCAGAATCCCGGACCCGGACCTGGCGCTCCGCTGCGCCTCGTGCAGCTTACCGATCCCCACCTGTTCGGCGATGCGGCGCGAGCCCTGCGCGGCGTGCCGACGCTGCCAGCGCTGCATGCCACCATCAACGCCGCCGCGGCGGATATCGAGGGCTGCGAGGCGATCCTCGCCACCGGGGACCTGGTCCAGGACGACCCGGGTGGCTACGCGCACTTCCGCGAGGTCTTCTCGGCACTGGGCAAGCCCGTGCTCTGCATCCCCGGCAACCACGACCTGCTGCCCGAGATGCGCGCGGCGCTCCCGGATCCGCCCTTCCGCCTCGATGGGCCGGTGGACCTGGGCGCCTGGCGCATCCTGCTGCTCGACAGCACGGTGCCGGGCGAAGTGGGAGGCGAGTTGTCGACGGCCGAGCTGTCGCGCCTGGAGGCGGATCTCGCCTCGGCGCCGGACCGCCATGCGCTCGTGGCGCTGCACCACCATCCCGTGCCGATGGGCAGCCGCTGGCTCGATGCGGTCGGCCTGGCCAATGCCGCAGCATTCTTCGCAGTGCTGGACCGTCACCCGCAGGTGCGCGGGGTCGTCTACGGGCATGTCCACCAGCATCACGAGATCGAGCGGCGCGGAGTCCGGATCCTCGCGACGCCGTCGACCTGCTCGCAGTTCAGGCCCGATGCGCAGGATTTCGCGGTCGACGATCAACCACCGGCCTGGCGCCGCCTGGATCTGCATCCCGACGGCCGCATTGCCACTCGCGTGCGCTGGCTCCCCGCCGACAGCAAGCTGGACTTGCCTGCCCTGGAGGCGCGGAGACGCTAGAGGCTCGCTGCCGCCGCGCTGCGGCGTTGCAGCCGCTCCAGCAAGCGGCCGTGCAGGCCGCCGAATCCACCGTTGCTCATCACCAGCACGTGGTCCCCGGGACGCAGCGAGGCGTCGAGCAGGGCCAGCATCGAGTCGATGTCCGGCGCCGTTGCAGCCTTCGGACCCACCGCCCGCGCCACTGCGCCGGCATCCCAGCCCAGGTCCGGCGGCGCGAACAGCAGCACGCTGTCGGCGCCCGCGAGCGAGGGGGCGAGCGTGTCGCGATGGACGCCCATGCGCATGGTGTTGGAGCGCGCCTCCAGCACCGCGACCATCCGCGCGCCACCAATGCGACGACGCAGGCCTTCTATGGTCGTTGCGATCGCGGTGGGGTGGTGCGCGAAGTCGTCGTAGATGCGTATGCCGGCAGCCTCGCCGGTCAGCTCCATGCGGCGCTTCACGCCGCGAAAACGCGCCAGCGCCTCGATCGAGCGCGCCACCGGCACGCCGGCATGCCGGGCGGCGGCGATCGCCGCGAGCGCGTTGTCGACGTTGTGTGCGCCCAGCATGTCCCAGCGCACTTCGCCCGCCGGCATTCCATCCACAAGCACCGTGAAGCGACTGTGGTCGGGGCCTTCGACGCGCGCGGACCAGCGCGCGCCGGGCATGGCCGCGAGCGCAAAGCCTTCGCGCGGTGTCCAGCAGCCCCTTGCAATGACATCGTCGAGATTCGAATCCGCCGCGTTGTGCACGACCAGGCCATTGCCCGGCACGATGCGCAGCAGGTGGTTGAACTGGCGCTTGATCGACTCGAGGTCGGGGTAGATGTCCGCGTGGTCGAACTCGAGGTTGTTCAGCACCAGTGTGCGCGGACGGTAGTGGACGAATTTCGCGCGCTTGTCGAAGAACGCCGTGTCGTATTCGTCCGCCTCGATCACGAAGAATGGTGCATTCCCCAGCCGCGCGCTGGTGTCGAAGTTGCCGGGCACGCCGCCGATCAGGAACCCCGGGGCGAGGCCTGCGTCCTCGAGCAGGTGCGCGAGCAGGCTCGACGTGGTCGTCTTGCCGTGCGTGCCCGCCACCGCGAGAACCCACCGGTCACGCAACACGGTCCGGGACAACCACTCGGGACCCGACGCATAGGGAATGCCGCGCTCCAGCAACGCCTCGACCACCGGCGTGCCGCGCGACATCACGTTGCCGACAACGACCACGTCCGGCGCCGGATCGAGCTGCCCGGCCTCGAAGCCCTCGGTGATGTCGATGCCCAGTGCCTCGAGCTGCGTGCTCATCGGCGGGTAGACGTTGCGGTCCGAACCGGTGACGCGGTGACCCGCGGCGCGCGCAATGGCGGCAATGCCGCCCATGAAGGTGCCGCAGATGCCGAGGATGTGGACGTGCATCGTCAGGCCACGGCCGGGGCGATATCGGGATAGAGCATCAACACGAGGCCGCGCGTCACCAGTGCCTGTGCGAGCACCAGTGCTATGCATGCGAAGGTGGGCCAGCCGGTCGCGGACTTGAGGATCCGGGCCGTGACAATCAGCGCCCACATGCCCAGCGCGAGTATCAGCACCGCGCCAGGCAACTGCTGCCCCTGGTCGTCCTGCGCACGAAGGAACACCCACAGCGCCACTGCGAACAGCGGGGAAAGCAGCAGCTGCACGCCGAACATCCCGGTAGACGTCTGCAGGAAACGCTCGGGTTTGCGTGCCAGCTTCAGCAGCAGCCAGACCCAGAACAGCATCATCAGCGTGTCTATCGCCATCAGCAGCAGCGGCTGGCCCGGCTGTGGCGGCAGCAGGCCGCTCGCCAGCAGGCTGACTGCAACACAGGCGCCAACGGTGGCGGCGAGCACGCCCGAGGACGCCGGCAGGTCCTCGGGCCCCCGCTTCAGCAGCGTGATGTCCATGAACTGGCGCAGCAGCTGCCCGATGCCCGAAACAGGGGTGTCGCCCAAGATTCCCTCGCGAATGGTTAGACTGCGGGATATTACATGAGCGTCGACACACTCACGGACGACGCCGCGGTCGCACGGCTCGCCGGGCGGCTCGAAGGCGCACCCTACATCGGCCTGGACACGGAGTTCCTGCGGGAGCGGACCTACCGTCCGCAGCTGTGCCTGCTGCAGTTGTCCACGCCGGGGGAAATCACCTGCATCGACCCGCTCGCTGGCGCTTCGCTCAAGCCACTCACCAGTGCGCTGGCAAGTACTTCCGTGCCCAAGGTGATCCATGCCGCACGCCAGGACCTCGAAGTGCTCTGGCCGCTTTTCGGCCGCGTCGGCAACGTGTTCGACACGCAGGTGGCCGCAGGGCTGACGGGCCTGCCTGCACAGATCGGCTACAGCGAACTGGTGCGCCGGCTGCTCGATGTGGCGCTGGCCAAGTCCGAGACGCGAACCGACTGGTCGCGACGCCCGCTCAGCAAGGCCCAGCTCGATTACGCCGCAGACGACGTGTGCCACCTCGGTGCGTTGCGCGAGCGGTTGACGGAAACGCTCTCCGGCCTGGGTCGCCTGGACTGGCTTGCGGAAGACCTGCGCGACATCAGCGATCCCGCACAGTTGTTCGTCGACCCGGAAAAGGCTGTTGAACGCCTGCGCTGGAGCGGTGAACTGGATCCCGACCGCGCGCGACTTGCGCAACGCCTTGCGGCCTGGCGGGAACGGCGTGCCATCGAGAAGGACCGGCCCCGCAGCTGGATCCTCGACGACGCGGGCCTGCGCGCCATGGTTCTTGTCGCGCCTCGCACCCCGAACAGCCTCGCCGCGCTGACGGAACTCACGCCCGGATTCGTGGAGCGCAGTGGCGCTGCGATGCTCGAAGTGATCGAGAGCGCCAACCTGCCGGACCGGTTGCCGCCGCCGCCAGCTCGCGCACGACCTGATCCGGAACACATGGCCCGGGTGAAGCGGCTATCGACCGTGGTCCAGGATACCGCCCGGGAACTCGCGCTGAGCCCGGAGATCCTCGCGACGCGACGCGACCTGGAGGCGCTGGCTGCCGGCCAGCGTGACGTGGGCGTGTTGCGCGGCTGGCGCGGAGAAGTACTCGGACCGAAGCTGCTCGCGCAGCTCTAGCGTTTTCGCGCCGGGCGACTGGCCTTGCGGCGCGTGGCGACTTTTCGCTTCGCCGGCTTCTTCTTCGCTGGCTTCTTCTTCGCTGGCTTCTTCTTCGCTGGCGCCTTCTTGCGAGCAGGCGCCTTTTTCACCTTTGCTTTCTTCTTCGCGGCTTTCTTCCTGGCCGCCGTGCGCCGCACCGTAATGCCCACCACGGGCGCCGAGCTCAGCGCATGCGACAGCAGAGCGGTGATCGAGTCGATCTCGCCCTGTGCATCGATGGCCTGAAGCAGGCCGCCCTTGCCGTAGTAGTCGATCAGCGGTCGCGTCTGCGATTCGTAGACCTTGAGGCGCTCGACCACCGTGGCCTCGTTGTCATCGGGACGCTGCACCAGCAGGGGACGCGCGTCGCAGGCCGTGCAGCGAAGCTCGCCGCCCACCGGCATCGAATAGATGTTGTAGACGGTGCCGCACGACGGACAGCTGCGGCGCCCGGAAATGCGGCGCGTCAGCTCCGCGTAGGGAACGTCCAGCTGCACCACGTGGGTCAGCGGCCTGCCGACCTCCGCGAGCATCTGGTCGAGGGCGCGCGCCTGCGCCAGGTTGCGCGGGAAGCCGTCGAGGATGAAACCATTGGCCGCGTCGGACTCGGCGAGGCGCTCGCGGATCATGCCGAGCACGATTGCATCGTCCACCAGCTTGCCCGCCTGCATGGCTTCCTTCGCCGCGAGCCCGAGGGCCGTGCCGCGCGCCACCGCCGAGCGCAACAGGTCGCCCGTCGAGATCTGCGGAATGCCGAAGCGCTTCACGAGGCGCTGGGACTGCGTGCCCTTTCCGGAGCCGGGGGCACCGAGCAATACGATTCTCATGAGACCCGATCGTTATTGAACGAACGGGCACAGTACCGATACCCTGATCAACGGTCAAACGACCGGCCCGAAGTGGAAGGAGTCCCGGCATGAGCAAGCCCCGCAACGCGTTCTACGCCCAGTCCGGCGGCGTCTCCGCCGTCATCAATGCATCGGCCGCAGGCCTCATCGAGACCGCCGCGAAGCATCGCCGGCATATCGGCAAGGTCTACGCCGGCCGCGATGGCATCGTCGGGGCCCTCACTGAGGACCTCATAGACGTCGGCGCGGAGTCCCGGGCAACGATTCGCGGGCTGCGCTACACGCCCGCCGGCGCCTTCGGTTCGGCGCGCTTCAAGCTCAAGGGCCTGGAGCAGAACCGGGCGGAGTACGAGCGACTGATCGAGGTGTTTCGCGCCCACGACATCGGCTACTTCTTCTACAACGGCGGCAATGACTCGATGGACACGGCGCTGAAGGTCTCGCAGATCGGCGCCTCGCTGGGCTATCCCATCACCTGCGTCGGCATCCCGAAGACCGTCGACAACGACCTGCCGCTCACGGACTGCTGCCCGGGTTTCGGCTCGGTGGCCAAGTACGTGGCGGTCTCCACGCGCGAGGCGGCGATGGACGTGGCCTCGATGGCGCGCACCTCGACCAAGGTGTTCGTGCTGGAGGTGATGGGCCGGCATGCCGGGTGGATCGCCGCAGCGGGCGGCCTCGCGGGCGAGAAGCCCGGCGATGCACCGCAGATCATCCTGTTCCCCGAGATCACCTTCGACGAACCCGCCTTCCTGGCGAAGGTGAAGCAGAGCGTTGACGACAACGGCTACTGCGTCATCGTCGTCTCCGAGGGCGTCAAGGGCCCGGACGGGAAATTCCTGGCCGAGGCCGGAACCCGCGATGCGTTTGGCCATGCCCAGCTCGGTGGCGTCGGGCCGGTGATTGCCAGCCTCGTGAAGGAGAAGCTCGGCTACAAGTACCACTGGGCCGTGGCCGACTACCTGCAGCGCTCCGCGCGCCACATCGCCTCGAAGACCGACGTCGAACAGGCCTACGCAGTGGGCAAGGCTGCGGTGGAGTACGCCGTGCGCGGCATGAACGCGGTGATGCCGGCCATCATCCGCAAGTCCTCCCGCCCCTACCGCTGGAAAATCGAGCCGGTGCCGCTGGCCGCGGTGGCCAACATCGAGAAGAAGGTGCCGCGCCACTACATCACCGCGGACGGTTTTGGCATCACGAAGGCCGGCCGGACCTACCTGCAGCCCCTGATCGCCGGGGAAGACTACCCCCCCTTCAAGGATGGCCTGCCGGCTTATGTCCGCATCCGGGGCAAGGCCGTGAAGAAGCGCCTGAAGACGCAATACACGCTCTAGGTTGCAGCCGGAGGACGGGCGGCGCGCCGGTTCTGCTATATTCCGGCCCCGCGAGGGGGCCGGGGCAGCACGGGGCCCTCACGCGATGCAACAAACAATTCAACGACTCGAACCCGAGATTCTCTGGAGATCCTTCTGATGCAAGCCAGTACATGGTTGTGGCTGTCGATCGCCGCCGGCGTGATCGCCGTTCTCTACAGCGTCGTGTCGATGATGTCGATACTCAAGCTGCCCACGGGCAACGCGCGGATGCAGGAGATCGCCGCGGCCATCCAGGCCGGCGCCAAGGCCTACCTCAACCGCCAGTACACGACGATCACGGTGGTCGGCCTGGTGCTGTTCGTGCTGCTCGGCTTCGCCCTGAACTGGGCGACGGCGGGCGGCTTCGCGGTCGGCGCCATCCTCTCGGGTCTCGCGGGCTACCTGGGCATGAACATCTCGGTGCGCGCGAACGTGCGCACGGCCGAGGCCGCCAAGGGCGGCCTGAACGCGGCGCTGCAGGTGGCCTTCAAGGGCGGCGCGGTCACGGGCATGCTCGTCGTCGGCTTCGGCCTGCTCGGCGTGGCCGGCTACTACCTGCTGCTCGGCGGCGCCAGTGACGATGTCGAGGTACGCAACCACGCGCTGCACTCGCTCATCGGCCTCGCCTTCGGTGGCTCGCTGATCTCGATCTTCGCGCGGCTTGGCGGCGGCATCTTCACCAAGGGCGCAGACGTCGGCGCGGACCTCGTCGGCAAGGTCGAGGCAGGCATTCCCGAGGATGACCCTCGCAATCCGGCGGTCATCGCCGACAACGTCGGCGACAACGTGGGCGACTGCGCCGGCATGGCTGCCGACCTGTTCGAGACCTATGCCGTGACGCTGGTGGCCACCATGCTGCTGGGTGGCCTGGTGCTGACCGAATATGGCCACGCGGCCATCATCTACCCGCTGGTGCTCGGCGCGGCCTCGATCTTCTCCTCGATCATCGGCACGTTCTTCGTGACGGCGCGCGAGGGCGGCAAGATCATGAACGCGCTGTACCGCGGCGTGCTCGTGTCGGCGGCCATCTCGGCGGTGCTCTTCTACTTCATCACGAAGGAGTTCTTCCCCCAGCAGCTCGGCGCCCTGTTCGCCTGCGCGCTGATCGGCCTCGGCCTGACGGCCGCGATGATCGTGATCACCGAGTACTACACCGCCACCGAATATTCGCCCGTGCGCAAGGTCGCCGAGGCCTCGCAGACGGGCCACGCGACCAACATCATCGCGGGCCTCGGTGTGTCGATGAAGTCCACCGCCCTGCCCGTCATCGCGGTGTGCATCGCGATCTGGGGCGCCTTTGCGCTCGGCGGCCTGTATGGCCTGGCCATCGCGGCGACGGCAATGCTGTCGCTGACGGGCATGATCGTCGCGCTGGACGCCTATGGTCCGATCACCGACAACGCAGGTGGCATCGCCGAGATGGCGGGCCTCGACAAGAAGATCCGCGACATCACCGACCCGCTCGATGCGGTGGGCAACACGACCAAGGCCGTGACCAAGGGCTACGCGATCGGCTCGGCGGGCCTCGCGGCGCTGGTGCTGTTCGCCGACTACACCCACAACCTCGAGGCGGCGGGCAAGACCGCCGTGTTCTCGCTGTCCGACCCGGCCGTGATCATCGGCCTGTTCCTCGGCGGCCTCGTGCCCTACCTGTTCGGTGCCATGGCGATGGAAGCCGTGGGCCGCGCAGCCGGGTCGGTGGTCACCGAGGTGCGCCGCCAGTTCCGCGAGATCAAGGGAATCATGGAAGGCACCGCCAAGCCTGACTATTCGAAGGCAGTGGACCTGCTCACGCGGTCTGCGATCAAGGAAATGATCGTGCCCTCGCTGCTGCCCATCCTCGTGCCGGTGGTCGTCGCGTTCGGCATGAACGCGCTGATGGGTCCGGGCGCCGGCATCCGCGCGCTGGGTGGCCTGCTGATCGGCACGATCGTCACCGGACTGTTTGTCGCGATCTCGATGTGCACGGGCGGCGGCGCCTGGGACAACGCGAAGAAGTACATCGAGGAAGGCCACTTCGGCGGCAAGGGCTCCGATGCCCACAAGGCCGCGGTGACCGGCGACACGGTGGGCGACCCCTACAAGGACACGGCGGGACCTGCGATCAATCCGCTGATCAAGATCATCAACATCGTCGCGCTGCTGCTGGTGCCGCTGCTGTAACGAACAGCGGCATCAGGCCGCTCCGTTGCCGGCCGTGCCAGCCTGCAACGGGAGCGGTCGCGGCGGAGCGCAGGCTCGCTATCTATTTCGCGTCGACGATGGCATGGCGCTGTTCGCCAACACCTTCCACCACGCACACGCCCATGTCACCGGCGCGCATCCAGCGCGGGTTTTGTCTTTCAATATTGGTGCCGGCGGGCGAGCCCATCGCGATGATGTCACCGGGATTCAGCGTCAGCACGTTGGAGGCATAGGACAGCATCTCGTGGATGTTGTAATCCATCTGGCTGGTGTTCGCGTCCTGCTTCACCTCGCCGTTGAGCGTGAAGAAGTGTCGGGTGTCCATCGGCTTTGCCAGGAACTCCTTCGGCACGATGAAAGGGCCGAGCGGCCCGAAGGTGTCGTGGTTCTTCTGGATGAACCAGTCCGGACCACCGCCCATCTTGCGGTCATTGCGGCCGCCCCGGTCGGAGACGTCGAACTCGATCGTGTAGCCGAAGATGTGGTTCGCGGCCTCCGGGACCGGAACGCCCTTCGACGGCTTGCCAACGACGATGGCGAACTCGCACTCCCAGTCGATCTGGACGCGGCCCTTCGGAATCACGACGTCGTCATTCGCGCCGACAACGACGCTGGGTGACTTCAGGAACAGGTAGGGGTTGTCGGTGCGCTTGTCCCCTGCCGGGCGCTCCCAGATGCCGGGGGCAGAGGTGGTCGCCGAGGGTGGCGGACCGCCGGGCGGTCGCCCGGCAGCGCCGGTGTTCGCGGAAGGTGGCGCGCCGGCCGGCCCGCCTGCTGCGGCCGAAACGCGCGCGTTCTGCTCCACGATGCCCTGGGCATGCGCCGGATAGTTTGCGCCCGCGTTGAGGATCACGGCTGGCCGCACGGGAGGCAGGATCACCAGGTCCTTCACCGAATGCACCCAGGCCTGCGAACCCGGCTGCGCATTGGCGTGGGTGGCCGCGAGCAGGCGCAGGCGTGGACCGACATCGGCCTCGTAGCGGGCTATCAGCTCCTTCATGTCCCGCGGTGGCGCCACCTTCGCCGCAGCGGGATTGGCCCGCTCGAAGGCCTCGTTCGCGGCCGCGAATTCCAGCGCGCGATTGTCGCCGAGGACCACGCCGACAAATTCGCGGCCGTTCTCGGCAAAGGTTCCCAGCTTGAAGGCTGTTGCTGCCCCGGCCCCACCTGCTGTGGTCGCGAACAGGAATCCAGCCACACAGGCAGCCGCAGCGCGGCGCATTGATTCAGTTGAAGCCATGATGCTCACTCCTTCCCGTTCGCCTATTCGACACCCGGGACGCGAAGCGCGCCCGGAATCGCGTCCCCCGTGCCCAGCTTTGTTCCGTCCGCCAGCAACAGGTAGTCGATGCTGCCTCCGGGGCGGCCATCCCGGAAGGGGTGGCCCACAACGGTCACGACGTCGCCGGCCTTCACCGAGTCCCTGGTCCATCCGACGCGCTTCAGCACGGCGATTGCCGCGCCCTCGAAGCTCCAGGTCGCCGGGCCGTCCTTCGCGTCGACGGTGAGCTCGATCCACACGTGCGGGTTCGTCCACTGCACTTCCTTGACCGTGCCCTTCGTGTTCATGGACCTGGACATGTCGAACATCGCGAACGAGTGATGGGCCTGCGCCACGGTTGCCAGCGCCAGCGCGCAGGCGGTGGCGAGCGCCCGGCGGGTGTGTCGCCAGAAGTCCGTCGAGGCGTGGGAATCAAAGGTCGCGGTTGTTTTCACAGAGGTACTCCTCGAAGCGGCTGCCCGGCGGCATCGGCACGTAAGCGCGCTTGATGGTGTAGGGGACGAGGAAGGCCTCGGGATCGGTCATCGTGGTTTCGATCTCGAGCCGCGTGGGACTCACGCGCCGGATGCGCTCGACCATTGTCATCCGGTCGGAATACGGCACGCCATCGCGGTCGATCGTGCCCGCGCGCAGGTTGTTCGTCTCGACCACCAGCGTGTCGCCTTCCCAGCGGCCCACGGAATCGCCGTTGTAGCTGGGGTCGGCGCCCGTGGTGTGGCCGATGCCGTCGAGGTAGATGCGACGGATGTCGTGCAGCACGCCAAGGCCCATCGTCACCTGGCCCGGCGTCTGGATGATCTCCACCGGCATCGTGCCGAAGCGCGCCGCGCCAAAAGCCAGGCAGCGGGTCACGGAGTCCGGCTCCTGTTCCCCGACTGCGAACTTGCTGCGCCATTCCGCGTATTTCTTCGCGTACGCAGGCGTCAGCTGCGGCATGGGCGGCCGTGGCGGCGGCCCGCCACGCGGCGGCGCCCCGGCCGGAGACGCAGCGCCCGGCGGGGGACCGGGCGGCGCTCCCACCGGCGGCCCCAGGTACACGTACTCGGGATTCCACATGCCCGAAATGTTCGGGTGGGCAGGATCCCCGTAAAGCGGATCCTTCATCGCCTTGGCCCCAAGGACCGCCGTCGCCGGCAGCAGCAATGCGACTGCGGCCAGCCATGGAACCCAGGTGCGCTGTTGCTTCTCAACCGGTCTCATCGCGTTTCTCCAACGTATAGTGTCGGCCGTGGTTCGCACAGCAAAGCCCAGGAAGCGCGGCAGGCCCAGCGCTTCGCAGAAGGCTCCCGGCAGGGATGGCATCGTCGCGGCCGCGCGCCGGCTGCTCGAGAAGTCGCCGCCGCACCGCGTGACCAACCAGATGATCGCGCGCGAAGCAGGCGTCGACCCGGCGCTGGTGCGCTACTACTTCGCGAGCCGCGCGGAACTGCTGATCGCCGTCGTCGAACACATCGTCTCGACCTGGGTGGCCGCGCATCCGCCGCCGGACGCGGCCCCGGACGAGCAGCTGGCCACCGCAATCGGCGGCATGGTCGACTTCGCCCGCGGCGCGCGCTCGATGCAACGGCTGATGATCGAAGAGTGCGCCGAGTCGAAGCTGCCCGCGATCCGGAAACGCGTGCGCGACATGAATGCGAAGGCCGTGGCCGGCTTCTCCCGGATCCTCGACCAGGATGATTCCGCTCCGCTCGTGCCCACGGATCCGCTGCTGCTGTACATCGCGATCATCGGCATGTCGGAGTTCTTCGTCGCCGCGCAGCCGATGATCATGCCGCTGCTGCCGGGCAAGACCGACGCCGACGCGCTCGCCGAACGCTACAAGGCCTTCATCGTCCGCCTCGTGCTGGACGGACTGCGGCCACGCAAGCGCCGCTGAGGGCACGGGCTCACTTGCCCTGCACATACATGCCCATCGAGTCTTCCCACTTGCTGTCGGTGAGCTGGCGCACATTGCGACCGTCGCGGTCCATCAGGAATACCTGCGCGTAGGGCTGCGGCGAGGTGTCGTACAGCGCGGCCTCGTCCTTGAATCCCGAGCGGGAACTCTCGAACCAGATACCCCGGCCGTCCGCTGTCCACGTGGCATGGGCGTCGGCGCCGGCCGTCGCGGTCAGGCGCTGCACGTCGCTGCCGTCGGGCTTCATCGTGAACACCTCGAAATCCGCATCCGGCATGCGGCGCGTGAACACGATGCGGTCGCCGGACGGCGAGTAGAACGGGAAGTTGTCCCACTCCCTGGTCAATACGCGCACGGACTGGTCGGCGAGATTGATCTCGCGCAGGCCGCGGGCTTCCCGGTCCGTCTCGTCGCCCCAGGTGCGATAGACGAGCACCTTGCCGTCGGGGCTCCAGGTGGGGAAGCCGACATTGAACTTGCCGGCCAGCACCGGCCGGTCCTGGGTGCCGTCGGCGTTGACCATGTGCAGGCGCGCCGGCCCGAAGCCGCGGCCGCCGAAGAAGGTGCCGAAGCCAAAGGCGATCCACTCGCAGTCTGGCGACCAGGTGGGCACCAGCGCCGCGCCGTCCTGGCGCTGGAACAGCTTGCGACGCTCCGTGCCGTCGGGGTTCAGTACGCTCACCGAGGCCGTGGGATTGCCGAAGGGGAAATCCAGGTCAGTGATCGCCAGGCGGCCATTGCGCGGGCACTGCGCAGGGAACACGTCGGTGTAGCGGTACTCGCGCTTCGCGTCCCAGCTGTACAGGCGCGTGTACTGCGCGCGATTGGTCAGGTCATGGCGGTAGTACACGAGGGTGCGACCATCAGGCGACCAGGAAGGGTTGCGCACCACGCCGCGCGGCCCGGTGGCGCCGCTGGTGTACGCGACTCCGGCCTGCGGCGTCGGCGTGTTGGACTTGTACAGGAATCCCACGCTGCCATCGGGCAGGTACCGCGGGTTGGTCTTCAGGCCCGGCGCGTCGGAGAGCACCTTGCTGGCGCCGGTGGCAACGTCCACCTCGACGATCCGCGAGTTCGCCGTGAAGCGCACGTTGGGAAAGCCGTCCATGCGGGCCGCGAACGTGTCCTTCACCGCCAACTGGTACACGACGATACGGCGGCCGTCGGAAGACCAGGCCGGCGTTCCGACCGACTCGGCCGGAGTCGTCGAGGTGAGGCGCCGCAAACCGCTGCCATCCGCACGCATCACGTACAGGCTGGTCGGGTGCCAGTGCCCGGCGCCTGCGCCGCTCTCCGCACCCAGCCAGGCCTCGCCGCGGTCCGAGGTGAAAGCAATCCACTGGCCATCCGGAGACCAGGCAGGCCGGAAGTGGCCATTCATCGTCGCCTTCGCCTCTTTCGAGCCAGTGCCCGTGAGGTTCCGCGCCTTGCGCGTGGCCAGGTCCATCACCCAGATGTTTGCGGTACGCCCGCCACCCTTCGTGGAAACGTAGGCCAGCTTGCTCCCGTCCGGCGAAAGGACGCCGGCGTCCTCCATCGACGGATCGCGCGTGAGGCGCTCGAGGCCAGTGCCGTCGGGATGCACGCGCCAGATGTCCGCCTGGCCGGAACCTTCCGGGTCGCGCTCCGAGGTGAACACGATCCAGCTGCCGTCGGGCGAGAAGCTCGCGTCGTAGTCGAGTCCGGTTGAATCCGGAAGCAGGCGGCGCTCGCCCGACCCGTCGGCATTGGCGACGTACAGCGCCATCTTCGACGGGCCAATGCGGTTCATCAGCATCACTTCACTGCCCAGCACCGGCAGCGGGACAGCAATGGCAGCCAGCGCGAACACCAGGAGCGCGCGTGCGCTTCGGCACCTGATGGTCATTTCGGGGACATCCATGGGAATCACCTCACCAGCGCCGGCAGGTGGCGCTCGACGTTGGAGTGGTACAGGCCCTCGAGTTCGGCACGGCTGAACACGCCACCGGACTGCAGCGCCTGCACGTGCTCCAGCGGCGTGCGGAACGGGTAGTCGGTGCCGAACACGATGTGGTCCACCGGTATGAGGCTGCGCAGTGCCGTGGTCGCCACGGGGTTCGCGGACTGCGCGATGTCGTAATAGAAGCGGGCCGCCGCGGCGCGGAAGCCCTCCGGTGCCTGCGCGCGCGCGGCCTCGCCGCGGTCGGCCACGTCGAAGCGCTCGATCAGGAAAGGCATCGTGCCGCCGGAATGGCTCCAGATCATCTTCACCGAGGGGAAGCGGCGAGCGGCGCCTCCGTAGACGTAGCTGGTGATCGCGCGGGTGGTGTCGGTGCCGTACTCGACCAGCGTGTCGGCAACGGCAGGAATCAGGCGCGTGCAACAGGCCGGACCCGCCGGGTGCACGTACACGACGGCCTTGCGCCGCTCCAGTTCCGCGAAGACCGGATCGAAGGCCGCATCGCCGAGCCAGCGGTTGCCATAGCTGGTGAACAGGCCGATGCCCTGCGCCTTCAGCACGTCGAGCGCGTACTCGATCTCGCGCAGCGCACCCTCGGTATCGTCCGGCTGTGCGTAGGCGAAGAAGCCCAGCCTGCCGGCGTGGTCACCGCTGATCTTCGCAGCGTACTCGTTCGACTCGCGCGCCAGCTTCCGTCCCGCCTCTCCGGGAGCGACGATGCCGGGCGTCGTGAGCGAGAGCAGCGAACGTCTCACCCCGGCGGCATCCATGGCCTCCATGTGTGCCTGCAGGCTCCATGCATTCATCGGGGTCGGGCTGCCCAGTGCCTTGAGCACCGGCGGGTAGTAGTGCGCGTGGACATCCACGATGCGCGGGATGGGAGGCGGGCCTTCGCCTGCCGCAGCACGCAGTGCGAATGCAATGCCCGCCGCGCCGACGCCGGCCAGAAGTCGCCGGCGGGACGGCTGGTGCCCCGGATCCACGGATTTCGACATTGCTCCCCCCGTTCCGGACCATCAAGGCCCGACCTGTCGCGTGGGCCGGTTATAGCCCAAATTCCCAATCGTGGGAATATACTGCCGCGGTGACCAGGTCTACCCAGGGGCGGGTGCTCACCGGCGCGGTAGTCGGAAGTGCCACCGGCGTCTCCGCGCTGCTGCTCTACACCAGCGGACTGTTCGTGGCTGGACTGACGGCCGAATTCGGCCTGACCCGCACGCAGTTCGGCCTTGGCGTGCTGCTGGTGACGCTGGCGTTGGCGGCAGCGAATCCGCTGGTGGGTTGGGCTGTCGACCGCTACGGCGCGAAATGGCCCGCAGTGTCGGGACTGCTGCTGCTGTCGCTGGGATTCGCCTGCCTGGGCCTGTTCGTCCAGTCGACTCGCGGCTACCTGCTGCTGCAACCGCTGGTTGCGCTCGTGGGCGCGGCCTCCGGACCGATCGCCTTCTCCAAGCTGGTCAGCTCCACGTTCCGCGAGCGGCGTGGCGTCGCGCTTGGCATCACGATGGCCGGCATCGGCATTGCCGCGGCGCTGGTCCCGCCGTTGCTGGCGTCGCTGATTGCATCGAATGGCTGGCGCGCGGGCTACTTCGCGCTTGCGCTGGTGCCATTCGCGGGTGCCTTCTCGTGGCGCTGCTGATTCCCGCCGGGGTGGAGGCCCCACGGCCAGAGGGCCACGAAGCTGCCTCGGCGGCTACGAACGGAGAGTGGGTCCGCTCGCGCGTGTTCTGGATACTCGCCGCGGCGTCGGCAGTGATGTCTCTCTCGTTCATGGGTCTGCTACCCCACTTCGTGCCCATGCTGGGGGACGCTGGCTTCGATCCGGTGGCCGCGGGACGGATCGCAGGGCAGATCGGCCTCGCCGTGATCGCGAGCCGACTCCTGATCGGCTACCTGCTCGACCGCGTGTTCGCGCCGCTCGTCGCCGTCACCGTTTGCCTGATCGCTGCAGCGGGCTGCCTGCTGTTCTTCTCGCGCGGTGCGGCGGCCGCGTCGTTCACTGCGATCGGGCTGGGATTCGCCGTCGGGGCGGAGCTGGACCTGATCGGGTTCCTCGTGGCGCGCTACTTCGGGCTGGCCGCGTTCGGGCGCATCTATGGCTGGCAGTACGGCGCGTTCATCGCCGCATCGGGCCTGGGACCGTTGTGGGTGGGCGCAATGCGCGATGCCACGGGAAGCTACCAGCTGCCGCTGCTGCTCGGCAGCGGCGGCCTGCTGGTTGCGTGCGCGATCTTCCTGATGCTGCCGCGGTACGAGGCGAAGGCGTAACGGCGGACGAGTCAGGCAGCCAGCGACAGCGGCTTGGGCCGCGCGATGGCATAGCCCTGCAGGTAGTCCACGCCCATGCTGCGTGCGGCATCGAGGCCCGAGGCATCCTCCACCTGCTCCGCGATCACCTTGAAGTTCAGCGAGCGCGCCAGCTTGATGGTCGCGGCCACCATCGCCTGGTTCACGCTGTCGCGCGCCAGGTTGCGCATGAAGGAGCCGTCGATCTTCAGGTAGTCCATGGGCAGGTTCTTCAGGCTCGAGAACGAGCCCAGGTTGCTGCCGAAGTCGTCGAGCGCGAACTGGCAGCCGATGCCGTGCAGCACGCCGACGAAGCGCCGTGCCGCCTCGAGATTCGCGACGACGGAAGCCTCGGAGATCTCGAAGCACACCTGCGCCGGGTCCACGCCACTCTGGTCGAACGCCTCGACGACGAACTCGAGGAACGGCGCATCGGAAAGCGTCTGCCCGGAGATGTTGATCGCCAGGCACTTGTTGGGCGCCAGTTCGATGGCGCCGCGACCCAGCGCGGTCAAGCGTCGTCTGCACCACCCAGCGGTCCACCAGCCCCATCAGCCGGTAGCGCTCCGCCGCCCGCACCAGTTCCGTCGGCGAGAGTTCCTGTCCGCGCTCGTCGGCCAGGCGCACCAGCACCTCCATCGCCGGGCCGCTGCCGTTGGTGCCATGTGCGGGGACGATCGGCTGCCAGTACAGGCGGAACAGGTTGTTGCGCAGCGCGTTCTGCAGCGTGCGCGGCCAGTGGATCTCGCCACTCAGGCGCGCCGCGGCCTCGTCGCGCGCCGAGTACACCGCCACGCCGCCGCCGGCTGAAGAGCCCTGCTTCTTGGCGACATAGCAGGCCGAATCGGCCGCGGCGATCGCCTCGTCCATCGAGCCGCTGTCGCGGCCGATCTCCACCAGGCCGATGCTGGCGCCGCCCTTGTGGATCCGGTCCTTCCACACGAAGCGGTGCTCGCTGATCGAGCGCGTGAGGTCGTCGGCGATCTGCCGTCCCTTGCGCAGCGGGCAACCGACCAGCAGCAGCGCGAACTCGTCGCCGCCGAGTCGCGCCCACCGTGTCGCGATCGCGGACAGCGCCGCGCATGAGCTTGGCGATTTCGCGCAGCATGCTGTCGCCAGCCTGGTGGCCGCCGCTGTCGTTCACTGCCTTGAAATGATCGAGATCCACGTAACACAGCACGTGCGACTGCGTCGCCGCTGCGCGCGAGCTCGATGGCCTCGGCAAGGCGGCGCTCGAATTCGCGGCGGTTGACGAGGCCGGTCAGCGCATCGTGCGTGGCCTGGTAGGACATCTGCCGCGTCAGGCCGCGCAGCTCGGTGACGTCGTGCAGCAGCACGCACCGCGCCGGTGATCTCTTCGGTGGCGTTGTCGAGGCTGCGCAGCGGCGAGGCCGACAGCTCGATCGAACGCTCCGCGCCAGCGCCGCGCGCGAGCACGAAGGCGCGGCGGCCGATACCCAGCGTCGTCGTGCCGCGCAGCGCGTGATCGACCGGATCGCGCAACAGCTTGCGATCGCCATCGTCGACCAGGCTGATCACCTGGTCAATGGTGCGGCCCACCGGGTCCTGCGCCTCCGAGCCCCAGCAGCTGCACCGCGGCCGGATTGGCATAGTCGATCACGCCCTGCGTATCGACGGTCAGCAGCGCCTCGCCGAGGCAGTCCAGCGCCAGGCGCGCGCGCGCGACGCGGCCGCCTCGGCCGGGGCCGGCAGCGACAGCGCCTGCAGCGTCTGCGTCGGGATCACCTCGACGGCCGTGATCAGCAGCGCGGCAGTGCCCTCGAACTCCGTCGGCGCGAGCGCCACCTCCAGCCTGCTCAGCTGCCCCTGCATGCCGATCAGGTCGACTCTCGAACCGGCTGGGGCCGCCCTCGCCGGCCAGCGCCCGCTTGAGGTTCGTCGCCACGAGTTCGGTCTGATCCGGCGGCACCAGGTCCTGCAGGCGGCGTCCAACCACCTCACTGCGCCCGACACCGAGCAGGTTCGCGAACTGCGGGTTGGCATACAGGATCGAATCGCCGTGGAGAGCACCACTTCGTGCAGGCGGTCGCCCAGCGCTGCGAAACAGTTGCGGATCGCCCGGCGCTTCAGGCTGCACATCGGATTTTCCCGTGCGCAGGATCAGGTGGTTCACCGCGGTGAGCAGGGCAGCCAGTTCGGGATTGTCAGTGTCGAAATCCAGGCGCCGGCCGAGACGGCCGCCGATGGACACCGACTGGATTTCCTTCGTCAGCCGGTACACCGCCTTGAGTTCGCGGCGCTGCATCAGGTTCAGCACCAGCAGCAGCAACGCAGCAAATGCGAACAGAAGGCTCAGGACCCCTGCGACCGACATCGACTGCCTTGTGGGAGACCGGTGGATTGAAGTTGCTGGAAGAATAGCCTAGTCGCTGAACGGCGACGCCCGTCGTTCAACATAAGTTCCCGCTTCTATTGGACTAAATGAATCAGTTTCCTGATATTCTTGGCATCCGGCCCGAAAACCCGTAACTTGCCCGGTTCCCGGCCGGACTGCGGAATAAGTTCAATGTTCGATTCCATTGCCGCGCGTCACCAGATGACCACCCAGCAGGTTCGGGCCTGGTCGGTGCTGGATGACGAACAGCTGGCTGTTTTCGATCGCCTGCCGCGCGAGGATTTCACCCCGCAGGCCCAGCAACTGCTCGCCTATGCGGACATGCGAGTGCCATTGCCCTGCGGCCAGCACATGCTGCAGCCCTCGGTGGTGGGCCGGATCCTCCATGCCGTGCAGCCGCTGCGCACCGACCAGGTGCTGGAGATCGGCACCGGCTCGGGCTACGTTTCTGCCTGTCTCGGGCTGCTTGGCCGCGGGCGTGCGCAGCATTGAGATCCACGACGAGCTCGCACAGGCCGCGCGCGCGAACCTGCGCGCATGCCGGCATCGGCAACGTCGAGGTGCTGACAGGCGATGCATTCGTGCTGGTCGATGTCGGCGCCCCGCTACGACATCATCGTGATCACCGGTTCGATGCCGGTCTATGACGCGCGTTTCGAGGCCGCTGTTGCGCCCGGGCGGCCGGCTCTTTGTGGTCACCGGCGACGCGCCGGCCATGGAAGCCCTGCGGATCACGCGCGCCGCGGATGGGGTCCGGCAGGTGCAGAGCCTGTTCGAGACCTGGGCCGCACCCCTGGTGAACGCGCCGCGCGCAGACCCTTTTGTTTTCTGACGGTTTGCCCGCAAGGGAACTTGTGCAAACCCGGACTGCTCTCAATCAAGTCGAACCTCATTCTGGTGCAGGTATGAAGAAAATCCCGCTTGTTGGCCTGTCTGTCGCGCTCGCCCTGGCTCGCTGTAGCCGTCCCTGCCGAGGATCTGCTGCAGGTCTATGACCTGGCGGTGCTGAATGATCCGCTGATCCGCGAGGCGGACGCCAACCGCGACGCGAACCAGGAGTCGCGCCCGCAGGCCATTGGCGTCCTGCTGCCGCAGATCTCGGCTGCGGCCGACACGAGCCGCAACTGGAGCGACGGCACGCAGACCAGCACGCAGCTGGTCGGTGGCGTGCCGATCCCCTTCGACAGCGGCGGAGTCCAACGTGCAGGACAACCAGGGCTGGGGGTTCACCCTGCGCCAGAGCCTGTTCTCGTATGCAAACTGGACCGCACTGCGCACGGCGAACCACATCGTCGCGCAGTCCGAGGCCGACTACCTCGCCGCCGAGCAGAGCCTTGCCCAGCGCGTCTCGCAGCAGTATTTCGCCGTGCTCGCGGCGCTCGACGACGTCGAGGCGCTGGAGTCGGCGCGCGAAGCCATCCAGCGCCAGCTCGACCAGACGGAGCGTCGCTTCGAAGTCGGGCCTGATCGCGATCACCGACGTGCAGGAATCCCGCGCCGGCACGCGACCAGGCGGCCGCGGCGGTCATCGCCTCCAAGCGCGTGCTCGCCAGCTCGCTCGAACAGTTGCGCGCGACCATCGGCGATCAAGCCGGAGGTGCTGAAGAAGCCCGAGCGACAACATGCCGCTGCGCACGCCGCAGCCCGAGGACGAAGAGGACTGGGTCAAGGCCTCGATGGAACAGAACGCGACGCTGATCTCCAGCCGCCTTGCGGCCGACATTGCCCGCGACAGGTGCAGCACGGCGTTCTGCGGCCACCTGCCCACGGTGGACCTGGTCGCCGGCCGCACCTTCGATGACGGCGATGGCCGCAGCGACTTCCTCAACGGCACGACGGGGACCGAGCGCTTCATCGCGACCTACGGCAACAGTGTCTTGCTGTCGCTCAACCTGCCGCTGTTTTCCGGTGGCACCACGAACTCGCGCGTGACGCGAAAGCCAGTACCGCTGGATCGCCGCGAAGGAGCGCCTCGAGCGCACCTCGCGCGAGCACCGAACAGCAGGCGCGCGATGCCTACCTCGGCGTGATGAGCGAGATCGCGCGCGTGCAGGCGCTGCGGCAGGCCGTGGAATCCAGCGAGACGGCGCTGAAGGCCGCGGAGGCCGGCTATGAGGTCGGCACGCGCACGACGGTCGACGTGCTCAATGCGCGCCGCACGCTGATCCAGGCGCAGACCAACTACTCGCCGGCGCGTTACTCGTACCTCAACAACCAGGTGCAGCTGCGGCTGGCCGTCGGGCGACCTGGACCGCAGCTCCATCGAGGAGATGAACCGCTACCTGCTGGTGGATGCACCGGTCGCGACGACCGCGCGTTCACCGACGCCGTGGCTTGCCGGCCCTCCGGCAGCGCCGGCCGTCGCTCCGCCGCCGCAGAACTAACGCACTTCGGCGGAAATCGGCATGAGGCGCTCCAGCGCCGCCAGGCTGCGCATCGCGGCGCCCCGGTTGGCTTCCACCGCCAGTGCCGCACGGGCGCCCAGCGCCCTGGCGCGCGGCGGATCTTCCAGCAGTTCGGCCAGCGTGGCGCGGCAAGCGAATCCGCATCCGTTCACACGCGACCAGCGCCTCGGCCTGCTCCAGCAGCAGGGCAGCCTCGGGTGAATTGAAGCTGTAGGGACCGGCCAGAACGGGCCGGGCCAGTGCCGCCGGCTCCAGCAGGTTGTGCCCACCGACCGGCACGAGGCTGCCGCCGACGAAGGCGATGTCACCGGCCGCATACCAGCCGAGCAATTCGCCCAGCGTATCCAGCAGCAGCACCTCGATATCCGGCGCGAGCGCCTGGGCATCGGCCAGTGCCGAACGTCGCTGGCTTCGCAGGCCCTGCGCCTCGAGCCATTGCGCGACACTGGTCGAAGCGCTCCGGGTGTCGCGGCGCCATGACCAGCAGTGGTGCGGCAACCCCGCGAGCGGAGGCGCGGCGCAGCAGCACGCGCTGCGCGTCGATGCACCTGGCCTTCTTCGCCCGGATGCGTACTGCCGGCGACCCACAGCGGCCGGTGCGGCGCGTGCAGGGCCCGCAGCGTGGCCCCGCGTGCTTCGACGTCTGCCGGCAGGGGAAAGTCGAACTTCAGGTTGCCCGGCACCTGCACGCTGCCCTCGCGCGCACCGAGGCGCCCGAAGCGCTGCGCGTCTTCGGCGGTCTGCGCTCCGATCAATCCGATCCGCTGCAGGGAGTCGCGCATCAGGCCGCGAGCCCACGCAGGTAGCGCTGCGTCGAGCGCTCCGAGACGCGCGCGCTGCAGCATCGCGAGCGGCACTCCGCGCTCACCTGCGCCGGCGATGAGGTTCGGCCACAGCTCGGTTTCGAGCAGCACGAGCCCGCGCGGCGCACAGGCCTCGAGGAAGCGGCGCACCGCACCGGGCAGGTCGAAAGGCGCGGGACGCAGCGCCAGCGGGGACCCACCCGAGTCGCCCGGCAGAAGCAGGTCGCCATAGAGCAATCGGGCGCGCGCCAGCCCGGTGGCCGAGCCGCACGGTGAGCAGCAGAGGCAGTGACGGATGGCGCACACGAAGCAGGCGGATCAACCCTGCAGCGGCCTGCACCTCGCCCACCGAAGCGCGCGTGCAGCCACAGTGGCGCGCGGGCATCCGGCGCCAGCGCCAGGCCCAGCGCAGTCGCGCGCAGGCTGCCATGCGATGCTGCGGCTCGCGCCAGCCCCGCCACGCGAGTACACCCAGCACCGCAACGGCAGCGCCAGCCGCAAGCAGCAGCGTATAGAGCCAGCGCGGCATCAGAACTACGCCGCGAGCAGGCACTGCCACTGCGCCTCGTCGAAACGGCGCTGCGCCGCGCGCGTCCTCGAGCTTGTCGAGCGAACGGCGCAGCCGCGCGAGGTTCGCGTCGCGCCACAGCCCGGGCCCGCGCAGGCGGCCACGGTCGAAGTCGATCAGGAAGACTTCCTCATCGCCGCGCAGCAGGATGTTGTGCGCGTTGAGGTCGGCGTGGCACAGCCCGTAGTCGTGGAAGCGGCGGATGCAGCGTCCGATCGCCGCCCAGCTGCGAAGGCCCAGCTCGCCTGCGTCGCAGCCGCTGCGCAAGCGTCATGCGTGTCGGGCAAGCAGCTCGGTGATCAGGTCGCCGCGATAGAGCGCGCCCTCGCGCAGGTAGCGCGCGGCCACGGGCATCGGCACCGGCAGTCCCGCGGCCTGCAGCTGCAGGTTCAGCCTCAGCTCCCGCACCGGTCGCGTTGCGTCCTCACCCAGCCACAGGTAGCGATCCGGGTTGAAGCGTCGCGACCAGCCCGCCGCGCCGGTAGTGGCGCAGCACGAAGCGGCGACCGCCATGCTCGAACAGATCAGCGCCGTGCCACGGCCGCGCGCCTCGCCGATGGCGCTGCCCGCGATCGCGCCAGTAGTCGGGATCGAACCAGGACGATCCTGGCTTCGACGTCGCTCTCGGCGTTGGAAACAGCGCACCCTGCGCACCGGGCCGTGCGCGAAGCACGCAGCAGCGCAGCGTCGGAGCGGCGGCGCGCTCAGCGACGCAGCGTGTACTCGGCGCCGCAGTAGGGACACTTCGCGCTGCCGGTCTGCTCGATCGGCAGGTAGACGCGCGGATGCGAATTCCACAGCGCCATCTCGGGCATGGGACAGGACAGCGGCAGGTCCGAGCGGCTCGACTTCGTAGGTCTTCGCGGCATTGGCCGGCAGCTGCGGTGGCGGGTGTGGACATGCCCGGCATTATACGGCTCGCCCATGGTCGCGCGCCAGATCGCGGCCACCGGTTCACGGTTCGGCCGTGAACTGGCGCGGCGTCCACGACGCCGGACTGCGCCTTCCAGCGACCGGCGGTGCGCCGCCTGCCGGTAGAGCTGGTAGGCGGCGACCAGCACGTCGACGGTCTCCTGCGGCACCAGGTCGGCCGAGGCCACCGATTCGAGCTGGCGGATGGTGTCCGAGAAATGCACCACCGGCGGATATTCATCCGCCCAGCGCAGCGCCCAGTACTGCGCCAGGAACTCGATGTCGGCGATGCCGCCGCGATCCTGCTTCATGTCGAACTGCCCGGGCTGCGCGCGCCGACAGCTCGCGGCGCATGCGCTCGCGCATCTCGGCCACCTTCTCGCGCAGGTCGTCGCGCCGCACGGCCTTGCGCAGCACCTCGAGGCGCAGCGCCTCGATGCGGGCCAGCAGCCCCGCATCGCCGGCCACGGTGCGCGCATGCAGCAGCGCCTGGTGCTCCCAGGTCCAGGCCTCCTCGAACTGGTAGCGGCGGAACGCGTCGATGCTGGTGACCAGCATGCCGCCCTTGCCCGAGGGCCGCAGGCGCACGTCCACTTCGTACAGCCGGCCTGCGGCCGAATGCATGGTCAGCAGGTGGATCAGGCGCTGCGCGAAGCGCAGGAAGAACACCTGGTTGTCCACCGGCGCGGCGCGATCGGTCTCCTGCTGCTCGCCCGCGGAGTCGTGCAGGAACACCAGGTCGAGGTCCGAGCCGTAGCCCAGCTCGAAGCCGCCGAACTTGCCGTAGCCCAGCGCCGCGACGCGCACCGCGCGGCGGCCGCCGTCCGTGTCCGTCACTGCAGCCGGGCACGCCCAACTGCGCGGTCATCTGGCGCCAGGCGAAGTCCAGCGTGCGCTGCACGATGATCTCGGCGATCTCGGTGAGCCGGTCGCTGACCGACATCAGCGGCAGGCCGCCCGGACAGATCAGCCATCGCCACGCGGAACACTGCGGCCTGCTTGAAGCGGCACAGCGCCTCCACCTCGCGCTCGACATCGTCGTCGGCGACACCTCGGCCAGGCGCTGCGTCAGTTCGGCCTCGAGCTGCGGCGCGATCGGGCAGGGACTGCGCGCCAGCGCTCGTCGATCAGCTCATCGAGCAGCGCGGGCTGCGCGCGATCTGCGCGGCGAGGAAATCGCCGTAGCGCGCAGATCTCCACCAGCGCATGCGCGCGCCTGCGGTTTTCGACGAGCAGCGAGAAATAGGCCGAGCGCTGGCCGATGGCCTCGAGCACCGCAAACATGCGCCGCAGCGCCGGCAGGTTCGCGTGCGGCCCGCTGCTCCGGCAAGCAGCAGTCTCGAGCAGCGTCTTCAGCCGCTGCCGGCCGGTCTCGTCCAGCCGCCTGCAGGCGTGCCGAGCCACCGCAGAGGCTTCGAGCTGCGCCAGCAGCGCGTCGGCGATCGGCGCACACGGCGCGCGAGCTGTTCGAGCAGCAGCCTCGCGATCGAAGGCCGGCCTCCCACAGCGGCGCGAGGTCGAGCGCCGCGGCAGCCGCCTCGCGCCGTGCCGCTGCTGTCGGCGAACAGCGCGGCGAAATGTCGCTGACCACGGCCCGGTGCCGCGCGTCCAGCTGCGGCCTCGCAGCGTCGCGCACATCGGCGAAGCCCAGCGCCCGCGGCGATGCGTTCGCGCGTCCACGGCATCTGCGGGCAGGCTGTGCGTCTGCGCGTCGTCCGAGCATCTGCACGCGGTTCTCCACGCGCCGCAGGAACTCGTAGGCCGCGGTCAGAGCTCCGCACCACGTCGGCCGGCAGCAGCCTGCGCGCCAGCCAGCCGCGGCAGCACCGTCAGCAGCGAAGGCTGCGCGCAGCGCGCCGATCCTGGCCGCCGCGCACCAGCTGGAAGGCCTGCACGATGAATTCGATCTCGCGGATGCCGCCGGCACGCCGAGCTTGAGGTTGTCCGCCAGCTCGCGGCGCGCGACTTCGCGGCTGATCAGCGCCTTCATCTCGCGCAGCGACTCGAACACGCCGAAGTCGAGGTAGCGGCGGTACACGAAGGGCCGCAGCACATCGCGCGCGCAGCGGCTCGAAGGCCGCGACGCCGGTCAGCGCGCGCGCCTTCACCTAGGCATAGCGCTCCCAGTCGCGGCCGTGGGTCTGCAGGTAGTCCTCGAAGAACGCGAAGCTCGCCACCAGCGGGCCGCTGTCGCCGAAGGGCCGCAGCCGCATGTCGACGCGGAACACGAAGCCGTCCTCGGTGACCGGCATCCAGCAGGCGGATCAGCAGCCGCCCCTGCCGCGTGAAGAACTCCTCCAGCGCGAGCACCGGCGCGGCCCGCTGGTCTCGCCCTGCCGCGGGAACAGGAAGATCAGGTCGACGTCGGAGGAGAAATTCAGCTCGCCTCCGCCGAGCTTGCCCATGCCCAGCACGACCAGCCCGTCGTCCGGCCCGCGGGCGGCTACCGTGGCGCAGGCATCCGAGCAGCCTGCGCAGCCGCGTCGGTCGCGACGTCGATCACGGCGTCGGCGAAGGCGGAGGTCTCGCGCAGCGTCTGCTCGGCTGGTGGCGAGGCCGGCGATGTCGCGCCAGGCGATGCGCACCATCTCGCGCCGACGCAGGCGTCGCAGCGCGCGCCGCAAGTCGGCTTCGACTCAGCGGCGATCGCGCGTCGAGCTCCGCCAGCAGCGGACCGTAGTCGGCAGGGCTGCGCGGCGCCGCCAAGCGCGCCGCTCGTCCAGCAGCGTCGCCAAGCAGCTGCGTCGTCCTGCATCAGCGACTGCGATGCACGAAGTCGCTGCCGATCAGCACGCGCGCGGCCTGCGGCCAGCAGCGCGGCGTCGCCAGCGAGGAGCGCGTGGGTTCGCGGGGCGCGCTCGGCCAGCTGCGCGAGTCGCGCTCCAGCCAGGCGAGTCCGGCCGAGGCTGCGGCAGCGTCACGGTGCAGTCGGTACCGGTCGCACCCGCTACAGCTCGATCACGCCGCCGTCGACAAACAGGTCAACGCCGGTGATGAAGCTGGCCTCGTCCGAGGCCAGGAACAGCACGGCGCGGGCGATCTCCTCCGGCTCGCCCATGCGGCGCATCGGCGTGTTGGCGATCATCTGCTCGCGCAGCGCGTTGACCGCGCCGGCATCCATGCCGACATTGCGGTTGATCAGCGGCGTCTCGGTGGGCCCGGGGCTGACCATGTTCACGCGGATGCCCTGCGCCGACCAGCTCGACGGCGAAGATGCGCGCCACCGCGCGCAGCCCGGCCTTGGCCGCGGCGTAGATCGACGTTGCCCGGCACGGCCAGCACGCTGCCGATCGAGCCGGTGAACACGATGCTGCCGCCCTTGCCCATCAGCGGCAGGGCCTTCTGCGCGGCGAAGAAGCAGCCCTTGCAGGTTCACGTCGTGCACCTCGGTCCCAGAGCTCGCGGCGTCACGTCCGGGATCGGCGCAAAGGTGCCGATGCCGGCGTTGACGAACAGCACGTCGATGCGGCCATGGCGCTCGCGCACTGGCCGCATCACCGCGTCGAGGCTGGCGAGGTCACCGACATCCGAGCGGATGCGCCAGCGCGCCGCGGCCCGATTCGCGCGCCACCTCGGCCAGCGTCTTCGGATCACGCCCGGTGATCACGACCCGCGCGCCTTCGGCCGCAAAGCCCTGCGCGGCCGCGCGGCCGATGCCGCTGTTGCCGCCGATGACGAGCACCACCTTGTCCCTGAAACGCATGCCTCGCCTTCCATGCCAGCTCGTCCTCCAGATCAGAACACGGGATTCGGATTGACCGGCTTCGCCGGCACTTCCATCAGCACATCCCAGTGCTCGACGATCATCCCGCCATCGACGCGGAAGATGTCGACCACGGCGAGACCCGCGATCGGCCGGGAAAGCGCTTCACGTGCAGCGTGGCGTGATCACGAAATCGCCGTCGACGAACGCGCGCTTGATGTCCTGCGTGGCCTCGCGGCGACTGCTCGCGGATCATGTCGAGGAAGGCCTTGAGCGCATCGCGGCCCGGTGGCGCCAGCGAGCTGTGCTGCATGTAGTCCGGCGAGATGTAGTGGTCGACCTTGCTGGAATCCATCGCGATCAGCACCTCGCGGTACATCTCCAGCACGAGATCGAGCGTGCGCTGTTCTTCCGGCGTGCGCGCCATGCCATCCCCCTCGTCTTGCGTCTGGTTATGCGGCGTTCAGGGCCGCAGCGGCAAGCCCAGCGCGCGGGCCACCGGCTCGCTGCGGATCTCGCCGTCGGCGACGTTCAGGCCGCGCCGGAAGTGCGGGTCCACGGTCAGCGCGGCGGCCACTCCCTTGTCGGCCAGCGCCCGGATGTAGGGCAGTGTCGCATGCGTCAGCGCCGCACGTCGAGGTGCGCGGCACGGCGCCCGGCATGTTGGTGACGCAGTAGTGCACGACGCGCTGCCTCGACGATAGGTTGGCGCATCGTGCGTGGTCGGACGGCTGGTCTCGAAGCAGCCGCCCTGGTCGATGGCGATGTCCACCAGCACCGAGCCGGGCCGCATGCCCGCGACCATCGCGCGCGACACCAGGCGCGGCGCTGCTTCGCCGCGGATCAGCACCGAGCCGATCACCACATCGGCCTGGCTGCACCAGGGCGCTCGACCGCATCGCGCGTGGAATACTCGGTCTTCAGCGCGCGTGCCGAATTCGGCGGCGAGCTGGCGCAGCCGCGGCAGCGAGCGGTCGACGATGGTGACATCCGCGCCTACGCCCATGGCCATCTGCGCCGCGTGACTGCCGGCGACGCCACCGCCGAGCACCGTCACGCGCGCCGGACGCACGCCGGGCACGCCGCCCAGCAGCAGGCCTGCACCGCCCTGGGCCTTCTGCAGGCAGTGCGCGGCCACCGGAACCGACATGCGTCCTGCGATCTCGCTCATCGGCGCCAGCAGCGGCAGGCGAGCCATCCGGCGCGGTTATGGTTTCGTAGGCGATGGCGGTGACGCCCGATGCCATCAGGTTCTGCGGCCTGGTCGCGATCGGCCGCCAGATGCAGATAGGTGAACAGCGCCTGCCCCGAGCTGCAGGCGACGGCACTCCTCCGGCTGCGGCTCCTTCACCTTGACGATCAGCTCGGCGTTGGCGAACAGCGCATCGACATCGGCGATTGATGCGCGCACCGGCTGCAACGTAGTCCGCATCCAGCGTAGCCCGCGCCTTCACCTGCGCATCGCTCCGACGTCCACCTCATGTCCCGCGGCGGTCAGCTCGCGAACTCCGGCGGGCGTCAGGGCCACGCGGTATTCGCGGTTCTTGATTTCTCGCGGCACGGCGATGCGCATGGCTCTTGCGGAAGTGAATGTCGAGACGCAGCGTGCCGATGCTCCGGGCAAAAAAAAGCCCCGTCAGAGACGGGGCCTAAAATGTCGCGTGGAAACGGGGGGTCTTGTTCCACGACGATCGAGTCATCGTCAGCGACAAGTCGCTCTCGAGCTCGAGACTGGATATTACGCCAGGAAGAATTGCCTGTCATGACAATCAACCACAAAACAGTTCACAGAATCTGCTTCGAGCCGTATTTTGGCTGCCTGGGCACTCATCTGGAAGTTGCAACATACTGACAGTCATGGTTTTTTTGTCACTGCCTGATCAGCAATAGAATTTATTTTCCGTTTAATTTAAAATTCGCCAATGGCACGAAAGACTCTCGCGACGACCCGGGCGTCCCTTGGGCGAATCCACGGCACAACGAGAAGCGCTGCTCGATGCTGCGGCCTGGGCCTTCGCCGAAGCGGGTCGGGACGGAGTGACACTCAAGCAGGTCGCCGATCGCGCCCGCGTCAGCGCCCCGCTGGCCAGCTACTACTTCGGTGGAAAATCGGGGCTCTTCGAGACCGTGCTCGCCGAGCGCCTGGAGCCGCGCTTCAACGCCCTCCTCGAATCGCTGCGAACGCCCTCTGGCAGTCCGGCCGCGACGCTCTCCACGTTCATCCAGCAGTTCGGCGCCATCGCCGCCCGAAACCCGTGGATGCCGGACCTGATCCGGCGCGAGCCGGCACATCTGGCGCGCCTGACCGGCCTGATGCTGCCACTGATCGCCAGTGGCCAGGCGAGCGGGGAAATCCGCAGCGACCTCAACGTGCAGGCAATCGCACTGTCACTGATTTCGCTGTGCAGCTTCGCCTGGATCGCCCGCGACACCGTGGAACCGGCGCTGGGCATTGACCTGGATGCAGGCGGCGCTGCGCGCCTGACGCTGCACCACCTCGCGCTGCTACGCAGCGGCCTTCACAAGCCGCGCCAGGAATCCTCTTCATAGCCGAAGGCGGCGAAATCCCGCGCGTAGAGACGGTGCACGCGCGCTGCAAGCTCCGCGGTGTAGACAGGTGGCTCGCTCTTCGGGCTGCTGTTCTTCTGCGTGCCGAGGATCCGCTCCATCACCGGCCCGGAGAGGCCAATGCGCTCGAAGATCTGGCGCATGCCCGCCGTGAATTCGCCCTCCATGCGGAAGATGCGTTCATAGCGGATCTCGTTCATCAGCAGCACGTCGACCTGGTCGTCCCAATGATGGTCGCGCTTGCCGGCAGGCTGGTTCTCGACATAGGCGAGGAAGGTCTCGAAGGAGATCGCGACGCCATCCTCCGCGCCGGGCAGCTTTGCCTGCCTGGCGAAACGACGCAGTCGGCCCAGTTCCTTGCGGCGGATGCTGCGCGAATAGCCCTGCGTGTGGCCATACGCGAACTTGTTCTGCCAGGCTGATCGCAGCCGGGCATAGGGGTTGCGCACGAAGCAGAAGAACTGGTACTCGCCGGGAAAGCGGAAGGCATGCGCGTAGTCGCGCATCCGCGCGAACTGGAACTCGCGCGCCTTCTTCAGGAACCAGTAGCGTCCTTCGGATGGATCCGTGACGCCCTTGAGTTCGCGCATCCCGTCCGTCAGTGCCTGGCGGAAGGTCTTGGTGCCAACCTTGGGATTCAGCACGACGACGGTGCGGTGCGGCCGGTTCACATAGGTCTTGAAGGGACTGAAATGCCTGCGGCGCAGGATGTGCAAGAAGCCGCCCCAGCCGGAGCGGATGTCTGCGTTCGGGGTCACACTCGCCATGGGCTGCAATCCTGGTTGATCAGGCTTTGTTGAGAAGATAGACGGCGACAAACACGCCGATCATCGTGAAGGCGATCGCCAGTTTCGCAATGGAACCGATCGCAAAGCCGATCCACGCGCCCACGCCCACACCGACCGCGCGCGAGGCACCGCCACGGGCGATCAGCTCGCCGATCGCCGCGCCGGCGAAGGGACCCACCAGCAGCCCGGGCAGCCCGAAGAACAGGCCCGCAAACGTGCCGATCGCAGCGCCGGCAATCGCCTGGCGGCTCGCGCCGGCGCGCTTTGCGCCCAGCGCCGCTGCCGCGTACTCGAGGAGGAACGAAAGCAGCGTAAGCGCGCCCAGCACGACCAGCGTCGGCACGCCAACCCGGGAAAACCCGTCGATCCATGCCGCCAGCAGTATGCCGGCGAACACCAGCGGCACACCGGGCATCATCGGCAGGATCGTCCCCGCGAGCCCGACCAGCATCAGGCCGACAGCCAGCATCCACAGCAGCGTGCTTTCCATGATCCCGTCATCGTAGCGATGGTGCGTTTCGTGGTACATAGCGGGTCGCGTATTGAAGCGCGCTTGAGGGAGGCCTGCCTTACATGGGACTGATCATCGTTCTGGTGCTGCTCGCGATCCTCGTGTTCTGGGGCGTGGGCATCTACAACCGCCTGGTCACCGCGCGCAACGGCTTCGGCAACGCCTTCGCGCAGATCGACGTGCAGCTGACGCGGCGCAACGACCTGATCCCGAACCTCGTCGAAACCGCCAAGGGCTACCTCAAGCACGAGCGCGAGACGCTCGAGGCCGTGATCTCGGCCCGCAACACTGCAGTGGCCGGCCTCAAGGCCGCGGCCGCCGACCCGGGCAGCGCCGCTGCGCTGACGCAGCTGTCGAGCGCCGAGGCCGGTCTCGGCGGCGCGCTCGGTCGCCTGTTCGCGGTGATGGAGGCCTACCCGGACCTCAAGGCCAGCAGCCAACATGATGCAGCTGTCCGAGGAGCTCACCTCCACCGAAAATCGCATCGCCTTCGCGCGCCAGGCCTTCAACGACGCGGTGCTGGGCTACAACAACTCGCGCGAGGTGTTTCCGAACTCGGTGATCTCCGGCTGGTTCGGCTTCGAGCCGGCGAAGATGCTCGAGCTGCCCGACGCCGTCAAGCGCGAAGCGCCGAAGATCAGCTTCGGCTGATCCGGACCCTGCGCCCACCGGACGGATCCGGGCGTCACCGTGGATTTCTTCGCCGCCCAGGCCCGTGCCCGACAGCAGTCGCGCCTGATCACGCTGGGCTTCGTGCTGAGCGTGGTGGCGGTGATCCTCGCGCTGGACATCGTGGTGCTGGGCACTTTCCGGCTGATGAGTGCGCCGGAAGACGGTCAGGCCCTGCAGGGTTCCCTGCTCGACTGGTCCCTGGCCAACCCCGGCACGCTGCTGCTGGTTTCACTGCTCGTCGGCGGCTTCATCGGCGTGGCCAGCCTGACGCGCATGCTGCAGCTGCGCGAGGGCGGCGGCTATGTCGCGCGCAGTGTCGGTGGCGTGCGCGTGGAGCGCAGCACGCATGGATCCGCGGCGCCGGATGCTGCACAACGTCGTCGACGAGATGGCGCTGGCCTCGGGTGTCCCGGCGCCCGAAGTCTACGTGCTCGAGAACGAGGACGGCATCAACGCCTTCGCTGCGGGCCACACGCCGGCCAATGCGGCCATCGCCGTCACGCGCGGCGCCCTGCTGCGACTGAATCGCGAACAGCTGCAGGGCGTCATCGCGCACGAGTTCAGCCACATCCTCAATGGCGACATGCGTCTGTCGATCCGGCTGATGGGCCTGGTGTTCGGGTTGATGGCCGTCGCGATCGCCGGCCGGATGCTCATGCGCCTGGGGCGCGGTTCCGATCGCGTCCGGTGCCGCGGTTGCGATGCTGGGCGTCGGCATCGCGATCATCGGCCAGATCGGCTTCTGGAGCGGTCGCGTGCTGCAGGCGTGGATCTCCCGCAAGCGCGAACACCTGGCCGATGCGTCTTCGGTCCAGTTCACGCGCAATCCGGAAGGACTCAAGCAGGCGCTGGTTCGCGTCAGGGCAATGGGTGAGCACCGGCGCTTCGCCAGCGCGAACATGGAGCAGGTGGCGCACATGCTGTTCGCGCAGGGTGGGCGCCGCACTGCTGGCCACGCATCCGCCCCTGCTCGAGCGGTTGCAGGCGCTGGATCCCTCGATGAACCAGGCGCAGCTGGAGTCGATGGTGCGGCGTGTCCAGTCCGAGTGGCAGCGCGAAGGCGTTGGTCGCGAGGAGGTCGCGCCGCCTTCGGACTCCCCCCGTCCGGTGGCGGTACCGGCGGCGGCCGCATTGATCGCCGCGACGGCGGGAGACCCCCGGCCGAGGCACCTGGACTATGCGGTGGCCCTGCGGCGCGCGCTGCCCCCGGGCCTGCGCGGCAGCGCCGATGCGCCGGAGCTGGCACGCGCGGCGTTGCTGAGCCTCGTCGTCTCGACGGATGCCGCGCTGCGCGAACGCCAGCTCGCGCGCATCGCCGGAGCGCTGGGTGCTGAGGCGGATGCTCAAGTACGCGGAATGCTGTCACTGGCGGAAGGCATCGAGCCACTGCTGCGACTGCCTGCCGTACTGCAGCTGATGCCGGCGCTGCGGCCGCTGCCGCTGGCCGAGCGCCAGGCACTGGTGGACCTGCTGAAGGAACTGATGCGCCTGGATGGCTCGGTTTCGGTCACGGACTGGGCGCTGGAAAAACTCTCCGAGCGCTCGCTGCAGACGACGATCTCCCCGCGCCCTCCCCATGGTGGCGCGGCGCTGGACGCCCGCCAGGGCGAGATCGGGGTGGTCTTTGCCGTGCTCGCCCGCCATGGCTCGCGCGGCGAAGTCCAGGCACGCCAGGCGTTCGAGGCCGGCATGGCCCCGCTGCTGCCACGTGAGCGCCCCGCCTATGCCGTGATCGAGGACTGGCCGCCGTTGCTGGACCAGGCCCTCGACCGCCTCGGCAGCCTGCATCCCGTGGCCAAGCAGCTGCTGGTGGAGGGTCTTGTGCGGACGATCGCGCACGACGAGTCGCTCAACGTCGCGGAAGCCGAGCTGCTGAGGGCTATCTGCGCGGTGCTGGAGTGCCCCCTTCCGCCGGTGCTGCCGCCACTGCCCACGGGCTGAACCTTCCGGGACCGCGCGGTCCTATACTTCCGGCACAATCAACCGCATCCACTGTCAGGGGAAAACGATGGCGAACGACACGCTGGGCAAGCTGCTGGGCGACAACCGCTGGAGCGGCAAGATCTTCACGGGCAGCTGGGTTGCCGCGCATGGCGGCACGCGCGACGTCAACGGAACCGGCCACCGGCAAGCCGTTGTGCAAGGTCGGCTTCGCCGACGCGCAGGACATCGAAGCCTGCGCCGCCGCGGCGGCCGCGGCACAGGTCGCGTGGGCTGCGATGCCGGCCGTCGCGCGGGCGCCATCCTGCGCAAGGCCGCCGCGCTGCTGGAGCAGGATTTGGACGGGCTCTCGCATGGTGATCGCGCGCGAGACCGGCGGCATCGTCCCCAAGGGCCAGCATGAAGTGCGCGAAGACCGCGGCGCTGTCTGCACCACGCAGCCAGGCCTGTGCACTGGGCTCACGCGGCGAGGTGCTGTCGAACCCGCCGGGACGCCTGAGCTACGCGCGGCGCATCCCTCGCGGCGTCGTCGGCGTCATTTCACCGTTCAACTTCCCGTTGATCCTGTCGATGCGCGCCGTCGCGCCGGCGCTGGCCACGGGCAACGCGGTCGTGCTGAAGACCGATCCGCAGACGCCGCTGTCCGGCGGCTTCGTGATCGCGCGCGCGTTCGAGGAAGCCGGCCTGCCGGCCGGCGTGCTGCATGTGGTGTCCGGTGACGCGGTGGCCGGCGAGGCGCTGTGCCTGTCGAAGAACGTGAACATGATCCAGTTCACCGGCTCCACCGCCGTGGGCCGGCGCGTCGCGGAACTGGCTGGCAAGCACGCTGAAGAAGGTCTCGCTGGAGCTGGGCGGCAACAACGCGCTGATCGTGCTGGACGACGCCGACCTCGACGCTCGCGGTGAACAACGCGGCCTGGGGCGCATTCCTGCACCAGGGCCAGATCTGCATGGCCTCGAGCCGCATCTTCGTGCAGGCGGGTATCGCCGCGGAGTTCACGAAGAAGCTGGCCGAACGCGCCAGCCACCTGCCGGTGGGCGACGGCGCTTCAGGCCAGGTTGCGCTCGGGCCCGGTGATCAGCGAGAGGCAGCTGCAGCGCGTGCAAGGGAATCCTCAACGACTCGGTCAAGGCCGGCGCGAAGATCGAGACCGGCGGCAAGGCCAAGGACCTGTTCCACGAGGCCACGGTGCTCTCCGGCGTGAAGCCCGGCATGCGCGCCTTCGACGAGGAGACCTTCGGCCCCGTGGCCAACATCATCGTCTTCGAGACCGACGAAGAGGCGCTCGAGCTGGCCAACCGCCATGAAGGCGCGCTGGCCGCGGCCGTGATCTCGCGCGACGTGGGTCGCGCCATGCGGATTACCGACCGTCTCAAGGCCGGCATGGTGCACGTGAACGACCAGACCGTGAACGACGACGGCAACAATCCGTTCGGCGGACCGGGCGTCGCCGGCGCCGGTGCTGCGGTGGGCGGGCCTGCCGACCTTGACGAATACACCAGCTGGCAGTGGGTGACCATCAAGGACACGCCGCCGAAGTATCCGTTCTGATGGCCATGCGCGAGCCGTCGCTGTTGGGCGATGCGGCGGCCCGTGCGCAGCGTTATCTCGATGGCCTGGCCGACCGGCCGGTCGCGCCTTCGCCGCAGGCACTGGCCGCGCTTGCGCAACTCGACCTGCCACTGCCGGACGGGCCGAGCGACCCTGCCGGAATTCTCGACCGACTCGACCGGATCGTCTCCCCGGCAACCGTGGCGATGGCCGGCCCGCGCTTCTTCGGATTCGTGATTGGCGGCGCGCTGCCCGTGACCGTGGCATCCAACTGGCTCGCCACGGCCTGGGACCAGAATACAGGCCTGTATGGAATCACCGCTGCCACGGCACACGTGGAGCAGGTTGCGCTGCGGTGGCTGCTGGAAGTGCTCGACCTGCCGCGCGAATGCGCCGGCGGCTTCGTCACCGGCGCGACTGTCGCGAACATGACCGCGCTGGCTGCCGCGCGCCATCGCGTGCTCGCGCGCGCCGGCTGGAACGTGGAGGCCGACGGGCTGTTCGGCGCTCCGGTTGTCACCGTGATCGTCGGCGAGGAAGTGCACCCGACTGTGCTCAAGGGACTCGGACTGCTGGGATTCGGGCGCACGCGCCTCACGCGCGTGCCGGTGGACAGCCAGGGCCGCATGCGCGCCGACGCGCTGCCTCGCATCGAAGGACCCACCATCCTCTGCCTGCAGGCCGGCAACCTGAACACCGGCGCCTTCGATCCGGTCAGCGACATCGCCCCGCGCGCCCAGGCGGCGGGTGCCTGGGTGCATGTGGACGGCGCATTTGGCCTGTGGGCCCGCGCCACGCCCTCGCTGGCCCACCTCGGCGCCGGCATCGAGCTGGCCGACTCCTGCGCCACCGACGCACACAAGTGGCTCAACGTGCCTTATGACAGCGGCGTGGCTTTCGTTCGCGACGCCGAAGCGCTTCGCGCCGCAATGGCCATAACGGCTGATTACCTGCCCACCGAAGGCGCCGCGCGCAATCCTTCCGACTACACGCCGGAGCTTTCGCGTCGCGCACGTGGCGTGGACGTCTGGGCCGCACTGGCCACGCTCGGTCGCAGCGGCGTTGCCGCAATGATCGACGGCTGCTGCCGCCATGCCAGCCGCTTCGCGCAGGGACTGCGCGATGCGGGCTTCGAGGTTCTCAACGACGTGGTGCTGAACCAGGTGCTGGTGTCGTTCGGCGACCCCGCGCATACGCAGCGCGTGATCGAGGCCCTGCAGCAGGATGGAACGTGCTGGTGCGGCCGCACCCGCTGGCAGGGTCGTGATGCCATGCGCATCAGCGTCAGCTCCTGGGCAACGACGGAGGCGGACGTGGAGCTGAGTCTTGCGGCGATGATCCGCATTGCGCGCTCGACGCGTTAGCCCAGGCCAGAAGATAGTAATGATCACTGGTCGGGTGCTACGCTGATCTTCCGGTCAATCCTACCTTTGGGGCTCTCCATGATTCGCGTGACCCTCGCCTCTGCAATGTTGCTGGTCTCGGTACCCGTCATGGCCACGAGTTTCGCAGGCACCACGGCGGGTGCCGGCACATCAGCCACGTCCAAGGGCGGCTCGGCTTCGTCCAACAGCAGTTCCGGGAACAGCAAGGTGGTGAAGCAGGCGCGCGAGGATGCGGCCAGTTTCGTCGCCAGCGACGGGCGCATCCGCAGCGCCCGGCTGGAGGCGGCCATCCTGCACCTGCGCCAGAACAATCCGGAAGCACGCAACGCCAGCGACCTGCAGCTCGCGCAGGCCATCCTCGCGTTGTGAGACTGCGCGGCCGGCCACGCTGGTGGCTGGCCCTCTGCCTGTCGACCTGCGCCGGGATCGCGCAGGCCGCGCTGCCGCTGCGCATCGACACGGACACGCTGACACCGGAGCAGGTCGAAGCCACCCGGCAACTGCTGGAAGAGGCTGAACGGTGGTTGCCTCCTGCGCTGGTGCAGGCGCTGGATCCACGCATCGTGCTGGCCTGGGAAGAACTTCCTGCGCAGGTGCACGGCCATGCCAGTTCGCGACGACTGCAGTTGTCGCGCCACCTGCTGGTGGACTGGATGGCGCGCTTGCCCGAAACCGGTTCCCTCGAGTACGCAGCCAACGATCCTGCGGCACGTGCCGCGCTGTCCGCGCTGATCCATGAACTGGCCCATTTCTACGATCGCACCGGACCGGGCCGCCTCTCGAAGGATCCCCGCCTGCTGGACCTGGCGGGTTGGCAGGTTGCCCCGTTCAGGCTGGGAATGCGGACCTCACACAATGACTTCAGCGATCGCAGTCCGGACGCCTACGAACTGACTGCGCCGGTGGAGTTCGTCGCGGTGAACCTCGAGCATTTCCTGCTGGATCCGGACTACGCCTGCCGGCGTCCAGCCTTGCACCGGCTGTCTCTCGGGGCATTTCGACTGGGCACCGCCGGCAACGCGAATGCCCGCCCGGGTTGCCCTACCTGCAGGCCGAGGAAGGCGAGGACGCCGCTGCTGCAACTGGATCCGGCACGCGTCTACGCGGTGGACTACCTGCTCGCCGAAGGGAACGAGAAGCCGATGAGCCGCTGGGGCCACAGCATGCTGCGCCTGGTGGTCTGTGCGCCTGGGCGTCCACCCGGACCCGACTGCCGCCTCGATCTGTCGCATCACCGGGTGCTGTCGTTCCGCGCCTTTGTCGGTGATGTGCAGATCTCGGGCTGGCGCGGACTGACCGGCTCGTATCCGTCGCGCCTGTTCCTGCTGCCGCTGGACCAGGTCATCGACGAATACACCAAGGTCGAACTGCGCGGACTGCGATCGATTCCGCTGCGCCTGGACCCGGCGGAGATAGCAGGCCTGCTGGAGCGGGCCGCGCAGCTTCACTGGAGCTACGACGGTCGCTACTACTTCGTCAGCAACAACTGCGCGGTGGAAACGTTCAAGCTGCTGCACGATGGCGTACCCCGACTTGCCGGCGAACCGCTGGCCAGCCTTTCGCCCACTGCACTGCTGCGGCGCCTGGAAGAGCGGCATCGCGGACGGCAGCGTGCTGGACGATCCGGTCGAGGCTGTTCGCCTGGGCTATCGTTTCGAGGCGGCGAGCGCCCACTTCCAGTCCATGTTCGACATCGCCCGCAGCGAACTCGGGCTATCCGCAGCAGCAGGTGCGCGACTGGCTGGAGTTGCCGCCGGACGAGCGACGACCGTGGCTGCAGGAGGCGGGCGTGCGCGCGAGTGCCGCACTGCTCCTGCTGGAAGAGGCGTCGCTGAACCAGCAGGAGCTGCGCGCCCTCGACGAACTGAAGCGTCGCTACCTGGGCCGCCGCATGTCTGGCGACGGAAAGGTCCCGACAGCGAAGCGTTGCGCGAGTTCCTGCAGTCCGGTGGCTTCATGAGCCGTCCGGCCACCATGCTGCCGGCACACCGGCTACGGCCTGCCGCAGTCGGACGAACGCCAGTTCCTCGCCGGCGAGGCCGATCGCCGCATGACGCTATGGATGCAGCAGGGCGATGCACTTACGCGCAGAGGCGCGGCTGTGGCTGCCGACCCGCCCGTCGCGCGGCGCTGGAGGGCGCAGAAGAGAACATCGCGCTGCTCGGCGAGCGGCTGCGCCTGCTGCACCTGGAACAGGGCGGCATCCAGCTGCACTGATCAACCGGGATCAGCGCGCTTCGTCGCGCGCCCGCGGAAACAGCAGGATGCCGGCCGCGCCAGCCGCCGCAATCACGACGAGGAACAGCGGCCAGCGTCCGCTGGCGAGTATCGGCATCCAGACGTAAGGCGTCAGGAAGGTGGTGAGCGCGGCCACCTGGCTGAGAAGCCCCGCCGCGGCCGCACCCTGCAGCGGATTGGCGACCACGCGAGGCAGCATGGCAGTGACCACCGCGATACAGGCGCCGGCGACCAGCAACCAGGCCACCAGCCCGGCGATGCGCGGCGCTGCGCGGCATGTCCGGCTGGAACATCACGATCGCGGCGACGAAACCCAGAACCACCAGGATGCGGAACAGCAAGGCGTGGCGCACGCCGCGCGCCAGCATGGCGGCGGTCAGGACGCCGCCGACGATCATGACCAGGTTCAGCCCCGCCAGCACGCCAGAAGCCTCTCCCAGCGAGACGTTCTCCTGTCGGGCATACCAGCCGGGAAACACCGTGTTCACGCCAAAGCCGACCAGCACCAGCGTGCCGAACACCAGCGCGACGCGCAGCGGCCCCGGCTCCGTCATCGCCGCGAGCAGGCCTGGCCGCGGCGCGCCGCTGCCGACCGGCCGCGCCGGTGGCCTGGGCAGCAGCCAGCCCGCAACAACCAGCATCGCGAACAGCACGCCGTGCACGAGATAGCCGCCGCGCCACTGCGGCGTTCCGGCGAAATAGCTCGACAGCAGCAGGCCCAGCGAGACGCCGACCGGGGTGTAGGTGGACCACAGTGCCATCGCGCGACCGCGGCGCTCATGTGCTGGTCGTCGCCATGATCAGTGCCGGCGCGGCCGAGTAGACACCGACCATCACCAGGCCCTCGAACAGGCGCACGCCGTGAAAGCCGCGCGGCGTGGCGATCAGCAGGAACATGAGGTTGGCCAGCGCCCCTGCGGCCGCGGCGCAGATCAATGCGGTCCGCGAACCGATGCGGTCGATCACGCCGCCCACCACGGTCGCCGTCAACGCCGCCGGCACGCTCAACAGCGACAGCAGCAGCGTGTACTGCGCCACGGTCATGCCGATGTGATCGGCAAGATCCTGCTGCAGCGGAATCACCTTGGTGAGCGAAGCCGATGCCAGCACGCCGAACAGGTAGATCAGCGCGATCGATGGCCAGCCGCCGGCCTTCATCCCGAGTCTACTTCGCGCGCTTGGCGACAGCCGTCTGCTCGCCCTCGGAGCCCGGGGCGCTTCACCCTCGAACTTGCTGACGAGGGTCAGGTCATCGCCCTTGACCGTGCCCTTGTAGTGGATGGTCATCGGCCGGTAGGGGCGCCTTCGATGACCAGCTTGAAGGCGAGCTCACTGCCCTTGACCGTGCCGTCTGAAATCGGCGTGGAACCCATGAAGTCGTTCGACATGGCGCCAGTGAGCTTCTCGCCCTCGGCCTTCAGGTCGAAGACCATCGCGAACGGACCTTGCGGCGTATCGACGCTGAGATTCCACTTGCCGGAAACCTCGTCGGCGAAAGCGGGCAAAGCCAGCAGCGCTGTGGCAAGGGCCACGGCCATGGACCGGATCTTCATTCTTCTTCTCCCCAGGAATCGTTCGGACTACGTTAGCATGCCGCCTTTCAGGGCACCCACGGTGAAGGCATGTTGTAGGGCACGGTGATGAACACCGCCTCGACCTGCCGGATCTTGCCGCCGTCGACCTTGAAGGCCTCGAGCAGCACGAATGAATGCGGCCGGAAGAAATGGGAAGTGCGCAGCGATGCCGTCGGTGAGCCGGATTTCCCCGAGCCGCCCTTCATGGTCGATGAACCCGCCGGCCAGCACGATGCCGCGCTCCTCGTCCACCGCGAGGAAGCGGCGGTCGCGCAGCCGGTCGTCGTAGCGATAGGCACCCAGCCGGAACTGGTCCGCGCAACCCAGTCTCCAGATGGCGTCGAGGTCCGGGTCCTTCAGGTTGGTCGACTGCTTGCCGTTCTCGCGGCGATTGCAGTCGTCCGTGAAGCCCACGTGCAGCGTGCCGTCGTTCAGCTGCAGCGTGTCGAAGTAGCCATTCGCCGCGGCGATCATCGCCTCGCGCGAGACGCGGCGCGCCGGCGGCAGGACCTCGTCCCACACCGCCAGCGGCTTGATGTCCGCGGTGACGAAGGGAATGCCGGAATCCTGCGGGCGAACGATGATCGTCTCGACTTCGGCGATCGTGCCGTTGATCACCTTCAGGCGGGTCGAATAAGGCGCACGCGTGCCCGTTTCGTCAACCACGCCAAACACGGCGACGTGGCCCGTGAGCGGATCCGCAAAGCGCATTTCGTACGCGTCCAGCCCGGTGATTGTTCCCCAGAGCCCGTCGCCGACGCGCAATTCGACGTTGTTCTCGGTGTTGCGCACCCGCGCGGCCCAACGCACCCTGGTCGTGTCGCGCGCCTTCAGCGCGGCAAGGTAGCCGTCCAGCGCCCCGTAAAGGCACTGGCGATCACAGGTCGCCGGCCCCGGCAGCAGCGGCGAAACGCCCGCCGCGGCAGCCAGGCCAACCGGCGACGCCACGGCAGCCATCACGCCGAGCAGCGCCGCTGCGGTCAGGCGCACTCTCATGGCTCGAACTTGCGGCCCGAAACCGGGTTGTCGTAGTGGTAGGGCGGCACGAATACGTCAGGGAACGCGCCGTATTTCACCGTCGGCGGCGCATCCGGATCCAGGTCACCGAGCTTCAGCGGCAGCTCGACGCCGCCCTTGTTCCAGCCCTTGTCAAACTCGATGTAGTAGGTGATGAAGGCGTGCAGCTTGTGGATCCGCCATTTTCCGTCCAGCTTCACGTACGCATTCTCGTAGGTGGCCTCGCCCCAGCGCGCCTCCTTGCCCAGGTGCGCCACCTGGATGAAGGAGCGCCACCGGGCCTTGGCTGACTGGCCATCCTCGGCGACGTGGATAACCGGCTGCAGCTGCATGTGGTTGTACAGCGTGCCGTACTCGAACTTGCCGAGCGCATGCAGGTAGGTGCGGATCCGGTCCTGTCCGGTGAACAGGCCACGGCCGGCAATCTCCAGCGATGCATCCGGCGCGAAAAGGTCCGCGGCATCGTCCCAGCGCATCTTGTCGACATAGAAACCGTACGTGGCCTGCAGGTTCGCGATCTGCGTCCAGTCATCGGCACGTTGCGCCAGGCGCTGCGCCGCGGCGAGCTGCTCTTTCATTTCCGTGAGTTCGGCGGCACTGACGCCGGGTTCCTGCCTCGCGCAGCCAGCGTTCAGGATGGCCAGGGCCAGGATTGGCAGCAGGATCTTAAGGCGCATGGAATCCCCCTTCTTCATGTTTCCGCATGGTCGTCCGGCGTGGCGCAACTGTATCGTGTTGTAACAAACGCAGGCTACAGGCTTCCCCGGTGTGCGCGGGCCCCCATACTGGCTCGCAGCACTTTCGTGCCGGCAGGAGTCCCACCACATGTCCCAATCCGGATTGATTTCAGTCGAGGCAGACAAGGCGTCTGGCACCCAGTCATGGGTGGAGCGCGGATTCGTCCCGGACCCCCTGGTTCGGGCAGGCATCCGCAGGCTGTGCGAACAGCGGCTGGCGGCCATCGGCGCCGCGGACGCCCAACGTTCAGGGGTCGTCGCCGAGGACTTCATCCGGTCGCTGCAGGACGCCGAGCTGGCGCCCCTGCCCCACAAGGCGAATGAACAGCACTATGAAGTGCCGGACGCCTTCTTTGCCCTGGTCCTGGGTCCGCAACGCAAGTACAGCTCGGCCTGGTGGCCCCCGGGGGTCACCGACCTTGCAGCGGCCGAGTCGCTGGCGCTGGCCGTCACGGCGCAGCGCGCCCAGCTTGCCGACGGCCAGGCCGTGCTCGAGCTGGGATGCGGGTGGGGATCGCTGACCCTGTGGATGGCGCGCAGCTTTCCCGCCAGCCGCATCGTGGGCGTTTCCAACTCCCATTCCCAGCGGGAGTACATCCTCTCCCGCGCACGAGCCGAGGGTCTGGACAACGTCGAGATCATCACTGCAGACATGAACCGCTTCGAGCCCAGCGACCGTTTCGACCGCATCGTCTCGGTCGAGATGTTCGAGCACCTGCGCAACTGGCCTGCCATGTTCGGGCGCGTCCGGGACTGGCTCAAGCCCGGCGGCCGGTTCTTCATGCACGTCTTCTGCCATCGCTCCACGCCCTATGCGTTCGTCGATGAAGGGGATTCGGACTGGATGAGCCGTTACTTCTTTTCGGGCGGCATGATGCCCAGCGACGAGCTGCCGGCGCGCTTCCAGGACCACCTGCGCCTGCTGCAGCGCTGGCGCTGGGATGGCCAGCACTACGAGAAGACGGCCAATGCCTGGCTGGCCCGGCTCGATGCGCGTCGCGAAGAGGTGATGCCCATACTGGAGTCGACCTACGGCAAGGACCAGGCCGCCATCTGGCTGCAGCGCTGGCGCATGTTCTTCATGGCCTGCGCCGAACTGTTCGGCTACCGCAATGGCCAGGAGTGGTGGGTCAGCCATTACCTGTTCGAGCGACGCGAACCGTGAAGGGACGTGACATCGCGATCAACGTGCTGCTGTACCAGGGCGCGTGGTTCGCAACCGTGCTCGGCATGGCCGCCGGAAATCCCTGGGTCAGCCTGGCCGGCGTCATGGTCGCGCTGGCCTGGCATCTGGCGCGCGCGCACGCACCGCTTCAGGAGTTGCAACTGATCGGGCTGGCCACGCTGGTGGGGGCTGTTTTCGAGTCGCTGCTCGTCTACAAGGGCTGGGTGAGCATCGATTCGCGTCTGTTGCTGGGTGGCGTGCTGCCCGTCGGCATGGTCGCGCTGTGGGCCGCCTTTGCAACGACGTTGAATGTGTCGTTGCGGTCACTGCGCAGGCGCGGACTGCTGGCCGCCGTGCTGGCCGGCGTCGCCGCCCCGCTCGCCTATGCCGCCGGAGCGCGCCTGGGGGCGCTGGACTGGGTTCTGGCCGCGCCCGCGCTGATCCTGATCGCGCTCGGCTGGGCCGCCATAATGCCCCTGCTGCTTCGTTCGGCCCTCCGCTTCGACGGGTATGCGACGCCATGACAGCCCTGCCCGCCTGGCTCATGGCCCTGCCCTGGATGCTGGCGCTTGCCTTCATTGCCTGGGGTATTTCCACCCTCAAGCGCAACGTCGGGCTGGTCGACATCTTCTGGTCCCTGTTCCTGCTGCTGGCTGCGCTGTGCGCATTCGCTTCGTTGCCCGAGCCGACAGTCCGCGCGAGCCTGATCCTGGCCCTGGTCACGCTCTGGGCGCTTCGCCTGTCGATCTACCTTGCGCGCCGCAACTGGAGCGCGCCGGAGGATCGCCGCTACCAGGCCATCCGCAAGCGCAATGATCCGGGTTTCGCCTGGAAGAGCCTCTACCTCGTCTTCATCCTGCAGGCGCTGCTGGCGTTCGTCGTTTCGGCGCCGCTGCAGGCCGCGATCCTTGCGCCCGGGCCCGCGCCGCTGTTCATGGACCTGCTGGGGGCTGCACTCGTGCTGGGGGGCATCGCCTTCGAGGCAATTGCCGATGCGCAGCTCGCCGCCTTCACGGCCGATGGCGCCCAGCGCGGCAAGGTGCTCGACCGGGGCCTGTGGCGCTACTCGCGCCACCCCAATTATTTCGGCGAGTTCTGCGTGTGGTGGGGGTTCTTCGTCCTGGCGGCAGGCACCGGCGCCTGGTGGACGATCGTTTCGCCGCTGCTGATGAGCGTGCTGTTGCTGCGCGTCTCGGGCGTGAGCCTCCTGGAAAAGGACATCGGAGAGCGTCGCCCGGGGTACGCCGAGTACATCGCCCGCACGAATGCCTTCTTTCCCGGACCCAGGAGACCTGCTTGAGCCCGCACTCGCTTAAAGTTGCGCTTGTCTGCGCGCCGCTGCTGGCTATCGCGGCTGGCTGTGCTTCGGGATCTCCGCCGCCGATGCCAACCGTATCCAGCGTGGACCTGCCGCGTTTCATGGGACGGTGGTACGTGATCGGCAACATTCCCACCCGCATCGAGCGCGAAGCCTACAACGCGGTGGAGACCTACACGCTGGCGCCGGATGGCACCATCGATACCGTGTTCACGATGCGCAAGGGATCCTTCGACGGCCCGCTGAAGACCTACAACCCCAAAGGGTTCGTGGTCGACACCGACAGCAATGCACTCTGGGGCATGCAGTTCATCTGGCCCATCAAGGCCGACTACCGGATCATCCATCTCAGCCCGGACTACTCGACCACCGTCATCGGCCGCGAGAAGCGCGACTACGCCTGGATCATGGCGCGGACGCCGCAGATCCCCGATGCCGAGTACGAGGAGCTGCTGCGCTTCCTGGCCACCCAGGGCTACGACCCCTCACTGGTGCGCAAGGTGCCGCAGAGTTGGCCCGAATGAGGATCGCGATCATCGGCACGGGTATCGCCGGCAATGTCGCGGCGTACCGGCTGTGCCGGGAGCACGACATAACCGTTTACGAGGCGGCCGGGCACGTCGGCGGACATTCGCACACGCATACCGTGGTCCAGGGCGATCGCAGCCACCAGGTGGACACCGGCTTCATCGTCTTCAACGACTGGACCTATCCGGGGTTCGTTGCGCTGCTCGAGGAGCTGGGCGTGGCCTCGCAGGCCAGCGCGATGAGCTTTTCCGTCCGCAATGACGCAACCGGCATGGAGTACAACGGCACCACCGTCAACACGCTGTTCGCCCAGCGCAGCAACCTCGTCAGGCCGAGCTTCCTGGCGATGGTGCGGGATATCCTGCGCTTCAACCGCCACGCGCCGCAGCTGCTGCGCCAGCCGGCGGGCGAAGTGCCGCTCGGCGAGCTGCTGCGCAGCCATCGTTACAGCCAGTCCTTCATCGACAACTACATCGTGCCGATGGGCGCGGCCATCTGGTCCACCAGTCCCGGATCGATGCTGGCGTTTCCGGCGCGCTTCTTTGTCCGCTTCCTGATGAACCACGGGATGCTGACGATCAACGACCGTCCGCAGTGGCGCACCGTCGCTGGCGGATCCGCGCGCTACGTGGCGAAGCTCACGGCTCCCTTCCAGGACCGCATCCGGCTGCGCACGCCGGTCGAATGGATCCGCCGCCAGCCCGGCGGCGTGATCCTCAAGGCAGTGGGGCAGGAATCGGTGCGCTATGACGCGGTGTTCCTGGCCTGCCATAGCGACCAGGCGTTGCAGCTGCTGGCCGATCCCACCACCGCGGAACGGGAAGTGCTCACGGCCATCCCCTACCAGCGCAACGATGCGGTCCTGCACAGCGATGCGCGCCTGATGCCGCGACGCAAGCTGGCCTGGGCGTGCTGGAATTACCACAGCCTGCCGCAGCGGGAGGGCCCGCTGGCACTGACCTACAACATGAACATGCTGCAGGGAATCGAATCGGCCGAGCCGCTGCTCGTCACGCTGAATGACGACGGCGCGATCGACCCGGCCCGCGTCATCCTGCGCACCACCTACCACCATCCGGTATTCACGCCTGCCGCGGTGGCGGCACAGGCCCGCCATCGCGAACTCAATGGCCATATGGGCACCTACTACTGCGGCGCCTGGTGGCGCCACGGCTTCCATGAAGACGGCGTTGTGAGTGCGCAGGCAGCCCTTGCGCATTTCATCGACGATCATGCACAGCGCGCTGTACATAGGACGGCTTAGGCACCGGCGGCATGGGCCGCGGCCGCATGCCTTTTCCTACAGGGTCTGCATGGTCCTCGTGGACCTGGCCGAACTCGACGAGGTTTTCCGCAACCGCTGGTTCTGGTCCACTCGACGCCCTGCGCTGGTGTGGCTGCGGCGCGCCGACTTCCTGGGTGACCCGGCGATCAGCCTCGACGAGGCCGTGCGCCAACTGGTGCACGATCGGACCGGGCACCGCCCGACGGGCGCGATCCGGATGCTGGCGCAGCTGCGCAGCTTCGGCAGCGGCTTCAACCCGGTGACCTTCTACTACTGCTTCTCCGCGGGCACCGACAAGGTCGAGGCGATCGTCGCCGAGATCACCAATACGCCCTGGGGGCAGCGACACGCTTACGTGCTGCCCGGCCCGGGCGACGGCAGTGATGCACACCAGGAGTTCGACAAGCGCTTCCACGTGTCGCCGTTCATGCCGATGCAACAGCGTTACAGCTGGCGCTTCAGCCAGCCCGGGCAACGGCTGCTGGTCCACATGGAGAACCTGGAGTCCGGCCGCCGCGTATTCGATGCCACGCTGGCGCTGCAGCGGCGCGAGATCACGGGCACTTCGCTGGTCGCGGCGCTGTTTCGATTTCCCGCGTCCCCGCTGCGGACGATTCGCGCCATCTACTGGCAGGCACTGCGCCTGTGGTTGAAGCGCACTCCATTCCACGCACACCCCTGAAAAAAAGGCCCCGCTTGTGGGCGGGGCCAGGCATGGTCACGTGGGGAGGATGTGACCGTATCAGGGAGCGAAGTCGTCCAGCAGGATCAATCCCAGTGCGGTGTTGCCCGGCAGAGGGTCGCGTGCCACGGCCGTGTAGATGCCACCGGCCTGCAGCGAGATATTTGCCGGACCGATCGCCGCCGTCTTGCTGCCTGCCGGCGTCACGGTGACGCTGTAGTTGCCCGAAGCGAGCTGCAGGAAACCCGTGTTGGCCTTGAAGGGCACGTTCGGGAGCGTCGGCGCGATCGTGGCGATCGATGCACCGGGCGCCGTCACGTAGATATCCACGTTGGCCGCGGTCGGCGAGGCATGGATGACGCGCAGCTTGGCCGCGGTCGCAAGGCGCCGCGCATTGTCTGTCGCCACGAGCGGCTCTATCGAGGCGAGGCGATTCACCGCCAGGACCGAGTAGCGCACGGCCGGCTGCAGCGACAGGTTCGCGGTGATCACGGCGGTGCTCGTGTTCGCAGCCACCACCTTCACGTTGTAGGTCGCGGGCGGCACGCTGAGGAATCCCGTCGCCTGCGGGAAGGCCAGGTCCTGGACCAGCGGCGCGGCGAAATTGTCGTTGGCCACGATGTCCACGGGCGGCGCGTCAGGCGAGGCATGCACGACGCGCAGGTCCGCCGGCGTGCCCGCCGCCAGGATCTTTGCGTTGGACACGCTGTCGCTGAACAGCAGCTGGATGGGTGCCGGGCCTGTGTCGGTGTTCTCGATTGCAGCCAACAGGACGTTGGCGCCGTCGCCGAGGGTGATTACGCCCGAATCGAACACCAGCGCAGCCTTGTCGCCCGCGGCAGTCACGCGCACGCGCCATGTTCCGGCAGGCACCTCCGCAGGCCCGATGGCCTGCTTGAAGGACACGGTGCCCACCGGCGAGCTGGTGGCCAGGCTTGCGTCGGGGGACGTCAGGTACACATCAACCCTCGGCGCGGCCGGCGCGGCGTGCACCACGCGCACGTTCGTCCTGCCGGTCGGAGCCGGAGCAGACGGCTGCGAGAAGACGAGCGGCTCGATGCCTGCAACCCGGCCTACGGCCAGGACGGAATACTGGGTGCCGCTGGCCAGGTCGACGTCGACCGGGCCAATCACGGTCGTGGTTGCGCCAGCGGGCAGCTGCGCGTCAACGCGCAGCGAGACCCTGCCCGGAGTGACTTCGAGCAGGTTGCTGGACTGCCCGTAGTCGAGATTGGGGACGATGGTTGTCCCGCCGGCCAGCACATTCACGGCCGGCGCGTCGGGAGAGGCATGCAGGACCCGCAGCTGCGCCGGTGCGACCGTGGAGTCCGAGTCGGAATCGGAGTCGCAGCCGGCCAGCGCCGCTGCGAGCATCAAGGTTGCGATCAGTCCTGCTTTCGACATGGGGGCCTCTCCGTGGGACATGGGTTGCACTGGTTTGCTTGAGCGGCAAGGGTGGGGGCACGGGCGCGCCAAGTCCTCTCAAGTCCGTAACAAGATGTATCGACCTGTAACAACGGTGCGGCGACGCGATGTCAGCGCGGGCGGCGGGTAGAATCGCGGCGTGATCAACGTCCTGCTCATCGACGACGACCGCCGGCACTCGGAGCTGCTGCAGCGCCTACTGCCGCCGTTTCGGCATCGAGGTGGACTGCGTCTTCGACGGCAGCGAGGGCCTGCAGCGCATCGCCGGCACGCGCCCGGACCTGGTGCTGCTCGACGTGATGCTGCCCGGCAAGGACGGCTTCTCGCTGTGCCGCGAGATCCGTCGCCGCAGCAAGGTGCCCATCATCATGCTGACTGCGCGCGGCGACGTCAGTGACCGGGTGACGGGACTGGAGCTCGGCGCCGACGACTACATCGCCAAGCCGTTCGAGCCGCGCGAGCTGGTGGCGCGCATCCAGACGGTGTTGCGACGCACGGAGCCGGTGGCCAGCCGCGACCTGCTGGAGTTCGAGGGGCTGCGCATCGATCCGGCCAGCCGCACGGTCATGGCGGACGGCACTGCAATCGAGCTGACGACCATGGAGTACGAATTGCTGCTGCTGCTCGCATCGCACCCGGGCCGCGACTACTCTCGCGACGACATCCTTGCGGCGCTGCGCGGCATCGACGCAGCCATCCTCACGCGCTCGGTCGACATCCTCGTGAGCCGCCTGCGCGCCAAGCTCGGCGACAACTCGCGGACCGGGCCGCTGGATCCACACCGTCTGGGGCCGAGGCTACCGATTCATCGGGCGGGCCGCGGGGCGCCATGATCCGGCTGTTCTCCTACTCGCTGTCGCTGCGGCTGCTCGCCATCTTCCTGCTGCTGGCGGCGCTGTTCGCCTGGGGCGTGGTCGCCGGCATCCGCTGGGCCTACAGCGCGGACGACCTGCGGACGCTGATCAGCGGCCACCTGTCGCTGCACGTGGACTATGTGCGGCAGGACATCGGCTCGCCGCCGCGGCTCGACCGTGCGCTGGCGATCACGCAGCGCGTGCCGGTCGACATCCACATCGAGGGTCCCGGCGTGCGACTGGTCTTCCGACCCGGCTTTCCCGGATCCCGCCACGCTGGACTTCGGCCCCAGCGATTACTTCAGCGCGGAGCCCGGCGCACTGCTCGACGAGCTGGAAGGAGTGGATTCGCCGTCAGCGGACGGCCACGCTTCATCAGTTCATCGAGGGCGGCTACGAGATCATCGTCGCCACGCCGAAGATCGCCGACCAGCGCTCCCGTCCACCGCTGATTCCGATACTGGTCGGGTTCGCACTGCTGCTGGTGCTGTGCGCCTACCTCGCCGTGCGCTGGCTGTTCCGGCCCATCGCGACGATCCGGGAGGGGGCGGCCTACATCGGTGCCGGACATTTCAACCATCGCATCCGCACGCAGCGCGACGACGAACTGGGTGAGCTGGCCGAAGACATCAACCGCATGGCGGGCAAGGTCGAAGGCATGCTGGACGCGAAGCGGCAGCTGCTGCTGGGTGTCAGCCACGAGCTGCGCTCGCCGATCTCGCGGATCACGCTGGGCCTGGCGCTGCTGGAGGACACCGCGGCAGTCCGCGCGCTGCGGCAGGATACCGCGGAGATGCGCAGCATCGTCGAGAATGCTGCTCGACGCCGAGCGGCTGGGTTCGGCCCACACCGCTCTGCGACCGCTCCGAGGTCCGCTGCCGGAGCTGGCGCGAATCGCTGCGGCAGCGGTTCTTCGCGCACGAGCCGCGGCTGCAGATCGGTCACCGGCGAGCCGCACGCGCGGCTGGACTCGGCGCGCATCCAGCTGATGCTGAAGAACCTGGTCGGCAATGCGCTGCGATACTCGCGCCCGCAGGGGCCCGGTGGAACTGACGATCGACCGGGAGGGCGACGAAGCTGGAGTTTCGGGTGCGCGACTACGGACCCGGCATCCCGGCGGACCAGCGCGCCCACATCGGCGAGCCCTTCTATCGTTCCGATGCCTCGCGGAATCGCGAAACCGGCGGCACGGGACTCGGGCTGTACCTGGCCCGACAGGTGGCGCGCGCCCATGGCGGCGACCTGATCCTCGAGAAGGACGAAGGGACCGGCGCGCTGTTCGTGGTGACGTTGCCTGCACGCGCGTGAGGACCCCGGGTTCACGGCACCTGGCGCAGCGGTAGATGCACCCGCCGCGAACCGTGGGCTCTCCAGCTGCAGCCAGTCGCCACGCTGCGAGTACCACAGGTCGATGACCGTTGCGAGCTGCGTGCAGGCGATAGCGCTCGCCGGCACCGGCTCGCCCTTCAGCAGCACCGACTCGCTTGCCCGCGAACTCCACGCTCACTTCATCGAACTCGCCAGTCTGCGGATTCAGCAGCTCGCGCCGGCGCAGCAGCAGCTCCAGGTCCCAGTAGGCATACCCCATCACGCAGTCGCGTGACTGCGGCTTTCCGGCAGGCGTCTCGAGAAGGAACCCGTCGTCGCTGCGCGCGCCGCGCACCGAAAGGGATTCGCCATTGTCACGGGTCAGCGCCTCGATGCGCTCGAGGCAATCGTTCGTGATGCGCTCAAGGGCCTGGTGCCGGTACCGATAGAGCGGAACGCCGAGCAAGTTGAAGTCGAAGCTGGCGCGGCTGTCCACTTCATAGGAGCCGGGTCCCGACGGAATCAGCTCGTAGCGATGCGAGCCGATCGGCCGGCCGTCCAGGGTCACGTCGAAGTCGAACTCACGCCGCTCCGTCGCGGCGGCCAGGCCCGTTCCGAGCAGCAATACAACCAGGGTGCGCAGCGCCATGGACATGACCCGCACTCTGCCAGCTCCCGGGGCATGAATCTGTAACAGTTCGAAACAGCCGCGCCCGGCTCAGGTCGGCCCTTCCGGAACGAATTTCCCGCCTGTTGCCGGATCCTGGTAGCCGGGCTTCACGTGGAAGCCACCCAGTACCACCACGAAGAACACCGGCACGAAGAAGATCGCCAGGAACGTGGAGGCGAGCATGCCGCCGATCACGCCGGTGCCCACGGCGTTCTGCGCGCCGGATCCGGCGCCCGCTGGCCAGCGGCCAGCGGCAGCACGCCGAACATGAAGGCCAGCGAGGTCATGAGGATGGGGCGCAGGCGCTGCGCGCGCCGCGTGCATCACCGATTCGACCAGCGTCCATGCCGCGATCGAAGTTCTCCTTGGCGAACTCCACGATGAGGATGGCGCTCTTCGCCGCGAGGCCGATGGTCGCGAGCAGGCCCACCTGGAAGAACACGTCGTTCGGACATGCCGCGCGCCAGCGTCGCGATCACCGCGCCCAGCACGCCCAGCGGCACGACCAGCAGCACCGACCACCGGGATCGACCAGCTCTCGTAGAGCGCGGCCAGGCACAGGAACACGACGGCGAGCGAGATGCGCGTACAGCGCGGGCGCCTGCGCGCCCGGCGAGCCGCTCCTCGAAGGAGACGCCGGTCCACTCCAGGCCGACGCCCGCCGGCAGCTTCGGCGACCAGATCTTCCATCACGTCCATCGCCTCGCCGGAGCTGTGCCCGGGCGCCGCCTGCGCCCTGGATGCTGAACGCTGGCACGCCGTTGAAGCGCATCAGCTTCTGCGGACCATAGGTCCAGCTCGCCACTGGCGAACGCGGAGAACGGCACCATCTCGCCCTGTGCGTTGCGCACGTACCAGCGATTGCCAGGTCCTCGGGCTGCATGCGCGCCGCCGGCTTCGCCCTGCACGTACACGCGCTTGACCCGGCCGCGGTCGAGGAAGTCGTTGACGTAGGTGGATCGCCCAGGCCGGTCGGACAGCGTCTGGTTGATGTCCGCCAGCGATACGCCCAGCGCGCTCGCCTTCTCGCGGTCGATGTCGAGCTTGAACTGCGGCGCATCTTCCACGCCATTGGGCCGCACGCCGGCCAGCAGCGGGTTCTGCGCCGCCATGCCCAGCAGCTGGTTGCGCGCGGCGAGCAAGCGCCTCGTGGCCAATGCCGCCGCGGTTCTGCAGCATGCAGGTCGAAGCCGCGAGGCGTTGCCGAGTTCGAGCACCGCCGGCGGCACCACGGCGAATGATCGTGCGCGTCGCGGATGCGTCGCGAAGAACCCGCCCGCGCGCTGCGCGATCGAGCGCACGTCCTGGCCCTTGCCGCCGCGCTCGTCCCAGTCCTTGAGCTTGACGAACACCAGGCCCGATGTTCTGGCCCACGCCCGCGAAGCTGAATCCGGTCGACGGTGAGCACGCCGTCGACGACGTCCTTCTCCTGCGTCGAGGAAGTAGTCGCGCGCCTGCGTCGAGCGCCGCCCGGTGCGCTCGCTTGGTGGCGCCTGGCGGCGTCTGCACGACTGCCCGTCAGCGAAGCCCGGGTCCTCGTCCGGCAGGAACGACGGTGGGAATGCGCACGAACAGCAAGCCAAGCAGCGACGACCAGCACGCAGGTAGACGACCAGCATCGCAGCGGCCGCGCACCAGCATCCGGCGTCAGGCCCCGCTGGTAGGCGCGTTCGAGCGCGTCGAACCAGCGGTTGAACCAGCCGAAGAAGCCGCGTGCGTTCACGGTGCCCGCCCTTGGCGGCAGCGGCTTGAGCATCGTGGCGCACAGCGCCGGCGTGAGGATCAGCGCCACCAGCACCGACAGCACCATCGCCGAGACGATCGTGATCGAGAACTGCCGGTAGATCACGCCGGTGGAGCCGCCGAAGAAGGCCATCGGCACGAACACGGCGGCCAGCACCAGCGCGATGCCCACCAGCGCGCCGGTGATCTGGTCCATGGACTTGCGCGTGGCTTCGCGCGGCGACAGCCCCTCCTCGGCCATCACGCGCTCGACGTTCTCGACGACGACGATGGCATCGTCCACCAGCAGGCCGATCGACAGCGCCATGCCGAACATGGTCAGCGTGTTGATCGAGAAGCCGACGGCCGCCAGCACGCCGAAGGTGCCCAGCATCACCACCGGCACGGCGATGGTCGGGATCAGCGTGGCGCGGAAGTTCTGCAGGAACAGGTACATGACGAGGAACACCAGCACGATGGCCTCGACCAGCGTCTTGGCCACCTCGATGATCGAGGTGCGCACGAACGGCGCGGTGTCGACCGGATAGACGACCTCGAGGCCGGGCGGGAAGAACGGCTTGAGCCGTTCGATGGTCGCGTTGATCGCCTTCACCGTGTCGAGCGCGTTCTCGCCCGATCGCCAGGCGGACGGCCATGGCGGCTCGCGGGCTTGCCGTTGTACTTGCGCGTCGCGGACGAAGTTCTCCGCATCCAGCGTGACGCGCGCCACGTCGCCCAGCCGCAGCTGCGAGCCGTCCGGGATTCACGCGCAACAGGATGTCGCCGAACTCCTCCGGCGTGGACAGGCGCGTGGGACCGATGATGGTCGCGTTGAGCGTCTGGCCCGGCGCGGCCGGCAGCCCGCCGATCTGGCCCGGCGGAGACCTGCACGTTCTGCGCGCGGATCGCGGCGATCACGTCGCCGCGTGGTCAGGCCGATAGTTGGCGAGCTTCGCCGGGTCCAGCCAGATGCGCATGGCGAACTGCGCGCCGAACAGCTGCACGTCGCCGACGCCGGGCGTGCGGCGCGATCGGGTCCTGCACGTTGGAGGCGACGAAGTTCGCCAGATCCTCGCCGTTCATGCTGTCGTCGGCGGAGATAGAAGCCCAGCACCACGAGGAAGTTGCGCGTGGGCTTGGTGACGCGCAGGCCCTGCTGCTGCACTTCGGCGGGCAGCAGCGGCGTGGCGGCCTGCAGCTTGTTCTGCACCTGCACCTGCGCGATGTCCGGGTTCGGTGCCCTGCTTGAAGGTCAGCGTGACGCTGGCGGTGCCGTCGGCGCTGGCTTCGGACGTGATGTAGTCGAGGCCGTCGATGCCGTTGAGCTGCTGCTCGATCACCTGCACCACGGTGTCCTGCACCGTCTGCGCGGAAGCGCCCGGGATAGCTGGCGTTGATGCCGACCTGCGGCGGCGCGATCGCCGGGTACTGCATGACGGGCAGGTCGCAACACCGACGAGGCCGCCGGCCAGCATCAGCATCAGCGCGATCACCCAGGCGAAGACCGGGCGGTCGATGAAGAAGCGCGAGAGCATCGCTCAGCCGCCCGTTGACCGGCGCCGGCGGGCGGCGGCCGGTTGCGCCGGCGGGCACCGGCCTTCACTGCGGATGCCCGGCCGCACCTTCTGCAGCCCCTCCACGATCACGCGGTCACCGGCGGCAAGCCCGGCGGTGACCAGCCACTCGCCGTCGACGGCGCGATCGACCTGCACCACGCGCTCGGCGCACCTTGTCCTCGGCGTCCGACCATCATCACCGTGCGCTTCGCCGCGCGCGTTGCGCGAGACGCCGCGCCTGCGGCACGAGCAGCGCCTCGGTGCTGCGTCCCTGCTGCGAGCTGCGCGCGCACGAACATGCCGGGCAGCAGCAGGCGATCGGGGTTCGGGAACTCGCGCGCGCAGCAGCACCGAGCCGGTGCCCTGGTCCACCGTCACTTCGGAGAACTTCAGCGTGCCGCTCGTGCGGCATAGGTGCGTGCCGTCCTCGAGCGTGAGCCGCACCTGGCGTGTTCGGCATCGGTTCTTGCAGCCGTCCTTCGGCGAGGTCGCGGCGCAGGCGCAGCAGCTCGCGCGCTGGACTGCGTCACGTCCACGATAGATCGGATCGAGCTGCGCCACCGTGGCCAGCGGCTGCGTCCTGCTCCGAAGTCACCAGCGCGCCTTCGGTCACCAGCGACCGGCCGATGCGTCCCTGAATGGGCGCACGCACCTGCGTGTAGCCCAGGTCGATGCGCGAACTCTCCACTCCGCGCGCGGGCGGCAGCGACGAGCGGCCTCCGCGCTGCGCGCAGTCGCCTGCACGTTGTCGTTGTCCTGCCGGCTGACGACTCCGCGATTCCACCAGCGAAGCCGTAGCGCTCGGCCTGCAGTCGCGCAGCGTTCAGCTGCGCCTCGGCTGCTGGCAAGGTTGGCCTCGGCGCGCGGCAGCAGCGGCGCGGTACGGACCGGAGTCGATCTGGTACAGCGTCTGGCCGGCGCTGACTTCCGCGCCTTCGGTGAACAGCCGGCGCTGGACGATGCCCGCGACCTGCGGACGCACTTCGGCGATGCGGTAGGCCGCCGTGCGCCCGGACAGCTCCGTGGACAGATCGACGGTCTGCGGCGCCATCGTCACGATGCCGACCTCCGGCGCGGGCGGCGGGGCACCAGGGCCCTGCCTGGCACCACAGGCGCCCAGGCCGAGGGAAACTGCCAGGAATAGCGGCGCTGCACGCAAGACGTTCGACATCATGTTCATGTTGAGGTGGTGTCCTTACGCGTCTTGAACCGGCGAGGCGTTGTTGTCCAGCATTTGCGTCAGCAGGCGCACCAGCGTCTCCTGCTCCTGCGGCGTGATGTCGCGCAGGCTGCGCTGCAGTTCCTCGCGGACGAGCAGCGGAATCTCCTGCGCGACCGCGCGTCCCTTGTCAGTCAACTCGAGGTTCACGACTCGCCGGTCTGCATCGCTGCGCAGGCGTCGCAGCAGCTGCTTCTGCTCCAGGCGGTCCAGCATCCGCGTCATCGCGCCACAGTCCACATCGCACTCGCGCGCCAGCCCCGCCACCGTGTCCGCGCGACCGAGCGCCAGCAGCAACATGCGGCTCCCACTGCATCGCCGTGAGCTCCAGCGGCTGCATCCGCGCATCGATGCTGTGGATCAGCGAATTGAAGACGAGGCGGATCAGGCGCCCGACCCGCATGGGAGGCTGGTCGGAGGCCGAATACTGCGGTTGCGTCATGGGGATTCCTGAAAGTCCCCGTCAATTTATGCAGCCATGACAATATTTGTCAAGGCAAAGTATGTCGCAACAAAGAAATATGTCAAAACCGGTATTGCACCGAAAGATACCCTGCCCGGCCGGTGGTGCCGTACTGGTAAACGGTCGCATAGGCTTCGTCGAAAAGATTCTCCACGCGGCCCGCAAACTCCACCGCCTCGCTGAGCTGGAAAGCCATGCGCAGGTCCACCAGCGTGTAGGCATCCAGCTCCACGCGCTGCTCCGGAAACACGTCGTAGTTCATGTCGTCACTCGACGAGGCATAGCGCAGCGCCACCGATGAGGTGAGCCGGAAAGGCGCCCTCCAGGTCAGCGTTGCATTGGCCATGTCACGCGGGCGACGCAGCAGCTGCTCGCCGTAAGTGGGCGAGTCCTGCGACTGGTCGACCGCCTTTGTCCGGGTGTAGTTGGCCGTGAGCGACAGCGCCGGCGTGAGCGCCACCACCGCCTCCAGTTCCACGCCCTGCGCCTGCGTGCGCGCGATGTTCTCGTAGTAGCCCCAGGGCGAATGGCCGGGCAACGCGCAGATCGCGTTCAGCGGGAACGGACAGCTGACGAACGTGATCTGGTCGCGCGTGGTGCGCTCGAACCAGGTCGCTGACAGGATCAGTCGCCGGTCGAACAGTCGCTGCTCCACGCCGGCATCCCAGCCGGTGGACGTTTCCGGCTGCAACGCGGGATTCGCGTAGTCGCTGTAGAGCTGGTACAGCGTCGGCGCCTTGAAGCCCTCGCCCCAGCTCCCGCGCAGGATCGTGTCGCCGGACAGCAGCCAGGCAACGGCCAGCTGCGCGCTGTTGTGCGAGCCGAAGGTCTCATGCTCGTCGTAGCGGTTGCCGGCGGTAAGCGTGAGGCCGGGCAGCACCTCGCCCTGCAGCTGCAGGTAGGCGCTGTCCATGCGGGTCGCGGCGAACTGCGGCGCCGTCTGGCTGTGCATGTCGGAGGTTTCGCGCTGAAGTCCGAACACGGCGCCGTACCCGGAAGCAATGTTCCAGTGGCCCTGGTACTCGTAACGCTGGTTGCTGCCGTCCCAGGTGCCGGCAGGAAAAACCTCGCCGATGGCGCCAGAGTAGAGCTCGCGGTCGGCATCCGTGTACTGGTAGGCGATGCGGTTCTTCAGCCGGCCTCCCGCAAGCGCGAAATTCACGCCGGCATAGCCGACCAGCTGGCGCGTGCGGCTGTAATCCCCGGAGTCGCTGAAGGTGTAGTCGGGCGGGGGGAACCCGTCGTAGTCCGACTTGCCTTCGGCGTAGTAGCCGCGCAGGTCCAGCCCCACTGCGTCGGTGAAGTCATAGCCGAGGCGCGCGGAGAACGTGGTGTTGCGAAAGCCATCGTCCTCGATCCCTGAAGCGGACGTGGAAATGCCATCCGTGCGATACCAGGCCCCCGCGACCCGCGCCGAAAGGCGATCGAGGCGGCCGCCCATCCCGGCCTTCATCAGGCTGCTGTTCATCGATCCGTACTCGGCGAGCAGATCGGCCTCCGGTTCTTCCCCAGCTGGAGTGGAGACAATGTTGACCACGCCGCCGATGGCCTGGCTGCCGTAGAGAGTCGACTGGGAACCGCGCAGCACCTCGATCCGGTCGGTGTCTCCCACCAGCAGGTTGCTGAAATCGAAGCCACCCCCCGGCGAAGCGGGATCGTTGATCTGCACGCCGTCGATCAGCACCAGCGTGTGGTCGGACTCCGCGCCCCGGACACGCAGCAGCGTCGCAGTTCCCGGTCCGCCATTGCGCGTCACACCGACGCCCGGCAGCGTGGCCAGCAGGTCAGAGGTGAGGACCGCCTGGCTTTCCCGGATGGCCTCCCGCGTCAGCACGGACACGGAATTGCCGACCTTGTCCGCCTCCACCGGCACCCGGTTCGCGACGACGATCACTTCATCGACGCCATCCCTGCCAGTGGTCGCCTTGTCGTCCTGCCCTGCCGCCCATGCGCTGGCCGGAACGACCAGCACGGACAGGAAAGTCAGAGGCACGCCGCGGCGGCGAAGGGCGAAGCGGGCAAGCATGTCGAAGCGTCCTCGAGGATTCTTGTTGCAGGGAGAGGCGGGCCGCAGATTCTGCCGCCATCTCCCCCTCGACGCCACGCCACCTACGCTTGACTTTACGGTGCAGGCACCCAGTTGCCATGGATGCCGTACTTCAGCCGCACCGGGATCCGGACCGTCGCCACCGGCCCCTCGCTCATTCGCTGGGCATCCAGGATCACCAGGTCGCTGCGGTTCTCCGCGCGGCGATTCACGATGCCCATCACGTAGCCGTCGCCTTCCGGCGCCGTCGCGCTCTTCGGCGCAAACACCGGCTCCTGGGTGGTCGACGTGTCGCCGGCAAACCAGGTGTCCGCCTTGCCGGTGCGCGTGTCCATGCGTCAGGAGGGTGTTGAAGAAGAAGCCCATGATCGGGCCGGCGCGCTCGCGCGTTGTAGGGCTTGGTCGGGATCGATGGCCTGCATGAAGCCATAGCGGTACGGACGTCCCACGTACCGGTCATCCACGTGCGGAAACTCGGCCGCCAGGCGCGACAGCACCGACGGCACCGCCTTGCTGTTGCTGGTCGTTCATGTCGAAGCACCAGCGCGTGATCTCGGTGCCGAAGGAACCCGGCGGCGGAAACTTGCCGTCCTTGTCCGGGAAGAACCAGAACACGTTGTCCATGGCGACCGGCAGGTCCAGGTACAGCTTGCCGCCGTCGTCGAAGGCATTGATCACGTGGCCCGGCATCGCATTGGGCGCGTGGAAGAAGCGCACGTCCTTCGCGGTGCCACCGCGCGGCACCACGATATAGACCTGGTCGAGGCTGGGCTCCCACTGGAACGCGATGCCGCCGCGCTTCAGGCGTTCCATGTCCATCACCTGCGGGATCAGCGGCAGCACGATGTAGTGCTCGCTGATCGCGCAGTCGTGGATCATCCCGGGGTACGGCGACTTGAACCACACCTCCCAGGTCTTCTTGCCGTGCCTTGTCGAAGCGTAGATGGCGAGGTCGTCCGTGGCTTCGCCTTTGGCGGCATAGGCGTAGCCGAACGAGCTCCCCGGTGACCGGATCGATCTTCGGGTGCGCGGTGAACGAGGTCGCCGTCATCTGGCCGTTCCAGTCCCAGAGCCGCCTTTGTTTCCAGGGTCACCGGATCGATCGCATACGGCGGGCCGTCTTCCTTGATCGCCAGCAGCTTGCCGCCGTGCGGCACGATGTTGGTGTTGGCCACCGTGCGCTGGACGCCCTTCACGCTCGGGTCATCGGTGAACGCATTGCGGTAGTCGCCGAACAGGCCGCGGCGCGCGGCGCGCTCGGCTTTCAGGCGCTGAGTCATCACGATAGCGGTGCTGCATGTCGCATGGCCGTCCTTGATGCGGAACGCCGTCATGACCCCGTCGCCGTTGAACGGATTCGCATCGCCCATCTTGGGCGGAAAGGCCTGGTCAGGCCCGACGCGGTAGAACGTCCCGTCGAGGACGGCGGGAATCTCGGCCCTCGACTTCCAGGTCGTACAGATCGCCCTCGAAGCGGAACGGCTCGTCGATGGTCAGGAAGGTCGGGGACTTCGGGAATGGCGTGGTCATCTGGGGCGCTCCGGATTGCTCCGCAGGATGTTACCAGCTGTTCCCGGCCCGACCTTGATGCGGGTCAGACCTGCCGGTCAATTCCTCGCCGCTATCGCAGCACCCAGCTTCGGGGCAAAGCGCGGCAGGGTCCCCACCAGGATCGCGCTGATTTCGGCGCGCTCCGCCGCGTCAAGACTGTCCGAGAGCCCGGTCTGGTCGCGTCCCTGCAGCACTTCGACGATTCTCGACTCGATGTACTCGCGCGCATAGGCCGGCAGTGCCTTGTACGAGTCGGTGTAGATCATGTAGCTCAGCCGATGCCGGAACAGGCGCTGGTCCACCTGCAGGTCCCGCAGGCTGCGACCTTCGGAATCGCGCGGGCCGCGTCGCGCAAAACGCTCGGTGAAGCCGCTGCTCGTGATGACCTGGCCGGCCAGCGGCGCGGCATCCGCAAGGAACAGCGCGCGCACCAGCGGCTCGATCACCGGCTTGAGCTCCTGCTGCTGTCTCCGGGCTCAGCGGTGCTCCAGGATTTCGGCGCCTTCGCCTTGCCGGCTTCCTGCGGCAGGACCTGGTGCACCTTGAACAGCACGCGCGTGATCAGGTTCTGGACCAGCGTCTGGTGCTCCAGCACCAGCAGCGCCACGACGTCGCTCTTGTCGGTGAGATAGGCCTCTGTTTCGAAGAAACCGGCGAGGTTGCCCCGGTTGTCCCGCGTGGGAATCAGCGCGCGGATCTGTGCGCCGCCGTCTGCAACCGAATCGGTGCGCAATGGCAGGTTGCCGAAGTGCTCTACCGGCTTGCCATCCTTGCCCGGCAGGTACCAGCCGCTCAGGTACCAGCCGCCCCAGCGCTCCGAGATGGGCGTGCGATCGTCCACTTCGGTGGCAGAGCTGCCCTTCGCTCGCGTGTCGGTCTCATGGTCCACCGGTGCCGACATCACCATCACGCGCGGCACGCCCCCGCCCATCATCGAATAGGTGTCGTGGCAGGTCAGGCAGCGCCCGCCCTCGCGATCCAGCAGCGGCGAGGCTTCCTTGCGGTTGTGGAAGCCGAAGAAGACCACGCCGACCTGGTCATCCACGGCTGCGATCTCCAGGTATTCGCTGTCCTGTACCCAGCCGATGTAGGTGTCGTCATTGAAGTAGAGCGCGCGCGGTGTCTTCTCGGAGATGTGTGCGATCTGCAGGCTGGTCTTGGAGAACACCAGGGTCTGGGTGCTCAGGTCGATGTCCAGCGCCTTGAGCAGCGAACGCAGGTATCCCCACCGCGGCTCCCATTGCAGCTTGAGCTCGCCGCTGTCGATCTTCTCCTGCATGCGCCAGACGCGGTTCTGGCGCGCCGGCCCCGAGTAGTCGATGGCCGGATAGTCCTGGTCGTAGCGGATGGCGCGAACAGCCAGGCGATCCGGATCCGCCCACGAGGGCGAGGTGGACAGCAGCGTCAGTCCAAGGGCAGCAAGCAGCGATCCCATCCTGTTCAATCCGGCCTCCCGGACCCGCTGGCGGGGCCGAAATCTTAAATAAGCATTTCTAATGCTAGTTTACGCCTCCGCCAGGGTCAACGCATGGCTTCCTGCGCTTCCCAGGCTGCCCGGGCAACGGAAACCACGTACGCGTGGACCTGGTCTGCCTGCACACCGGTCAGACGGTCGTCCCAACGCGGCATGCCGCGAGGCTCCAGGGCACCACGCAGCACGATATCCCGGAACGCATGGTGCGTTGCAGCCACGCTGCGACGCAGGTCGGGTACGGACGAGCGCGACGCATTGGCATGGCAGCGGGAACAATGCGTCCGGAACAATGCCGCACCGGCGGCGACATCCTCCGGCGTACCGGACTGTGCGGGCGGCTCGGGAATCCTGGCCAGCGGAGGCAGGTCTGGCGGCTGCGGCACGGCGCCGCCGTCCAGGCGCAGCGCGATGATGCGGTTGGCGTTCCCCTTCACCGCGGCGACGTTGGGCGGCGCCCATACATTCCACCCGCCACCCCCGCTGCCGGCGAGGATCGCGATGTACTGCACGCCGTCGACCATGTAGGTGGCGGGTGCGGCGATCATCGCCGTGCCGAGTGCGACCTGCTTCAGGAGCTTCCCGTCGCTGTCGCGATAGACCCGCAGCACGCCATCGATGCCGCCCTGCACGACGAGGCCGCCGCCCGTCGAAAGCACACCCGCATGATCGGTGAAATCAAGGTTCGGCACTGACCAGCGAATCTCCCGCCGCACCGGATCCCAGGCCTTCAGCGCCGCCGAAGGCTGCAGTGCCGGCTGCGACGCGAGGAACTGCGGACTGGCCAGTGCCTGCATCGCGGGCGGCAATGCATCGCGATCGAGCAGCATGGGACCGAAGGCCACCTGCACGCCGGAATTGCCGCGCGGCGAGAAGCGCGGATCGGTGGGCGCGAGCGGCGTCAGCACTGCGCCGCCATGGATGGTGGGCACATAGACGAGACCCGTCTTCGCGCTGAAGGACATCGGGTTGAAGTTGTGTGCGCCCATCCCGGAGGGAAACACCAGCTTCGGCTGCCCGTCCCGATAGTCCACCAGTGCACTGTTCTCGACCGGACGACCGGTCTTCATGTCGACGCGCGAAGCCCAGTTCACGTCGACGAAGGGATCGGCGGCAAGCAGTTCGCCCGTGCGACGGTCGAGCACATAGAAGAAACCGTTCTTCGAGGCCTGCATCAGGACCTGGCGCTGCCTGCCTTCGATCGGCAGCGTCGCGAGCACCAGCGGCGTGGTCGCATCGAAATCCCAGCCATCGCCGGGAGTCTGCTGGTAATGCCAGGCGTACTCGCCCGTGGCCGCATGCAGTGCAACGATGGAAGCCAGGTACAGGTTGTCGCCGTTTGCCGGGTCGCGAAGCGTGCGGCTCCACGGCGCGCCGTTGGCCGTGCCGAAGTACACGAGATCCAGTGTCGGGTCATGGCTGATCGCGTCCCACGCATTGCCGCCGCCGCCGAGGCGAAGATTGGCGCCCTGCCATGTCTTCGCCGCCTTCTCCAGCGCAGCGTTGGCCTGCGGCTTCGACAGGTCGCCCGGCACCGTGTGGAAGCGCCACACGAGTCGGCCGCTGTCGAGGTCATAACCGCTGACATAACCTCGCGATTCGAACTCGGCGCCGCCGTTTCCGATGACAACGACGCGGCCGGCCACCTGCGGCGCGCCGGTCACCGAGTAGGCCAGGCGACGATCCTCGATGGTATCGACGCTCCACAGCACGCGGCCGTCGCGCGCATCCAGCGCATGCAGATGGCCATCGAAGCTGCCGACATAGACCTTGCCCTGCCAGACCGCGACGCCGCGATTGACCAGGTCGCAGCACGCATCGCGCGCGTTGCGCAGATCCATCCGCGGCTCGAAGCGCCAACGCAGCGCACCGGTCGCCGCATCCAGCGCGTAGACGCGACCGGCCACGCCGGAAGCAAAGAGCACGCCATCGACGACGATCGGCGTGGCCTCCATGCCCCGGTTGGTGCCGGTCTCGAAGCTCCATGCGAAGCCCAGGCGGCCAACGTTCTGCTCGTTGATCCCGTCCAGCGGGGAGAAGTGGGTCTTGCCGCCATCCCGGCCAGTCGTGAACCACTGGTCCGGTTCGCCGTCCGACGACCCGAGGCGCTGCGCGTCAATGTGGCCCACGGGTGGAGCGGCGACTGCAGCGGACCCGGCCACTGCAGGTACGGCCAACGTGGCAAACAGGGCGGCCAATATCGTGGCGGAAATTGCAGGTCTGGTTTTCATGATCGCAACGGAAATATTGGAGACAATACGGACTCATGCGCAACTCCGCACTGATCGCCGCGCTGGCCCTGTCCCTGCTGCCGGCTGCACTGCCTGCGGCGGACTTCGTTTGCGACCGCTCCGGCTCGAAATCAACGCCATCGCCGGATGGACGTTGGATCGCGAACGTGCAGGAAGAAGTTTGCGAAACAGCCACCGGCGCCGCAGCCGGAATCACGGTCAACCTGGTCCCGGCCCACGATCCCGACAGTCCCACGCGGGTGTTCATCATGCCCGTGCCCCGCTCCCGCGACGACTGGCCGCAGATCCGCTGGCTGGGGCCGGACGCGATGGAAATACGGGTGCCCAAACCTCTCGGAGGCACCGCCCCCGGAGCCTGGGCTCGAGGGCATCCGCATCACGCTGGCCTACTGTGGCGACAATCCGGCGGACCGGGCGCGCCTGGTGGAGTACCGTGCGGCGGTGAAGCAGTGGCAGACTGTCGTCAGCGACTGGGTCAAGCAACGCAACGAGGATCCTGTGAAGGCGGGCCCGAGGCCGCCACGCCCCGAAGAGCCGAGAATGCCGTTTGGACGCTGTATGGACTGAGCCATGAAGTACTTTTTTGCGATCCTGTTGCTGTCCACCGCCCAGGCCGCCTGGCCAGCGCCGCCCGACCTGACCGGCATCTGGACGATGCAGGCCGACGGCCGGGCCGGCGCCGCGCTGAACGGCCCCGGTGATTTCGAGAAGACCGCGCCGTTCACGCCACTGGCACGGAGCAAGCTGGCGGAGTATCACGAACTGGTCGATGCCACCGGCGACACACCGGGCGCGCACTGCGTGCCCCACGGCATGCCGCTTGCGGTGCTGCTGGGCGGTGGCTACCCGGTGGAGTTCATCCAGCGCCCCGAGCAGCTCACCATCGTCTACGAAACCCACAATGAAGTGCGGCGCGTATTCCTCGATGGCCGCCGCATCGATCCGGCCGACATCCTGCCCAGCCGCGGCGGCGTCTCCTATGGGCACTGGGAAGGCGACACGCTCGTCGTGGAAACCACGGGCATGAAAGAGAGCATCGACCAGGCAACAGCGCACAGCGAGAACGCGCGCATCGTCGAGCGTTATACGCCCAATGTCCGCGATGGGATGCGCCGGCTGCGAGTGGAATTGACCATCCACGATCCGGACTTCTACACGACGCCACCCACGATCCTGCGCGAGTACACGCAGCTGCAGCAGGGCCGCATGCTGGACTACGACTGCACCGAACCCGACTGGGACGAACACCTCGAGAAGCTGCGCGAGCAGAAACAGCGCGGCAAGTAACGCAGCATCAACTGCCTGCGGCGGGCTCCTGGCTGGTGCGAACGGTCACGGTGTGTTCCGCAAGGTCCGCTGCAGCCCCGTCGAAGGTCCCGGACACCGGCATCACGCCGCGCGGGTGATGGCTCACGCCGGTGACGATGTGCCGCGCGTCGACCGCCTCACCCATCGTGGGATCGAACCCCCTCCAACCCAGCAGCGGCAGGTAAACCTCGACCCACGCGTGTGTGGAGGCGTTGCCAGCGATCGATGCGGCCGCATGCAGGTAGCCGCTGGCGAAGCGGGCAGCCAGTCCGCTCGCCCTGGCTGCCTCCATCAGCAGCGTGGCCAGGTCGCGACACGACCCGCTGCCCTCGCGCAGGGTTTCCGCCGGAGACTGCACGCCCTTCTCCAGTCGCCGGCGGTAACGCATGCCGGAATAGACCGCGCGCGTCAGGGCCAGCGCCGCGCCCTCGGCATCATCGGCGGGTGGCGCGAAGCTGGCCGCCAACCACGCGCGCACTTCGCCCTGATGCTCCGGATACTGTGGTGTCAGATAGACGGCAAGCGGACTGGCCTCGAGCGCGTCGTACCGGGGCGGCCAGTCGACGCGGAACGGGGAATGCAGATGCCTCGCCGGAAATGGCGCGGTCCGCACCACCAGCACCTCGTTGACGATGGACAACAGGTCCGATGCGACCGGGAACTGCACCGAAGCGATCACGTTGCCATGCACGTCGCGCACCCAGGTGACCACATGTTCGGGCTCGATGTGCAGGCTGTGCCTCGCGATGGCCAGGTCATGACCCTCGCGCGGCCGGAGAACGAGTTGATGCCGCCCGAAGGTGACCGGCCGGTGGTAGCGATACTGCGTGGTGTGGAGGATCCGGATGTGCATCCTGCCCTGCTGCTTCAGATTCCGGCCGGCTGCGACACACCCGCGGTCCACAGCGCTCCCGGCGGCAGCGGAACGAACTGCTGTCCCGGTGCCGGCATGCAGCTGACCTCAAACCCGCTGCTGCGGGCCGACCCGAATATGCTGGCCACCGAGGTTTCCGAGGCGTCCCGGCCGGTTGCGATCCGGACCAGGCCATTCGGGTGCGCCAGGCGCGTGGCGTCGTAGATGCACCAGTGGCCGCCGATCAGGCATTCGAAGCACGCATGGAAATCAGGCGGCTCCAGCTGATAGGCGTATCCGGTGATGTAGCGCGCGGGAATGTTCAGCGCGCGACACAGTGCAATCCCCAGGTGGGCGAAGTCGCGGCACACACCGGCCCGCTGCACGATGGTCTGGCAGGCCGATGTGGACGCGTCGGTGCTGCCGGGCACATAGCCGACGTTGGAGTAAATCCAGTCGCAGATCGCGACAACCCTGTCCTGCGGCTGCGCGTAGCGGCCGAACAGGTCCCACGCCAGCTTGCCGAGGCGATCCGACTCGCAGTAGCGGCTCGGGAACAGGTAGCCCAGCGCCTCGGTGTCGAGGTTGGCGACCGGTGTCTGCGAGACGCCCTGGTTGCGCAGGATCTCGACGTCGCAGTCCACCTGCGCGCTGTACATGGCGGTGAAGCGGGTGCAGCTCCCGGTCTCCAGTCGCTGGAACCGGTCGCCCGTGGCATTGAGGATGGTCTCGCTGCGAAGCATTGGCTGGTCCGTGGAGAAGCTCTCCTCCAGCACCTTCTGCGAGCCGCCCTGATGGGCATGGACACTGAGGACCAGGGTGGAGGGAAAGTCGACCTCGTACGTCATGCGGCAGGCGACGTGGAAAATCATCGAAACACTCCGAACCAGACCCGGTGTGGCAATCTAGCCATGTCGCATCGACCTGGCTGTCGCCAGATGCGGTTTAGCATGTACGAATGCGCCTACAGGCGCTGCAGGGGTAAGCATGAACAAGGGCCTTGCCGCGCTTTTTCTGGGCGCTTCCATCGCATGCACCGGCGTCGCCGCCGCCCAGGACTGCCATCGGGAGTGCCTGAAAGGGCATCTCGATACCTATCTCGCGGCCGTCGTGAGCCACAAGCCCGAAACCGGGGGCCTGTGGACCGGCTTCCGACAGACGGAAAACGCCGTCGTGATCCCCGAGGGAAAGGGCGTGTGGACGTCCGTTACCGCGCTGGGGTCCATCCAGCGCCGCTACCTGGACCCGGTGCAGGGTCAGGCCGGCTACTACGGCACGGTGCTCATGGGAGAGGAGGAAGCTGTGGTGGCATTGCGCCTCAGGGTGCAATGGAACCAGGTCACCGAAGCCGAGTGGTTCATCGCGCGGAAGAGCGACCCCGGCATGACCGGTGAGGCCGGCAAGACCCCCTTCAACATCGAGACGCTGCGCGCCACGCTGCCGGCCCAGCGCGTCGTCCCGAGGGCCGAACGCATGCAGCGCGAAGCCCTGCAGGCCGTGGTGAACACCTACTTCGACGGCATCACCAACCACGATGGGCACATCGTGAAAGGCCACCCCGGCTGCACCCGCTACGAGAACGGATTCCCCACGTTCAACTCGCCGATGAAGCCCGAGATGGACATTGGCAACAACGGCAGGACCGACTGCCGCACGCAGGCGGATTTCGGAGTGGCCATCGTCGCGATCCGCGATTACTTCGTGATCGACGAGGAGGCGCAGGCGGTGATGGTTTCGGCGATGTTCCGTCGCGAGGCGGGCAATCCCAAGCGCCGCAACCACTTCATCGAGCTGTTCCATGTGGATCACGGCAAGATCCGTGACATCCACGCGGCGTTTCATTACCCGCCCGAGGATCGGCCCAGTTCCCAACTGGCCGCCCTACGACGGGTTGTTTCCGCTGCCGGCGAGCAACCGCTAGTACCGCAACGATACGCCCTGCGAGACTGGCTCCTCGTGCAGGAACGCACCGTGGAGCAGGAACTGCAGCGTCTGGGCAATGACGACTTCGTTGTTGACCATGAACGTGTGGTTCACCGGCAGCACCATGAAGTCGGCCATGCCTTCGAGCTTTGCCCGTTCGACGGCCACCTTGCCATCGTTCGGCCCTGGGATGCGAGAGGCCATGATGCTGTCTATGGCCGTCTGTTCGTTGCCGGAAATGATGCCCAGCGGAAAATCCGCGGGCCCCAGCTGCGCTGCGATTCCTTCCGGTCCGGTGACCAGCTGCGCTCCCGCGGGACCGTTCACGCGGTCATATATGGCCGTTCCCGCCAGCGCGTCGGCGATCTCACTGCCCTGGTTCGGCGGGCTCAGCATCACCACTCGACCCAGTTCCTCCACCGGCCTGCTCGACAGGTAGTAACGCAACACCAGTCCGCCCATCGAATGGGTAACGAAATGGATGGTCTTGGCACCCCTGCTGCGGCATCGCCGCAGTCCTTCCGGTACCGCGGTGACCGCGAGGGTTTCGATCGGGTGGCTCTGCGAGGGATAGTTGATGTTGGCGGTCGTGAATCCCGCACCGCGCAGGGCGGTTTCGATCCTGTCCATGGAACGATGCGTGCGTCCCAGGCCATGCAGGAGGACCACGCATTCGCCTTCGGGATGCGCGCGAGCGGCCGGGTCGACCAGATCCGTTTCTGCCGCCTGGCCGATCGCCGCACCGAGGGCCAGCACCAGGGCGACAGTGAGCGCCGCAGTGCGCTGCGGTCCGCCTCGTTTCGCGTGATAGGCAAGGTCAGGCGCCATCCGGCTCATCTCCCGTAGAACAACCCAGGACACATAGTACCGTCGGACTCGCCGCTCGCGCCGCATCGTGCTATTGACCAGCAACGCGCGCGTTCCTCGCGCGCCATGGAGCGGTTATGGCGGCAGAAGGCAGCGCGGGCGATCTGTTGAAGGTGGTGGCCCTGCTCGGCGCGGCGGTGGTGGCGGTGCCGCTGTTCCGCCGCTTCGGCCTGGGTTCGGTGCTCGGTTACCTGGCCGGAGGCCTGGCGATCGGTCCCTTCGGCCTGGGTCTGTTCACGCATCCCGCAAGCGATCCTGCACGTCGCCGAACTCGGCGTCGTGATGTTCCTGTTCGTCATCGGGCTGGAGATGCGTCCGTCGCACCTGTGGAGCCTGCGACGCGAGATCTTCGGGCTGGGCACGCTGCAGGTGGCGGTGTGCGCCACGTTGTTGACGGGAATTGCCGTGCTGCTCGGGCTGCCACCCGTCCCGGCCTTCATCGGCGCCACCGGCTTCGTGCTGACCTCGACGGCGGTCGTGATGCAGGTGCTGGTCGAGCGTGGCGACATTGCACTGCCGCGCGGCCAGCGGATCGTGTCGATACTGCTGTTCGAGGACCTGCTGATCGTGCCGCTGCTGGCGCTGGTGGCCCTGTTGTCGCCAGGTGCGGGCGCCAACGGTGGCGGTGTCCAGTGGCCGCCATCGCAACGGCGATAGGCGCCGTGGCCGTCGTCACGATCGTTGGCATCTGGCTGCTCAATCCGCTTTTTCGCCTGCTGGCAGCGGCCAAGGCGCGCGAGGTCATGACCGCAGCCGCCCTGCTGGTGGTGCTGGGCGCAGCGCTGCTGATGCAACTCGGCGGCCTGTCGATGGCCATGGGTGCATTCCTTGCGGGTGTGCTGCTGTCCCAGTCCTCGTTCCGCCACCAGATCGAGGCCGACATCGAGCCGTTCCGCGGCATCCTGATGGGCCTGTTCTTCCTCGGCGTCGGCATGTCGCTGGACCTGGCGGTCGTGACGCGCAACTGGACATTCATCCTCATGGCGGTGCCCGCATTCATGTTCGTCAAGGCGCTGGCGATCTACGGCGTCGCGCGACTGTTGGGCACGGATCACGCCGAGTCACGCGAGCGCGCGGTACTGATGGCGCAGGGCGGCGAGTTCGCCTTCGTGCTCTACGCTGCCGCGGGGGCCGCAGGCGTCATCGACGCTGAAGTGAACGCCAACTTCACGGCGATCGTCGTGCTGTCCATGGCACTGACGCCGCTGGTGGTACTGGTCGCCGACCGCTTCAAGCCCGCCCGGCGGCAATCGATGGAAGGCGTCGAGGTGGCCGAGGGCCTGAGCGGCAGCGTGCTGATGATCGGTTTCGGGCGCTTCGGGCAGGTGGTCAGCCAGGCGCTGCTCGCGCGCGACGTCGACGTGTCGATCATCGACAACGACGTCGAGATGATCCGCAGTGCCGACGACTTCGGCTTCAAGATCTACTTCGGCGACGGCTCGCGCCTCGACGTGCTGCGTGCCTCGGGGGCGGCCACCGCGCGCGCCATCGCGGTGTGCATCAACGACAGGGAGGCCGCCAGCCGCATCGTCGAGCTCGCGCGCCATGAGTTTCCGCAGGCGCGGCTGCTGGTGCGCTCCTTCGACCGCCAGCACTCGCTGGAACTGGTGCAGGCCGGAGTCGACGTGCAGGTGCGCGAGACATTCGAATCGGCCATGCGCTTCGGCGAGGCCGCGTTGCGCGAACTGGGCCTGCCTGCGGACGAGGCGGCGGAAATCGCGGCCGAAGTCCGGCGCCGCGATACGGAGCGGTTCCAGCTGGAGATCGCCAGCGGCGATGTCAGGGCAGGTCGGCCGCTGCTGCGCGGAAACAAGTGGAAGCCCACGCCGCTGATCGAACCGCGTCGCGAAGGCCAGGCACTCAGCCAGGAAACGCAGGTCGTGGCGCAGGAGGACAGCTGACAGCTGTTGCGCTATTGAGGCCCCGCTGGAGTGAAGCGATAACGCACCCCAGCCGCAGCCAGCTCCAGCATCAGGCCGCCGCGCGACAGGCTGAACAGCGCCACATCGCTGGTGAATCCCGGGTCCATTGACGCGCCGGAACTTCCAGCCTGGGCCGAGGCGCGCCCCGCAAGCTCGACGCGCCCGGACAACGGCCCGAGGTTGCCGCTGTCGGTGAACTCCCGCATCGACTCGCAGGTCCTGAAGAAGATGATCTGCCGGAACGACTGGCCGCCCGCCTGAAGGCCAAGCGAGAACGCGCCCTGCGAAACCTCACCGTGCACGGCGCCGTTGTACAGCAGCAGCCCCCGGCCCCCTCCGCCGCCCAGCCCGAGCCCCACGCGAAACACTCGCGGGAACACCGCGATCGCGCAGGCCTCCATGAAGAAGGGTTCGAGATCCGGATTGCGTGCCTGGAACTCGCGCATCGTATCGGCCACCGCCACCTGCAATGGCACCGCAGGATCGGGCTGCCACTCCATCGCCCCTGCGCCCATTGCCCACATCAGCGCCAGCATCGCCAACGCGCGCTTCATCGCATGCACTCCAGGTGAAACGTCACCCAGTCCGAGCCCCCGGCCACCTCTCCCAGGATGTCGGCTGATCCGAAAATGCCCGAACGGTGTACCACCGTGAGGCCGGCGAAACAGTTGCGCACACGCTCCGACTTGAAGATCCGGTCAATCGGAAAATCGGCCTGGAACTCCAGGTAGTTCAGCAGGCGCGAGGTATTGCGGTCCCGGGATCCCTGCTTGAGCACTTCTATGGTCGGCACTTCTTCGGCGTAGGAAACGCCGAACCCGAACCCGTAGCGGAAGGCGAGCTCGTCGGACCACGGCAGATAGCCCTTGCCCATCGCCATGATGTACGCGGTGTAGTTCCAGAAGTCGTCCTGGTAGTCGCGCTCGAAATGCCGGAACAGCGCGAACTTCCCATAGAAGTCCACGCGCGGGCCACCGTTCAGCAGCTTGCCCAGCGTGAATCCGGCAATCGGCGTGTCGGCCCGGTCACTTCGTTCCCACATGCCTATCATCAGGTAGGGCGTGATGTTCTCCTTGGCGGAGTAGCCGGCATTGAATCGCCATGACCATTCGCCGGCACGTCCGTCGGGAACGCGATCGGCCTTGCGGACATTGCCGAACAGGTACCCGGCGCCAATGAACACTTCGGTCTGCCCGCTATCCTGCATCAGCGGGCTGTTCGCGGATCTCGCTGTCGAACCCGGTGAATCCCGCGTTGGCAAACAGGAACACGTGGTCCGTGAGGCGATACCAGGCATTGATGCCGTAGGTGAAATTGTTCGCGCTGCCAGGTTGGTAGGCCGGCAATCCCGGACCGGACTCTCCCGGACTTACGCCGTAGTAGTAGCCGGTGAGGTTGCTGTCCTGCCAGGTGGAGGTGATGAAGGGCGAGAGCATGAGGTCGCCCAGGTCCCAGCGATAGCGATACGTCAGGCTGAACTCCTGGCCCTCATGCCGACCCAGCAGGTCGGTCAACCAGTCGGCCTGCAGCTGGCCCCAGCCGCCGCGGACCTGCGCGGTGAGGCCGCCATCCAGCGTCTGGTCCCTGTCTTCGAGGTCGATGAGCAGCGGATTGTCGCCAGCCTGCACGCGCGTGAAGCGGTAGCGCGCAAGCGCACTTACGGAGAAGGTGTCGTTGCGGAACAGATGCGCACCAAACTCGGTGCCGTGCGCGAACAGGAATTTACCCTCGTAGAGGTACAGGGGCACCAGGTCCCAGGTGTCCATGTCGCCGAGCTGCGGGTTGCTCGACAGGCGGATTCCACCGCCCAGCGCCGGTGTCCCCGGCGGCGCATAGATGATCGGAATGTTGGTCACCTCGGTTCCCGAAACCGGCAGGGAGGCGAGCAGCAGCGCGCCGGCAATGGCCAGGGCGCGACAAGGAAGACTGATCCCGGCCAGCTATCGGGCGATCCACTTCCTGTTCCGCATCAGTTCGCGCGCGGCGCGGAAGGCGCCCGGAACTTCGGCGGCGGACTCGGGTTCGTCACGGGGTTGAGGTATTGCGACGCCCATTCCGGGATGGCCTCGTTGTAGATGCGGCGGCGCGAGAACAGCCACTCGCCGTCCACCTTGACCATCTCGTCCTCGTAGTGGCCGAAGAAATCGACCGTGCCGCGACCGTCGGCTCCGCTGGTCATGTGGGTCCAGTAGGAAACACCGCGCGCCTTGTCGCCATCGATCTTCACGACCATGTTGTTGATGATGTGCCGTCCCACCGAAGGCCGCTGGCCCTCTGGCGTCTTCGCGCGGGCCTCCTCGGTGCGCTTGCGCCCGGATGCGATGAACTCCGCGATCGCCTTGCGACCCGTCAGCACGCCACCGCCGTAGTCGAGGATGCCGTCCTCGGTGAACGTGCCCGCGTAACCTTCCGCATCGGCGAAATCAAAGGCGAACAGGTATCGCGCCTGCAGGTCCTCGATGAGGGCCCGATCGTCGCCATAGCCGGCCCAGGCAATGCCTGCCATGCACATGAGGGAGGCGGCCACGAAGTGAAGCCTGAATCTCCTGCTCGCCATGATCCTGCCCCCTTGTCGTTGAACTGGAATCACGAAGCCTCAGCGTACGGATGTCACTCGCTGCATCGTGCCCACGCGGGACTGGGCGAGCATGCTGATCACTGCCAGCAGCGTGAATACCACCAGCGTGCTCGAAGTGACCGGCATGGTACCCGCGCCGCCTGTTTCCGGAATGCCGAACAGCTTGGCCAGGCCCAGGACACTGACGTACGCGCCGGCAAGGGCCGAGGCGATGATGGTGAGCCAGCTCCCCAGCTTCGGGCCGACGATGGCGCCGAAGCCGGCGCCGCCCAGGCCGATCAGCGAAATGAGCCAGCCGTTGCCGAACCCGAAGAGCGACAGGAACAACAGCGCGACCACGAGGCCGAGGATTGCGCCTGCCGCGTACACGGTAATGCGCACCATCGAAAACAGGATTCCGCCGAGCGCTGCACCGAGAACAAGGGCGATCGTCGTGCGCACCCACGGGTTCGGGCCCGAATCCAGCCCACCGAGACCCAGGCTCACCACGCTGAAGCCAATGTAGAAGCCCGCGCACAGCAGCACGATACGGAACATCGTGGCGCCATAGACGAGCATCACCGTACCGCAGGCCAGGGCAATCACGCCCCAGAGAAAGTTGTAGTCCATTGCACGGCTCCCGCAGGTATTTGCGGCAATGCTAGCAGACCCTATGATGGGCTGGAGGTATCCGCATGAGGAATGAAGAATTCCAGTCCATGGTCCTGGGGACGGTGTTCGCCGTGGCAGTGGGCTGGGTGCTGTACATCGGCCGGGACATCCTCATACCCATCGCTTTCAGCATGCTGGTCGTCTACGTCATCATCGGCACCAGCCGCCTGCTGGCGCGCATCCCGGTCCTGGGCCCGGCACTGCCTTCAAAGGTCCGCGGCAGCCTGTCGATACTCCTCATCGCCTGCGCGCTGTGCGTCCTGGCCTGGCTGGTCGTGGCGAACATGAACCAGATGATCGGAAAGGCCACGCAGTACCAGTCTTCCCTCGTGACGCTGGTGCAGCGCGGCGCCGTCACGCTGGGCATCGAGACTGAACCCAGCTGGGAGAGCATCCGCAGCAACGTGATGGCGCAGGTCAACCTGCAGAGGCTGGCGGCCCTGATGATGCTGTCGCTGACCTCCATCCTGGCCAGCCTGACGGTGATAGGCCTCTACGTCGTGTTCCTCCTGCTCGAACACGGCCCGTTTGCGAAGAAGATCGAAGGCCTTTCACGTGATCCGGAGCGCACCGCACAGCTCCGCCGGATCATCACCGAGGTCAATACCCGCATCGGCACCTACCTCGCCCTCAAGACCCTGATCAACATCCTGCTTGGCCTGGCCAGCTGGGTGATCCTGGAGTGGCTGGGCGTGGAGTTCGCCGTCTTCTGGGCGATGGTGATCGGGCTGCTCAACTACATTCCCTACATCGGATCGGTGCTGGGCGTGCTGGTTCCGGTGGTGTTCGCGCTGCTGCAGTTTGGCGACCTCAAGGCGGTACTGGTCCTGGCCTTCGGGCTGTCGGCACGCAGTTCCTGATCGGCAATTTCCTGGATCCCTACCTGATGGGAAGTTCATTGAACCTGAGCCCTTTCGTGATCCTGGTCAGCCTGGCGGTGTGGGCCGCCCTCTGGGGCATCCCCGGGGCGTTCCTCGCCGTGCCGATCACCGCCAGCATCGCCATGATCCTTGCCCAGTTCGAGGGCACGCGCCCGGTGGCGGTCCTGCTTTCGCGGGACGGCAAGGTCTGAAGGATGACGCATAGCCGGCGCAAATTGGCGTGGCGGTTCGGCCTTGGCGCGGCACTGCTGGCGCTGGTGCTGGTAGTGCTGCGCCTGATCGCCCTGGACCGGCACCTGACCGAGCAGCCCGAGCGGCGTACGGCCGAGTCCATCGTCCAGGACACGACTTCGTTCGTGTCGGTGTCTGTCCGTCTCCGCTACGAAGCCCTGGCCGAACTGCTCAATGAGCAGGTCCCCTCTGCTTTCGAGATTCCCGGTATCTCGCTGCCGCCGGGGTCCACCTCCCGCACCGCGGTGCAGGGCGAAGGACGCGTCGAGCGACCCGCACCCATTGCCGTCACCGGGGCGGGAAATGGCGTGCTGGCGACGACGCCGTTGCACGCGTCGTACTCGCTGGGCAACACGCTGATGGGGTCGGAAACCCTCCAGGCCGAGGCAAACGCGACCCTGGGGATCGCCGTCGACATAGATGAACAGTGGAAGCCGGTTTTCGCCATCCAGCCGGAGTTCGACTGGATCAAGCCGCCGGAATCACGCCTGAGTCGCCTGTTCAACCTGCCGCTTGCCGGGTTGGCGGAAGACCAGGCGACGGCGATCGCCCGGCGCCTGGAACAACGATTGCCGGACCTGATCGAGGAGCGCTTCAGGTTGTCGGAGCTGGTGCAGCGGACCTGGGACGCTGCACACATGCGCCTGCAGATCACCGGGTCGCCAGCAACCTGGCTCACCGTCCATCCGCTCGGCGCGCATTTCCTGACCCCGCACGCGAATGATGATTCCCTGGCGCTCAACACGGGTTTCAGCGCGACTTTCTCGGTGTCGGGCGATGCGTCGTCCATGCCACCTTCACCCGCCCCGCTCCCGCCCCTCGGAAAGGAACCTCCCGCTGTCGATGACATACGCATCGCGGTACCCGTGACGATGGACTACCGGACCCTGTCGGAGATCCTGTCCGCAGCGGTCCGCACGCAGGTTTTCGCCTTCGAAACCGGCGGCGGGACGGCCGAAGCCCGCATCACCGAAGTCATGGTCTATCCCTCGGCTCCGCAGGTCGTGCTGGGGCTCCATGTCGATCTGAGCCTGCCCCGCCAGTGGCTGGATACCCGCGGCTGGGTCTATCTTTCCGCGACTCCCGTATTCGACGCGCAGACCGGCGTCCTGGAGCTGAAGGACCTGCGGGTCTCCCGCGCGGTGGACAACCGCTGGGTCAGCGTGGCCAGCGCGGCGCTGAACGAGCGGCTGGTGCGGGAGCTGGGTCGACATGCACGACTCGACCTGGCAGAGACGATCAGCAAGGCAACCCTCGCGGCCAACGAACAGATCCACACGCAGATCCGGCAGCTGCTGGAATCGCGGCTGTCACAGGGCCCTGCCCGGCTGGCAGAGCGGATTGTCGTTTCGGGCGGACTGGGCGCAGTGGAAGCGGCGACCTTCTCGCTGGGTGACGCGGCCATCACCGTGTACCCGGTGGTCACGGGGTCGCTGGCCATTGAGCTGGTGCCGCTCTATGCAGCGGACTAGAGATCGATCCGGATGCTGACCGGACAGTGGTCGGAACCCATGACGTCGGCGTGGATCTTCGCCTCCCGCACCTTCTTCCGGAGCGACGCGGACACCAGCACGTAGTCGATTCTCCATCCGACGTTGCGCGCGCGCGAATTCGCGAAATGCGACCACCACGAGTAGTGGCCGTTGCCCTGGGTGAACAGGCGGAAGGTGTCGACGAAGCCGGCGTCGACGAAATTCTGGAAACCCTCGCGCTCCTCGTCGGTGAAGCCCTTCTTGCCGCGATTGGGCTTCGGATTGGCCAGGTCCAGCTCGGTGTGCGCGACGTTCAGGTCGCCGCAGAAGATCACCGGCTTCTTCTTCTCCAGCTGCTTCACGTAGGCGAGGAAGGCCGGATCCCAGTGCTCGTGCCGCAGCTTCACGCGCGACAGGTCTTCCTTGGCATTGGGCGTGTACACGGTGACCGCGAAGAACTTCGCGAATTCCGCGGTGATGACCCGCCCCTCGTTCCAGGAATCGCGCTTGAGCTCATCGGCAAACGTGAACTTCTTCGCGAAGCTGTCCGGAAAGCCGTTGGTCACCGCGATGGGCGCCTGCTTCGAGAAGATGGCGGTGCCGGAATAGCCCTTCTTCTCGGCCGAATTCCAGTACTCGTGGTAGTCGGCCAGGTCGATCTTCGGCCTGGCCCCTCTCGGCCTTGGTCTCCTGCAGGCACAGGATGTCCGGCTGGTGCTCGGCCATGAACTTCTGGAAGGTGCCCTTCTTGACCACGGCGCGAATGCCGTTGACGTTCCACGAATAGAATTTCATGCGCAGTATAGGGAAGGCGCAATCGCGCATCCTCGCATCGAGCCGCCCGCGGCGGTTCAGCAGCTTTCCCGCGGCTTGTAGGTGGCGTCGAAGCGGTCCGGCAGGCCACTGTCCGAGCTGATGCAGCGTCGGGAGATCAGCCATTTGCCGTTGCACCTTGCGCAGCTCGCTGTCTTCACGGCCCTGCTCGTAGAGGCTGGGCGCCTTGCCCACGCCTTCGTTCATCACGCCGGTCCAGATCACGTGCGCAGTGGCCTTGTCGCCGTCGATGCTGATGACCGGATTGGTCAGCAGCATGTGGCCACGGCGACGCTGCGCCGTCGGCCTCGCGGCGCGGAGCTGCGCCCTCGGGCCGCTGGTACAGCTTTGCGATCTCCTTGTGCCCCTTCGCAACGCGTGCCATCGACGTCCAGCACGGCATCCTCGGTGAAGTAGTCCGACAGCTCATGGCTCTTGCCCATCGACAGGTCGTAGTAGTAGCGGGTGAGGATGTCCTCGATCTGGATGCGATCGAGCAGCGTCTTCATCGAGACCAGCGTGCCCTCCTGGGCCAGTGCCGGCGCAGCAACTGCAAGCAGCGCCAGCGCTGCAGCGATGGCTGCGGCATGCAGGGTGCGCAGCCCGGAATCGAGACGGGTATCTACATGGGACATGAACGAATCCCCTCTAGGCAGGCAGGAAATAGGTGATCGCGACCACGTTCACCAGGTCGACAAAGAACGCCGATACCAGCGGCAGGATGATGAAGGCATTGGGCGAGGGACCATAGTGACTGGTGGTCGCCGTCATGTTGGCGATCGCCGTTGGCGTGGCGCCGAGGGAGAGCCCGGTGAATCCCCCGCTCAGCACCGCGGCCTGGTAGTCCTTGCCAAGTGCCGGAAAGACGACAAACAGGATATAGGCCGCGGCCACCAGCGCCTGCGCCGCAACGACCACCAGGACCGGACCGGCGACATCGTGCCAATGTCCAGAGCTGCATGCTCATCAGGGACATTGCGAGGAAGACCGACAGCGAATACCCCGCGATCAGGTCGAGCGATGCGCTGCCTGCAGGCCAGCTCCAGCGCCGGAAGACCAGCGGAACAGTGTTGGAAAGCAGGATTCCCATGATCATGCAGGGCACGAACAGCGGCAGCTTGATTGCGCTGATGCTGGAGATCCAGACATGCACCAGGTAGCCAAGGATGACCGCAACGTTCACCACCAGCAGCGCGTGCATGAACCCGACCTTGTCGATCACTCCTCCGGTGACCCTCTCCGAGAGCCGATCCGTCGCAGCCTCCACGGGAGCCGGTGCAAGGCCCCGCTTCTCGATCAGGAACTTCGCCAGGGGCCCCCCGAGCAGGCTCGCCACGATCAGCCCCAGTGTCGCCACGGCGATGCCCACTTCCATGGCGGCCGGAAAGCCGTGTTCCGAGGCCACGATGGGAGCCCAGGCCACGGTGGTGCCATGGCCACCCACCAGGGCGACGGATCCGAGCATCACGCCGGCTGCCGGCGGCAGATCGAAAAGCCGGGCGCCAGCCACGCCAACACCGTTCTGCAGGAACACGTAGACCACGGTTACCACGCACAGGACAGCCAGCACGCGCCCGCCCGAGGCCAGCGCGGAGAGCTTCGCGTTCACGCCGACAGTCGCGAAGAAGATCACCAGCAGCTGGTCCCGCGTCGTCAGGTCGAAGCGTGATCTCGACGTCGAAGACCAGATACAGGAGCCAGAGCACGACCGCGGCGAGAACGCCCCCGGTGACCGGCTCCGGTATGTTGAAGTTCCGCAGGAACGCCACTCGCCGCGTGATCGCGACGCCGGCAAGATAGACAACGATGCCGATGGTCACCGCGAGGAAATCCGGTGCGATAAAATGGGTCGTTGCCCCGGTCATGACTGTCCGCCCGTCTTCAGGAATCCGGCAGACTACTGGATGCAGCGTCCAACGGCGAGCGCCCCATTTCCAGAAGAATGAGATCGCGAAACTGGTTCATTGCCCTGCTGCTGTGTCGCCGGCATCGGGACCACCCACGCCGCTGACTGGGAGGTCGTGCTGCTGAAGCCGGGCGGCTGCCTGCCGTGCGGCCTCCTGGAGGACGAGCCTCAAGCGCAGCGCGCAGTTGCAGCAGGTCGTGCTGCAGGACGGCCCCGGTGGACAGGTTTCGGCCAGGATCCAGCGCCGCAACTCCAGTGAGCTCACCGCGCAGGAGTGGACGGAGCTGCGCGCGCTGCCCTACTTCGACGAGGCGCTCTGGCAGCGGCAGGCGAATGCGAAGATGGCGCAGGTGCTGCTCAAGCGCGATGGCGTCATCGTCTCGGCTGGCGACATCAATGACTCGGCGGACCTGCGCAGCGCGCGCTTTCCCCCGGACACCTCCATGCCCTACGTCGGACGCGACCTGGTGTCGGTCCGCAGGGAAAGCTCGGCCTACGTCACCGATCTCTACCTCGGGTCCTGGAACTTCAGCTGGTTCTATCGACTGGCGCTGGACCCGACGCTGCAAGGCTCCCGCACCGACGCGGCGTGGATCGCGAGAAGCCCCGAGACGCTTTCGCCGCCTCTCGGCAAAGCCAATGTACTGCTGATGTCCACCGCAACAGGCGCTGCCGACAACGAGATATTCAACGCCCTGCGCATCGAGGAGATCCGCGACGTGCTCTCCAGCTCGCAGGCGCTGGAGCCGGCGCAGCTGCGCGTCTTCTACGGCAGTGGCCAGGCGCGTGGCGCCAACGCGCTTGAAGTGCGCGACGGCCGCATCGGCCTCGTCCGGCGGGATGTCGCGGACGCCAGCGCCATTCACGCCCGAGGCGGCCACGGCAGATCTTCCACTCCATTCGTGCGCAGCCCGGCAGCCGCAACCTGCTGGTCCTGATTGGCCACGGGGGACCGGACGGCGCGGGCATGTGGGGAAGTCCCGCTGCCGCTCTCGCCCGCCACGTTCCGATCACTGCACGAGCACGGTGGCGGCGACAACGTGCTGGTCAGCGGAAATTGCTTTGGCGGGATCATGGCGCGCGCGACGAGCTGCGGCTTCTTCGGCGCGCGCCCGGACCTCGTCGCGACCGGCTGCCAGGCCGATGCGGCCGAGGTTGCCCAGAGCCGCGACTACCTGCACATGTTCTTTTCGAGCCTTGACGCGCTGCGAGGCGTGCGGCAGCCGATGCCGACCGGGACGGCGCGATATCGTTTGCCGAGGCCCACTGGTACGCCAGTACCGAAGGCGATGCGCGCAATGTCACCTACACGAGCATCGATGCCCTCGCCGATGACTGGTTCAACGCGCACCCCGGGTCACTACCGCAAAGCCTCACTGTGAAGGAAATCCTGGCGCTGGCGACGAGTGCGCCCCCCGCCGAAGCAAGAGCCCTGCGGAGCCTCCTCGCAGGATCCAGCGCGGACCTGGCGCTGCCGCTGGGTGATCCTGCCGGATCGGCCATGCGCTGGAGACCCGGCAGCGGTTTGCCGCGCGCACTCGCCGCCCAGCTGACCCGGCGACTGATCTACCTGAGGGACTCCGGGAAGCCGGACTCCGAACTGGCGCGACTCCAGTCCTGCGAGAACCGCTCCGTCGAGGCGTTTCTCAAACCCTGAAGTTCGCCCCCGCCTGATGATCAGGCAGGTACGGGCTCCATTCCCCGCGGCGTGATCACGGCCTGCAGCTCACGCGAGACCCGTTCGTCGATCTCGGCGGCGTCCTGCAGCGTGACCGGATAGCGCACCAGCGCCTCCACTCCGGTTGCAGCGAAACGCAACTGCACCTGCGGCTGGATGTCCTGCGGCTTCACCTCTTCGGGCCCGTGAACCAGGGAAGTACGCCGCATTGCCTGCGTCTGCCGCACGATGTCTTCCCGATAGTCCTCAAGGACATCGCTGACGACGGATGCGAGCCGCTGCTTCATTTCGGCAGGATCCGCCTCGGGAGGCAGGACCAGGCTGACTTCGTGCCAGGCGAGGTCGATGCCGGGTATCTGCTTGAACAGTCCACCCGAGGCCTGGAATACCACCGAATTGGCAAAGGCCACCACGCGGCCGCTGGGCGTCAGGTTCGATCCCTCGCCTTTCAGCTCGATGAGCTGCAGCCGCACCAGACCCATGTCGACCACTTCGCCGATCACGTTGCCGACCTGCACCCTGTCGCCAACGCGAACGCCGTGCTTCCCGACCAGGAAGAAATAGCCGACCACAGACACCAGCACGCTCTGCAGTGCCACCGCGAGGCCCGCGGTGATGAGGCCGGCAAAAGTCGCGAGCGATCCGATCTCGGTCACGAACGTGGACAGGATGATCATGGTGACGAGGAACCAGACCACGATCCGGCGAAGCAACAGGAATCGCGCGCGGCGGCGACCATCGGGCACGTAGCGGAAAACGATCCGGCGCCAGAGGTAAGCGCCGGCGAAGACAATCGCAAGCAGTCCCACGAAAAGGCCAAGGCGCCTGGCCAGCACCCGCACGGAATCCGAAAGCTGGCGCTTCGTGAGCTCTTCCCAGTTGGACAGATTGCGGCGGTACTGGCCGAGCAGCACATCCACCCGGCTCAGTGGCGTGACCATTGCAGAGGTCTGCTGGAACAGCCAGGCAAGCGTGTCGTACTGGTCACGGACGCTGCGCAGGCTCGAGGTCGTGGAGTCCGCAGATTGCGCGGACAGCGCATCGCCGCGCGCGGCCAGCACCTTGAGCCGCTCCTGCGGCGGAATGCGGATGCGCTCGAACATCTCTTCCAGGTCCGCGGTGCGGCGGTCGATGCTGTCGATCATGCGTGCCTTGCTGCGCAGGCGCATGACCGCGGATCCCAGGTCCCAGATGCCGTAATCCTCGATCTGCATGCGCTCATCAGCCGCGCCCGCCGATGCGGCATCGGCGGGCTTGGCTGCAATGGCCGCGGCGGTCGCCGGTGCCCCGGAGCCAGCAGAGGGAATCGACACGGCGATCGCATCGATGTGCGCTTTCAGCGCATTCGCGCCGAAGCCGTCGCCGTCGTTCTCCCATTCGAACTGCGACATGTTCGCCAGCAGGTTGCGGCGTGCATTGACGAGATCGAGCTGCCCCTGCAGCGCGTCGATGCGCGCCTGCGGTTGCGCGCGGTCGGCGCGCGGCGTGGACGCGAGCCCCACTCGAGCTGCGTCGATCTGCGCCTGCAGGTCGGCGCGATGCGCGTCGAGCCGCTTGCGCGTGTTGGTCAGCGACTCCGGCGACGCCTCCTCCGCGCGCGCCCTGGCGGCACCCGCCTCGCTGCTGAGCAGCTCCGCATTGGCGCGGGCGATCTCGAACGCGGTTGCCATGACCCGGTCCGCCGCCTGCCGGTTGGCGTACAGGATCAGCAGTTCGCTCGGTTGCGCTGCAGCCTGCTGCTGCGTGCCGAGCATGCGGTACCAGTCGACCGTCTCGTCGAGAATCTCGATCACCTGGTCGGCCGTCATGACCGCCCGGGATTCAGGCGCGGGCGGCTCCCCGCCATGCGCGACAGCTGCCGCGAGCAGCGCGAGCGTGAGCAGGCAGGAAGGCGTTCGGGTCACTGATCCTTCCTGCCGACCCTCGCGGCGTCAGGCCTGGGCTGCGGCCTTCGCCTTGGCCACTTCGGCAATGACCTCGTCCGCCACGTTGCGCGGCACCGGATCGTAGTGCGAGAACTCCATCGTGTACGAGGCGCGACCGCTGGTCATGCTGCGCAGCTGGCCGATGTAGCCGAACATCTCCGACAGCGGCACGGTGGCCACCACGGCGATGTTGGTGCCGCGCTCCAGCTGCTCCAGGATCGTGCCGCGACGACGGTTCATGTCGCCGATCACGTCGCCCAGGTTGTCCTGCGGCGTCACGGTCTCGACCTTCATCACCGGCTCGAGCAGGATCGGGGCGGCCTTGCGGATGGCTTCGCGGAAGCAGGCCTTGGCGGCGATTTCGAAGGTCATCGCGTTCGAGTCGACGTCGTGGTAGCTGCCGTCGGTGAGCGTGGCGCGGAAGTCCACCGTCGGGTAGTGCGCCAGCACGCCGTCTTCCTTCTGCATCTTCAGGCCCTTCTCGACCGAAGGCACGAATTCCTTCGGCACCGAGCCGCCGGCGGTCTTGTCGACGAACTCGAAGCCCGCGCCGCGCTCCAGCGGCTCGAAGGTGATCCACACTTCGGCGAACTGGCCCGAACCGCCGGTCTGCTTCTTGTGCATGTACTGCTCGTCGATCTTGCTTGCGTGAAGGTCTCGCGGTAGGCCACCTGCGGCTCGCCCATGATGCCTTCGACGCCGAACTCCGTGCGCATGCGATCGAGCGTCACTTCGAGGTGCAGCTCGCCCATGCCGCGCAGGATGGTCTGGCCGGTTTCGCGATCGGTCTCCAGGTGCAGCGACGGATCGGCGCGCACCATCTTGCCCAGCGCGGCGCCGAACTTCTCCTGCTCGGCCTTGATCTTCGGCCTTCACCGACACGCTGATGACGGGATCCGGGAAGCGCATGCGCTCCAGCACCACCGGGTTGGCCGAATCGCACAGCGTGTCGCCGGTGTCGGTGTCGGCCAGCGAGACCAGCGCGATGATGTCGCCGGCGCGCGCTTCTTCGATCGGGTTGGCTTCCTTGGCGAACATCTCGACCATGCGGCCGATCTTCTCGCGCTTGCCGCGCGTGGAGTTCTGCACCGAGGCGCCCTTGGTCAGCACGCCGGAGTACACGCGCACGAAGGTCAGCGCGCCGTAGACGTCGTTGATCACCTTGAACGCCAGCGCCGAGAACGGCTCGTCGTCCGAGCACTTGCGCTCGCCGATCGGGTTGCCGTCGGCGTCCACCGTGTTGATGGCGGCGACGTCGGTCGGGGCGGGCAGGTAGTCGACGACCGCGTCCAGCACCTGCTGCACGCCCTTGTTCTTGTACGAGGAGCCGCACAGCACCGGGTTGAACGCGCCGGTGATGCGTGCCCTTGCGCAGGCAGGCGCGCAGCACGTCCGGCCGAGGGCGGCGCGCCGTCGGTCAGGTAGGCTTCCATCGCCGCGTCGTCCTGCTCGAGGCAGGTGTCGACCAGCTCGGTGCGGTACTTCTGCACGTCCGCCAGGATCGCGCGGTCGGTGGGCACGGTGATGCTGCAGCTTGTCGGCGAGGTCCGGCGTGACTGTCGAGGACCTGCCACTTCGCGTCCTTGTCGTCCGAATCCCAGACCAGGGCCTTCATCTCGACCAGGTCGATCATGCCCTTGAAGTTGTCTTCCGAGCCGATCGGGATCTGCACCGGCAGCGGGCGCGCGCCGAGGCGCTTCTTGATCATGTCGACGCAGCGCGTGAAGTTGGCGCCGCTGCGGTCCATCTTGTTCACGTAGCACATGCGCGGCACGTCGTAGTTGTCCGCCAGGCGCCAGTTGGTCTCGGACTGCGGCTCCACGCCGGCCACGCCGTCGAACACGACGACCGCGCCGTCGAGCACGCGCAGCGAGCGGTTCACTTCGATGGTGAAGTCGACGTGGCCCGGGGTGTCGATGACGTTGATCTTCTTGTCGCGCCAGAAGGCCGACACGGCGGCGGACTGGATGGTGATGCCGCGCTTCTGCTCCTGCTCCAGGTAGTCAGTGGTCGTCGACGTCTTCAGGTCCTTGGTGTCATGGATGTCGATGATCGTGTGCTTGCGCCCCGTGTAGTAGAGGATGCGCTCGGTCGTCGTCGTCTTGCCGGCGTCGACGTGGGCGATGATGCCGATGTTGCGGATGTCGGAGAGGGGCGTTGTACGGGGCATGGCGAAGGTTCCATGACAGGTCGTGGGGTATGCCCCGCTGCGCCCGAAAAGGGCAGAGTCTGGATCCGCTAAAAAGCCCGCAAGGATACGATAAATGCCCCCCTCGCGCCATCTGCTCATAGACTGCGCCGCCGCATTTCGGGGCCCCCAAGCCCCCGCGACACCCCACGTCAAGCCGCCCATGCTCTCCACCGCAAACCTGACCATCCAGTTCGGCGCCAAGCCGCTGTTCGAGCAGGTTTCCGTCAAGTTCTCCGACGGCAACCGCTATGGCCTGATCGGCGCCAACGGCTGCGGCAAGTCGACGCTGATGAAGATCCTGGGCGGCGAGCTGGAGCCCAGCGCCGGCGAGGTGATGCTGCAGGCCGGCATGCGCCTGGGCAAGCTGAACCAGAACCAGTTCGGCTACGAGGACGAGCGCGTGCTGGACGTGGTCATGCAGGGCCACGTGGAAATGTGGAAGGCCATGACCGAGCGCGACCGCATCTATGCCGATGCCAACGCCACCGACGACGACTACATGCGTGCCGCGGAGCTGGAGGGCAAGTTCGCCGAGTACGGCGGCTATGACGCCGAGGCGCGCGCCGGCAGCATCCTCACCGATGCAGGCATCGATGCGGCGCTGCACAACGGTCCGATGCGCGAAGTGGCGCCGGGCCTGAAGCTGCGCGTGCTGCTGGCGCAGGCGCTGTTCTCGCAGCCCGACGTGCTGCTGCTCGACGAGCCCACCAACAACCTCGACATCAACTCGATCCGCTGGCTCGAGGACATCCTCAACGACTACGAAGCCACGATGATCATCATCAGCCACGATCGTCACTTCCTGAACCAGGTGTGCACGCACATCGCGGACCTGGACTTCCAGCAGCTGAAGATCTACCCGGGCAACTACGACGACTTCATGCTGGCCTCGGTGCAGGCGCGGCAGCGCGTGGAAGCCTCCAACGCCAAGGCGCGCGACCAGATCTCGGACCTGCAGGAGTTCGTGCGGCGCTTCTCGGCCAACGCCTCGAAGGCGCGCCAGGCCACCTCGCGGCGCAAGCAGCTGGAGAAGATCAAGATCGAGGAGATCAAGCCCTCGTCGCGCCAGAATCCCTACATCCGCTTCGAGCAGGCGAAGAAGCTGTATCGCTCGGCCGTCACGGTCGAGAAGCTGACTTTCACCTATCCGGGTTCCGATGTGCAGGTGCTGCGCAACGTCAGCTTCACGGTCGAAGCTGGCGAGCGCATCGCGATCATCGGTCCCAACGGCATCGGCAAGACCACGCTGATGCGCTGCCTGGCCGGCGAGCTGAAGCCCGACAAGGGCCGCATCACCTGGGTGGAGAACGCCGAGCTCGGCTACATGCCGCAGGATCCGCAGGCCGAGTTCGCCGACAAGATCGACCTGTTCCACTGGATGTCCGCCTACACCGGCAAGGCCGATGACGACCAGATCGTGCGCGCCACGCTCGGCCGCCTGCTGTTCTCCGGCGACCAGACCAAGAAGTCGGTGAAGGTGCTGTCCGGCGGCGAGAAGGGCCGCATGATCTACGGCAAGCTCATGCTCACGCGACCCAACGTGCTGCTGATGGACGAGCCCACCAACCACATGGACATGGAAACCATCGAGTCGCTGCAGATCGGCCTCGAGAAGTATCCGGGCACGCTGATCTTCGTGTCGCACGACCGCGAATTCGTCAGCGCGCTCGCCACGCGCATCATCGAGATGAAGGCCGACGGCACCATCGCCGACTACAACGGCACCTACGACGAGTACCTGCGCGCCCAGGGCGTAGCGGCCTAGCGACGTCGCGGTTGCCTGCCCAGCGGAATGATGCGGCCGGCCACTCGATCCCACAGCAGGCACTTCAGCGCCGCAGGCACCTGGCACAGGCGGATTCTCGGCACTGACGTGAACAGCTGCTGGTTCTCCTGTGACAGGCGACCAGCCGATAGTTCGGGATCGCGGCGGACAGGTGGTGCACGTGGTGATAGCCGATGTTCGCCGTGAACCAGTTCATCCAGCCCGGCAGCACCAGGAAGCTGGTGCCGGCGATGGCTCCCTTGTCCAGGTCCCATTCGGCGGTGGATACGGCGTAGGCATCCTCGAAATTGTGCTGCACGGTGAACAGCATGATGCCCACGCCGCCGGCGACGGACAGGCTCATGAGGTAGATGCTCATCACCAGTCCGGTGCCGGCTGTCATGCACATCAGCGACGAGCGCGCTTGCCCAGGGCCAGGTTGTTGGCCGTCATGTGCCGGTATTCCTTCCAGGTCTTCCAGTAGCGGCACTGGAAAGTGCGCGCGGGCCGGAGGCGCAGCACGTGCCAGAGCAGCGCCACGTTGCCCTTCATCCAGTTGAAGCGCGGATTGAAGATCAGGTAGATGAAACCGCCGAGCGGGGCGAGCGCGATGTGCCGCGCCAGCCAGTAGCGGCGTTGCTGCGACGGACTGAGCAGGACGTATTCATCGACCGATAGCGTCGAGAGCGGGCCGCGATAACGCTCCCAGTTGCCGTTGTGGCGATGGTGATAGTCGTGGTGCTGGGACCAGACGTACTGCGGCATGCCCGAAATCACGCCGAACACGAATCCCGCGAGCTTGTTTGCCCACTGGCTGCGGAAGAGCGAGCCATGGCCGCATTCGTGCATCAGTGCGAACACACGGACCAGGAACAGCGTGATGCCAACGGTAGCCAGGACTGTCAGCCACGGGAACTTGCCAGCGAACCGGATCGCAACGATCCAAAGCACGGCCAGGGGCACCAGCGTCGTGAGCGTCTGCAACAGGCCGATGGCATCGAGGCTACCGGCGTAACTACGGACGAGCGCGCGCTTCTGCTGCCTGGTGATTCCCCCTGCTGACTCGATTTGCGGCCACCTGAATGTGGCCGTCTCTTGCGGCCTGGGTGACCGGAGTCTAGCAGAGGTCCGTGTCAGGTATTCCCGGATGCGATCCTTGGCCACGCCGCGGCCGTAGCCGTGCGCCCGGGACGGGTTGATACTCACCCCGCACTGCCACAACCCGAGGATTCCCCATGTCCCGCCCCTGCTGTGCCCGCCTGCTGGTTCCCTGCGTGTTGCTGGCCGTCCTGCTCGGCGGATGCGCACGACCTGCCAATGAACCTGCCCTTGATGCGAATGAAGTGCGGGCGCTGGTCCGTCGCATCCAGTACCTGGAGGACATGACGGCCATCCAGAAGCTGCAGGCGAACTACGTGCACCGGCTCTTCACGCAGCGCTTCGAGAGCATTCCGGATCTCTACGCAAGGAACGCCCCGGGTGTCAGCGTGGAGTTCTCCGACAGCGGCCTGTTCAACGGCCACGAGAGCGTGACGCGCCTGTACAACGCCTTTGCCCGCACGCGCGAGGTGCCGGGCTTTTTCATCCTGCACATGGCCGTGAATCCCTACATCGAAATTGCGGCGGACGGACAGAGCGCCAGGAGCCACTGGCTGTCACCGGGCGCTTCGAACAGCCCGAGCGGCAGCAGCTGGATCTGGGGCCCCTACTACGTGAACTATGTGAAGGAAGACGGGGAGTGGAAGATCCAGCAATCGAACCTGCTGGCACTGTTCCGCAATCCCTACCAGTACAGCTGGGGCGAGTCGCCGCACCACGGCACCGTGAACGTCAGCGGCATGCTGGGTCTCACACCCGACGCTCCCTCCACGATGTACCGGCCTTTCAACGAGGTGCGGAAGGAGACCGACATCTTCCGCAATCACCCGGAACTGCCGGCGCCGTACTGAGCAAGGTCAACCCCGGGGCGACAGGCAGCCTGGGGGCTGGGGTACCATCCACTTTCGCCTGAGACAGCCGCCAATCGTCAGGAAACGCCAACCCATGTCCAACGACGCCTACGCAGCCGAGCAACAGAAGACCATTCTCGGCCACCCGCGCGGACTGTTCGTCCTGTTCTTCGCCGAGATGTGGGAGCGCTTTTCCTACTACGGCATGCGGGCATTGCTGATCTTCTACCTGGTGCAGCACTGGCTGTACTCGGACCAGCAGGCCTCGGTCATCTACGGCGCCTACACCGCGCTGGTCTACATCGCACCGGTGGTCGGCGGCTACCTGGCCGACCGCTACCTGGGGCAGCGCAAGGCGGTGCTGTTTGGCGCGGTGCTGCTGACTTTCGGCCACTTCCTCATGGCCTTCGAGGGCGACGGCGGCCAGCAGGCCGCGGCGATGAATGTCTTCTGGCTGGCACTGTCCTTCATCATCGTCGGCTCGGGTTTCCTCAAGGCCAACATCTCGGTCATGGTCGGCCAGCTCTATCCGCGCACCGACATCCGTCGCGATCCGGCGTACACGATTTTCTACATGGGCATCAACCTCGGCGCAGCCATCGGTGCGTTGACCGCCGGCTACCTGGGCCAGACGTTTGGCTGGAGATACGGCTTCGGGGCAGCCGGCGTGGGCATGCTGCTGGGCCTCGCGGTCTTCGTGCTCGGCAAGCCGCTGCTGATGGGGCGCGGCGAACCCAGGGATCCACAGCGGTTGACCGCGCGCGTGTTCGGCCTCCGGTTTGAATGGCTGCTGTACGCGTTGAGCTTCCTCACCGTGGGCCTGGTCTGGATCATGATCCAGAACCAGAAGCTGGTCGGCCTGCTGCTCGGCGTGGCGGGCGTCGTGCTGGTCGGCTACGTTCTCTACACGGCGGTGTTCCGCCTGCCGAAGGAGGATCGCGACCGCATCCTCGCCGCGCTCTACCTGATCATCGGCTCGATCCTTTTCTGGGCGCTGTTCGAGCAGGCCGGCGCCTCGCTGAACCTGTTCACGGACCGGTCAGTGGACCGGAATCTCCTCGGGTGGGAAGTTCCGGCGTCGATGTTCCAGTCGCTCAACTCCATCTACATCGTGCTGCTGGGCCCGGTGTTCGCGTGGCTGTGGCTGAAGCTGGGTCGCCATGGACGCGAGCCGTCGGCCCCGACCAAGTTCGGCCTGGCCGTGATACAGGTCGGCCTGGGATTCCTGGTGCTCGTGGCCGGCGCGAAGGCGGCCGGCGCGGACAACCTGACGCCGGTGCTCTTCATCTTCCTGATCTACCTGATCCACACCACCGGCGAGTTGTGCCTGTCGCCGGTCGGCCTGTCGGCGATGAACCGGCTGACGCCGGCACACATGGCCAGCCTGATCATGGGCACCTGGTTCTTTGCATCGGCCACCGGGAATTTCACGGCAGGCCTGATATCGGCCGCGACTGGCGGCGAGGGAGCCGGTCCGGAGCGGGTACTCGAGGTCTACAGCAAGGTCGGATGGCTCGCGGTCGGCGTGGGCGTGGTCATGCTGGTGATCGCCCCGTTGATCCGCCGCCTGATGCACCTGGGCACGCTGCGCGACGATGGACAGGATGCACCAGGGTAAGCCGGAGGATCCACGTCTCTCCAAACGGATGGGCGAACTCGGCCTGTGTTCGCGACGCGAGGCCGAGAAGTGGATCGTGAACGGCTGGGTGAAAGTCGATGGCAAGGTCATCGACACGCTCGGCGTGCGAGTCTCGCCCCAGGCCCGCATCGAAATCGATCCGGCGGCTCGGGACCACCAGAGTGCACAGGTGACCATCCTGCTCCACAAGCCGGTGGGCTACGTCTCCGGGCAGGCAGAGGACGGCTACGAACCCGCCATCGTGTTGATCAAGCCCGAGAATCGCTGGTCCGGTGATCCCTCGCCGATCCGGTTCCAGCATGGCCACCTGCAGGGACTCGCCCCAGCCGGTCGACTGGACATCGACTCGACGGGGCTGCTCGTGCTCACGCAGGACGGGCGCATCGCGAAGCAGCTGATCGGCCAGGACTCCACCATCGAGAAGGAGTACCTGGTGCGGGTCGAGGGCGAACCTCCCGGACGACGGCATGCAGCGGCTGCAGCACGGCCTGCAGCTCGATGGCGTCACGCTCAAGCCGGCGCGCGTGTCCTGGCAGAACGACCACCAGTTGCGCTTCGTGCTGCGTGAGGGTCGCAAGCGCCAGATTCGCCGCATGTGCGAGCTCGTCGGCCTCGTGGTGACGGGGCTGAAGCGCGTGCGCAGCGGGAATGTGCCGCTGGGCGGGCTGCCGGTGGGCAAGTGGCGCTATCTGCGTCCGGACGAGAAGTTGAAGGCCAGCCCAGGCGTCTCATCGACCAGTTGCTGGTGCAAGGCAACGACAGCCGGCTCTATCGCAGGCTCGTCCAGGACTCCGGCATCGCGGGAGAGCTGGACGGCGGCATCAACTACTTCCTCGGCAACCAGTTCGACTACAACGGCCCGATGCTGTGGAGCATGAGCTTCACGCACGACCCCTCGTACTCCGCCGAGCAGATCACCGCGACGGTGGACGAGGTCATCGAGGACCTGCGCAACAAGCCGGTATCGACAGATGAACTTGAACGGGCGCGCACCAAGTTGCGCTCGCAGCTGTATTCGACGATCGATTCGGACGGGCGCATCGGGTTGGTGAACCTGCTCGCCGCGTATGCACTATTCGACAATGATCCGGCGGCGATCAACCGCATCGAGGAAGGTTTCGCGCAGGTGACGCCTGAACTGATCCAGAAGACCGCAGCGGAGTATCTGCGCAGCACCAACCGCTCGATCTCCCTGATCGAGCCGGGCGCGCCAAGCTCGCCAGGGGGCTAGGCATCATGAGAACCGCCCTGCCCCTGTCGATCGCGGTCCTCGCAGCCATCCTGCCGACCTCACTGGGGGCGGCGCAGGAGTTGCCGCCGGCACCACCCATCGGAGAGCCAAAGCCCTTTCAGCTGCCGGCCACAGACCACTACCAGCTGCCGAACGGCCTTGCGATCACGCTCATCCCCTACGGTGTGGCGCCAAAGACGGTGGTCTCGCTGCGCGTGCAGGTGGGTGGCCTGAACGAGGGTGATGATCCCTGGCTGTCGGATGTCGCTGCCGAATTGATGACGGAAGGTGCCGGCGAGAGGTCCTCAGCCGACCTCGCCACCGCGGCCGCCGGCATGGGCGGGAAGATCGTGGTGGGCTCGGGCAATCTCACCACGCAGGTCACCATTGACGTGCTGTCCGAGCATGCGCCCAAGGCGATCGCGCTGGTGGGCGATGTGGCACAGCGCCCGGCCCTGCCCGGGAGTGAACTGGCACGGATCAAGACCAATCTCGGCAGGCGATTGGCGCAGGCCATAGCCCAGCCCGGAGTCCTGGCCGACGTCGCCCTGGCGCGCACCCTGTATGGCGACGCCCACCCTTTTGGCCGCCCGCTGGCTACGCTGGAACAGCTCGACGGCTATACCCTGGAGCAGGTGAAGGCCTTCCACGCCACGGAGTTCGGCGCGAAGCGTGCGCACCTGTATGTTGCAGGTCGCTTTGACGCAATGAAGGTGAAGGCTGCCATTCACGAGGCGTTCGGCGACTGGGCGCCAGGGCCGGAACCACTCGCCCTGCCAGGCAACCACGCGCCCGGCCCGCTGGTCATTCTCGTCGACCGGCCCGGCGCGCCGCAGACCACGCTGCGCCTGGCCTTCGATGCGCCGTTGGCCGGTTCGCCCGACGACATCGCATACCGCACGATGAACCAGTTGCTGGGTGGCGCGTTCATTTCGCGCATCACGACAAACATCCGCGAGGACAAGGGGTACACCTATGCGCCTGTATCCGACATCGACTTCACCCGCCGATCAACCCTTGAATCCCTTCGCCACCAGGTAGACCTCGCGCGATTCCTTGCGCGAGGCCGCGGGCTTGCGGATCAGCACCTTGTCGAAGTGCGCGCGCAGCTCCTTCAGGTACTGATCCGACCCCGAGCCCTGGAACATCTTCGCGACGAAGGTGGCGCCGGGCTTCAGGGTCTTGCGCACGGTGTCGAGCGCCAGCTCCAGGAAGTAGATCGACGAGGCCTGGTCGGCCGAACTGATGCCGGTGATGTTCGGCGCGATGTCGGAGATGATGAGGTCGAATCTTGCCGCCACCCAGCCAGTCGAGCAGCTGCTGCACGATGGCGTCTTCGGTGAAGTCGCCCTGGATGAAATCGACGTTCTTCAGCGCATCCATGGGCAGGATGTCGGTGGCCAGCACGCGCCCCTTCGCGCCGACCAGCTTGCCGGCCACCTGCGACCAGCCGCCGGGCGCCGAGCCCAGGTCCAGGATGCGCATGCCGGGGCGGATCAGCTTGTCCTTCTCGTTCAGCTCGATCAGCTTGTAGGCCGAGCGCGAGCGATAGCCATCCTTCTGCGCCTGCTTGACGAAGGGGTCGCTGAGATGTCGCGACAGCCAGCTGGCGCTGCTTTTGGATCGGGCCATTTCCTGGGGGGAACCACGCGCTAGAATCGGCGGCATTCTACCCCTCTGCCGGATAGACCGGCCAGGAAGTCAGCGGTGATCCGCATTACCGAATTGCCCCTGCCGCTCGACTACGCGCCCGAGGCCTGCGCCAGGCCGATCCTGAAGCGGCTGGCCATTCCGCCGACGCGGACCTGCTGGATTTCACGCTGTTCAAGCGCAGCTACGACGCGCGCAAGAAGAACAGCGGCATCCTGTTCATCTGCATCGTCGATGTCACGGTGCGCGACGAGGCCGCAGTGCTGCGGCGCTTCGCCGGCGACCGGCAATGTCGGCGTCGCCCCGGACACGACCTATCACCCGGTTGCGCAGGCACCGGCGGCGCTCAAGGAGCGCCCACTGGTGGTGGGGTTCGGCCCCTGCGGATTGTTCGCCGCGCTGCTGCTCGCGCAGATGGGCTTCAGGCCCATCGTGCTGGAACGCGGTCGCGACGTGCGCCGCCGCACCCGCGACACCTGGGCGCTGTGGCGCAGAACACGCTGACGCCCGAGTCCAACGTGCAGTTTGGCGAGGGCGGCGCGGGCCTGTTCTCCGACGGCAAGCTCTACAGCCAGATCAAGGATCCGAAGTTCTACGGCCGCAAGGTGATGCATGAGTTCGTGCGCGCCGGCGCGCCGGCGGAAATCCTCTACGTCAGCAAGCCGCACATCGGCACCTTTCGCCTCACCGGCGTGGTGGCCGCGATGCGCGAGGAGATCATCGCGCTCGGCGGCGAGGTGCGCTTCGAGAGCAAGGTCACCGACCTGCTCATCGACAACGGCCAGGTCGAAGGCGTGGTGCTCGCCAGCGGCGAGACCCTGCACAGTCGCCACGTGGTGCTCGCGCTGGGCCACAGCTCGCGCGACACGTTGCGCATGCTCGAGCAGCGCGCGTGTATTCATGGAAGCCAAGCCGTTCGCCATCGGCTTCCGCATCGAGCATCCGCAGTCGCTGATCGACGCGCGCGCGCCTCGGCCGCTTTGCCGGCCATCCCGAACTCGGCGCCGCCGACTACAAGCTCGTGCACCACGCCAGCAACGGGCGCTCGGTCTACAGCTTCTGCATGTGCCCGGGCGGCACGGTGGTGGCGGCCACCTCCGAGCCGCAGCGCGTGGTCACCAACGGCATGAGCCAGTACTCGCGCAACGAGCGCAATGCCAACGCGGGCATCGTGGTGGCCATCAATCCGGAGCCGGATTTTCCCGGCGGACCGCTTGCCGGCGTGGCGCTGCAGGAAGCACTGGAGTCGACGGCCTATGTGCTCGGGCGGCAGCGACTACTGCGCGCCGGGCCAGCTGGTCGGTGACTTCCTGCGCGGCATCGGCTCCACGCGAGCTTGGCGAGGTCAAGCCTTCCTACAAGCCCGGCGTGCGCCTGGGCGATCTGTCGCAGGCGCTGCCGGCCTACGCCATCGACGCCATGCGCGAGGCGTTGCCGGTGTTCGGCCGGCAGATCCGCGGCTTCGACCGCGACGACGCCGTGCTCACCGGCGTCGAGACCCGCACTTCCTCGCCCGTGCGCATCACCCGCGATGCGGAGTCGCTGCAGAGCCTCAACGTGCGCGGGCTGTATCCCTGCGGCGAAGGCGCGGGCTATGCCGGCGGCATCCTCTCGGCGGGCGTCGATGGCATCAAGGTGGCCGAAGCCGTGGCGCGGAGCCTGTCATGAAGTTCGAGGACATCAAGAAGCTGCACCAGAAGAAATACCGCGAGGAGTTCGGCTACTTCCTGCTGGAGGGCGAGCACCTGGTGCAGGAGCTGCAGAAGGCGGCGGTGCACGATGCGCGCCTGCGCGCCAGCGAGGTCTATTTCACGCGGGAGTATGCGCACTGGACGAGCCCGCTCACGACGCACGTGGTCAATTCGCGCCACATGATGCAGATCAGCGAGACGCGCTCACCGCAGGGCATTGCGGCCGTGGTGCCGCTGCTGCACGGCACCGGCGCCACAGCCCGGCGAGCGCGCCATCTACCTGCACGAGATCCAGGATCCGGGAAATCTCGGCACCATCCTGCGCACGCTGGCCTGGTTCGGCGGCTTCCGCTGCCTGCTCAGCCCCGACAGCGTGGACCTGCACAACGGCAAGGTGGTGCGCGCCAGCATGGGCGCCATCTTCCATGTGCCGGTGGAGATCGACGTGCCGCTCGACTCGCTGCCGGCGCGCTTCGGGCGCATCGCCAGCCTCGACCTGCAGGGCCAGTCGATTGCCACACCGGCGTTCCGCGAACTTCGACTGCTACATCTTCGGCAATGAAGGCCGCGGCCTGCCGCGCGAAGCGCTTGCCGCGCTGGGCGCACAGCCGTTCACGATCGCTGGAACCCGGCGCCATCGAATCGCTGAACGTGGCGGCAACCGTGAATATCTGTCAGTACGAGCTGAACCGGCCTTCGTGATCAAGTGCCGCAGCGAAGCTGCGCACGACTTCCGCCGCCGGGACAATCGAATGGATGCCGGCCACCGACATTCCCGCCTGCCAGTAGTCGTCCTGGCTCTCTGACCCCAGCGATTTCCGGAGTCGCCGCGCGGAGTTGAGCATGTAGAACGTGCGCATCCAGTGCTTGCGCCGCCGGCCGCGCAGCATCCAGCGCGCAAAGGGTCCGGCGCTCGTGCCGAGCCGGTCTATCCATGGGCTGCGGATCACGGCCACGGGCACGCCCGTCAGCCGTTCCGTATGGACGATGTCTGCTGCCTGTGCCGCCACGATCGCCTGTTTGTACGCGTCGCTGGCCCGGCACTCCGGAGTCGCGATGAAGCGCGTGCCGAGTTGCGCCCCGGCATAGCCCATGCGCAGGTGCCGCGCGAACTCCTCCGGCGTGCCCATGCCGCCTGCGGCAACCAGCGGCAATCCGAAAGGGCGCAGCTCGTCCAGCAAGCCTTCCGCGCTGCGGCTTCCGGCGTGGCCGCCCGCGCGCTCGTTCACCGCGATCAGTCCATCAACGCCGCCATCGGCGCCCTTGCGCGCCCACCGGGCCTCGGTGACATCGTGGTAGACGACGCCACCGGCTGCATGCACGCGCTCGGCAGACCCACTTCGGGTCGCCAAGCGAGGTGATGAAGAAGCGCACGCCCTCCTCCAGCGCGACATCGATCCACGCCTGCATGCGGGCGAGGTAGGTCTTGCTGCTGGCCTCGATCAGCGCGTTGAAGCCCACCGGTCGGGTTGTCATCGACCGGATGTAGCGCAGGCCCGCCCGGAACTCATGGCCGTGCACATAGGTGAGCGAGATCGGCTGGATCACGCCGAGTCCACCGGCTTCGCTGACTGCCGCGACCAGTTCCGGGTTCGAGCAGGGGTACATGGGGCCGCAGATCAGCGGCACGGCAACGCCGGCATGGCGTGTGAAAGGTGTTTCCATCAGCGGCTCAGGCCCAAGCGCCAGCGCACTGTCGCGCGCGCCACCACGTCACCCTGTCGATCGACACACTCGGCCTCCACGTCGACTTCCATGTCGGCGGTGACAGTCGGTACGGCAACATGGCTCACGGCCCGGATAGTGCCACGCGCCTTCTTCAGGTACTGCATCGAGATCTGCGTGACGATGCCGCGGACGCCATCCGGCAATCCGGCCAGCATGGCGAGGCCGCTCGCCTGCTCGGCAGCGTTGAGCAACGCGATCGCATGCATGGAACCCAGGTGCTGGCGGTTCGCGCGACGATCGGGAATCTCCACCTCGGCGTGGCCCGGCTCAAGCACGCGGATGCGCGGACGGACCGAACCGGAGTACGGGACCAGAAAACCGAAGATGGCTGCGAAACAGCCACTGCCCGCCGGGCAGCGGGCGCAGCCGGCGCCACAGTCGCAGGAGATCCCTTCCAGTTGACTGTGTCAGGGCGCTCCCCGGGAAACCCAACCCTCAAGGGAAGACGTTCCGGGCTTTCGGGCCCGGGCCTGGTCGCGAACCCCAGTTGCGAACTTGACTCGTCCCAGTGTCCTGCTTCCTCGTTCCGGTAGGGATTCCGGATCGGCGATTCGGCCAGCTGTTGTCGCCAGGATCCTGCGTCGGAGCCGGCACCCAGCATCTGCTGCTTGAGATTGACCAGCGCAATCTGGGCATCGAGATCGTGCGCGATGAAGGTGTACTTCCCGAACACTTGGGTGGCATCGGCCATCCGCAGTATCCAGATGCCCTTGCCGTTGAAGATCCGGTCCCACCAGCCCACGGCATGCAGCGCGGGAGGACGTGTCGCATGGGCATTGACGAAGTCCGGGGCGGGCAGGCCGGCCATTGCCAGAAAGGGAGCATGGTTCTGCTGGTGTCGGTTGTAGGTGGCATTCGGCTTTATCGGAAGCAGCGCATACAGCCCCTGAAAGAGCCCTCGATTCCGGGCCATGAATTTCCCAAGGTCGTGCATCACCGGGTAGTCGATGCCCATCTCGAACCGGATGGCATCCTGCAAGTCCCATTCGACGGGCAACAGAGTGGGCACTTGAGGCAGGGAACGCAACGCGGTTGCATCAAGTCGCTCCATAAGCCTGCTTCGCAGCATGAGCGCCCGGGACGCACCACGCACGGCAGCCACCTTGGTCAACAGCACATTGGTTCCAGCAAGGACGCGGCGCCAGTATGCGAGGTCCTGGTCCACGCCGTGCAGTGCGTTCCCCGTGTCGGTCTCGGCCAGTAGGGAGGCTAGCAGGAGCTGCTGGGCCGCGAGGATGCCTGCGACGTGCGGCAGCGGAGCGTCGAGCTCCGCGGGCAAGACGTTGGCGAAGTCACTGGCCCCATACAGGGCCAGGTAGTGGTCCAGCAGCGTCCGATGGGATGCGAGCAGGTCCCGGACTTTCTCTCGTCGCAATGCATCAGGACAGCCGGGTGTCGTCCGCATGCAGGCAAGGAGTTCCTCCGGAACAACGAGGTGTTCCTCCCGCATTGCCGTTCCGGATTGCCTGAACCCCGCCGCAAACCGTTCGCCGCTGGCGAAGATGTCGCCTTCCGCTAGGAAGCCGTTCGCACCATGGAACCAGGATTCAGGGGTGGACGGTGGGTCGAGCAGGCTCTGGAAAATGCGCGTCTCCGGCACTGGCGACTCATCCGGCCACAAATGAATCACGACCAGTGCCAAGGCGAGGGCAACCAGGGCCCACAGCGCGCCCTGCAGCGCGGCGGGTCGCTCATCCCTGCGACTCTGCGTTCGCATCGTCCCCCCATTTGTTGCCTAGGGAATGCTAGCGCCTGTCCGCGACGCTGTCGAAGCCTCCGGCAGCGTCAGGACTTTTCAGGATTTCCTCAAGACTTCAGCGCGCACTCGACCGCACGCTGCGTTCGCACGAGCCGCACGCGTGGGCGGCGATGCCTGAACAAGGAGTACACCGATGTGCCTGAACAACGCTCGACGCACCCTGACCGTATCGATGGCCTGCGGCCTGGCATTCCTGTTCGCCGCGTGCGGCGATGAGGACACAGTCTCCGCGCCGCCGCAGCCGGCTGCCCCGCCGCCACCCCCGGCAGTGTCCCACCAGTCGGACATGGTGCAGGTCTGGAGCCTCAAGGCTTCAGACACCTACAACGCCTCCGGCCTGTACCCGGTCGATGCGGCCGACACGACCAGGCCCGACGTGGAGCGCCGCGCGGTCTGGAACGTGGAGATGGCCACGGTGCACATAGCCATGTACGACGCCGTCATGGCCGTGGTGGGCACGCACAAGCCGTTCATGGTCAAACCCGTCGCCACTGCGCCGAATTCCGGCCGCGCGCAGGACGCAGCGGTCATGGCGGCAGCCTATGGCGTGATGAAGGTGTTCTGGCCCGACCGCAGCGCGGTCTACCAGTCCCTCTACGATGACAGGCTGGCCGGGCTGAACACCGGTGCCCAGGGTGACGAGGTGACCCGTGGAATCGCCCTCGGCGCCGAGGTGGCGACAAAGGTACTCGCGGCGCGCGCCAATGACGGCCGCATGACCCCCATGGGTCCCTTTGCTTCCGGCACCCTGCCCGGCCAATACCGCTTGCCCCCGCCAGCACTGGCCTCCCCGTTCATCGCCAACATCAGGCCATTCGCATTGACCGGCGCGGCCCAGTTCCGCGGTTCGCTGCGCGGACCTCCCGTGCTGGGCAGCGCCGCGTATGCGGCCGACTTCGCCGAGGTCCGCGACTGGGGCAGCACCACCAGCCTGCTGCGCAACGCCGAACAGACGGAGACGGCGCGCTACCACACCGAAGCGCCCAACCACCACTGGCCGCGCAACCTGGGGCAGTTCTCGCACTGGCCCGGCAGTCCCGGTGCGTCCTTCACGCTCACGCTCGCTGAAGATGCGCGACTCTCGGCCATGATCTGGGTGTCGCTGTCCGACACGGTCGTTGCCTGCTGGGACGCCAAGTTCCACTACTGGTTCTGGCGCCCGCACAGCGCAATCCCGCTCGCCGATACCGACGTCAACGATGCCACGGTAGCCGTGCCGGGCTGGACTGCACTCGGGCCCGTGCCCCCGCATCCGGAATACCCCGCGGCGCACACCTGCGTGTCATCGGCCATTGCCGAGACGCTGGCCAGCTATTTCGACACGCGCAACTTCAACTTCAGCATGGATGCCCGAACCGTAAACCCGGCGGTGACGGCGCACCAATACACCAGCGTGGATGAGTTCGTGCAGAACAACTACATGGGCCGCATCTGGGGCGGCCAGCACTTCCGCCACTCCCTCGACGGATGGCGTCACACTGGGAAAGCTGGTGTCCGACTGGGTGCGTGACCACCACTTCCAGCCGAAGTAGAGGCGACTGTTCCCGGCTGCGCCGCATCGAAATGATGCGGCGCCAGCATGTCGGCGAGATGCCGCATGATGACGTCCTGCACGGCCAGCATGTACGACAGCCTGGCCAGCGCGTCCGGAAGCGACCCGGCGTCCTTGAGCCCCGATGCCTCCAGCGGGGACACCAGGAACGGTGGTAGCGCCTTCACCGGACAGATGAAGCGGAACCCGTGCCGTGACTCGGTCTGGATGTAACCGCGCCCCTCCCTGACCAGGGCGCGGCGAAGGCCGCAGATGATCTGGCTCAGGCTGTTCTCCCCCACGTCCATTCCGGGCCAGATCGTGGCCATCAGCCAGTCCTTGTCCAGCAGCTCGCCGGGACGTTCCACGAACAGCAGCAGGGTCTTGAACAGCCGGGCCGTGAGCTGCACCGGCGTACCATCCTGCCGCCAGACCCCGCGCCGGCGCACGTCGACCACGAACCCGTCGAATTCGTAGCCTTCGACCGGTTGCGCGACAGCTGTTGTTCATCGACATCCTTCCTCGTTCAGGGACGAGCCAAGCGTTGTCGAACCGGGAGCTCCGGTTGAATGAAGAAGAACCGAGTTTTGGCGGATGAATTGCCGATGAAAGGTGGATCAGGGGGTCGGGGCCGTCGGATACTCTGCCGTCATGCCTGCGAATGACCTGAAGCGATACGTCGTGTCGGTTGCCGATTTCCCGCAACCGGGAATCCTGTTCCGGGACATCATGCCGCTGCTGAGGGCCCGATTCGAGCCGACGATCGCCGCGCTTGATGACCTGCTCGAAGGCGGACGAATGGGCGCAGGTGGACGCCATCGCCGGCATCGAATCACGCGGTTTCATCCTGGGCGCCGCGCTGGCATTGCGGCGCGGCAAGGGATTCATCCCCATCCGCAAGCAGGGCAAGTTGCCTCCGCCGGTGTCGAGCATTGCCTACCAGCTCGAGTACGGTAGTCGCCACGCTTGAAATGCAACCGGGGTCCGGTCGGGTCCTCCTCGTCGACGACGTGCTGGCCACAGGCGGGACGTTGACCGCAGGTGCGGATCTCTGCGTCCGTTCCGGGTTCCAGGTCTGCGCGCTCGTGGCGCTCATCGACCTGAAGCTCATCCCGGAATTTCGCTGGAACGGATTGGCGCTGCGTTCTGTGCTGGTCTATGACTGAACACAGCGGGTGGCTCGTGGTCATGGCGCTGCCGCTCGAAGCACAGGGCGTATTCGAGCAGGCCGGCATTCCGGTGCTGTACACCGGCGTCGGCAAGGTGAATGCCGCGATGGTGTTGACTCGCGCGCTGGCAGGCTACCGGCATGCCAGCCTGCCACTGCCGCGCGTCGTGAATTTCGGCTCCGCGGGCAGCCGCAGGTTTGACACGGGCACGGTCGTAGCCTGCACAGCCTTTCTCCAGCGCGACATGGACGTCACCGGCCTCGGCTTCGATCCAGGCACCACGCCCTACGAGGAAGTCCCCTCGGTGCTTGAGTTTCCCTCGCCATTTGGCGAGCTCCCCTGCTCGAATTGCGGCACAGGCGATTCGTTCGAGACGGGAGAGCCGGCGGCGGCTTGCGATGTCGTCGACATGGAAGCCTATGCACTGGCCAAGGTCTGCCATGTCGAAGGCACTCCGTTCGCGTGCGCCAAGTACATCAGCGACGGGGCCGATCACGCCGCGGCCAGCGACTGGCAGGCCAATCTGCATCGCGCTGCGGACCGGTTCCTCTGGCTCTATCGTCAGTTGCAATGAATCCGCGTGCCGAAGAACTGATCCGCCTCCTCGCCCTGGAACCCCATCCGGAAGGTGGTTACTACCGCGAGACACTGGCGCTCCACCGTCCGCGTGACGACGGGCCAGGGACCCTCGCGCAGCGCGCTGACCACGATCTACTTCCTGCTTGCCGCCGGCAGCTTCAGGGCATCCCTCGGGCCCGTCGGGAAGGAGTCGAACCGGTGATATCCGTACCTGCCGACTGGTGGCAGGCGGCGCGCCCGCTCGGAAGCTACGCGCTGTGCAGTTGTACGGTGGGTCCCGGCTTCGAGTTCGAGGACTTCTCGTTCCTTCGCGAGCACGCCACCGCGAAGGAAGCTTTGCTAGAAGCCGCGCCGGACCTGATGTCGCTGCTTTAGATGTGCGATCAGCGTCTCCGGCCACCGCCACCCATCCGGGGCTGCGCAGCCGGCAGGGGTGTGGGACGTGGCTTCACTCGCTCCGCCACCGCCGTCATCCAGGACGGTTGCCGTAGCCTGGAGGGGGAACGACGACGGTCGGTGGGTATCCGCCGCCGTAGTACCACGGACTGCCGTAGTACCCACCTCCGTAGTACGACCCGTATCCGACGCTGACGCTGCCACTGACCGTGGGTGGATTGTCCGAGCATCCCCCCATGCCGATGGCGAAAACACGCGGCGAGCGCCAGAGCTTTCAACGCAAGATGCGAGCGGCTCATGGCTGTGCTCCCGGGGTGGCTGTCGTGGGCCAGTTCAGTACGCCCAGCACTCCGCCCAGCGGATCTGCAAACACGGCGAGCTGGCCGCCCAGGATCGCGGGATCCGGCTCGCGCAGCACTTTTCCGCCAGCGGCACGCACGCGCGCGAGAGTCGCCGGCACATCGTCGACCTGCACGTACGGCAGCCACCCGGACTCGCGTCCCTCCGGTGGCAGTCGCAGGATGCCGGCGCGCGCGTAGCCGTTGCGCCGAGAGCACGATCCGGTCGTCACCCGACACTTCGTCACTCGAGAGTTCGTACCCCAGCTGCTGGTACGCACGGGCCGCAGCGGCGGGGTCACGCGCGTAGAGGTCCACCCAGAAGAATTCTCCCGTCTCGACCGGCGCGTCCTTCCGATCACCGCTCGACGACTGCAGCAGGCCGACGATCGCGCCCTGGGAATCGCGCAACAATGCGCGCGTACCAAATCCGTCGACTACGGTTGCGGGCACCAGCACCTGCGCGCCGCCTGCCGTCATGGCGGCCACTGTGCGATCCATGTTCGCCACGGACGCAATGGACAGCCAGCGCGCGCCCACGGCGCCTGCGCCTGTCGCGCCTTCGGGCGGGACCGCCGGGTGGAAAATGCCGCCGACTGGCCGACCCGCGTTCCGGATCACGGAGTAACGCTCCTGCGTACCGCGCAGTGGCTGGAATTCCCAGTCGAAGACCTTGCCGTAGAAGCGCTGCGAGGCCGCGGCATCGCTGGTCGCGAGGTCAAACCAGACAAACTTCCCCGGAATGGCTACATGGGTTGCTGGTTCGGCTAGCGCCGGGAAGACCGGGGATGCCGATGCCGCCTGCGCGGGCCGGACTGCCGGAAACACCAGGACCCCGAGTACCAGGAGCAGCGAGGTGGAAGAGATTCTCATTCGGCATATCTTCCCCCAGTTTCTTCTGGAACACTACGCGCCGAAGGATCTACCAGGGCGGAGAGGACATCCTTGAGGCTTGCATTTGCCGTCTTAGCACTGGCGTTGTCATGCGCTCCCGTATCGGCGCAGGAGATCGAGCCAAGGACCTATTCCAACACGCCGGTGGGGCTCAACTTTGCCGTGGCCGCATACGGCTATCACTGAAGGGGGCGTGGCGACGGATCCGACAGTGCCGCTGGAAAACGCACAGATCAGCATCCACGGCACGACGCTCGCCTACGCCCGCACTTTCCCGATCGCTGGTCGGTCCGCGAAGTTCGACGCCGCGGCACCACATGCGTGGCTGTCGGGAACCGCAGATCTGGCTGGAGCGCCGGTCGAACGAAAGGTGTCCGGTTTCAGCGATCCGCGATTGCGGTTTTCGGTCAACCTGTTCGGCGCTCCGGCGCGGACGCTTCAGGAATCCAGGGGCTATCAGCAGGACCTGATCATCGGCGCCAGCCTCCTGGCGTGGGTGCCGCTGGGCCAGTACGATGCCGACAGGCTCGTCAACATCGGCACCAACCGCTGGGCCTTCAAGCCGGAACTGGGGATGTCGAAGGCCATCGGACCCTGGATCCTCGAGCTTTCGGGTGGGGCGGTTTTCTATCAGGACAACGACGACTTCCTCGGCGGAACCCGCGAGCAGGAGCCGGTCTACTCCGTCCAGGCCGGGCTGATCCGCGGCTTCTCCAACGGCGTATGGGCCTCCCTGAGCGGCACCTGGTACGGCGGCGGGCGCACGACGGTGGACGGCGTGCGCAAGGACGACCTGCAGGAGAACAGCCGCGTGGGCGTTGTCGTCTCGCTGCCGGTCAATCGCCGCAACTCGATCAAGGTCACCGCACACACCGGAGTGCTGGTCCGTACCGGCAGCGACTTCGATGCCGTCAGCATTGCCTGGCAGTACGGATGGGGTGGCGGGCTCTGACGGGGCCTCGGGATCGAACTTTCCGGGCCCGGGCGGCTCGAATCCCTGCACACTCGGTAAGATAACGACGATCAGGACGAGGGCGGGGTAATGCGCAAGGGCGGAGCATTCATGGGGTACGCACTGAAGCCGGCATTTGCCTGGGCGCCGCTGGCCGGACTTGCCCTCTGGGCGAGCGCCGCTCCGGCCCAGGAGGCCGTGAATTCAGGCGCCAACAAGGCGCTCGGCGACCTGATCAACACCAACTGCGTGGAATGCCACAACGCCGAGGACTGGGCCGGAAGCCTGGCTTTCGACACGCTGGACCTGGCCCACGTCGGCGAGGATCCGGAGGTCTGGGAAAAGACCATCAACAAGCTTCGCGGCCGGCTCATGCCGCCTGCCGGCGAGAACCAGCCCGGCCAGGCCGATATCGATGCCTTCGTCAGCTATCTGGAATCGTCCGTCGACGCCGCCGCGAAGAACCGCGCATGTCGGCCATGTGCCCGATCCAGCGCCTCAACCGCACCGAGTTCGCGGCGTCGGTGAAGGCGCTGATCGGCGTGGACATCGATCCGAAGCAGACGCTGCCCACCGAGATCGAGGTCGAAGGATTCAGCAATATCGCCGGCGCGCTGGCCGTCTCGCCCTCCTTCATGGAGCAGTACCTGTCGGCGGCGCGTCGCGCCGCACGGCTCGCCGTCGGCGAACCCGTGCCGAAGATGGCCAAGGTCACCATTCCGGCCACGCCAGGCCAGCCGCGGCCGCCTTTCCCGCTGGGCACGCGCGGCGGCACGCAGCCGCGGCGGCATCCGCTTCACGCACGTGTTCCCGGCCGACGGCGAATATCGCTTCAATGTTCCGGAAGAAGACTTCATCGACATGGGTCTCTATCCGCGCGGCGCGCAGACCGCGGCCACGCTGGTCATCCTGATCGACGGCGTGGAAGTGGTGCGCAAGGAAATCGGCGGGCCGCGAGTACCTGGATCTCGCCGACCGCGACGGTCCCGCAGGCACGCAAGGCCATCCTCGCGAAGGTCGCGAGCGCGGCGCAGGTCAAGGCTGGCCGCCGCGAGGTGGTCATGACCTACATCGAACGCTCACAGGTCCTTGAGCAACGATGCCACCGGCGGCGGCTCGGCGGCCTTCGGCGGCGGCGGCCGGGTCTCCGACGTGCCCATCATCCAGACCGCGATCGAGATCGAAGGACCGTTCTCGCCCCACGGCCTGTCGATGAACGACAGCCGCGCCAGGATCTTCGTCTGCCAACCGAAGAACGCCGCGGAAGAGCGGCCCTGCGCGGAAAAGATCGCGCGACACCTGGGGACGCAGGCGTTCCGCCGTCCGGTGACCGATGCCGACGTGCAGACGCTGATGAAATTCTACGAACTGGGCCGGGCGGAAGCCGGCGGCTTCGACTCCGGCGTGACCGAACTGGTCACCGCAGTCCTGTCGAGTCCCGACTTCCTGTATCGCGCCATCTCGACGTCGCCGCAGGCCCGACGAGTCGCGCCTGCTGAGCGACCTGGAACTGGCATCGCGCCTGTCGTTCTTCCTGTGGAACACGGGACCAGACGAGGAGCTGATCGACCTCGCCGCCGGCAAGCGGCTTTCCGACCCGGCGGTCATGGAAGCGCAGGTCGAGCGCATGCTCAAGGATCCGCGCGCCAACACGCTGGTCGAGAACTTCGCGCTGGCCTGGCTGAACCTCGACGAGCTGGAAAAGGTCGACCCCACGGACGGCGGATTCAATGCCGCGATGCGCGGCGAATTTCGAGACCGAGATCCGCCTGTTCCTGGCCAGCGTGCTGCTCGAGAACCGCAGCGTGGTCGACCTGCTCAACGCGGACTGGACCTTCGTCAACGAGGCACTGGCGCGGCAGTACGACATCGCCGGCGTGCGCGGCTCCGCAGTTCCGCCGCGTGAAGCTCGACCAACGAGAACCGCTTCGGACTGCTCGGCAAGGGCGCATTCCTGCTGCGCACTTCCTATGGCGATCGCACCTCGCCGGTGCTGCGCGGCGCCTGGGTGCTCGACCGGATCATGGGCACTCCGCCCGCCCCGCCACCGCCCAACGTGAATACGGACATCGGCGTGAAGGACGGCGAGCAGGCCCACCACCGTGCGCGCACGACTGGAAGAGCACCGCCAGAATCCCACCTGCCAGGCCTGCCATGGCCTGATCGATCCGCCTGGCCTCGCGCTGGAGAATTTCGACAACACCGGGCGCTGGCGCACCGTCGATGCGCAGGCGAAGGCACCCATCGATGCCAGCACCGAACTGTCGAGCGGCGTGAAGCATCAATGGCCCGGTGGAACTGCGCAACTACCTGACCAGTCGTCCGGACCAGTTCCCGACCACGGTGACCAAGCGCCTGATGATGTACGCGCTCAACCGCGAGGTCGAGTACTTCGACATGCCGCAGGTCCGGCAGATCGTGAACGGCGCGGCCGCGGACAACTACACGTTCGGCGCCCTCATCAACGGCATCGTGAACAGCGATGCGTTCCGGCGCCAGGGACCCGAAGAGACAAGCCGCAGCCAGGCCAGCCGCATGGCCGCGGCCGCGGCATCCCATAACGGAGACAGCGATGGCGATTTTCCTGACGAAGAAGCACCTGTCCCGGCGCACGTTCCTGCGCGGCAGCGGCGTGGCACTGGGCCTGCCGTTCCTCGACGCCATGGTGCCGGCCGGCACGGCGCTGGCGCAGACTGCGGCTGCACCGAAGACCCGCGCGGGGTTCTTCTATCTGCCGCACGGCGCGATCATGAACAACACCGTCTTCGGCAAGGAAGTCGACGTCTGGACCTCCACCGGCAAGGGCGCGGACTTCAAGCTCGGCGCAGACTGTTGCGCCGCTCGACCCCTTCAAGAAGTACGTCACCACCTTCGACAACATCGAGAACAGCACCGCCATGGGTTCGGTGCACACGCTGAATCCGGCAACCTGGCTGTCGTGCGTGCGGCCCGACACGTCGGCCAAGGGCGCGAGCCTCGCCACCACGCTGGACCAGGTGATCGCCCAGAAGCTCGGCCAGCAGACCACGCTGCCCTCGCTGGAACTGGCTGCCGAGACCACCGTCCAGATCGCGGCCGGCAATGGCGGCTTCTATTCCGTCACGACGTCCTATGCCGCGCCCAACAAGCCGCTGCCGATGGAATACAACCCGCGCAAGGTGTTCATCCAGCTCATGGGCGAAGGCGACACGGCGGCCGAGCGCGATGCGCTGCTGCGCAAGAACGCCAGCATCCTCGACATGATCAGCGAACGCGACGCAGTCGCTGAGCAAGCGACCTGGGCCCGGGCGACCAGCGGGCGCTGTCGGACTACCTCGACACGGTGCGCGAACTCGAACGCCGCGTGACCATGGCCAGCGCGCGCGACCTGAGCGGCGTCGACGGTGCCCGATGCGCCGGTCGGCGAGCTCGAGGACTTCGACCAGCAGCTGCAAGATGATGTTCGACCTGATCGCGCTGGCCTACCAGGCCGACCTGACGCGCGTGGCCACCTACGTGATGGCCGCCGAAGGCACCGACCGCCCCTATCCGAACCTGAAGGTTGCCGGCGGCTTCCACCCGGTCAGCCACCACGCCAACCAGCGCGAGCGCATCGCCGAACTGCAGCGCATCCAGCGCTACCACATGGAGCGGTTCGCGGCGTTCCTGAAGAAGCTGGCCGACACGAAGGAAGGCGAAGGCAGCATCCTCGATCATTCGCTGTTCCTCTATGGCTCGAACATGGGCAACAGCAACGCGCACGACAACTATCCGCTGCCGGAAGTGCTGATCGGCGGCGCCAACGGCAAGCATGTCGGCGGCAAGAACCTCGTGCTGCCGGAACGCACGCCACTGGCGAACCTGCACCTGACCATGCTCGACAAGCTCGGCATCCCGCAGCCGAGCTTCGGCAACAGCACTGGCCTGCTGTCCGAGGTCTGACATGACGCTGATCGCAGACAATTTCTCCGGCATCGGCTGAGTGGCCTCGCAGGGCTTACCGCCCTGCCGCTGCTGGGCGCCTGGCAGGCTGCCAGCAGTCTCCGTGCGCGCGGCCGCGACCAGCGCCGCACCGCGCGCCGGTACTGCCGACCGCAAGCGTCACCGAGCGCGTCAGCGTCATCACCGGCGCGCCGGCAATGTGGTCGTGCTGTCGATGCCGGTGACGGCGTGCTGCTGGTCGACAGCGGCTCGGCGAAACTGGCGCCGTGCCGTGCAGAAGAGCCTGGGCGGCGCCAAGGTGCACACGCTGTTCAACACGCACTACCACGCCGACCAGACGGGCGGAAACGCGCTGTTCGCGAAGGCCGGCGCGCGAGATCCACGCCCACACCATCACGAAGCAGTGGCTGGCGGCCGATTACTACGTGCCCGGCGGAAGATCGCTGGGTGAAGGCGCCGCCGAAGGAAGCCGTTCCGACGGTGACTTTCCGCGGCAGGGGCGAGATGAAGGCCGGCAGCGAACGCATCGAGTTCGGCTACCTGCTCGAAGCACATACGCGCGGCGACGCCTACGTGTTCTTCCGGGACTCCAACGTGCTGGCGGCCGGCGACGTGGTTTCGCCGCTGCGCGATCCGGCGCTCGACTGGTATGCGGGCGGCTGGCTGGGCGGCCGCGTCGATGCCATGGATGACCTGCTCGAACTCGTCAATGACCAGACGCGCATCGTGCCGGCCTACGGCCCGGTGATGTCGCGCGCGGAGCTGCAGGCCGAGCGCGACATGATGGCGAAGCTCTACGACCGCACGGCGGATCTCACCGCACAAGGGCCACAGCGCGCAAGGACATGATGGACGACGGCGTGCTGAACGACGTGGGCCGCAAGTTCCAGGATCCGTACCGGTTCCTTTACGACGTCGCCAAGGGCCTGCAGGCCCACTACACGAATTTCGGGGGCAATGTTGTCTAAGCCAGCCATCCCTGTCCGGGGATCCGGGCCTCGCGCCATCGCCGGCCTGCTGCTGCTGGGCCTCTGCGCGACCGCTCTCGCTGCCGGCGCCCCAGCTGACGCTGGGCGACCTCGTGCGCGCAGGGCAAGCGCGATTCCGTGCTCGCCGCGATCACCTCGCCCGATGTGGACGTGAACGAGAAGGCGCCCGACGGCTCCACCGCACTGATGTGGGCGATCTTCAACGTCGACCACGAGCTGGTGCGCGCGCTGCTGAAGGCCGGCGCCAAGGCCAATGTCACCAAGCCTACGGCGCCACCGCCCTCGGCGAGGCGGTCAAGCTCGAGGACCTGGAACTGGTGCGCATGCTGCTGGATGCCGGCGCCGACGTGAACTCGCCCAACCTCGACAACCAGACCGCGCTGATGCTGGCCGTCAGCACCGGCTCGCAGGAGATCGCGAAGCTGCTGATCGAGCGCGGCGCCGACGTGAACGCCGTGGAAACCTTCCGCGACCAGAACGCGCTGATGTGGGCCGCCGGCGGCAACCAGCCGGACATCGTCGACCTGCTGCTGGCGCACGGGCGCGAAGAACGTCGACCTGCGCGCCAAGTCCGATGACTGGGCGCGCCAGATGACCTCGGAGCCGCGCGCGCAGTTCGGCTCGCGCCAGACCGGCGGCCTCACCGCCCTGCTCTATGCCACGCGCTCGGGCTGCCTGCGCTGCGCTGCAGTCGCTGGTGAAGGCCGGTGCCGACGTCAACAAGCCCAATCCCGACGGCGTGACGCCGCTGATCAATGCGCTCGACAACAAGCGCTGCGACATCGCCATGTTCCTGCTCGACAAGGGCGCCAATCCGCATGTCTGGGACATGAGCGGCCGCACGCCCATCTATGTGGCCGTGGACATGAAGTCCTTCAACGGCCGGTGGCGGCTTTGGTGGCGGTCGCGGGGGACCGGGCCACGAGTTTGCCGGCGCGCGTCCGGCGCCGCGCAGCACCGTCACCGCGCATGGATGTCGATCAACCGTCTGCTCGACATGGGCGTGGACATCAATCACCAGCTCACGCGCAAGCGCCCCTACGGCGCCGGCCGTGGCCGCTTCGCGGATTACGACCTGCGCGGCGGCGTCGGCCCGCTGTTCGTGGCGACGATGCGCCACGACCACGAATCCATGCAGGCCCTGCTGGCGCACGGCGCCGAGGTGGACCTGCGTCAATGTGTTCCAGATGACGCCGCTGATGGTGGCGGCGGGCATGAGCGGCACCGGTCGTGGGGCCGGTGGTGGCGGACCTCCGGGCGCGGCGCAGGGCGATCCGCAGGCGCGCGCCATCAAGACCATCGACCTGCTGCTGGATGCCGGAGCCGACATCAATACCGGGTCATCGACAGCCGCACCCATACGGCCAAGCTGATGGCCTATGTCGCAGGGCCGCGATCAGGAAGGCCGCACGGCACTGTTCGCCGCCGCCGAAGGCGGCCAGGACCGGGTGGTCAAGCATCTGCTGGAACGCGGCGCGGATCCGTCGATGCGCGATGCCGCCGGCAAGACCGCGCTCGACATCGCCGCGCGCCGCCCCGGCCACGACACCTGCGGGAGCTCCGCCTGGGGCCGGAGCAGCAACCGCGGCAAGCCGCGCGGCGACCGTGGCGATGCTCGAAGCGGCTGTGGCCACGAAACCTGCAGCAGGTGGCGAGGCTACGCCGGCCAGATAGCACTGGCGGCTGACCTCTGGTCAGCCCTCGGCGGGCGGTGGCAATCCTTCCGCCCAGTCACGCGCAGCAATCCGGATCCGCACGGTCGACTTGCACAAGGCATGCAGGAAGCACGTCTGCTCTGCCATCTGCAGGAGCGTGGCGGCTTCTTTCGCGCTGATTCCGGCGCCGATCCGAACGGCTGTCTCCACAGGCTGCGCCGGACCCTCGTCCGGGAAGCTCAGGTCCTGCACGAGGCGGCAATCGTCCAGCGGCAGCCTGGCAATGCTGGCGTACCGGCCGAACTGCGTCATGAAGCAGAACGCAATGCCTGCAGCGGCATAGGCCTGCGGACCCGGTGCCCGGGCGACGGAACCATCGCGCGGCGAGGGATCGCAGAGAAACCGGAACATCGAGCCGTGCGGATTGAACAGCCACTGCTCCACTTCCAGCAACTGGTCGGGCCGCTGCGTACTGACGCCCCGCACATGCAGCACGCGATCCTGCTCGGGAGCCAGGCTGCCTCCGGCGAGCGTTACGGTATGCGCAGCTCGCGGCGTGAGTCCACCGCGGACAATGAGTTCTGACCAGTCGCGGAGTGCCGGCTGGGCAGCGTCGAACAGGTCGTCGCCTGCGGGCGTACCAATGTCCCGGATTGGGACCAGGCCTGCGGGGGTCAGCGCGTTCCCGTCAAGTGTCAGCGCGAACCGGTTCACCAGTGGCTGGCCCAGCAGGCGCGCGATTGCCGAAACCCGCACCGCGTCGTGCACGAGCACTCCCAGCTTGTCGCGATCGACCCCGGCTTCGGCTTGCGCAGTGATCCGGACGTCGCGTGCGCCACCCACCATCGTCCCCTGCAGCGCCGAACCCCGCATGGTGTAGTAGCTGTCGAGTACCAGGCGCAATCCCCGGACAGGCTGCCCGGCCTGCATGGCGAGGCGCGTCACGCAGGAATGAATCTCGCTGACGAGACCTACCGTGAAGAATGACAACGGGCATGGCGCGGCATCGAGTCCGGCAAGGTATGCACCTTCGTCACTGGCCAGGCGCCAGGGGGTGCTTTGGCCGGCAGAAGCAACCAGGGCCTCCTTCTGCATTCCACCGAGACCGCGCGCGACCAGGCGAACAACGCCGGTTGGCGGAAGCCCAAGCTCGAGCAGCGAACCGGGATTCAGGCCAAAGAAGATCGGCTTGCCCGATGTGCGAAGCGGATCGTGCGAAGTCGCCCAGGGCTTCGTCATGGCAGGTGAGCTTATCACCAGCCGCCCGGGCGTCGGCGCGAAGGACGGCAGGGCGAGGCCGGGACCCGGCAGGAATATCGAGAAGCCCTCGGTCTGCACCCGCCCGGTGCCACGATTCGACGTATCGAAATAGAAGGCACCCACGGCCCAGTCGAGCCGCTCATCGAAGGCGGGGCCTGAAAGCCGGATTTCCTGGCTGAACTGTCGCTGCGTGTTCTCGAAATGCGACTCCTGCAATGGAAAGGCTGCGACACTGCCGCTGGCCTCGGCGTCGTACTCGCGATAAGCGGTGATGGACTTCAACGCGAGGGACCCGGTCGGCCGCCACTCGAGCACGTTCGAGGCTCCCCATGAACGCAGGCCGTTGCGGGGCGGATTGACGAATGCGCGCTGTGGACCGGAGGCTCCCGGATTGCCGTAGATGGCGTAGCTGACGGAAGGGTCATCCGGCATCAGCGCATCCAGCAACTGCGGACTCGCGGTCAAGCCGTATCGGGGAACGCCGACAGTCGCAAGCCACAATGCCAGGCCGCTGGGCGTGTTGGGTGGCGCCATCGGATTGAGCAACGTCAACTCCAGCAGCGGCTCGCCGACGGGCGAACCCCGGTCATCCAGGTAGTCGACGCTGACCGTGTTCTCCAGATCCTCGCGGATCACGCCACGCAGGGCCGCCCTCGCATGTGAAAGATCGATGCCGCTGAGCGTGCCGACCCCGCAGTCGCCAGTCCTTCCCGCCGGAGGCAGCGAACCAGCAAGTGCGGGGTACAGGCACGGAAAGTTGCGCCGCTCGACGTAGCCATCGCTGCGTTGCCGTCCGCCTGCGATCCGCAGCATCAGGCGATCGGGAACGAGCCCGAGATCCACTGCGCCCTTGACGTCGAAGCCGGTCGAACGCGCCGCCCGTCACCTCCACGTAGCCCGAGCCGTCCCCGCGCGGCCGCGTGGTGAAAAGGCTCACGGCGCCCCCAACCGAGTTGCGGCCAAACAGCGTGCCCTGCGGTCCGCGCAGCACCTCGACTCGCTCCACATCCAGCAGGTCGAAAGTCGAGCCAACCAGCGTGGGGTGGTACACCTCGTCCACGTAGAAGCCCACGCGAGGCTCGAGTGCATAGCTGGCATCATCGCGTCCGATGCCCCGGATCCAGGCCTGGTTGGCCCGCCCCGCGCCCGCACCGGCCGGTGTCATCGTCACATTCGGGAGCGCCGACGCCGTGTCCATGATGTTCACGAAACTCCGCTCCTTCAGCGCCTCACCATCCACGACGCTGATCGACAGCGGCGTCTCCTGCAGGTTCTGCTCGCGGAACTGCGCGGTGACGACGACCTCGGCAAGCGCATCGTCGCTGGCGCCAGCGGAGGTCAGAGCCGGCAGCGCAAGCCAACCGAGAAGCAGGCCGGGCATCGCGCGATATGCGTCCACGATTGCAGGTCTCACAGATGCTTGAAGAGGTGGGTGTATGCAGCGCTTACCGGCAACAGCTCCGGTCGTCGCTTGAGCTGCACCTCGAGCGAACCGCGGAACGAGCGATGGATGGTGCGGATCGCGGCCACGTTCACCACGTAGCTGCGGTGGATCTGCCAGAACACGCGCGGATCGAGCTTCTCGCGCACCGCGCGCAGTGTGTGGGTGAGCAGGTACTCGACATCCGCGGTGAACAGGCTCGTGTACTTGTTGTCGGCGCGCAGGTAGCAGATCTCGTCCGTGGTCACGAGGCGCAGCTCCTTGCCCTGCGGCACGGTCAGCCAGTTGAGGAAGGGGCGCTCCTCGTTGGCGGCGATGGACTTCAGCAATTGCGAGAGCATGCCGATGTCCGCCGGGGTGCTGCGCGCCCGCTCCTTGAGTCTCCCAACGGTGGTGGCCAGCCGCGCCATGGAGATCGGCTTGACCAGGTAGTCGAGCGCTCCCTGTTCGAAAGCAGCGGTGGCGTACTGGTTGTAGGCGGTGATGAACACGACGTGGGCACGGCCGCTGGCCTGCTGCGCCACTTCGAGCCCGGTAAGGCCGGGCATCTGGATGTCGAGGAACAGCACGCTGGGGCTGAATCGCTGCAGGGCCACCAGCGCCGCGGCGCCGTCCCCGACTTCGGCCACGATCTGCAGCTCCGGCCACACGGTCGCAAGGGCCTCGCGGATCTCGGCGCGCAGCAGCGGCTCGTCCTCGGCAAGGATGGCGGTGACGGGATTCATGGCATGGATCCATCGACCGGCAAGCGATCGACCGGCGCAAGTTTCGCCCGCAGGCGCTGGATCAGCTCATCAAGCGCGGCATCGGCTGTCGGCGCGCCACCCTCGTACATCGCCTTCAGGGAGCGCAGTTCGGCCAGCAGCGCGACGGGGTCGACCTCTGCGCGCATTGCCGCGAGCCGTGAAGCCTGCAGCAATTGCTCGCCGTGCGTGCGCTCCAGTTCGGTCGCGCGGGTCAGTGCCTCCGCCTGTTTCGACCGCCGGTAGTCCCTGTACAGCAGCACGAACATGAAACCGTACAGGAACATGGAAATTCCGTTGTACACCATCTGCGTGTCGCGCACCGCAGCGGAGACTCCCGGCCTGTCGATGCGCGGTGTACAGCCCGAACACCTCGCGGATCGCATCCTGTAGCCAGCCCGCGAGAACCGCTCCGGCCAGAAGGGCGAGCAGGTACGTTGGCCAGGGTCGCGTGCCCCGCTCTATGGCCTGGTCCGCTATCAGAACGGCCAGCATGATGCAGAAGGCCCCAGTCATCGTTATCACCAGAGCCGGCCAGAGGCATGTCCCCGCGCGTTTTCATATACGAATCGACTGACAACGTGCGGCAGCCCCAACAGCAGTCCGGCGAGGCCCGTGTACAGGAGCGTGCGCCAGGTCAGTGTGCGCCACACATCGGCCGCGAACCGGGCTGCCGCGTCCAGTGCCGCGCTCACGCGGCGTTCTCCAACGGCAGCCTGATGCGAGCGACCACGCCGCGGGGATCGCCGCGCGCCAGTGACAGCGAGGCGGTCGGGCCGTACGTCATTTCCAGGCGCGCCCGGATGTTTGCCAGGCCCGTGCCATGACCTTCCTGCGCGGTCATGCCCCGGCCGGTGTCGGCCACCTCAAGGACCAGCGTGTCGTCGCTACGCGCAGCGCGCAGCCGGATGAAGCCGCCTTCTGCAAGGGGAGTGAGCCCATGCTTGATGGCGTTCTCGATCAGCGTCAGCAGCATCATGCTGGGAACCGGTGAGCTGGCCAGCTCGGGCGGGACATCGAGTTCATAGGCGAGCCGGGCGCCCATGCGGATGCAGTGGATCCTGAGATAGGACTCGATCAGGTGCGCCTCCTCCCCCAGCGTGGTCGTGCCCACGCCCTGTCGCGCCAGGGCTCGAGGAAAAGTATCCGACCAGGTCATCGAGCATGCCTGCCGTGGCGGCGCGGTCGACGCGCGAGAGCCGCCGCACGTTTGCCAGCGTGTTGAACAGGAAGTGAGGCTCGACCTGCGCGCGCAGCAGCTGCAGGTGGGCCCGGTCGAGCTCCGTCTGCAGTGCGAAGTCGGCGATTCGCGCCTGCATCAGCGCGCCGGCGCTTTCCAGCGACCGGCGGCGGAACTCGAAGGCAAGGACCAGCAGCACGATCATCGTGATGATGCGCAGCCGCCAGGGCAGGTCGACGAACGGTCGCATCAGCGGCGAGAGTTGCCAGCCTGCAAACCACAGGAGGGCCGCGCCGGCCAGCCAGGCGACACGCCGCGGGTAGGCGGCTGGCGCCACGTTGCAGATCAGCACGACGAAGGGCAGCGGTGGCAGCAGCATCGCGGAATGGATCAACATGCTCAGGCCGAAGTTCGACGCCAGCACATCGGGCGGCAACACCGGAATGCGGTTTGCCACATCCTTCATGCTTTGCAGCACAACCAGTAGCAGGGTGAGCACCAACATGATGCCGAGCCCCGCGAAGCGCCCTCTCAACTGGCCGCGGAGTTTCTCGAGGAACCTGGCGGGAGCGGTTGAGTCGGAGCGGGGCATTGCGGTACTCGGCGGCACCTGGGGATGTCTTGTTGTCTGCGGCCCATGTTAGCGCGGCGCGGCGGCCAGGAATCGGCCGCCGTTCCGCGTTCACTCCCCCCTATCCGCATTCACTCCGTTTTTCCGGTCCTTCACTCCGCGGGAGGCCGGCTTCGTCGGGATGCATGGGCCTCCCCGATACGGGGGGCCGGTCAGCGGACCGTCTGCGCCACGCGCTGCGCCTGGTTGCGGTGCACGGCGGTGACCTGGGGGCTGTCGATCTGCGTCACGGTGTGGTCGATGGTGCGCTGCTCGCACGTCCTGGTGGCCGTCAGGCCAGCCGTGGACATGTTCGCGCAGATTGCCCTGGCGGCCATGCCGACACGCCTGTAAAGCACCGCCGCGTCCGCGGGATCAGCCAGATTGAGGTCATCGGCACGCACCCGGACTCCGCCGGAACCGTCCGCCATCGCCGACCCCGCAGCTGCTGCAGCCATCGCCGCCAGGGCCAGGAGCATGGACTTCCTCGCGAGCGTGTTCATTGCGTCTCTCCTTCAGTGGTTGCTTCGCCGGCGCACCGCGCCGCGTGGAAGGGAGTCTTGGCGGGAATGCCGGAATGCGCATCGCATACCCGACGACTCGCGGCAGTCCGGGAGTGAGCGCAGCCCGATCTGGAGTGAACGAACGGGCCGATCGCCGGGCCAGGACATGTTCTATGCTTGGCGGGATGCCCCGATCGCCAATCCGATCCATATCCGTTCCGATCGTGCTCAGTTCGATCGCGGTGCTGCTGACCGTCCTGCTGCTGATCGGCTGGATCCTGGTGCTGCGCGAGAACCAGGCGGTAACCGACGCGATCTGGAGCAATCGCTGGCTGCTCGCCGGCGGCATCATCTCGCTGGCGCTGATCATGTGCGTCCTGGTGATGTTCAGCGTTTCGCTGGTGCGCGAGATCCTCGAAAGCCGGCGCCAGCAGATGTTCATCGACTCGGTCACGCACGAGCTGAAGAGCCCGCTGGCCTCGATCAAGCTGTGCCTGGACACGATGGAGCGGGAAGGCCTGTCGGCCACGCAGCGCGAAGAGCTGCGCAGGATGATGCTGACGGATGTCGAGCGCCTTTCCGTGTTCGTCGATGACATCCTGCAGGCCAGCCGCATCGCCCATGGTCGGCGGTCGCAGACCTGGACGGTGGTCGACGTCACCCGTGTGCTGCAGGAGTCGGCCGAGAGCATCCGTCACCGCTACGGGCTGCCTGATGGCGCGTTCCGGATGAAGGCCCCCGACAGGATGGAGATCTTCACGGATCCCACCGCACTTGAGACCATCCTGAAGAACGTGCTCGACAATGCGGTGAAGTACTCGGCGAACGTCGCCGGAGGTTGCGATCGAAATGCGCGAACTGCAGACCGGCGTTCTTGGCATCACGGTCACCGACAAGGGCATCGGCATCGAACGTCGGCAGCTCAAGCGAATCTTCAACCGCTTCCACCGGGCTCCGGGTCCGCAGGTGAACGAGCGAAGTGGATCCGGCCTGGGCCTCTACGTGGTTCACCGCCTGGTTCGCAATCTCGGCGGCCGGATCCGGGCGGAATCGGCGGGCACCGGCCAGGGCTCGACGATGCGCATCCGGCTGCCGATGGGCCTTCCCGGCCCGGCGAGCAGGGCCTGATGGCTGAAGCACCGCACGTCGAGGGTTCGGACCGCTTGCGCGCCACGGTAATGGTGGTGGAGGACGAGGCGCACCTGGCCGCGGGCCTCAAACTCAACCTCGAGCTGGATGGCTATCGTGTGGTCATTGCCCGATCGATACGCGAGGCCACCGCAAGACTGGTCGAGTCGGCGCCGATCGACCTGATCCTGCTGGATGTCATGCTGCCGGACGGCGATGGCAACAGTTTCTGCCGGCAACTGCGCGATGCCGGGCAGTACATGCCGGTGATCATGCTGACGGCGCGCAGTGCCGCCGAGGAGCGTGTCCGCGGCCTGGACTCCGGCGCGGACGACTACATGCCCAAGCCCTTCGAACTGCCGGAGTTGCTCGCACGGGTGCGTTCGGCCCTGCGCCGCAGCGGCTGGCGGCAGAACGATTCGCCGTCGGAGGCGGTGCGCGGCACGCTCCGGTTCGGGTCGGCGGAGATCAACTTCGACACCCATGAGGCCACCGCCTCTGGCAAGCCGGTGCGGCTGACCCAGCTCGAACTCGACCTCGTCCACTACTTCTCGCAGCACCCCGGGCGCGTGCTGTCGCGGGAAGAATTGCTGGAACGCGTCTGGAAGCTGCGCAACGCCCCCACCACCCGCAGCGTGGACAATTTCATCGTCCGCCTGCGCCAGTATTTCGAGCCGCAAGCCAGACCAGCCCGTGCATTTCCTCGCCCACCGCGGTGCGGGCTACCGGTTTGTGCCTGCCGGCGACCAGAAACCGTGACGCACTGCCCGCTGTGACTCAACTTTTACAATCGTTTACCGAAGGTTGACCCCGCCCCCGGGGCGCTTCGCCGACCATTACTGCACCGCCGCAAGGCAGTGAAGGATGGAGCGAGCAAAGATGGGAACCGCGCAGGGCAACCTGGAAGTGGCAGCGACAAAGCCGACCCGCAAGATTGCGTGGTTGGGTGCCTCGCCATTCTTTGCCATACACCTGCTCGCGTTCGGGACCATCTGGACCGGCATCACGCCGGCGGCGGCCATCTGCTTCGCGGTGCTGTATGTCGTGCGCATGTTTGCCGTGACCGGCGGCTATCACCGCTACTTCTCGCACCGCACCTACCGCACCAGCCGCGTCTTCCAGTTCATCCTGGCCTTCCTGGCGCAGACCAGCGCACAGCGCGGCGCGCTCTGGTGGGCCGCGCACCACCGGCACCACCATCGCTATCTCCGACACGGTGCAGGACACGCACTCGGTCGCGCCAGGACGGCTTCTGGTACTCGCACATGCTGTGGATCTTCGAGCGCGACAACCAGAAGACCGAGCTGAAGTACATCCCGGACCTGGCCCGCTTCCCGGAGCTTCGCTTCCTCGACAAGTACTACCTGCTGCCGCCGCATCATGCTCGGCACGCTGGTGTTCTTCACGCTGGGCGCGTCGGGCCTGTTCTTCGGCTTCTTCGCCAGCACCGTGCTGCTCTGGCACGGCACGTTCACGATCAACTCGTTGTCGCACGTGTTCGGCAATCGCCGCTTCAACACTTCCGATGACAGCCGAACAACTGGCTGCTCGCGATCGTCACGCTGGGCGAGGGCTGGCACAACAACCATCACCACTACTGCGTTTCCACGCGGCAGGGCTTCTACTGGTACGAGTACGACATCACGTACTACATCCTGAAGGTGCTCTCGTGGATGGGGATCGTCTGGAAGCTGCAGCCGGTGCCGGCCAAGGTGCTGGAGGAAGGCCGGGCGAAGCGTCCGCAGC
>CAWATT010000010.1:0-216970 GCA_963785055.1 uncultured Pseudomonadota bacterium
ACTTCGTCCAGCGTTACCGGACCACCAGCCTGGGAAGGCTATTCATGCCATGCATGATAATCATTCACGGCGTGGATAGACCGAGCCGACGGGGACTCGCGCCCGCGTCTGGCGCCGGGGCCTCAGCGCTTGGCGATAGCCAGGTAATCCCGCCGTGCCGGGCCCGTGTACAGCTGCCGCGGCCGGCCGATGCGCATGGCCGGATCGCCGATCATCTCCTGCCAGTGCGCCACCCAGCCCACGGCACGCGCGATGGCGAACATCACCGTGAACATCGAGCGCGGGATGCCCAGCGCGCTGTAGATGACGCCGCTGTAGAAGTCCACGTTCGGGTAGAGCTTGCGCTCGACGAAGTACGGATCCTTCAGCGCCACTTCCTCGAGCTTGAGCGCGAGGTCGAACAGCGGGTTGTTCGTCTGCCCCAGGCTGTGCAGCACCTTGTGGCAGGCCGCGCGGATGATCGTCGCGCGCGGGTCGAAGTTCTTGTACACGCGGTGGCCGAAGCCCATGAGGCGGAAATGGCTGGTCTTGTCCTTGGCCATCGCGATGTACTTGGGGATGTTGTCCGCGGTGCCGATCTGCTCGAGCATCGACAGCACGGCCTCGTTGGCGCCGCCATGCGCGGGGCCCCACAGCGCCGCGACGCCGGCGGAGATGGCCGCGTACGGGTTCGCGCCGGTGCTGCCGGCCAGGCGCACCGTGGAGGTGCTCGCGTTCTGCTCGTGGTCCGCGTGCAGCACGAACAGCAGGTCCAGCGCCTCGGCCGCCACCGGATCCACGTGGTACGGCTCGCACGGCACGGCGAAGAACATGTGCAGCAGGTTGGCGCAGTAGCTGAGGTCGTTGCGCGGGTAGACGAACGGCTGGCCGAGCGAGTGCTTGTGCGCGGCGGCGGCAATGGTCGGCAGCTTCGCGATGACGCGATGGGAGAAGATCTCGCGATGGCGCGGGTTATGGATGTCCATCGTGTCGTGGTAGAACGCGGACATCGAGGCGATGACCGCAGACACCATCGCCATCGGGTGGGCGTTGTGGTGGAAGCCGTTGTAGAAGCGCAGCAACGACTCGTTGATCATCGTGTGATGACGGATGTCGTCGTTGAACTTGTCGAGCTGCCCCACGGAGGGCAGGTCGCCGTTCAGCAGCAGGTAGCAGACCTCCATGTAGCTGCTCTTTTCGGCCAGCTGCTCGATGGGGTAGCCACGGTGCAGCAGCACGCCGGCATCGCCGTCGATGTAGGTGATCTTGCTGTCGACGGCGGCGGTGGTGCCGAAGCCCGGGTCGAACGTGAAGACGTCGAAATCCTTCGGCAACGCGGCGATGTCGATGACATCGGGGCCGATGGTCCCCTTGCGGACGGGCAACACAGCTTTCTTGCCGGAGCCCACTTCCGTGAGCTCGAACTTCTTTTCTGACATGAGCTTGAACCTGCGAGAGTTTCAGCTCAAAGCCTACACTACTCGACGACCTTGATGTACTCGCCCACCGGCAGCGGCTTGTTCGGATAGAGCGCCGTTGAGCAGTTCGAGCTGCTCGTGATTGTATTTCTGGGCCGGTATCGCGTCGGCGTACTCGGCGAGGCGGGTCTTGTTCGTGGCCCGCAGGATCTTGAGCCGGTACGGCTCGGCCAGCGGGTATTCGGCCGGCTTGAGGTCGCGCATTGTTTCCGCCACTGAACGGATCAGGCCATCGGCCTCGGGCTTGCCGTCGCGCGCGGACTTGCTCGCGCCCGCGAACAGGAACGCGCTGCCGCCCCGATAGAGTGCAATCCAGCGCACCGGGCCGACGCCCTGGTCCAGCGGCGAACCGTTGGACGTGAGGACGGTGTAGCCCTCCATGCCGTTGATGGTGACGGGCTCGCCTGCCGGCGAGCGTCGCGCCCTTCAGGCGGTCGATGAGGAATTCGCGCGGGGACTGGCGGTCGGGCTTCGCGGCCACGGTCACCTGCATCATGCTTTCCTGGTTCTTCGTCCAGGCGATGATGCGGTCGCGCAGGTTATGGATGATCCAGCCGCGCGGGAACGCCATCGTGAGGCCCATGTCCGCGTGGTAGAAACGGTTGTCGCGCACCACGCCCTGCGCGCGGCTGGTTCCGAAGGCCATGCCGTCGATGGCCTGCATGTAGACGTTGCGGTTGTCGACATAACCCCCGGCCGGATCGGCAACCTGCGCGGCTGTGCGGGCCGCCTGCACGGAGCGGGCGTCGGGTGCCGGGTGGGACGAGAACACGCCGTGGTAGACGTTGGGCTCGCGGCTTTCGGCACGCGCGCTGGCGACCTCGAAGCTCTCCTGCGCCTGGAACGTGGCGAACACGCGGCCCATGGCCTCCGGGTCGTAGCCGGCGCGCACCAGGTACTTCATGCCGATGCGGTCGGCCTCCATCTCGGCCTCGCGGCCGTAGCCCTGCACGTAGGCACCCGCGCCGATGTTGGCCATTTCGGCCACGGCGCCGGAGCCGGTGGCGATGGCCGCGCCCATGGCCAGCACCTGCGCCAGCACGCTGCGCGTCTGGGCGCGCGCGGGGTGCCGCGCGGTCACGTGCGAGAGCTCGTGGCCCAGCACGGCGGCCAGTTCGGCTTCGGAGTTCAGGTAGGCCAGCAGGCCGCGGAAGACGTAGACGTAGCCGCCGCCGGTGGTGAAGGCGTTGATCGAATCGTCGTCGATGACGGTGAACTTCCAGGCCAGGTCGGGCTGGTCGCTGGCGCGCGCGACGCGCTGGCCCACCGCGTTCACGTATTCCTGGACGGCCTGGTCCTCGTAGACGCCGTAGAGCTTGACGATCTGGTCGTAGGCGCGCCGCGAGGACTCGACCTCGCTCTTCTTGGAGGAGAGGACGACGTCCTTGCCGCCGGTGGCCGGGTTGGAGGAACAGCCGGCCGCGAACAGCGCTACGGCCATGAAACCGGCGAGGAGGCGACGAGGGATCGACAGCGGACTGTTCATGGACGTCATTTGTCCACGCCGACGCGATTCAGACAAGCCCCGTGATACGGGGCGCGGACCGGATTACTCGGTCGGCGCGGCGGCAGCTGCGGTCTTGGAGGCGTACTTCTTGCGGAACTTGTCCACGCGACCGCCGGTGTCGACCATCTTCTGCTTGCCCGTGTAGAACGGGTGGCAGGCCGAGCAGACTTCCAGCTGCAGGTCCTGGCCCAGGGTCGAGCCGGTCTTGAACGTGTTGCCGCAGCTGCAAACAACGTTGATTTCCGCGTACTCGGGATGGGTCTGAGCCTTCATGTCGCTCTCCAAAAGGGGCGCGCAGTCTAGCGGGGTATGGGCCGGGGAACAACCTCGGGAATTGCCCACCCGGGTTAGGGGATTCCCCTAACCGTTTATCCACAAATTCTGTGGATAACTCTGTGCATGGCGGAACAGGCGCGGGCATGGAAATGCATTAAAACGGCTTAATATCGCAAATGGTTAAATTGTGACCACCGTATTTCACCCTAGATTTTCAAAGGGTTACGGGGTACTTCTGCCACGCAAGGGGTCATTTCGTGTGTAAGCGGCTAGTTTTGGGTGTCGGGCCGGCGTCTGTGGATAGAACGCGCCGCTGCGGCGCGAAATCACCTAACTGCCTGCCCGGTCTGCCGATTCCGGGTGGGGCAGGAACGCGCTGACCAGGTCGTTGAGGAAGCGCTGGCCCAGCGGCGTGGCCTGCCAGGCAGCGGCGGACTGCCGGACGAGGCCGCGATCGGCCAGGGAAGTCGAGCGTTGACTGCACCGTCTCCGAAGGGCTGGCCCGTGCGCGACTCGAACAGCGCCGCGGTGAAGCCCGCGTTGAGGCGCAGCGCGTTGAGCATGAACTCGAAGGGCACGTCCGCTGCTGGAACCTCGCGCCACTGCGGGCCCTGGCTGGCGTTGGCGGTGTAGCGACGTGGTTCGCGCAGGTGCGTGCTGCGCAGGATGCGTGTGGGCGATTCGAGCGTGAGCTTGCCGTGCGCGCCGGCGCCCAGGCCGACGTAGTCGCCGAAGGACCAGTAGTTGAGGTTGTGCCGGCACTGCCGGCCCGCACGCGCATAGGCCGAGACTTCGTACTGCGCGTAGCCGTGCGCAGCGAGCAGGCCCTGGCATTCGATCTGCATCTGCCAGCAGGCTTCTTCATCGGGCAGCGCCGGCGGCTGCGCGGCGAACACGGTGCCGGGCTCGAGCGTGAGCTGGTAGTGCGAAAGATGCGCGGGCTCGAGCGCGAGCGCGGCGGTGACATCGGCGATCGCGCCCGCGACATCCTGTGCCGGCAGGCCGTACATCAGGTCGAGGTTGAAGTTCGAGAGGCCCGCGGCGTGCAGTTCTTCGGCTGCGCGCGCGACATCGGCGGGAACGTGGATGCGGCCCAGCGCGGCGAGCGCGGTGCGGTCGAAACTCTGCGCGCCGAGCGAGACGCGGGTGATGCCGGCATCGCGGTAGCCGGCGAAGCGGCCGCGTTCCACGGTGGCGGGGTTGGCTTCGAGCGTGATCTCGGCGTCGGGCGCCATCGACAGGTGCTGATGCAGAAGGCGCAGCACGCGTCCGATCAGCGGCGGGGCGAAGAGACTGGGCGTGCCGCCACCGAGAAAGACACTGTCGACGATCCGGCCGGCGAAGCGAGGTGCCTGTGCCGCAAGGTCCGCCTGCAGCGAGTCGAGATAGGGCTCTTCGGGCAGCGCATCACGCAGCGCGTGCGAATTGAAGTCGCAGTACGGGCATTTGCTCACGCACCACGGAAAGTGGACATAGACGGAAAGCGGCACGTTCACGTGAATTCACCTGTCTGCGCCGCATTTGGCCACAGATCGCCGCCGCTGGCTGGTTCACCCTTGGCCCAGGGCAGAATTGACGCATTCTTCATTACCGGGGTAATGTATGTTCATGGCAATAGGACAATCCAGGGTTACGGCACAGGGCCAGATCTCCGTCCCGGCCGAAGTGCGCAGGAAGCTCGGCATAGGCCCGGGCTCCGTGCTCGAGTGGCATGAACAGGATGGTGGTGTTGTCGTGCGGCGAGCGGGGCGTTTCAGCTCCGCGGACATCCATCGGGCGCTGTTCCCCCAAGGGGCGCCGAAAGGCAGCGCTGCTGCTGATGTGAAGGCGGCAATCCGCAAGTACATCCGAAAGCGGCATGCTGGCGGTTGACACCAACGTTCTTGTCCGGCTGGTCGTGCGCGACAATGCAGATCAGCTGCGCAAGGCCGAAGAGTTCGTCGCCAGGGGTGCCTGGGTTTCGCACCTGGTGTTGGCCGAGACACTCCGGGTCCTCGACTCGGTCTTCGAACTCTCACGCGAACAGGTGGCACTGGCAATCGAGATGCTGCTGAATCACAGGGACCTCGCGCTTCAGGACGCGGACGCAGTAACCGCCGCCCTGGGTCACTACCGCAGTCAGCCCGTGGTGGGCTTCTCCGACTGTCTCATACTCGAGATCGCCAGGAAGGCCGGCCACTTGCCCGTTGCGACCTTTGATCGCGATTTCGCCAGGCTGGACGACGTTCAGAGACTGCAATGATCGTGGCCTGATTCGGCCGGCAGGGTAACCGGCGGAAACAGGTGTGCCGTCATGAAATCCGCGCCAGCAGCTGAACGATCCGCGGACGCAACACAGGCAAGTCCCGCTGGATCGTCTGCCATACGACATCCAGATCGATTTCGAAGTAATCGTGAATGATGCGATTGCGCATGCCGTACATGACGTCCCAGGGAATTTCGAGCGCACTGCCTTGCAAGTTCGGGTCTGCAAGGCGCGCCTTGTTGGCCGCCTCCCCGACAACCTGCAGCGCCCTGATCACGGCGTCCTGTGTACGGATGTCCTGCTCAAACTCCGCTGCATCCATGCCGGCCACGTACGCGGTCGCCCGGTCAATTGCCTCGACGATGTGCTGAAGGTATTCCGGCACACGCGCCGGATGCGCCTTCGTCATACGGGAACCGCCTCTCTCAATATTCGTTCCCGCGACCCGCGCGGCAAGCTCCTGGGCGTCAGCACATCCACCGATACACCCAGTAAACGCTCGGCCTCGATCTGCAGGGCCGCCAGCGTGAAGAGTGTCGTCGTGGATGCCGGTTCTACAAGTAGATCAAGGTCGCTGCCATCGTGATCCTCCCCACGGGCGGCGGAACCAAAGACACGCGGTCGCGTGACGCCATGACGGGCAATGATCTCCCGCAGCGCTTCACGGTGAACCCGGAACGAGTCGGATGGCTTCATGGGGTTGATTGTGCCAGATGCCCACCGCGGGAACGTGGGTCGGCGGACAGGAAGTTCAGACCGCCCCAACCGGCAGACCCAGCGGCCAGAAGCCCTTCCGGGGCGGCTTGCCGGCTTGAAGTGCCAGCTCAGCGCGCCGGCGCGCTGTATGCCACCGACGGCGGCTGGACGGCGTTCTGAGTGTTGCCGCAGTCGTCCTTTCAGGCAGGCTCGACGGCGACTCCCAGCCCCTTCGCAGCCTGGCGCACACGCTCGTCGAGGCTGAGCAGCCGCAGGCCAGCGACCGCGGAGCGCGCCACGAGAAGCGATGCAAGGTGGATAGCATCGAGAGTTCGAATCGGGTCGCCGGGAAACGGCTCCCGCGCGCGATCGACTATCTCGGCCGCGATTCGCAGGACCTGCCAATGGGAAGCAGCCTCGATGAGATGCGCTCGACGGTCGGCAGCTTCAGCCTCCGTCAGTTCCTTGAGCGCCACCGCCCGCAGCAATACGCGATCACATTCGATCAACGTCAGGTCTGACGAGATGACGACTTCGGCCTCGCCGAGGAGGCGGCGTACCGCCGGTGCAGTCGGCTCGTCGAGGAGCCATGCCAGCACCGCACTCGACTCCGCGTAGAGATTCACCGCGAGCCCCGTTCCTCGTCGAGCAGTTGGGCGACGCTTCGCCGGCGCCCGCCCTGCTTGCGCTTCAGTGCCGGATACAGATCCGTTCCAACCGGATTACCGAGGGTCAGGATGCCCCTCTTGTTCAGGGACTGAAGCCCCGCAGGTACCGCCGGATCGACCTGTCCCTGCCCAGGTGGCAGGAACTCAGCCACAACCTCTCCCCGATCGGTGACCAGGATCCGCTCTCCCAGCCGCACGCGGCGAAGGTATTCGCTCAACTTGTTCTTGAGCTCACGGACACCGACGGTCTGCATGTCAACCAATGTAGCTACTTGTAGCTACATTGTCAATTCCTCGGTCATCGCAGCGCGGCGAGCAGTCGTTCAAGCGCCTGCGCGCGGTGGCTTACCGCGTTCTTGGCCACGGCGTCCATCTCCGCGGCCGTGACGGCGCGGCCCTTCGGGACAAACAGCGGGTCGTAGCCGAAGCCGCCGTTTCCGCGCAACGCGTGCGCGATGCGCCCTTCCCAGCTGCCATGCGCGAACACAGGAGCGGGATCCTCCGAATTGCGGACGAACGCGATGACGCAGCGGTAGTGGGCCCCGCGGCCGGCGTCAGGGACACCTGTCAGTTCCGCCAGCAGCTTCGCGTTGTTCTGCGCATCGCTCGCGCCCTCGCCCGCATAGCGCGCGCTGCGCACGCCCGGGCGGCCGTCGAGTGCATCCACCTCCAGGCCCGAATCATCCGCGAGCGCGGGCAGGTGCGCGGCTGCGGCGGCGTGGCGCGCCTTCAGCAGCGCGTTGGCCTCGAAGGTCTCGCCGGTCTCGTCACAGGATTCGATGCCGAAGTCGCTCTGCAGCAGCACCTCGACGCCCAGCGGCGCGAGCAGCGCCCGCAGCTCGCGTTGCTTCCCGGCATTGCCGCTGGCGAGGACGACGCGCTTCGGAGTGCCGGTCATGCGCCGGCGACCTTCAGCCCTGCGTGGGCAGCGGTTGCGCCAGCGCCGCGCGCTGCAGCGCGAACAGGTGCTCTGCGCCCTGCGCGGCCAGCATCAGCAGGTGGTCCAGCTCCTCGCGTCGCATCGGGTGGCCTTCGGCCGTGCCCTGCACTTCGATGAAGCCGCCGCCACTGTTCATCACCACGTTCATGTCGGTCTCGGCGGTGGAGTCCTCGATGTAGTCGAGGTCGAGCACGGGCCTTCCGGCGACGATGCCCACCGACACCGCAGCGACCTGGCCATGCAGCGGGCTGGCGATGCCTTTCGTCGCGGCAAGCCGCGCGCACGCATCGGCCAGCGCGACATAGGCGCCACTCACCGATGCGGTGCGCGTGCCGCCGTCGGCCTGCAGCACGTCGCAGTCGAGCGTGACGGTGCGCTCGCCCAGCGCGCCCATGTCGAGCGCGGCGCGCAGGCTGCGGCCGATGAGCCGCTGGATCTCCTGCGTGCGGCCGGACTGCTTGCCCTTGGCCGCCTCGCGCGCGCCGCGCGTGTGCGTGGCCCGCGGCAGCATGCCGTACTCGGCGGTGACCCAGCCCTTGCCCTTGCCGCGCAGGAACGCGGGCACGCCTTCCTCGATGCTCGCGGTGCACAGCACGCGCGTCTGCCCGAACTCCACCAGCACCGAGCCTTCGGCCCAGCGCGTGAAACCGCGAGTGAACCGGACGGGCCGCATCTCGGCGCTGTCGCGACCGTCATGCCGGGGTGTGTTGGCGCTCATGGGATGCGCAGCGCGGCGGCGGAGGTGTTGTCGCTGGCGGCGCCACCCATGCGCGCGGCGAACTCGGAGATGGCGTACAGCGCCGCCGGCAACGGCACGCCGGAGTACAGCGAGGCGGCGATGTCCTCGTCGCGCAGGTTCGCCCAGAAGCCGTCGGTGCAGACCAGCAGCGTATCGCCTGACTGCACGCGCATGCAGCGCCCGATCATCATTTCCGGCAACAGCGTGTCGCCGCCGAGGCAGCTTTCCACGTAGTTGCGCATGGGGTGGCTCTGCGCCTGGTCCGCGCTGATCAGGCCTTCCTGCAGCAGCAGCTCGACGTGGCTGTGATCGCGCGTGCGCGCGAGCACCGCGCCCTGGCGCAGGTGGTAGATGCGGCTGTCGCCGACGTGGGCCCACCAGGCCGTGTCCTGCTGCACGAGGCACAGCGCGCCGGTCGCGCGCGGCCGGTGTTCGAGCGGCAGTTGCGCGCCGAGCGTGACGATGTCGGTGTGCGCCTGCCCGAGTGCCAGGTGCAGGAACGCGAGCGGATCGATGAGTGGCTGCGACTGCGACGCCAGGCGTGACAGCACCACGGCGCGCGCGGTTTCCGCGGCCTGGGCGCCATCGGCATGGCCGCCCATGCCATCGAAGGCGGCGATCAGCGCGGCATCGGTGCCGATCGAAACCGCCACGCGATCCTGGTTCTCTTCACGGGCGCCGAGCAGGCTGACTTCGGCGAATTCGACTTGCAAAACCGGTCCCGGTGTTCAGTTAGAGTAGCCTTGCAGTATCGCACCTTCGCGCCGCAGTCAGGTAGGCCGCCGATGATCCTCAGCATGACCGGCTTCGCCCGCAGCGAAGTCGCGCTTCCCTCCGGCTCGCTGGTCTGCGAGCTGCGCAGCGTGAATCACCGCTTCCTCGAAGCCTCGCTGCGGCTGCCGGAAGAGCTGCGCCCGCTGGAAGGCGAGCTGCGCACGCAGCTGCAGCAGGAACTGCGGCGCGGCAAGGTGGACTGCAGTTTCACTTATCGTGCCGCAGCCCAGGGCGCGCGCGCGCTCGAGGTGGATGCGGCGGTGCTGGCGCGGCTCGTACCGGCGCTGGAACAGCTGGCGGAGGCGACGCGCGGCGTCACGCACCCGCAGCAGCTGGACCTGGTGGACCTGCTGCGTTATCCCGGTGTGCTGCGTGAAACGGCGACGGACACCGAGGCACTGCTCGCCGCGGCGCGCGGCCTGTTCACCGAGGCCATCACCGGCCTGAAGCAGATGCGCGCCCGCGAAGGGGCACGGCTCGCAGAGACGATCAGCACGCGTTGCGACCAGCTGGTGGGAATCGTGGCGCAGGTGCGCACGCGCCTGCCGGAAGTGCATGCCGCGATCCGCGCGAAGTTCGCGGAGCGCGTCGCCGAGCTCGGCACCGCGGTGGACAACGACCGCATCGAGCAGGAGATCGTGTTGCTGCTGCAGCGGCTCGATGTGGCCGAGGAACTCGACCGCCTCGATGGCCACCTCGCGGAGACGCGCAAGATCATCGTGAGCCCCGAGCCGGCCGGGCGGCGGCTGGATTTCCTGATGCAGGAGTTCAATCGCGAGGCCAACACGCTGTCGTCCAAGTCGCAGGACCTGGCGACCACGCGCCTGGCGGTGGACATGAAGGTGCTGATCGAGCAGATGCGCGAGCAGGTGCAGAACATCGAATAGGATCCGGGGGCAGCGTAGCGCCTGCGCACGTTGCCGTTGCGGCCGACACGTCTGTTCGCCTGGTCGATGAGCTTCACCTCGGCCGCGGTGTCAGGCCCGGTCACGTAGGCGCTTGCCAGGCTCTCCTGTCCGTCGGCGCTGGCCGACATGCACGGGCAGTCAACCCGCGGGTTGGGCAGACCCTGCCCGTGACTTCCACCAGGCAACGCCGCCCCTGATGGCCACGATGATGCCGCCCACGAGCAGCCCGACAATCGCGGAGCCGATCGCAAAAGCCAGCCACGCCGTCGCAGTGCCGACGCCGGGCACTCGCCCTGCAGCCTGGGAGAGCACATCGATGAACCGTGGCACCAGATCGAGATGAAAGTGCTCGAGCCCGTGCACGATGATTCCGCCACCCACCCACAGCATCGCCGCGGTGCCGACAATGGCCAGGCCCTGCATCAGCGGCGACATCGCCTTGACGAGGCCGCGACCGAAGTGACGCACATACGGAGATGATCGCTGCGCCAGGTGCACGCCGATGTCGTCCATCTTGACGAGCAAGCCCACCACACCATACACGGCGGCGGTCAGCGCGATGCTCACCATGGCCAGCGCACCGGCCTGGATGGCGAGCGGCCGGTCCGCGACAGTAGCCAGGGCGATCGCCATGATCTCGCCGGAGAGGATGAGGTCTGTGCGAATTGCGCCTGCGACCTTGTGCGCCTCCATCTCGGTGGAGCTGAGCGCAAGTTCAGCCAGCTCTTCGCCTTTGCCATGGTGCCCCAGCGCCTCGATGATCTTCTCCGTCGCCTCGAAGCACAGGTAGGCCCCACCGATCATGAGGATGGGAATTATGGCCCAGGGCGCAAAGGCGCTGAGCAGCAGCGCTCCCGGAAGCAGGAACAGGAACTTGTTGCGCAGCGAGCCAACGGCGATCTTCCAGACGATCGGCAGTTCGCGGTCAGGCGTGAAGCCCAGGGCGTAGCCAGGGGTGACGGCGGCGTCATCGACGACCACGCCGACGGCCTTCGAGCCCGCCTTGCCGGCTGCCGCGGAGACGTCATCCAGAGATGCCGCCGCGAGTTTCGCGATGGCCGCGACGTCATCCAGCAGGGCAGCGAATCCAGAGGCCATATCACGTATCGAAGCGCAAGAGAGGGTTCGTGGAGGATGGCAGTGCCGCGACACTGACGCCAGACTTGCCCGAGACCGGGGGCTCCGCGGATTTCCGCACTCACGGCGCTCGCGCGCGCGCCTCGGAGACGATCTCGCGTTCGTCCTCGACCGTCAGCCAGCCCTCGCGCCGCAGCGCCCGGGCGCTGGCCAGCAGCGCCGAGGCGAGCGCACCGGTGGCGATGCGACGCATGCCGTCAGTCAGGCCGGACATTGGCGTTGAGCCGGAACAGGTTCGTGGGGTCATTGCGCCTCATGGGAGGTTCAATCCATCCCCGCAGCCAGGTCCAGTTCGAGAAACGTGCTCCGCAATGCTGATCAGATACGGCAGATCGCGCAGGCAGCCCCTGGGCGGACAGCAACTCCACCGCCTGCCGATCGACCGCCACGAAGGCCTCGGCGCCGAGCCATCGTACGTCGAAGGCGATGGACGCCAGCGGAGAAGCTCGCCTCCGGCGCGCAACTGTGCCAGGCCAGCCTCGGCGGCGGCCCGGTTCGTGGCGACGCTGTCAGGTCCAGTATCGCCGCGATCGCGAGCACGACATCCGCGCTTGCGAACACGGCACTCGCCGGCGAACCCATGAAGTTCTACCTCGGGCTTGGTAGCTGACGGCTGATTGCAACGTCTGGACCCGGCTAAACCCTGATCTTTGGCTGCTCCGACGGCACTTTCCAGGTGGCAGGCATCTTTGCGAAATCGAAGAAAGGCTCGCGATCATCCGCGGTGATCGCATCCTGCACCTGCTTGTAGAACTCCCCGCCCGCGCGATTGGAGAACGTGATTTCCACTTCGCGATCCGACCCCGCCGGATCCGGTCGCTGGCAATACTCGGGGAACGTGGCCTCACCGGCATGGCCGGTGGCATAACCCTTGGCGAACATCTGCTTGAGGATGCCGAAGCCGTCATCCTGCACCAGCACGCCGCCGCGCGGATGCCCAGCCCAGCGACTTCATGCGCCCGATGAAGGCATCGAGGTCGTAGCAGTCGTAGGCCACGTGCTGGCAGGAATGATCGCCGTGCTTTTCCACGAAGCTGGTGACCTGGGACTTGCCGGCGCGGTCGATGCCTTCGATCAGGGCCACACCGAAATTGCCGTAGTCGATGCACCAGATCTTCATGCTGCTGTGTGGATCCCCCGGACGCGCGTCATCGATGCGCTTGATGAGCGTGCCGCCCTCCACCTCGATGTGGAACCAGGCCCATTTTTCGATCTGGCCGGCCGCGCAGGCGTAGGACACGTGATCGATTTTGCGGAGCTGTGACATGGCGGTTCTGCCCTTTTTGGCGAAGGTCGTGGAGCCAGATTGTAGGCAGGCTGGCAGGACCACTTTCTGCAAAAAAGACCGACATTTCCACGATTGTCACAGGTATTCTTTGTAATTATATCGATTCACGCATGATCATTGCGTAATCTGGAGCAGAGCATGGACCGGTACGATCGCGAGATCCTCACGCTGCTGCAGACCGACGGGCGCATCAGCTTCACGACGCTGGCCGAACGCATCGCCCTTTCCCCCAGCGCCACGCTGCGCAGGGTCCAGGCGCTGGAGGTCGCCGGCGTCATCACGGGTTATCGCGCGATGCTCGACGCGCACAAGCTCGGCCACGAGGTGCGCGCCTTCGTCGAAGTGAACGTGGACCGGGCGAACCCCACGCTGGTCGAGCAGTTCCTCAGTCACATCACCCAGATGCCCGAGGTGCTGAGCTGCTACATGGTCAGCGGCTCGGTGGATTTCGTGCTGGAAGTGGTTACCCCCAGCCTTGCCGCCTATGCCGACTTCATCGACAACCGCCTGCTCAAGCTTGGCGGCGTGAAGGATGCCTCCTCGAGCCTTGTCCTGCGCACCATCAAGCCGCCGTCGCCCTACGCCCTCTAGCTGATCACGCAAGCGTTGCGCTCGAAGAGCGGGACTGGCGCGGACATCGACATCCAGATCGGAAGCTCCACCATCGATGTGGGCGAGGCCGCCTGATCCGCGGGGATCCTCAGCCCGTCGGGAAGTAGATGTCCTCGAGGACCACGCCCGGTGGTTCCTCGACCAGCTCCAGCACGACGCCATCGGGGTCTCGCACGTAGACCACCTTGATCCCGTCGACGGGCCCGCCTTCGGCCCTCTGGATCGCACCCACGGCCTGGAAGCCGGCACTGCGCACCAGCGCGACCACCTGTTCCAGCTCCGCAACCTTCAGGCACACATGCATGAACCCCGGATCGCAGGCGCGCAGCGTCGAGGTGCGCCCCGGCGGGTTGCGATAGCACAGCAGCTCGATCGCATGGCCGGGCATGCGCGCGAAGGCCACGTCGATCTGGCAGCCCGGAACTCCCGTGATCGCCTCGAAGAACGGCCCTTCGGCTCGCACGGGCACACTCACCTCGCAACCCAGCAGATCGCGGTAGAAGCGGATCGAGCGGTCGAGGTCCGACACGGTGATGCCGGTGTGGCCGGTGCTGCGGACCCTCACCGGCGGATTCGATGTGCTCATGCATTCATCTCCTCGATGGCGGCGAGTACGTAGCCACATGCTACGCTGCCGCGAACCGGCGCCTGTCGACTCAACACTTGAAAATCGTCGCCACCTTCCGTGACCGGCTCCGGAGCCTCAAGCCCGACCGCTCGAACCTGAAGTCGGACTTCCTTGCCGCGCTGACCTTCGCCATCGTCGGCATTCCGCAGGCGATGGCCCATGCGCTGCTCGTGGCGGTCAATCCGGTGCTGGGCATCTACACGCTGATGATCGCGGTGCCGGTGGCGGCCGTGTTCACCAGTTCGGTGTTCATGAACGTGTCCACGACCGGTGCGCTGTCGATCATTGCCGGCGACGAGCTCGCCGCATTCTCGCCGGAGCAGCGCGTCGTGGCGCTGGCGACGCTGGTGGCGCTGGCGGGAATCTTCCAGCTGCTCGCCGGGCTCGCGCGCCTGGGCTTCATCCTGCGCTTCGTCTCCGATGCGGTGATGACGGGCTTCCTCAATGGCGTCGCCGTGCTCATCATCCTCGGCCAGCTCGGCGCGCTGACCGGATTCGAGAGCACGTTCTCCAACAGCGTGTTGAAGGCGCTCGACCTGCTGCTGCGCCCGACAAGGATCGAGCTGTCCGCGTTCCTGATTGGCGCGCTGACGATTGGAACGATTGTCGCGCTGCTGCGGACGCGCCTCGACAGATTCGCCTTCGTGCTGGCGATCGTCCTTTCGACGCTGGTGCTGGCGGGGCTTTCGCTGCTGAACGCCGGCGCGGGGCCCGACTGGAGCGCGGTGGACATCGTGCGCGACATCGGCGCGATTCCGCGCGAGCTGCCCAGGTTGTCGCTGCCCTCGCTGGATCACGTACTCGCCATGATCCTTCCCGCACTGACGCTCGCCCTCATCGGCCTCGTCTATGGCGCCGGCGTCGGCCAGACCTTCCGGAACCCGGACGGAAGATATCCGGACGTGTCGGGTGACTTCCTCGGCCAGGGCGCCGGCAACATCGCCTCGAGCCTCGTGGGTGGACTGCCCGCCGGAGGCTCCCTGTCCGGAACCATCCTCACCACGAGTGCGGGCGCCCGGTCACGCTGGACGGGGATCTTCGGCGGCCTCTGCGTTGTCCTGGTGGTCCTGCTTGCGGCACCGCTGGCCGAACAGGTGCCGATGCCTGCACTGGCCGCACTGCTGATCGTTGCGGGCTTCCGCGCCCTGCAGGTCGAGCAGGCCGGATGGTCTGGAACACGAGCAAGGTGTCGGCCGCGGCGATGATCCTCACGTTCGTCGGCACACTGATCATGCCGCTGCATTACGCCGTGCTGATGGGCGTGTCGTTCAGTGTCTGGCTGTTCGTGATCCAGCGCGCCAACCAGTCGAAGGTGGTCGAACTCGCGCTGGTGCCCGGTGGCTACCGCGAGGAGCGCCCGGCGCCGGCATTCCTGCCGAGCGACCAGTTCGTGGCGCTGTTCGTGTCGGGAAGCCTGTATTTCGCGGCCGCCAAGACGCTCGAGGGCATCCTGCCCTCGGCGCAGAACTCACGGCGCTGCGTCGTGGCGCTGGGCCTGCGCGGCCAGCCGGAGGTCGGCAGCACGTTCCTCAATGTGCTGCGTCGCTATGCCGAGGCGCTGCGCAGCAACGACGGCAAGCTCATGCTCTACGGCGTCGATGCGAAGCTGCATGCGCAGCTGGCGCGCAGCGGGCTGCTGCAGTTCCTGGGGCCGGAGAATGTGTTCCTGGAGACGCCGCGGCTGGGTGAGGCGCTGGACTCTGCCGCCGAGGCCGCGCGCGTCTGGCTGGAGCAGGCTGCACCTTCCCGGACCTGAGCCACGGCTGGTGGTTGCTATTGCCGCTCCACCGCGCCGCAGGGGTCGAACACCTCGATCCCCGTGAACCGGTGGGAAATGACTCCCGCATCGCGCGTGACAACCTGGCGGATGCCGTGCTCGCGCATCAGCACGACCGTGTGCAGGTCATGCACCACGTTGCCGGCCAGGTGCGACGACTCGCCCAGCACCGACTCCAGCACCTGCGTGTGCCGCGCAGTCGGAAGCAGCACCGCAAAGCCCGGCGCGCCGGTGATCGCGGCGATGAACGACCAGGCCTGCCCCAGCGTCAGCGGGTTGCGCAGCACGCGGGGATGCGTGGCCACGCGCAGGAATTCGTAGACGATCGGCCAGGTCGTGTACCACGCATCGGCCCGCTGGCACTGTGACTCGAGCCATGCCCGGCAACGGGCGTGATGCGGCGAATCGCTGATCGCCGCGTACAACAGCACGTTCGTGTCGACCCTCACTTCGGCGTGTCGTCCAGGATCGATGACGCGCAGTGGACGGACATCAGGCCGCCAGGAAGGGCGGGACCGCGGGCGATCGCGCGGTGATCGCAGCGATGAACGACCAGGCCTGCGCCAGCGTCAGCGGGCTGCGCAGCACGCGGGGATGCGCTGGCCACGCGCAGGAATTCGTAGACGATCGGCCAGGTCGTGTACCAGGCATCGGCCCGCTGGCACTGTGACTCGAGCCATGCGCGGCAGCGGCGTGATGCGGCGAGTCGCTGATCGCCGGCGTACAACAGCACGTTCGTGTCGACGACCTTCACTTCGGGCGTTCGTCGCGGTCCATCGCCTCGAACAGGGATTCGCGGCTGGAAACGTCGACGAGCAGGCCGCCGCTCTGAAACACAGGCAAGGGTGGGACCTCCCGGTGTTCCCGCTGGGCGCGGAACAGCGTGCGCAGCGCCGTCTCGACCAGTTCGGACATGGTCCTGCCCTGTCGATGGGATTCCCGCTTCAGCTGTGCCATCACGGTGTCATCGATGTTCAGTGTGGTCTTCATGATATGGCTAACCATATCATGATAGTGGATGTATGGAACTCTGCCCCGTCCGGCGGCGGGATTGCATCCCGGCAATCTGGGCCGGGCCCGGATCTGCAGTTGACAGCGAAGGGGCGCTGGGTATGGTGGTGGTCCGTCGCCGGCGTGTCAGAAGCCTGACGCGGCGCGCTCGCGACGTACGGATCGAAAACCTCGATTCCCGGAAGAGCTGTGAAGACCGGCGACGAACTGCACTGGGCGCTGCATCCGCTATATTTCGCCTCCCATGCCCGCCCAGCTCTACGTCATCTCCGCCCCCTCCGGCGCCGGCAAGACCAGCCTGATCCGCGCGCTGCGCGAGCGGCAGCCGCAGCTGCAGCTGTCCACCTCCCACACCACCCGCCCGCCGCGCCCCTCCGAACAGCACGGCCGCGAGTACTTCTTCGTCACCAAGCCCGAGTTCGAGCGCATGGTCGACGCCGGCGAGTTCCTCGAGCACGCGCAGGTGTTCGACAACCGCTACGGCACCAGCCAGCGCCAGCTGGAGGACAAGCTGGCCGCCGGCGCCGACGTGATCCTCGAGATCGACTGGCAGGGTGCCCGCCAGGTCCGCCGCCTGCTGCCGGGCTCGCGCTCCATCTTCATCCTGCCGCCCTCGCAGGAAGCCCTGCGCACCCGCCTGACGGGCCGCCAGACCGACAGCCCCGAGGTCATCGCCCGGCGCCTGGCCGACGCGGTGGACGACATGGGCCACTTCCGGGAATTCGACTACGTGGTCGTCAACCAGGACTTCGACCGCGCGGTCGGGCGACCTGGAAAAAATCCTTGCCGGTCAGGGCGAAACCCTGCGTCCGGACCGCCCGGAACTGGCCCCGCTGGCGCGGAATCTGCTAGACTTTCCAACCGCCTGAGAACCGCTCAGGCGATCCTCCAAAGACCCGAAGGCACCATGGCACGAGTCACCGTCGAAGACTGTCTGGATAACGTCGACAACCTGTTCCAGCTGGTGCTGCTGGCCTCGGCCCGCGCGCGCCGGCTCGCCAACGGCGCCGAGCCGACCGTGCCCATCGACAACGACAAGGTCACGGTGATCGCGCTGCGCGAGATCGCCGAGGGCAACATCACGCCCGAGATGCTCCTCGAACCGGAGCCGCAGCCCGAGCCGGTCGTCAACGACATCGACGCCCAGCTCGAGCACTTCCGCGCCCCGCAGTTCGGTCTCGGAGACTGACGACACCGCCTGCGCCAGGGAGGCCAGCCGTGGACTATGCGTCTTCGCTGCTCGGCCTGATTCCGGGCACCAGCGCGAGGCGCACTCCCGGGCTGCGGGAACTGCTCGGCAAGGTCGAGCAGTACCTCCCCCCGAACAGGTCGAGCGCATCCGCGAGGCGGTCGAGTTCGGCGCCGCCGCCCACCAGGGCCAGAAGCGCCTCTCGGGCGAACCCTACATCGCGCATCCGGTCGCCGCGGCGGACATCCTCGCCGACCTGCACCTCGACGCCGACACGATCGTCAGCGCGATCCTCCACGACGTCATCGAAGACACGCCCACGGCGAAGGAAGACATCGCCGCGCGCTTCGGCGCCGACGTGGCCGAGATCGTCGATGGCGTGACCAAGCTGGACCAGATCCAGTTCAAGAGCCGCGAGGAAGCGCAGGCCGAGAGCTTCCGCAAGATGCTGCTGGCCATGGTGCGCGACCTGCGCGTGATCATGGTCAAGCTCGCCGACCGCACGCACAACATGCGCACGATCGACAGCATGTCGGTGCAGAAGCGCCGGCAGGTCGCGCGCGAGACGCTCGAGATCTACGCGCCGGTGGCCGAGCGCCTCGGCCTCTACAAGATGAAGCTGGACCTGGAGGACCTCGGCTTCCGCGCGCTCTACCCGCAGCGCTACCGCGTGATCGAGCGCGCACTGAAGCGCGCGCGCGGCAACCAGAAGGAATTCCTCGGCAAGATCGAGAAGGCGCTCGCCGACGCGATGAAGAAGGCCGGCATCGACGGCACCGTCGAGTCGCGCGAGAAGCATCTCTACAGCATCTACCGCAAGATGCGGCGCAAGAAGTCGCTGCTCGCGCAGGTCGTCGACGTCTACGGCCTGCGCATCCTCGTCGACTCGCCCGACACCTGCTACCGCACGCTCGGCGTGGTGCACGCGACCTACCGGCCGATGCCGGGCCGCTTCAAGGACTACATCGCGATCCCGCGCGTGAACGGCTACCAGTCGCTGCACACGACGCTGTTCGGCCCCAACGGCGTGCCCATCGAGGTGCAGATCCGCACGCGCGACATGCACAGCGTCGCCGAGGCCGGCATCGCCTCGCACTGGAAATACAAGGCCGGCGGCGCGGTCACCGATTCGGCGCAGCAGGAGCGCGCGCGCGCGTGGATCTCGCACCTCATGGAGATGCAGGCCAGCGGCAACGCCGAGGAGTTCATCGAGAGCGTCAAGGTCGACCTGTTCCCGGACAAGGTCTACGTGTTCACGCCGAAGGGCGCGATCCTGCGCCTGCCGCGCGGCGCCACGGTCGTGGACTTCGCCTATGCGGTGCACACCGACATCGGCAACCGCTGCGTGGCCGCGAAGGTGGATCGCCGCCTCGCGCCGCTGCGCACGGTGCTGCGCAACGGCCAGACCGTGCAGATCATCACCGCCAAGGGTGCCTCCCCCAATCCGTCCTGGGTGAACTTCGTCGCCACGGCCAAGGCGCGCAGCGCGATCCGCCACTACCTGAAGTCGCTGCGGCGCTCCGAGGCGGTGGAGCTGGGCCTGCAGCTGCTGAATGCGACGCTTGCCGACTTCGGGCTCACGTTCGACAAGGTCGACCCGAAGGTGCTGGAAAGCACCGTGAAGGAGTTCGGGCTCAAGGACCGCGACGAACTGCTCGGCCAGATCGGCCTGGGCGAACGCCTTGCGCCGCTGGTGGCGCGACGCCTGCTGCCGGGCGACGCGGCAGACACGGGCCGCCACGCGCAGCTGACGGTGGCCGGCACCGAGGGCCTGCTCGTCACCTACGCGCGCTGCTGCCGGCCGATCCCGAATGATCCGATCATCGCGTTCCTCTCCACCGGCCGCGGCATCATCATCCACCGCGAGACCTGCGGAAACGTCGAGGACTACCACAAGCATCCCGACAAGTGGCAGGCGGTGGCGTGGCAGGAGAACCTGAATCGCTACTTCAGCTCCGAGGTGAAGATCGAGGCGGCGAACAAGGTCGGCATGCTCGCGTCGATTTCCGCGGCGGTGGCCAGCACCGGCACCAACATCGGGCACGCCACGGTGGAGCAGCGCGATGGCGACGTCTCGCTGATGACGCTCGAAGTGGAGGTCAAGGATCGCGAGCATCTGGCGCGGATCGTGCGTACCATTCGCCGGATGCCCGAGGTGCTGCGTGTGACCCGCTCGCAGGCCTCGCGCCGGAGCACCCACGAATGACGCGACAGAGCATCGAGACGAAAGACGCGCCCGCGGCCATCGGCACCTATTCGCAGGCCGTGCGCTCCGGCAACACGGTGTGGCTGTCGGGCCAGATCCCGCTGGATCCGGCGACCATGCAGCTGGTCAGCGGCGACATCGATGCGGAGATCTGCCGCGTGTTCGACAACCTGAGCGCCGTGGCCGCCGCAGCGGGCGGCACGCTCGACCACGCGGTGAAGGTGACGGTGTTCCTCACCGACCTTTCGCACTTCGCGCGCGTCAACGAGATCATGGCCACGTATTTCACGAAGCCCTACCCCGCACGCGCCGCGGTCGGCGTGGCGGCGCTGCCGCGCGGCGCCCGCGTGGAGATGGAGTGCGTCCTCAGCCTGTGAGGGTGGCACGCGGAACGGTGGATCCCGTAGCACCCGACCCGCTGTTCCTGCTGCCGGTCCGCTACGAGGACCGCACGCGCGTCACGCCCATCGGTGCATTGCTGCCCGGCCAGCGCGCGGTGGTCGAAGGCGAGGTGATGATCGCGGACGTGGTGTTCCGCCGTCGCCGCGCGCTGCTGGTGCGCATCAGCGATGGATCCGGATTCCTCAACCTGCGCTTCTTCTATTTCTCGCAAATCACAGGTGGCCGGACTCGCTCGCGGCACGCAGCTGCGCTGCACCGGCGAGGCACGCCGCGGGCCCCAGGGCCTCGAGATGGTCCACCCCGAGTATCGCCGGATCGGCGCGGTGGTGGAGCCGCTGGATGACCGCCTGACGCCGATCTACCCGCTCACCGAAGGCCTGACCCAGGGCCGTGTGCGCGCCAGCGTGAATCGCGCGCTGTTGCAGCTCGCTGCAAACCCGGCGCAGGACCTCCTTCCCGGCGAGCTGGTCGCGCGGCTGCATCTCCCCACGCTGGGCGAAGCCTTGAACTTCGTGCACCACCCGCCGGTGGGCACGTCCCTGGCGGAACTCGCCGCGGGCCGGCATCCCGCGCAGCGCCGGCTCGCCTTCGAGGAGCTGCTCGCGCACCAGCTGGCCATGCAGCAGCTCAAGGCCCGCGTGAAGCAGGAACCCGCAGCGCCGCTGCTCGACGGGCAGGGCCTCGAGGCCCGCCTCATCGCCTCGCTGCCCTTCGCGCTGACCGGCGCGCAGCGCCGCGCACTGGACGACGTGGAGAAGGACATCGCCGCCGATCGCCCCATGGTCCGCCTGATCCAGGGCGATGTGGGCTGCGGCAAGACGATTGTTGCCGCCGCTGCGGCCGCGCGCGCGGTCGGCAGCGGCTACCAGGCGGCGCTGATGGCACCCACCGAGCTGCTCGCCGAGCAGCACGGGCGCAGCCTCGATGCCTGGTTCCGCCCGCTCGGCGTCACCGTGGCGTTGCTGTCGGGCTCGCAGCCGGCGCGCACGCGCCGCAGCGCGCTCGAGGCGGTGGCCAGTGGCGAGGTGCAGATCGCCGTCGGCACGCACGCGCTGTTCCAGGAGGGCGTCAGCTTCAGGCGCCTTGCGCTGGTCATCGTGGATGAGCAGCACCGCTTCGGCGTGCAGCAGCGCGCGCAGCTGAAGGAGAAGGGACGCCACGGCGAGCAGATGCCGCACCAGCTGATCATGACGGCGACGCCCATCCCGCGCACGCTGGCGATGACCGCGTACGCCGACCTCGACGTCTCGGTCATCGACGAGCTGCCGCCGGGACGCACGCCGGTGCGCACCGTCGTGCTGGCCGAAGAGCGGCGAGCGGAAGTCGTACAGCGCATCCACAACGCCTGTCGCGAGGGTCGCCAGGCCTACTGGGTCTGTCCGCTGATCGAGGAGTCCGAGGAACTTCGCGCCCAGGCCGCCGAGGAGACCGCCGCCACGCTGATCGAAGCGCTGCCCGAAGTGCGCATCGGCCTCGTGCACGGGCGCATGCCCTCGCGCGCCAAGGACCAGGCCATGCAGGCCTTCAAGTCCGGTCGAACGCAGCTGCTCGTGGCCACCACCGTGATAGAAGTGGGTGTGGACGTGCCCAACGCCAGCCTCATGGTGATCGAGAACGCCGAGCGCCTCGGGCTCGCGCAGCTGCACCAGCTGCGCGGCCGCGTCGGGCGTGGCTCGCAGGAGTCCAGCTGTGTGCTGCTCTATCGGGGCCCCTTGAGCGAGCTCGCGCGCGCGCGGCTCGCCTGCCTGCGCGACACCAACGATGGATTCGAGATCGCGCGCCGCGACCTGGAGCTGCGTGGTCCCGGCGAGTTGCTCGGCACGCGACAGACTGGGCTGGCCGAACTCAAGGTCGCCGACTTGATGCGCGACGCGGACCTGCTTCCCCAAGTGCGTGACACCGCCGAGCTGCTGCTCCGTGAAGCCGACCCCAACATCGCCGCACTGCGCGCCCGCTGGATTGGCGCGGCTGAGGACTATGGCCGTGTCGGCTGAACTCGCGGGCCGGACCCGCCTTTCCGGCCTCGCCGGCCTGCTTCCCTCCCCCGCGCTGCGTCGCCGGCTTGCCGACTACGCCCGCCTCATGCGGCTCGACCGCCCCGTGGGCATCTGGCTTCTTCTCTGGCCCACGCTCTGGGCGCTGTGGATCGCCGCGGGTGAACGCCCGACATACAAGCTGCTGGCCGTGTTCATCGCCGGCACCGTGGTGATGCGCTCGGCCGGGTGCGTGATCAACGACTTCGCGGACCGCGACATCGATCCGCATGTGAAGCGCACGCGGCTGCGCCCGCTGGCCGCCCGCCGCGTCTCGCCTTACGAGGCGCTGGCGCTGTTCGCGGTGCTGGTGCTGATCGCGCTGTGGCTGGTCACGCGGCTCGACGCAAAGACCGTGCGCTTCTCGCTGGTCGGCGCCGCGCTGACCGTGAGCTATCCGTTCGCGAAGCGCTTCTTCCCGTTGCCGCAGTTCTGGCTCGGCGCGGCGTTCGGCTGGGCCGTGCCGATGGCCTTCGTCGCCACGCTCGGCGAAGTGGGGCGCATGGGCTGGCTGCTGTTCATCGTCACGCTGGTCTGGGCGGGCGTGTACGACACCATCTACGCCATGGTCGACCGCGACGACGACGAGCGGCTGGGGGTGGAGTCCACCGCCATCGCGTTCGGCGACATGGATCGAACATTGATCGGGGCGATGCAGTTCATGGTGCTGGCCGGCCTTGCGATGGCAGGTCGCTCCCTTCACCTCGCCTGGCCGTTCTGGTTGTCGCTGCTGGCTGGCGCAGCGCTGTTCGGCTGGCAGCTATGGCTGATCCGAAACCGTGAACGCGAGGCGTGCTTCCGCGCGTTCCTCACCAATCACTGGTTCGGACTGATCGTGCTCACCGGGATCGCGTTCGCGCTGCGCATGGCCTGACGCGATTGGCCTTCTGAATAGCGGGCGGGCGTGGCATGTGCCACGCCCGCCCCTTGCACCGGCTGCTGCTAGAAGTCCAGCTGCACCGACAGGTAGTAACGACGCCCCAGCACGTCGTAGAACTGCGGCAGCGTGCTGCCGGCCGCCTCCGTGACACCGGGGTTCACGCCCACGATCTCCGGATCGGTGTCGAACAGGTTGTCGATGCCGCCCCGCAGCGAGACCGTTTCATTGATCGAGAAGCTGCCGAACAGGTCGAACATGTTGTAGCTGCCCGCGCCCTGCACCGTCGTGTTCGGGTTGCTGGCATAGTCCGCCGACTCGATGCTCGGCAGGAAACGATGCGACAGGCCCACGCCCCACCTGTCCTGGTTGAAGGAGAACGTGGTGAACGTGCGGTAGTCGTACTGGCCACCCCGGCTGAGTGTACCGGTGGCGTCGACGAACGCATTGGCCGGGCTCACCTGGTCGCGGTAGTAGTCGAGGAAGTTGATCACCGAGTTGATGTTCATCCGCCCGGCGCCGAGCGGGAAGCTCCAGTTGAACTGCACGTCGATGCCCGCAGTCTCGATGCCGCCGAGGTTGAGGTAAGGCGTATCGACGGTGGCCCGGTAGCCGTCACGTGTCACGAACGATGAGGCGGCAGTTATCGTTGTTGACGTCGTAGGATGGATTGCTGCCGTCCCGGTTCAGGCACTTCTCGTAGACGCTGAAGGCATTGGTCGGAGCGATCGCGTCCTTGATCTTCACCTGGTACCAGTCAACGCTCAGCGAGGCATTGGAGAACAGGCCGTCGAACGGCGAGGCGAACACCACGCCCGCGGTCCAGGTCTCGCCCTCCTCGTTGCGCAGTTCCGTGTTGCCGGTGATGTTGGCCAGCTCCACCGGGAAGTTGAAAGGGAACGGCCCCACGATGTTGTTGGGGAAGTTCGCCCCGGTGTGCCACGGCGACTGGTTCACGTCGCCCCGTGAGCGGTTGATGATGTCGCTGCACAGCTGGATGACCTGCGCCCGGTTCGTGGTGTTGCCGGGGTGGTTGCCCCAGGTGGTGTTGGTGGTGTTGGCCATGCACGGGTCGGCGCCGGGGAAGCCGACCACGCTGGTGGTGGCACCGGTGTACAGCTCCGCCACGTTGGGGGCGCGGTTGGCCAGCTGGTAGCCGCCGCGGATGCGGACGGAGTCGATGACCTGCCAGTCGACGAGGGCCTTGTAGGTCCAGATCTCGCCGGCCGTGTTGTAGTCGGACCAGCGCGCGCCGACCTCCAGGTTCAACTGCTGGAAACCCGGGATGTCGGCAAGCACGGGCACCAGCAGTTCGCCGTACAGTTCCTTCACGTCCGTCCTGCCCTGTGTGCGGCTGGTCGGGAACAGGCCGATGGGGTAGTTGGTGGAAGAACGCACCAGCTGGTCGTCAGGACGCCAGCGGTAGGAGTTCTCGCGCCAGGAAGCGCCCCACGCCGAGCCGATGGTGCCGGCTGGCAGGTCGAACAGGTCGCCCGTGACGTTCACCTCCGCGATGTCCTGGGTGATCTCGGTCAGGTGCTTCATGTTGCCGGAGATGGAATCGATGCAGTTCTGCGAGGGGTCGAAGTACGTCATGATCGGCAGGCCGCGTCGTGCACTTGAGCTCGAAGAACAGCGGCGGACCGACGCTCTGGTTCAGGTTCGCTGCCGAAGTTCGGCGCCTGCACGACGGCCCGGTAGTTCTGCAGGCCCGGGAAGCCGGCCATCTCCGTCAGCAGCGAAGTCTCGCCGTGGGAATAGTAGGCCTCATAGCGCCAGTCGGTGCTGAAGAGGTCGCCCTCGACGCCGGCCAGCACCTGGAACGTGTCGGTGCTGTTCTGCGTGGTGCGCGGGCCCGCGAAATCCATCGTGCGGGACAGCGAGTAGGAGCCGGCCGGATTCGGGCGGGAGTCGAGCAGCGTTGCCAGCTGCGCCGGTATCGCGCGGCCGTCACGCGGAATCGTCGCGTTCCACTGCGAGGTGGCCGGCGCGAAGGACAGCACGGTGTCGACCTGCATGCTCGAAAGGTTGGCCTGCAGGAAGGCGGAGACGTGCTCCGAGATGTCGAAGTGGGCGTTGGCGAAAATCGAGTAGCGCTCAAGAGGCGTGGTGATCGCCGTGTTCAGGTTGTTGGCGCTCACCGTGCCGGGATTCGCGGTTCCGGAACCCAGGACTCTTGAACTCGTCGTTCTGCGGGCCGGTGTAGCCCACGCCACGATTGACCGCAGAGTTCAGGAACAGCGTGCCATCCGGGTTCACGTAGACTTCTTCGCCCGCATAGTTGCGGCCGGCCCCGAAGACCGAGGCAAAGGCGGCAGCGCTCGGCGCATTGCCCGGGAACTCGAGGTTGCTGAATGGCAGGGCTTCACCGCCCGGCGTGTTCACGTTGCGCCAGCCGTCCACGTAGAAGTCGCGCTCGCTGGCCATGAGCGACTCGCGGTCTGTTATAGGTAATGCCCAGCATCGCGTTGCCCCGGCCTTCACCGAAGTTGCCACCGATCAGCGCGCTGACGCTGGTTTCCTCGCCACCGCCCTCCTCGGTCAGGCTGTGCTGGACGTTCAGGCTCAGGCCTTCGAAATTCCGCTTCATCTTGAAGTTGGTCACGCCGCCCATGGCATCGGCGCCATACACGGCCGAGGCGCCACCGCTGATGATCTCGACGCTTTCGATCGCAGCGGAAGGAATGGAGTTGATGTCCACCACCAGCAGCGCGTTGGCCGGCTGCGGACGGCGCCCGTCAACCAGCACCAGGTTGCGGTTCGCGCCGAGGCCGCGCAGGTTCAGCGTGACGATGCCCGGATTGTTGAAGGCACTGGGCTGCACATCGGCCGCGCTGAACATGGTCTGCGACGGCACGAACTGCGGCAGCTGGTTGAGTGCCGTCTCGACGGCCGAGCTGCTGGACTGTTCGAACAGCTCGGCGCCGACCGTGACGATCGGACTGGGCGCCGTCTCGTCGCGACGGACGATGCGCGAACCCGTGACGGTGACCTCGGCCAGGGCTTCCTGCTCTGCGGACAGTGCAACCGGCGAATAGACGGCAATGCTGCCGAGGATCGCGGCGACTGCTGCGCCAACCGATACGTACTGGAATGATTTCTGCTTCATGGACCTTCCCTCAAGAATGAGTTGCACTGGAACAACACGCGGACCCCGAGCCCAACGAGAACAACTCGTGCTCCACGCCTTCACTTTCACTGCAGCGGCAGCGACCCAATTGTTCCCCCGTCAGTCTGTGTCTGTTTTCTGATTGCCGACTGACCCGGCGATATGACCACAGAAGCAACGGTGCGCACAAGCAGCTACGCGCAGGCAATGCCCGTGTTGTGGGGAATGAGCAACACGCTTTTCTTTTGCCCCGCACAAGCGTAATAAGTCTTACTCAGGTTCTCACCCCGGGCCTGACGGCCCAGGGAAGGCCTGCGCAAGGCATCTTGCAAACGTTCGTAATCCGTTTAGGGGGAAATTAAATGAGTTCGACATCCATGGCCCATGGGCCAGGGAAGACGCGTGCCGCGTCGTCCCGCTGGCTTGTTTCTGCAGCCGTAGCCGCCGCCATTGGCGGAACAGCCTTCGCCACGTCCGCCTCGGCCCAGGAGGGCGATGCGCTGGAGGAAGTGACCGTCACCGGTTCGCGCATCGTCCGTCGCGACCTGACGGCACCCAGCCCGATCGTCACGGTCAGTGCCGAGACGTTCGAGAACACGTCCACGACCAGCATGGAGGCGACGCTGAACAAGCTGCCGGCCTTCAAGCCTGCCGGCAACCAGTTCCTGTCCGGCGCACAGGCTGGCCCGACGACCACGCCGGGCGCCGCCACGCTGAACCTGCGCGGCCTCGGCGCGAACCGCAACCTGGTGCTCATCGACGGGCGCCGTCCGCAGCCGGCCAATGCCGCGCTGGTCGTGGACATCAACACGATCCCGCAGTCGGCCATCCAGGGCGTCGAAGTCATCACCGGTGGTGCCTCGGCCGTGTACGGCCCGGACGCCATCGCGGGCGTGACCAACTTCCTGCTGAAGCGCGACTTCCAGGGCCTCGACATCGACGTGCAGACCGGCATCACCGAACAGGGTGACGGCCAGGAGACGCGCGTCGGCCTGTTGATGGGCATGAACTCCGCAGGCGGCAGCGGCAACATGATGGTCGGCCTCGATTACGCCAAGCGCGATGTCGTGCTGCAGCGCGACCGGGACTTCTTCGTCAACGGCTGGGAGGACACGAACAACGCCGGCGGCGACTTCATCCAGCGCGCCGGCTTCGTGACCACGGGCGGCCAGTCGCCTTCGGCCGCAGCCGTCTCGGCCGTGCTCGGCACGCCGCTCACGGGTGCCGGTTCCGTCAGCAACGGCTCGATTTTCTACTTCAATGCCGAACGGGTCCGCCTTTGTCGCCCAGAACGGCATCGGCTACACGGGACCGTTCAACCAGTTGAGCGAGGGCATCGACAACGCCCGCATCACGAGCCGCGACGACATGATGACGCAGCAGGCCAGCGGCCTGCTGGACCAGCGCTACACGAACCAGTTCCTGTCCACGCCCTCCGAGCGGCATTCGCTGTTCCTGCGCGGCACCTACGACATCACGGAGAACCTCTACTGCATTCGTGCAGGGCGAACTACAGCAACTCCGAGGTCATCACGCGCGGCAACTATGCCCCGGCCGTGACGCTGTGGTCGGTGTCGATACCGCGCGATGGCCGTGCGCTGCCCGCGGAGCTCAACACGCTGCTCGATTCCCGGCCGAATCCGGCTGCGAACTGGCAGCTCTACCAGGTGCCGAACTACTTCGGCGCGCTGGAGGCCACCAACACGACGAACCTGTGGCAGATGATGGCCGGCCTGAACGGCAAGATGGGCATCAGGGACTGGACCTGGGAGGCGTACTACGCGCGCGGCGAAACCAAGACCGATGCCGAGATCCCCATGCCTTCGCTGCAGCGCTACCAGGCCATCGCCGCCGCGCCGAACTTCGGTCGCGGACTGATGAACTACGCGGGAACTGCCAACCCGCTGGGCCGTGGCTATTCGCTCAACTGCACCAGCGGCCTGCCGGTGTTCGAGGAGTTCGAGCTGTCTGCGGACTGCATGCAGAGCATGGAGATCCGCGGCAAGCAGCTGACGAACCTGGAACAGGACGTCTTCGAGGCCAACATGCAGGGCGCGGCGTTCGACCTGCCGGCCGGTGAAGCCCGGTTCGCAGCCGGCGTGGCCTACCGCAAGAACGAGTTCCGGTTCGACCCGAGCTACCCGGTGGAGATGATCTACGACAACCCGATCGGCCTGTTCGCCTCGAACAAGACGGAGGGTGAGACCAACGTCAAGGAAATCTACGGCGAGTTGCTGGCGCCGATCATCGGCGGCCTGGAGCTCGAACTGGGATACCGCTTCTCGGACTTCAACACCGCGGGTGGCGAGAGCACCTGGAAGGCGCTGTTCACGTGGAGGGCGCTGGAGTCGGTCACCTTCCGCGGCGGCTACCAGTTCGCGACGCGCGCGCCGAACACGGCCGAACTCTTCGCCGGCAACCGGCTCGAGGTCGTGACGTTCCCCGGCGTGGATCCCTGCTCGGCGGCCACGGACCACCTCTGGGGCAACCGCGCCGAGAACCCGGACCGGGTGCAGGTGCAGGCGGTCTGCCGTGCCATCGTGAACAAGGCGCGCGGCCTGCCGGCGGGTGACACCACCTCGCTGTACGACACGCAGACCTTCAACACCGGCGTCACCGTGAACGGCCGCCTGATGGGCCCCGGCGTCAATGGCTTCACCCGCCAGAACCCGCCGTACTTCCCGCTCGAGATCGAGATCGAGAAGGGCAACCCCAACCTGGATCCGGAGGCCGCCAGCACCTGGACGCTGGGCGCAGTGGTCACCGAGCCGTTCGGCTGGAGCAACCTGACGTTCACTCTCGATGCCTACCAGATCGAGATCACGGACCAGATCGCACGCCTGAGTTCGTTCGCGGCGTACTTCAACTGCCTGAATGCCAATGGCGAGAGCAACGCCAGTTACGACCCCAACAACGAGTATTGCGTGCTGATCGGTCGCAACGGCACCACGGGCGACCGCGAACAGACCGACTCGCTGTACCTGAACCTGGGTGACCTCGAGACGAGCGGCATCGACTTCTCGCTGAGCTGGTCGCGTGACATGGGTCCGGGCACGTTCCGGTTCGACACGGCCGTCAACTACCTGCTCAAGTACGAGTACCAGCCGTTTGCCGGCGCACCGTTCAACGATGCCAAGGGCACGCTGGACCAGGGCGGCCAGTTCGACTACTCGGTGCTGACGAACTTCGGGTATCGCTGGGATGCCTTCAGTGTCGGCCTCGAGTGGCGGCACCTGCCGAGCGTCGATTCCGTCGACAAGTCGCTGCTGGGAGGAAACACGACGGTGGTGGGCGCCGGCTCGTACGACCTGTTCAATCTCAGCGCGGGCTGGGACCTGGGCAAGGTCAGGCTGCGTGCCGGTATCGACAACATCTTCGACAAGGATCCGCTCGTCGTGGGCGCCAATCCGGGGATCGACACCAACAGCAACCAGACCAACCTCAGCTATCTACGACGGACTGGGTCGCCGCTACTACGTGGGCGCGAAGGTCTCGTTCTGACCTGAGCTGACGACACTGCGCTGACTGGCGCAAAGGGCGGTGGGCCGGAAGGTCCACCGCCCTTTTCTTTTGCGCGACCCGGGCGCCGTCTTCAGCGCGTCGGCCGGCTGCGGATGAACTGCGTGACGATCCACTTCTCGCCGCGCGTCGTCGGGCAACCGGCGTGCAGCATGCGCAGGTCCGGCGTGAGGTCCGCCAGCGCGTTCACGAAGTAGATGCCCTCGCCGGTGCTGCCCTTGTGCGAGAAAGCCCAGTCGCGGGAATGCGGTTTCGCCCCCGTCGTAGTTTTCGTTCAGGTACACGATGAACGTGATGATGCGCTGGCCATTGCGGGCGATCTCGCCGGCGTAGTCCGGCGTCGATTTCGGATCGACGAAATCGAAATGGTCGGCGATCTGTTCGCCGGGGTCGTAATGCAGGACCGACGGGGCTTCCATGTGGCGCGCCGGAATGCCGCAGGCGGCGGCCATGCGCGCCTGCACGAGCACATGCGCGAGTTCCACCGAATGCACGTCGAACGTCGCGAGCGTGTTGTTGCGGTGCGCGGCGATGATGTCCTCGCGATTGACCGGGTCGTAGACCTTCGCCGGCTCGAGGCGTCCGGGCGTCAGCGATATCAGGAACTCGCAGATCTCCTTGCGGATGAACCCCGGGAACGTGCTGACCCTGGGCTCATCGCTCAGGACATTCGCGGCAGGCGCGCGATCCCAGGAAGCGAGGTCGATTGCGGCGGCAACGGATTTCCACGCGATGCCGCTGGAAGTCGCCGCTCGTGCAGCCAGATCCCGGTCATCACACAGCGCGAGCAGCTGCCTTTGGGCTGGTTCCCAGCCCGCATCGGCCGACTTGCGCAGCCACTCGAGTGCGAGCGCGCGGTTCGGCGGAAGATGCACGCCCAGCGCGAGCAGGCCAGCCGCACGCGCTGCGGCCTCGCCGGAGCCGAGTCCGCACAGGTCGTCCAGGAACCGCAGACCCTCCGAAGGCAACAGCGGCGCGCGATCACCTATGAGCAGCCGCAGGCCCAGGGCGGCCGTGCTGGCACGGTCACCCGCTTTCGTGCCGCGTGCCAGTTCGTTGATCGCCTCGTCGTGGTCGCCGGCCGCATCGCGTTGCGCCGCGCGTTCGAGGAAGGAGGATCCGCTCGCCTGAGTCACGTTGGCCGCCCCCTTTCAGTCGCTCAGGCGCGTCGCAACGCGCGGTTCAGCGCCAGCGTCGCCAGCAGCAGCAACGCAGCGCCGGCGTTGTGCGCGGTGGCCAGCCACAGCGGAAAGCCGCGCGTCACCATGAGGATGCCGATCAGCAGTTGCAGGAACAGCGCCCCGAGCACGCACGCGGCGGCCCACTGGCTCTGCGCCTCCTGCCGGCGACGCAGCGTCGCAATGGATACGTAGAGCAGCAGGAACGTCGCGACCAGCGCGCCGAGCCGGTGCGTGAAGTGGATGGCCACGCGTGCCGGATGGTCGAGCACGCCGCCTTCATAGTTGATGCCGAGCCCATGCCAGGGATCGAAGCCGCGGGCGAAGTCGGCCTCGGGCCACCAGCTGGCCTGGCACTTCGGGAAATCCGGGCAGGCGACGGCCGAGTAGTTCGTGCTGGTCCAGCCACCGAGCAGGATCTGCACGCAGAGCGCCACCAGCGCCACGGTGGCCGCGGTACGCAGCGGCTGCGGCGCGGGCCGCAGCATCGCCGCGGTGGATCCGCCTCCCCGGGCCGATTCCGCGCCATCCCAGGGACCGTTCGACTGTCGCCGCAGCGTCAGCCACAGCCACCACAACAAAGACAGCGTCGTCAGACCGAACGCGAGATGCGCGGTGACGATCAGCGGCTTGAGCAGCCACGTGACCGTCAGCATGCCGAGAAAGCCCTGGAAGATCACCAGCGCAACCAGCGCCAGCGACAGGCCCACCGGCATGCCCGGATGCCGCCGCCAGCGCAGCGACAGGAACGCGATCACGAGGATGATCAAACCAAGCACCGAGGCCGCGTACCGGTGGATCATCTCGCGCCAGGCCTTGCCGACGTGCTGCGGTCTCGGGGCGCGCGCGGCGCCGCGGGCGTCACGTCGCCGTAGCAGCCGGGCCAGTCGGGGCAGCCCAGGCCCGCATCCGTCAGCCGGACGTAGGCACCGAACACCACGACGCAGAACGCCAGCAGCAGGCCGGCGAAGGCGAGGCGGCGAAGCACGGTGATGCGCATGGGAAGTCGTTGCCCCTCAGCCGATGTGCGAGAGCCTGAGCAGCTTCTTCATGTCCGCGAGCAGCCCCTTGGGATCCTCGCGGCTGTCGTAGCGCATCATCAGGTTGCCCAGCGGGTCGACCACGAACACCGAGTGCTCCCGGTCCTGGGTCGGGATGCGCGCGAGCAGCGCGGCGTTGCCCCCTTCGGCATCGATCACCTTCAGGCCCGGGTGCTCGCTGTCGAGCCACGTCTGATCGAAGTCGCCATCGGTAGCCAGGAACACGCGGTTCACGCGGTCCATCTCCTTGTTCAGCGAGAGCCGCGTCTGGCGCGCGAACACCAGCGCGCGCCGGCAATCCTCGTCGCAGGCGCCCCCGCCGACCACCATCAGCGACCACTTGCCTTTCAATGGTGACGCCGCGTCCAGCGCTGTGGCCGCGTCGGCGAGCGGGATGACCGGGTTGACCAGCTCACCGTGATTGCTGTTGCCCTGCGGCCGCCATCCGGTGGCGTAGTACAGGAAGAACGACATCGCCAGCGGCAGGCCGAACAGTGCAAACAGCAGGATCAGCATACGGCGCTGCGGAGCGGGACTGGCGGTCATCGGTTTCTCTTGCGGTTCAGGACAACAAACAGAACGAGCGCGGCGGCTGCGAACATCCACCACTGCATGGCGTAGCCGAAATGCCGCTCGGGCGCGAGGCCCGGCGGGCGCCACTCCCGAAGATACCCGGCACCCGAATCCGGGTCCAAGAGCAGCACCGGTGGCAACAGCGAAGTGCCCAGCGAAGCTTCCAGCTCCGCGTGCTGCGGGAAGCTCGTCAGCCGCGGCCAGGGGCCTTCGTTCGCCGGGGGCTGGCGACCGGCGGCGAGCCCGGCCACCGGCAGCACGCCGAGGCGACCCGTGAGTACCTGCACATTGCCATCGCCGTGAGATCGTCGGCAACGAGACGTCGGGCAGGCGGTCGCGATACCCCGAGAAGGGCACCCAGCCGCGGTTCACGAGCAGCTCGCCGCCCCCTTCCAGCCGCAGCACCGTCAACACCTCGTAGCCGGGCGCGCCGCCATGGGAAATGTTGTCGAGCAGGAACTGCCGCTCCCCATCCCAGTGGCCGCGCACCCGCACGCGCGCCCAGCGTGGCGTTGATGCCAGCTGCTCCGCGGCGGCGTCCTGCGTCTCCCCTGCAACCCCGAAGTCGCTCCACTGCTGCGCGCGGGCCACGCCGCGGTGGTACTGCCAGAAGCCCAGCCACACGAAGGCCGCGATCGCCAGTGCGGTCAGCAGCACCCAGGGCCAGCGCGGCGCGAATCGCAGCGACACGAATGAACTCCTATAATCCGCCCATGGACGTTTTCCGCATCGCCGTCATCGTCGTGCTCTTCGCCATCATCGGCAGCCTGGGCTCGGCACTGTTCTCGCTCTCGCGCAGCCATGCCGACCCGGATCACTCGCGCCGCATGGTGCGCGCGCTGACGCTGCGCGTGGGGCTGTCGGTCGGCCTGTTCCTGCTGCTGCTCGGCGCGTGGCGGCTGGGTTACATCCAGCCGCACGGAGTGCGCTGACGGTCTTCGAGCTCAGATCCAGTAGACGAAGACGAACAGGATCAGCCAGACCACGTCGACGAAGTGCCAGTACCACGCCACCGCCTCGAAGGCGAAGTGGCGCTCCGGCGTGAAATGGCCCTTCATCACGCGCAGCCAGATCACCGTCAGCATGATCGCGCCGATGGTCACGTGCAGGCCGTGGAAGCCGGTGAGCAGGAAGAACGTCGAGCCGTAGATGCCGGTCGACATCCTCAGGCCCAGCTCCTGGTAGGCATGGATGTACTCGGTGGCCTGCAGGTACACGAAGATGAAACCCAGCAGGAAGGTCGCCGCGAGGAAGATCTTCAGCACGCCGCGCTGGCCGGCGCGCAGCGCATGGTGGGCAATCGTGATCGTCACGCCCGACAGCAGCAGGATGGCGGTGTTGATCGCCGGCAGGCCGAAGGCCGGGATGGTGCCGAAGGTGCCGTCGGCATGGCCGCCGACCTGCGCCGGGCCATTGGTCGGCCACGCCGCGCTGAACTCGGGCCACAGCAGCATCTTGCTGAAGGGCTTCGTGCCCTCGCCGCCGAGCCACGGCACGGCCAGCTGCCGCGCGTAGAACAGCGCGCCGAAGAAGGCCGCGAAGAACAGCACCTCGGAGATGATGAACCACATCATTCCCATGCGGAACGAGCGGTCCACGTCGAGGTTGTAGAGGCCACGCTGGTTCTCGTCGATGACGGTGCTGAACCAGCCGAAGAACAGGATCGCGATGCCCAGCGCACCCGGCAGCAGGGCCCAGCCGCTGGCCCAGCCGTTCAGCGTGGTCACCGCGCCGGCCATGACGAGGAACAGCGAGATCGAGCCGACGATCGGCCAGTGGCTGCTGTGCGGGACGTAGTAGCGGTCTGCGTCGTGGGTAGCGGCGTGAGTGCTCATGATTTCACTTGGGTATCGTAGAACGTGTAGGAAAGCGTGATGCGGTCGACGTACTTCGGCAGGGCCGGGTCGACGAAGAAGCGCACCGGCATCGAGCGCGACTGCCCGGCCTCGAAGTGCTGCGGCGTGAAGCAGAAGCACTCGGTCTTGTGGAAGTAAGCGGAGGCCTTGGAAGGCGCCACGTCGGGTATCGCCTGGCCGGTGGTCGCGCGCCCCGAGAGGTTCTCCGCGATGAAATCGGCCGAATACAGCTTGCCCGGCGTCACCTGCATGCTCGCGACCACCGGGCGGAAGTTCCACTTGCCCACCGTCGGCAGTTCGGCCAGGAATTCCACGGTCACGACGCGCGACTCGTCCACTGCGTCCGGCTGGGCGCTGGCGGTAGTCAGGTTGCGCGGGCTGCCATAGCCCGTGATCTCGCACAGCACGTCATAGAGCGGCACCAGTGCGAAACCGAAGCCGAAGGCGGCCAGTGCCACCGCGCCGAGCTGCAGCGCCATCTTGCCGTGCGGCTTCATGGGCCCCGGTTCACCATGGCAACGATGAACACGATGTAGACGGCCACGGCGAACAGCGCGAGGCGCAGCGTCAGCCGGCGCGTCCGGCGGCGGCGATCCGCCGCCTCGGCCGACTCGTCACGACTGGCCTGCTGCGCCATGTCAGTGCTCCGCGCCGCGCTCGATCACGGCCTGCGAAGGCGGGGTTTCCCAGGTGTGGTACGGCGCCGGCGAGGGCACTTCCCACTCCAGGCCATGCGCGCCTTCCCACACCCTGGCCGGCGCCGGCGGTCCGCCGCGCACGCACTCTGATGATCAGGTAGGCAAAGAGCAGCTGCGAGAGTCCGAACCCGAACGCACCGATCGAGCTTACGGCGTTCCAGTCGGTGAACTGCGTGGCGTAGTCCGGGATGCGGCGCGGCATGCCGGCCAGGCCGAGGAAGTGCTGCGGGAAGAACACCACGTTGACGAAGATGGCAGACAGCCAGAAATGCCAGTTGGCGAGCTTCATGCTGTACATGTGCCCGGACCACTTCGGCAGCCAGTAGTAGACGCCGGCGATGATGCCGAACAGCGCGCCCGGCACCAGCACGTAGTGGAAGTGCGCCACGACGAAGTACGTGTCGTGGTACTGGAAGTCCGCCGGCGTGATCGCGAGCATCAGGCCCGAGAAGCCGCCGATGGTGAACAGGAACAGGAACGCGATCGAGAACAGCATCGGCGGCTCGAAGCGACAGCGAGCCCTTCCACATCGTCGCGGACCAGTTGAACACCTTCACGCCGGTGGGCACCGCGATCATCATCGTCGTGAGCATGAAGAACATCTGGCCGGCCAGCGGCATGCCCACCGTGAACATGTGGTGCGCCCAGACGATGAACGACAGGAAGCCGATCGAGGCCGAGGCGTAGACCATCGACTCGTAGCCGAACAGCGGCTTGCGCGAGAACGTCGGCAGGATCTCCGAGACCACGCCGAACGCCGGCAGGATCAGGATGTACACCTCGGGGTGACCGAAGAACCAGAACACGTGCTGGTAGAGCACCGGGTCGCCGCCGCCCGAGGCGCTGAAGAACGTGGTGCCGAAGAAGTGGTCGGTGATCAGCATGGTCACCGCGCCGGCGAGCACCGGCATCACCAGGATCAGCAGGTAGGCGGTGATCAGCCACGTCCAGCGTGAACAGCGGCATGCGCAGCAGCGTGAGCCCCGGCGCGCGCATGTTCATGATCGTCACGATCACGTTGATGGCGCCGAGGATCGAGGAGATGCCCATCATGTGGATGGCGAACATCGCCATCGGGAAACTGTCGCCGCCCTGGATGGCCAGCGGCGGATACAGCGTCCAGCCGCCGGCCGGCGAACCGCCCGGCACGAACAGCGTCGAGAGCAGCAGCAGGAACGCGAACGGCAGGATCCAGAAGCTGAAGTTGTTGAGGCGCGGCAGCGCCATGTCGGGCGCGCCCACCTGCAGCGGGATCATCCAGTTGGCGATTCCGACCCAGGCCGGCATCACGCCACCGAAGATCATCGCCAGCGCGTGCGCGGTGGTCATCGAGTTGAAGAACTGCGGATCGACGAACTGCAGGCCCGGGCTGAACAGCTCGGCGCGGATCACCATCGCCATCGCGCCGCCGACGAAGAACATGATGCCGGCGAACACCAGGTACATCGTGCCGATGTCCTTGTGGTTCGTGGTCATCACCCATCGCTGGATGAAACCCTTGGGCGGGCCGTGGTGCTCGTGCTCTGCGTGTTCAGCGTGTGCGGAATGGGCCATTTGCGGTATCTCGGGTCAGCGAATCTGAAAAGGGGCGCTTTAGTTGGCAGCGGCGAGGTTCTGGGCCATCGCCTGCTTGCGGCTCGCGACCCAGGCCGCGTAGTCCTCGGGCGACTTGGCCTCGACCACGATCGGCATGAAGCCGTGGTCGCGGCCGCACAGCTCGACGCACTGGCCGCGGTACAGGCCGGCCTTGTCGGCGCGGATCTCGAACCAGGCCTCGTTGATGAAGCCGGGAATCGCGTCCTTCTTGATGGCCAGGTCCGGAACCCACCAGGCGTGGATCACGTCCTTGGCGGTGATCAGCAGGCGCACCTTCGTGCCAACCGGCACGACCAGCGGGTTGTCGACGCTCAACAGGTAGTTCGGGATCGCGTTGGGATCCTTGTCCGAGCCCAGCTGGCGCGCGACGTCGCTGGCGCGGTCCAGCGAGGAATAGAAGTTGATGCCCTCGTCCAGGTACTCGTAATGCCACTTCCACTGGAAGCCGGTGACCTTGATGGACAGCTCGGTGCCCGAGGCGTCCTCGATCTTGATCAGCGTGCGCGCGGCCGGAACGGCCATCAGCACCAGGATGATCACCGGGATGACGGTCCAGATGATCTCGGCCTTGGTGCTGTGCACCATGGTCGTGTCCGGCACGGATCCCTTGGAATGCCGGAATTTCACCAGCGAGACGATCATCCAGCCGAAGACGAAGATGCCGATGGCCACGCACCACCAGAACACCGTCATGTGCAGGTCGTAGATCTCGCCGGAGAGCGTGGTGACGCCCTTGGGCATGTTGATGAGCGACCAGTCCGCGTGCGCAGGTGCCGCAGCACCCAGCAGGGCGGCCGCCAGGGCCCCCGGAATTCCAGTTTTGCGAAGCATCGATTGACCTTGAATGGATCTGCGTCAGTGACCGCCCAGTTTAACCTGCGGCCGGTACCGAGCGAAGTCCCATGCCGGGGATAACCACGCGGGGTGCCGACAGCAGGCGCTCGAGAGTCTCGATGTAACCCGCTTCATCCGCAAACGAGGGGTCTATCGGGTTCGCGACCCAGCCGGCGAACTTCAGGCCGCTTCGACCGATCGCCTCGGCCGTCAGCAATGCATGGCTCAGTGCGCCGAGCCGGATGCCCACGACGAGCAGCACCGGCAGGCCCAGTGCTCGCGCCACGTCGGCCATCGTCGCCCCGGCCTGGTTGATCGGTGCCAGCCAGCCGCCGGCGCCTTCAACTGCAATTAGATCTGATTTCGGAACAATAAGGCGATAATTTTCGACTATAGAGCCAATTTCTATATCAATTCCCGCTTCGCGCGCAGCCAGGTGCGGCGAGGTGGCGCGAGGCAGGCAGACCGGATTGCATCGCCCGTAGGGCATCGGAACGTTCCCGGCGGCAAGCAGAGCCAGCGCATCGTCGTTGCGCAGTCCGTCCGGCGTGCGGTCCGCGCCCGCGGCCACCGGCTTCATGCCGGCGGCGCGGTACCCGGCCGCGACCCATGCCTTGAGCAGGCGCGTTGCGATGAAGGTCTTGCCCGCGGCCGTGTCGGTGCCGGCAACGAACAGGCTCTGCCGGAGCGCCGGATGAAGATTGCCTGCGTCGGGATGCCGCGAACTCATCGCCGGGAAAGTCCGGCCTTCATTTCGGCGAGGCTCACCCGGGTTTCGGCGGCCACCGGCATCGCGTTCCGGTGCTCGGCGGCCGGCGCCCAGGCCACCGCATACACCACCTGCCAGGTGGCCGGCAGGCCGGCCGGTTGGCGCAGACGCTCGTAGGCCTGGCGCATCCGCTCGAGCCGGTGCCGGCCGGTGAGTCCGCGCGGTCGTCCGGAATTCACGTTGTGCGCGCCGATGGCCTTCAGGCCAGCCATCAACCTGTCGACGTCGGGGTAGTGGCGCACATGGCGGTCGACGTCGAGCACCGGCTCGCTGAAGCCGGCCCGTTGCAGCGCGGCGCCGAAATCCAGCATGTCGACGAAGCGGTTCACGTGCACGGCATCGTCGGCCTGGGCCCAGGCCCACCGCAGTTCCTGCAGTGTTTCCGGGCCGAAGCTGCTGGCCAGCAGCAGCCCGCCAGGACGCAGCACCCGGCCGATCTGCGCCAGCGCGTCATCGAGCGGGTCGGCCCACTGCAGCATCAGGTTGGTGAAGACCACGTCGAAACTGGCCTCGGCCATCGGTAGCCGATGCGCATCGGCCTCGACGCACTCGAAGGATCGCCAGAACCGGCTGCGTCGCCGCGCGGCCTGCACCATGCCCGGCGCGATGTCGGCAGCGACAACGCGGGCCCGGCTGAACCGCTTCTTCAGCGCCTCGGCTGCCGCGCCGGTGCCACAGCCGAGGTCGAGGATTGCCGAAGGGGCTTCGCGGAGCGCGTCAACGCGCGACAGCAGCTCCTCTCGCACCTGTGACTGCAGCTGTGACGCGCCGTCATAGCGCGAACTGGCGTCCCCGAAGGCGCGTGCCACCTCACGGGGGTCGAGGCCGTGGAGCGCATCGCCCGCGTCGTTCATTCCTGCAGGCCGGCAACGTCGGCCAGGAACTCCCGCAACGGCGCGGCGCAGTCCTCCACGTGCGAGATGAACGGCGCATGGCCGGCGCGATCGATTTCCAGGTAGCGCGAACGAACCATCTGCCCGTTCATCCAGCGCATCGCACCGGGCGGGCAGACCCGGTCGTTCTGGCCGGAAACCAGCAGCGTCGGGTGCGTGATGCCCGGGATGTGCCGGCGCAGGTCATTCGTCGCGAGCATCACCAGGCCGGCATCCAGCGCCTCGCGGCTCGGCAGGCCATGGGTGGACAGCGCATCGCGGACCAGTTGCTGCGTCTCTTCGGCATGCCGGCTGCCACGAAACTGCAACCAGATGAAATCGGCCAGCGTCTGCTGCCAGTCGCGCATCAGCGTCTCGCGGAAGGTGTTGAACGCCACCGGCTCGAGGCCGTTCTCCCAGCCAGCCGTCTTGCCGAAGCGCGGGGTCGTGGCGAACAGCGCCAGCCCCGCCACGCGCTGCGGCGCGACGCGCGCGATCTCCATCGCGATCTGTCCGCCGAGCGACCAGCCCAGCAGCACGCAGCGCGGCGGCAGGTTCGACATCACGTCCTGCAACTGCAGCGCGAACTCCGCGCGCGCGGGATCCCAGGGACTGCGTCCATGGCCCGGCAGGTCCATCGCCCAGGTCTCCACGCCCACGGGCTCCACCGCCTCGCGGATCTGGTCGAAGACGCGCAGGTTCATGCCCCAGCCGTGCAGGCAGACCACGGGCAGGTCGCTCTCGCCGGTGGCTTCGATGTAAAGCTCCATGCTCACGCGGCAACTCCCGCAGCAGGCAGTGCAACCTGCAGCGCTTCGAGCAACGCATCGACATCGGACTCGCGGTGCGCGGCCGACAGGGTCACGCGCAGCCGTTCCGTGCCGGCAGGGACGGTGGGACGGCGTATCGCTGCGACGAGGAAACCGCGCTCGGCCAGCGCGCGGCTCGCCGCGAGGCAGCGCTGCGTGTCGCCGAGCACGATGGGCTGGATCGGCGTCGTCGACGCCGACAGGGGCAAGCCGAGCTCGCGCGCGCCGGCACGGAAGCGGGCGATCAGCGCGACGAGTCGGTCGCGGCGCCAGGCTTCGGCCTGGCTGATCCGCAGTGCCTCGCGCAGTCCCGCGGCGATGGCCGGTGGCATCGCAGTGGTGAAGAGATAGCTGCGCGCGCGCTGCATCACCAGTTCCACCACGTCGCGATCACCCGCGACAAACGCACCGAAGCCGCCGAATGCCTTGCCGAGCGTGCCGACGAGCACCGGGGCCTCGGTTGCGTCGAGCCCGGCCGCTGCGAGACTGCCGCGGCCGCCGGGTCCCGTCACACCGAGGCCATGCGCGTCATCGACCACCAGCCAGGCGTTGTGCGCTCTCGCCAGTCGCGCGAGCTCCGCCAGCGGAGCAATGTCGCCATCCATGCTGAACACGCCGTCGGTGGCGAGCACGGTGGCGCGCCCCTGCGCCGATTGCAGCGCATCGGATGCGGACTGCGCGGAAGCATGCGCATAGCGCAGCAGCCGCGCATCCGAGAGACGCGCGCCATCAACCAGCGATGCGTGGTTCAGCCGGTCCGCGACGATGACCTCGCCACGCGAGGCCAGTGCCGTGAGCACGCCGAGGTTGGCCATGTAGCCCGTGGAAAACAGCAACGCCGCTTCGCGCCCGGTGAAGGCGGCCAGCTCTTCTTCCAGTTCGTGGTGCTCGCGCGTGTGGCCGCTGACCATGTGTGCAGCTCCGGCACCGGCGCCCCAGCGCATGGCACCTTGCGCCACCGCCTGCGCGACGCGCGGATCGCGCGCGAGGCCCAGGTAGTCGTTGCTGCAGAAGTCCACCAGCGGACGCCCGTTGACGATGCGCTCGGCAGCACGGTGTACGTCATCCAGGCCGGACACTGGCGCATCGATTACCCGCCGCTCACGGCGCAGACCCGCTTGCGCCAGTTCGCGCAGGGCCTCGTCCGCGGCCTCGGGACTCCGGTGCATGGGTCCTCAGCTGCACCCGCGCGCATCGGTCTGCGCCTGCGTTTCGGCCGAGATCTTCAGGCGCGCGAGCAGCGCGCGGTCGCGCTCCACGTCCGGATTGCCGGTGGTGAGCAGCTTCTCGCCGTAGAAGATCGAGTTGGCGCCGGCCATGAACGCGAGCGCCTGCAGTTCGTCGGACATTTCCTCGCGACCGGCGGAGAGTCGCACCTGCGCCTGCGGCATCAGGATGCGCGCCACCGCAATGGTGCGCACGAACTCGAAGCCATCGACGCCCTTGTGTTCCTGCGGGCGTTCATCGGCCAGCGGCGTGCCCTTCACCTGCACGAGCTGGTTGATCGGCACGCTCTGCGGATGCTCGGGCAGGTTCGCGAGCGTGACCAGCATGCCGGCGCGGTCGGTGCGCGTCTCGCCCATGCCGACGATGCCGCCGCTGCAGACCTTGAGGTTCGCGTTGCGCACGGCTGCGAGCGTGTCGAGGCGGTGCTGGTAGGTGCGCGTCGTGATGACCTGCTTGTAGAACTCTTCGGAGCTGTCGACGTTGTGGTTGTAGTAGTCGAGCCCGGCGTCCTTGAGTTCCCCCGCCTGCTGCGGCGTGAGCATGCCCAGCGTGGCGCAGGTCTCGAGGCCCAGCGCGCCCACTTCGCGGATCATCTGCGCGATGCGCTCGATGTCCTTCTGCTTGGGCGAGCGGAATGCGGCGCCCATGCAGAATCGCGTCGCGCCGGCGGCCTGCGCCATGCGCGCGGCCTTGACCACCTCTTCAATGGGCAGCGTCTCTTCGCGCGCCACGCCGGTGTCGTAGTGGATGCTCTGCGGGCAGTAGCCGCAGTCCTCGGGGCAACCGCCGGTCTTGATGGAGAGCAGCGTGCTCATCTGCACGCGGTTTGCGCGCGTGGTGCTGGCGATGGACCGGTCTGCGCCCGATACATGAGGTCCATGAAGGGCAACTCGAACAGCGCCTCGACTTCGTCCAGGCGCCAGTCGTGGCGCAGCCCGTCCCTGACCGTTACCTGCCGCTCTGTCATTACCGCACTCATCGCACCTGCTTCTCCGGATCCGTACGTCGCTGGATGTTCAGGACGGGGGAAGGAACTGTCAACCCGGAGGGACCCTCAAGGTTGACAATTGGAACCTGCGTGCTCAGCCCGACTGTTCAGCCCCAAACAGCTCTTCCAGGAAGAACTGGGTGCGTGCCGGAATCTGGTTGCGCGGGTAGTAGCGCTCCACGACTTCCAGCACTTCCTCGACATGTTGCAGGCCCAGGTGCCTGACCAGCGTGCGCAGATCCGCGGCGTCCTGGCTGTCAAAGCGCGCCGCGATGGCCTTCATGGCCAGCAGGTACTGCGGGGGCGGCGTCCAGACCGACAGGTTCGGGAGCTCCAGCAGCAGGGTCCGCGGCTGCGTATCTGCGGGCATGTAGCCCTTGGCAGCATCGTTGAGCCAATCGGCCGGAAGGCCCTGGGCCTCGGCCACCCTTAGCGCCGCGGCCCGCAATGCGCTGGCGGGCTCGAAGACGGCGTCCACATCGCGCGTCGCCTCGCGCGCATTGAATCCCAGCAGCATCGCCGCTCCGCCCACGATGCCCACCTCCCCCTTGATGCCCGCGCGCGCAAGCTCGTCGTTCAGTGCGTTGAACGCATGGAGGATCTGCTGCTGGTTCACTGGCTCAGGCCCGCGAAAGGAAATTGCCCAGCACGAACACGTTGTTGCGCCGGAAGGGCAGCGGACTTTCGACCAGGGCGGTGGCCTTGCAGGTTCTCCACTCCTGCAACGAACCACGGCTCAGGGAGCACACGGGGGTGCAGGGCCCACCAGGGCGGCGGCTCGCCCAGTTCCGATGCGAGGGCGCACGCCGTTGCGTTGATGAGGGCCCGCTCCCGGGTGCGGCGGGAACGTGAATAGAGGCGTTTCAGCGCCTCGAAACGACGGCTGCGACGCACCTCGTCGACGGCGTCAAAGAACGGCACCCAGTCGGTGATGCCTTGCCTGGGAGGCCTTCCGGGACTGCGCATGGGCGAAGGTAGCACGGATCCAGTATTTTTGTTAATTTTGTCAAATAATTGATAATTATCATATTTTAGCTCACCTTCAGACTTGGAGCAGTGCTTGTACGAGGCCACGTCTCAGCCGCCGCGTTGCTTGAGCAGCACAGCCTCGAGCAGGTTCAGGACCGCAAGATCTTTCGGCCGGCCCAGCCTTCGCTTGTCCTCGCTCGGAAGCGCCTGCCACCGCCAATGAAGCCGAGAACATCGAAGGGCCCGCTGTCGGTCATCAACAGGAAATCCCCCCTGCAGCGAGCCGCGGCAACCCCACCGACGATGATGTACTCGACGCCGTGCTGCTCAAGCAGCTCGATGATTCGACGGAAGCTCCGCAAGGCGTGCAGCGGGATCGAGAGACAGGAACCACTCGATCAGCGTTTCGTCGTGATCGGTGGCGTGGGATCTGGATTCGAGCACTCACGGGCTGGATTGTAGCCCCTGATGGCCTGACCGCAGGTCAACTTCCCCGCCTGGAAGCAGGCCCGGATATTTGCGATTCGCACGAGAAATCGGCAGCGCGCCGCGGTGTCGGGTCCGCCAACCTCGTGGCATGTACACGAGCCTGGCGCTCATCCAGCAGCTCACCCACAGCCTTGCCCCACCCGTGTGTGTGCTCTGCGGTGCGCCGGGCCAGGCAGGCAGCGAGCCATGGGGACTCGACCTGTGCAGCCCACTGCCACGACGGCCTGCGAGCGACCAACGGCGACATCATGCGGCGGGGAGCATTCCTCCATTCCCTCTGGCTGCGACGCCATCAGCGTCCTTTTCCTTTACCGGCCACCCGTCGACCGACTGATCACGCAGCTGAAGTTCAACCTCGACCCGGTGCCGGCCCGCGTGCTGGCAATGCTGTTCGCGCGTGAACTGCAGGATGTTCGCCCGCAGTTCATCGTGCCCATGCCACTGCATCCGCTGCGCTGCGCGAGCGCGGCTTCAACCAGTGCGCGGAGATTGCGCGGCACCTTTCGCCACGCGTGAAGGTGCCGCTGGCGTCACGCCTGCTGGTTCGGCTTGCGCCACACGCAGGCACAGAGCGAGCTGACGGCCGCGCAGCGACGCGTGAACGTGCTGGGCGCCTTCGGTGTTCACAGGCGGCAACCCCTGCCCGAAGCACGTGGCACTGCTCGACGATGTGATGACCACCGGCAGCACGCTCGCCGCCGCCGCGCAGGCGCTGAAGGCGGCGGGCGTGCAACGCGTTGATGCATGGGTTGCCGCGCGCGCGATCCGGGTCGATTCGCAGACCTCAATCCTCGCGGGCTGGATCCCAGTTCTGGAGCAGCGTGATGGGCGGCACCCGTTCCGGTACTCCGATGACATTGATGAGGAAGCGGCCATCAGGAGCCACGTCGTACTGTCGGCCCATGCCGCATCCACGCCGACCCGCCGCCCACGATGCGCGTTTGCCTGGAACAGCTTCACCGCCGGGCTGATGACCGGTGTTTCGCCCTGGACCGAGAATCCGGCGGCCATCATCGCACCACCGGATCCAGGAAATAGATCTCCTTGCCGTCGCGCCGCCAGACCGGAACGGCGCCACCGGCCGTCGACACCTGCCATTGGCCGCCGGTTCCTGCGCTCTGCGCACCGTGGCGCACCGGGCGGCGCAAACGGCCGGACATAGATCTCGTCTGCACCGGACTCATTCGACTGGTAGACCACCCATCGACCATCGGGCGAAATGTTCGCCCAGATCTGCCACCGGGCGGTGTCCAGAGCGGGAACGGCTGCCGGTCTCCCGTCGGGCAGGACCATCAGGTCGCTGCCGCTGCTGCCCCGCCGATGGCCGTCGTTAAATCCAGGAAGAGCAGGATCGTCCGTCCGGTGAACCACTGGTCGGGGCGATCGGTGATCCGGTCGCAACTCGAGCAGCTCTCTCCGCCTCGCCCGAACCACTCGCGGAACGCCGGTATGCGATTGCCGCCGCGCTGCTGACGCCGATAGATGACGTGCTCGCCGTCGGGCGACCAGATCGGTCGCTGTCCTCGATCCGCGAAGGTCAATCTGTCAAGGCGCGAGGCGCTCGCCGTCCAGCAGCCGGACGTCGTTTCCTGGACCGCGCGGTCCAGGCGACGCGACGGCCATCGGTGGCACCCTCGGGTCCGAAGGAATGGTGTCCAGGCTCGCCGACGTGCCGGATGTCGTGCCCTGACCGGTCCAACCACGTGCAGCTAGGCTCTGGCTCGCAACGTCCCGGTGCGACAGGCGATCGGCCCGAGGCATCGAACGCGACGGGTATCCCGCCGCACGGCATTGACACCCACCCCGGAAGCTCACCGTGTGCGCTCGCCCGTGAGCGCGACTCCTTCAGGTCGAGCCGCTGCGCGACCAGCGCGCCTCGCGCACCGCACAGCACCCATCCCGAGGGCAGATAGCGCGCCGGCGCTGTCCGCATCGGTCAACCGCTGCACTTGCAGGCCGACCATCCAGGTCGACCAGGTAGAGTCCCGCTGTTCTGCCAGCGCGCCGGCCGTGAACAGAAACCGGCCGTCCGGCAGGAACAGCGGCCAGCGGTGTGCGCCTCTGCGCAGCCACGGCGTGTGACCTGCTGTTGCCGCACCCACGGCGCCACCGATGGCCGGCACGCGCTGTATCGAGCGTATTGCCTGGCCCGAAGAATAGATCATGCCGTCCCGCTCCAGCTGCCGCCACCGGGACCACCGTTGCCCGTTCGGAACCGGCGCCACGACTGGACGGCAGCCGCCGTCAAGATTCCAGGCGCTTCAGGTCGCCGGCGCGCGAAGAACGCGATGGACGGCCTGTCCGGCGACCAGAACGGCTGAGGTCGCACCTTCGGTGCCTGCCAGCGGCTGGCCGCTGTCGATGCGAGCGATCGCAACCACAGGCGCTGACCGCCATCGCCGGATGCCACGAACGCGATGCTGCCGACCGTCGGGCGAGAGCGCGAAATCGCGCGGTCGTCCGGTTGCGGGCGTGACGATGTCGGTGCGCGTCTCGGCCGGTGGCGGCTCCTGGCGCAGGTGTTTCAGCGCCGGCACCGCGAGCGCGATGGCCGCAACCGTCGCGGTGACGGCCAGCGCAGCCAGCCACGGAAACCATCGTGATGTCGGCTTTCCGGAATGACGACCCCACCGGCGGCGCATCCGGATCGACGATCGCCCGCAGCGCCGACACCAGCCGCGTCGCATCGTTGTGGAAATCCGGATCCGGCCGCACTTCGATCGACTGGCGAAACGCCAGCGATGCCAGCGACGCCGGCAAGCTGGCTCGTTCCCGGCATCGGCGCATGACCCACCAGCACCGGCACCACCGGAACATTGCGCGCCAGCGCCGCCTCCAGCTCGATGCGCACGAAGTCGTCCGGATCTTCGAGTCGCCGCTGCCCCGCCTCGTTGCGGATGTCCGTCCACTTCGGACCGATGATCGCCAGCACCGCCGCGCAGCCGCCGACGATGTCGTTCAGGTGCCCGCGAAAATCCTGCCCCAGCGGAATCGAATCCACATCCTTGAACACGCGCGCCTTGCCGAACTCGGACACCAGGCGGTCGTAGATGCGACCCACGGCATCCGGGTGTCGCTGCGCCGATAGCTGATGAAGATGCCGGGCAGTTTCTTCGGCTTCACTTGCCGGCATCGGGGTTCCAGTTCTGGATCAGCGTGATCGGTGACGCCTCGACGTCCGGGGCCTCGTTGATCAGGAATCGCCCATCCGGCGCGACGTCATACTGCCTGCCCGTGGCATTGTCGTTGCCGCCGCCGAGCACGCGGGTATCGAACAGCTTGACCGGCGCGCCTGGTTTCAGCGTGACGCCATCCGCTTCGATGGTCGACGCCATCATCTCTCCGGCCGGTCCGATGAAGAACAGCTCGCGGCCATCACGGCTCCATGTCGGAAAGATGCCGCCGCCGATGGACACCTGCCAGCGCCCTGATCCGAACCTCGGTGCACCGCCTCCGGGACCGGGATCGACAAACGGCCGCACGTACACCTCGCCGCGCCCCGACTCGTCCGATGAATAGGCCACCCAACGTCCGTCGGGAGAAACGCGCGGCCAGACTTCAAAGTACGGCGTTGCCAGCAGCACGGTCGATTTCCGTTCGCCAGTCATCGACACCACGGCCAGGTCTCCCCGGGTCTCGGGACTCGCGGTGAAATAGAACAGCCAGCGGCCATCCGCAGACCAGCTGCCCGGGTACTTGGGCTGGGCAGAGGCGAAGGAACACTTCCGGTTCACCCGCTCCATTTACGGGACTGACCTGGAACTCGAACGCCCCGGGAGCCGCGGACACATGCAGGATGCGCTCGCCATCGGGCGACCAGAGCGGGTAGTCATGCCCCCTGCCATCGAAGCTGATCCGGCTGCTCCGCGTCCCGTCCAGCAACCAGACATCCGCCCTGCCCAGCGCGCCGCGGGAAACTGCCACCTGGCGCCCGTCCGGGGAAGCGACGGGACCGGAATGCCGCTCGCTGGGATCACCGACCGTGCCCAGCAACTTTCCGCTCCGGTCCCGCCAGTTCAATTGCGGCCCCCCTCCCTGGACCCCACGGTACGCCACGAGTCCGTTGGCTGACGCCGAGAACCCTCCGACCGTGTCGGCAACGGTGACCACCTCGCCCACCAGTGCGGCCTGATCGAGATCCAGCCTTTGCGCAATCAGCGTGTTCACTCGGTTCAGCAGCAGCCAGCCGGAAGGCAGGTACGCCATCAGGCCCAGGTCGGTCGTCAGCCTCACGGGCGACTTGCCGTCCAGCGAGGCCAGGTAGGTACCCGGCGCCGAGCCCGCCAGCGACATGAACAGGAAGTGCCGGCCATCGGGGAGGAAGTGCGGAAACCGGATCGCGGCGTGCAGTTCACTCAGCGGGACAACTTCCTCGGCCCCGCCGCCGGAGGCAGCGATGCGCAGGAGCGGGTTCGCCGGGCCGCCAATGAACAGGATGTCGCCGTCCGCGTTCCACGTACCGGTGGCGGCCGGCCCCGCCGGGCCCAGTACGCGAGCCTGCCCGCCGGACAGGTCGATGCGCTTGAGCGAATTGCTGGCGAAGAAGCCGATCGACTGGCTGTCGGGGGACCAGAACGGTGCCGCAGCGCCCTCGGTGCCAGGCAGTGGTCGCGCCGTTGTGCTGGAAAGGTTTCGAAGCCAGAGCCGGTTTGCGTCGCCGTCCCTGGCCACGTACACGATTGCGCGGCCATCCGGGGACAAGGCGAACGTGGGCTCGTCGGTGGGTGGCGTGACGATCTCGGTGCGCAGCTCCGGCGGCGGCACTTCGCGCAGATGCTTCAGCGCCGGAATCGCGAATGCGACCGCTGCGAGTATCGCCGCCGCGGCGAGTGCCGCCAGCCATGGCGACCACGAACGCTTCGGCTTCGACGCAACCTGCTCCACCGGTGGCGCATTCGGATCGATGATCGCGCGCAACGCCGACACGAGCCGGGTTGCATCGTTGTGGAAGTCCGGATCCGGACGCACATCCACCGCCTGGCGGAATGCGAGCGAAGCCAGCGAGGTCGGCAGCTGGCTCGTGGCCGGCATCACGGAATGCCCCACCAGCACCGGAACCACCGGCACCTTGCGCTCCAGCGCAGCCTCCAGCTCGATGCGCACGAAGTCATCCGGATCATCGAGCCGGCGCTGCCCGGTCTCGCTGCGGATGTCCGTCCACTTCGGGCCGATGATCGCGAGCACCGCGACGCAGTTGCCGACGATGTCGTTCAGGTGGCCGCGGAAGTCCTGCCCCAGCGGGATGGAGTCCACATCCTTGAACACGCGCGACTTGCCGAACTCGGACACCAGCCGGTCGTAGATGCGGCCCACGGCATCCGGGTTGTCGCTGCGGCGATAGCTGATGAAGATTCCAGGCATGCGTGCGGCGCTGCTTCTACTGGCTGTGCTTGTCGCCTGATCATAGCCCAGGTGAACGGGGAAATCCCCACGCGACGTTCCGTGATTAGATCCCGCACAACACGCGCAGTTGCCGGGGTGCCCAGCACAGCGCGGACAATCCCGTGCTGATCGACTCAATGACACACCCCCTTGCCCGCCGCGCGCCAGGCCAGTCGGTCGCCGCGCGGGATTGATAGGGCACAGCTTATGGCCATAATAGCCATATGATCAGGACGTCGGTTTCGGGACGTCAAGGACGCGCTGTCGGAGTACCTGCGCAAGGTGCGGGCCGGGCAGTCCGTCGTGATCTACGACGCGCAACGTGCCGATTAGCCCGCATCGAACGCATCGAGTCCGGTGGATCGGACGACGAGCGCATCGCGATGCTGCGCGCCACGGGAATCACGCGCCCGCCGGCCAGACGGGTCAGCGCTGCGAAACTGCTGACCGGCCTCCCGGTCGTGCCGGCCGGCACTGGCGTGCTCGAGGCTCTCCTCGAGGAACACGCCGGGGATCGTGAAATTCTGGACAGCTCCGCGCTGCTTCCGTTGCTGGTGGCAGAACCGGCTGGGGAGCAACTGCGGCAGCTCATGGCCGAAGATCCGCGACTGCTGGTGTGGTGGTCGAGCCGGGTGGAGATCACCTCCGCACTGGCGAGGCGTGAGCGGGAGCGCGCACTGTCGGCAAGGGACATGAACGCCGCAATGTCAGGCGTGTTGCGTAAACCTGGCCGCCACATGGGAAGAGATACTCCCCGGTGACACGGTCCGCGCGAAGGCGGAGCGACTGCTGCGTGTCCAGCCACTGCGGGCGTGCGGACAGTCTGCAGCTGGCTGCCGCGATCGTTGCGTCGGAGGGCGCGACAGGAACCCTGCCCTTTGTCTGCCTGGATGCGCGGCTCGCAGACGCCGCGCGCCGCGAAGGATTTACCGTCATCGATCCGGTGGCGGACGCAGTTCTGGATCAGCGTGATGGGCAGCGGCACACCCGCCTCGCCCAATCAGGGAAGGTAGAACACCGGCGAGGTGAACGCGCGCTCCTGCAGCGTCGCCGGCACGGTCGATGGCAACGGCATCCCGTTGCGCACCGCAAGGTACGTCGACCATCGCGGCGTCGGGATCTCCAGCACGCGCGCGTAATAGATCGCCGGTGCCTTCGCATCGAATTCCGGATCGACCCACTCGGCCACCAGCTCGACGCTGCCGATGGTGTTGCGGTACGTCGCGGTGCGCGTGTCCACCGTGTTGCCCACCGCCGGCACTTCGCCACTGCGCGCATCACGCTTGCGGTCGCCGGACCAGGCGACATCGAACACCTTCTCGTGGTTCGCGCCGCCGGCGCGCCACACCTTCACGACCTGGATGCGATCGAGGTTCGCGCCGTCGGGCTCCTTCTGCGCCTGCACGAGGATTCGCGGTGGCCTGGCCACCGGTCGTCGCCGACAGCGTCCCTCCCATCGGCACGCCGCGTGCGTAAGCCTGCGTGATCCAGTCGCGCTGGCGAATCAGGCCAGCAGGCAGCGCTGACCCCGCGAACAGCCGCACCTGCATGCGCGGCCCGGTGGTAGCGAAGACCTCGCGCCGTCGCAGCGCCGCGAAGAGGGCCTCGCGCGTGTTCTGCTCGGCCCATACGCCGGTGAGGCCGCCTGCAGAGATGACTGCCACCGGCTGGCGCGTCAGCGCATTGGTCGATGTGAGCACGTTCGCAACGTTGGCGCCGAACGGGAAATCCGAATCGCCCAGCGCACCGGTGAAGTTGTCCTCCTCCGTTGCAGTCGTGCCCGAATGGAAGTCGGTCGACCCTACCAGGCCGAAGGGGTAGGGATTCACGCCCGTGCGCTCCCGGATCTCCAGCCCGCGCGCCAGCCCCTGGCGCACGTAGCTGCCGTCCGGCCTCACCTTCTGGCCGCCGACGAAGTGCTCCATGAGTCTCGAAGGCCGCAAAGCCGTCGCCCGGCGAGAGGATCGGGTGCGTCTCGCTCGAGCCCTTGACCTGCGTCACCTCGACCAGCCACTCGTTGCGCGCCTTGGTCTCGGCGTATTCGCGGCTCATCGGCGCGCCGTCGGGGCCGGTCATCGCAAACTGCTGGCCGTTGCTGAGGTTCGAGTTGTGGGGAATCAGCGCCAGGTCGATGCCCTGCGCGCGGTTCACATCGGCATAGCGCCACAGGTCCTCGGGCTTGCGCGAGTCCAGTGCGCTGAATGGCAGCTCCGGGTACTTCGGCCCACGAAATACCGCGACGCGGTGGTTGTGGCCACCGTTGGGCATGTCGGACCACTCGAACGCGACGAATGCCGTGAAGCGGCCGGGCTGGTTGAACTCCTCCGCGACCCGGATCACTTCGGTCCACTTCGAGCGCTTCAGCGCCTCGTTGTTCAGCTCGGGAAGCTGCTCGGTGCCGCGAAACGCGCTGCCCATCAACCGCGTGAATCCCGGTTTGCTGCCCTCGGTCAGGGACTGGTACCAGTTCGTGCCTTCGAACTCCGGCGCCTTGGACGAGGATCTCCATGGTCACGCCCATGTATTCGGCGTGGTCCGCGATGGCCAGGAAATCCAGCGGCACCTTGCGCCGCACGGGCTGGCCCATGTACCGGATCTCGTGGCCCAGCGAATAGCGGTAGGCCTCGCTCGGCGTGGTCCGCACGCCCGCCCAGACCGTGTCCAGCGAATTGGCCGTATGCAGGTGCAGGTCACCGAAATACGCCTGCCGCAGCGGATTGACCGGCACGGCGGCGTCCAGCGACTGGCCCTGCGCGGCGCCTGCGGCCAGCAGCGCCAGCAGCTGTGCCCAACCGGATATTTTCCGCATCCCTGACCCCTACCCTTGCTAAGCTTTCCGGCCCGAGTTTCCCGGTCGAATCCCTTGGCCCGCAGCGATACCGAAGTCTTCGCCGCACCCGGTCGCTGGCGCCTGTATCTGCAGCTTACCAAGCCGCGGGTGGTCGCGCTCATCGTGCTCACGGCCGTGGTCGGCACGCTGCTGTCCACGCCCGGCCTGCCGCCGCTGTCCGCGCTCGTCTGGGGCAACCTCGGCATCGCGCTGGCCGCCGCGTCGGCCGCCACGCTCAACCAGGTGCTCGACCAGCGCATCGACGCGAAGATGGCGCGCACGCGCACGCCGGCCGCTGCCCACCGGCGGCCTCACCGAGCGCGAGGCGCTCACCTTCGCCGCGGTGCTGGGCGTGGCCTCGATGCTGATGCTCTGGCTGCTGGTCAACCCGCTCACCGCGATGCTGACCTTCGCCTCGCTGATCGGCTACGCGGTGGTCTACACGGTGTGGCTCAAGCGCGCCACGCCGCAGAACATCGTGATCGGTGGCGCCGCCGGCGCCGCGCCGCCGGTGCTGGGCTGGGCGGCGGTGACCAACACCATCGACCCGCACGCGCTGCTGCTGTTCCTCATCATCTTCGCGTGGACGCCGCCGCATTTCTGGGCGCTGGCCATCGCGCGCCGCGACGACTACGCCAAGGTCGGCATCCCGATGCTGCCGGTCACGCACGGCGTCGAGTTCACGCAGCTGCACGTACTGCTCTATACGGTGATCCTGGTCATCGTGACGCTGCTGCCGTGGATCACCGGCATGAGCGGCCTGATCTACCTGGTCGCCGCGCTGGGCCTGAATGCCGCGTTCCTCTACTATGCGATCGCGCTGAAGGGCACGACGCGCAAGGAACTGCCGATGAAGGTGTTCAAGTTCTCCGTGCAGTACCTGATGTGGCTGTTCATCGCGCTGCTCGTCGATCACTACCTGCCCGTGGGATTCCAGTCATGAACACCCTGCTTCCTCCCCTGTTGCGTCCCCTGCTGTTGCTTGCCCTGCTGGCGCCCGTCGCGGCCCAGGCACAGTTTCGCTGGCAGGAAGGCAAGGACTACACGGTGATCTCCCCGGCCATCGTGAGCGGCATGGCTCCAGCGGGAAAGATCGAGGTCACCGAGGTGTTCTCCTACGGCTGCCCGGCCTGCTACCAGGCGATGGCGGAAGTGAAGCGACTCAAGGACGGCCTGCCGCCTGACGCGGCGCTCACCTACGTGCATGCGTCGTTCGTGCCGTCGGAGGCCTGGCCGATGTTCCAGCGCGCCTGGCTCACGGCGCGCGCGCTGGGCATCGCCGAGGAGAACCACGAGCGCCTGTTCGTCGCGACGTGGGAGACCGCGGAATTTCCGCTGATGGACAAGGCCTCCGGTCGCGTGCGCAGCCCGCTGCCGACCATCGAGGATGCCGCCGCGTTCTATGCGAAGCATTCGAAGGTGACGGCCGCCGAGTTCCTCGCCAAGGCGAAATCACCGGAGATCGAGGCGCAGGTTCGCGCCCAGGACCAGTACGTGAAGGCCGGGAAGATACCGGGCACGCCCTCGTTCGTGGTCAACGGCCGCTACCTGGTCAACAACAGCGCGGTGGGCAGCTGGAACGGCATCCGCCAGGTCATCGACTTCCTCGTGGCGCAGGAACGCGCGCGCCTGAAGAAATGATCGTCGAACGGCTCTGGCCGGACACCCCGCTTCGCAACTACCACTATCTCGTCGCCTGCGCCGAGACCGGCGAGGCGCTGGCGATCGATCCGTGGGATGCGGAGCTGATGGCGCGGACCGCGCGCGAGCGCGGCTGGCAGATCACCCAGATCCTCAACACGCATCACCATCGTGACCACACTGCCGGCAACGAGGAACTGCGCGCGGCCACCGGCGCGACCGTGCTGGCGCATGCGGGCGCGGCCGCGATCATCGGCAACGTCGACCGCGGCCTGGCCGAGGGGGATGTGGTCAGCGTCGGCACCAGCGTGCAACTCGAGTGCCTCGACACGCCGGGACACACGCTCTCGCATGTCTGCCTGTTCGCTCATGCCAACCAGCCGGCGTTGTTCTCGGGCGATACGCTTTTCAATGCCGGTGCCGGCAACTGCCACAATGGCGGGGATCCCGACCGGCTTTACGAGACCTTCGTGAACCGGCTCGCGCATCTGCCCGAGACCACCCGGCTGTATCCCGGCCACGACTACATGATGAACAACCTGGCCTTCACGCTCGACCGCGAGCCGGAGAATTCCGATGCCGCGCGCATGCGGATCGACCTGGACGGTCGCGCATCCCAGGCCATGCCGGTGACGACGCTGGCCGAAGAGCGGCGCATCAACACATTCTTCCGGCTGCAGAATCCCGACGTGATCGAGCACCTGCGCGAGCGCTTTGCCGATATGCCCAGGCAGCCGCTGGCGCGCGAGGTGTTCGTGCGCCTGCGCGAACTGCGCAACACGTGGTGAAGTCGAGGTAACGCAACCGTGATCGACGAAAGCGACAGCCGCGCAATGCGGCGCTGGTTCACCATCGGCAGCCTGCTGGTCGTGCTGCTCGCCGTCGGCCTGATCCTGCGCCCGATGGTGATGCCCATCGCCTGGGCCGCGATGCTCGCCTTCCTCATGCACCCCGCACACGTGGCGCTGACGCGAAAGCTGCACAACCGCCCGACCACCTCCGCGGCGATCCTGACGGCACTCACGCCGATCGCCTTCTTCGTGCCGATGATCATGCTGGGCGCCGCGTTTGCCGACCAGATCGGCGACATGGCCAAGGCGATGCAGCAGAATCCCGACCTTACGGATCCGGCCGCATGGCTGGACGAAACCCGGCACCCGCGCTTCGCACGGACGGCGCAGTGGTTCTCGAGCCGCACCGACCTCGACATGGCGGACCTGCGCAACTACCTGGGCAAGAGCTTCCAGGGCTGGGCCGGCGCGGTCGCCGGCGTCAGCGGCAAGCTGGCGCTCAACGTTGCTGGCACCACGCTGAAGTTCTTCCTGATGCTGTTCATCCTGTTCTTCATGCTGCGCGACGGTTCGAGCTGGTTCCAGCGGCTCGCAGCGCTGCTGCCGCTGCAACAGGTGCATGGACAGGCGCTGTTCACGCGCCTGGGCAAGGTGACGCGGGCAGTCGTCTATGGCTGCGGCGTCACCGCCGCGGTGCAGGGCTCCCTGGTCGGCATCGGCTTCGCCATCACGGGACTGCCGGGTCCCGTGGTGTTCGGCGTGATCGCGACGGTGTCAGCCCTGCTGCCTTTCGGCGGCGCGGCGCTGGTCTGGCTGCCCGCCGCGCTGTACCTGCTCAGCGCCGGCCAGTTCGGCATGGGCATCTTCATGCTCGTCTGGGGCGGCCTGATCTCGATCTCCGACAACTTCATCCGCCCGCTGATCATTTCGCGCTACACGCCGGTGCCCACGTTGCTGGTGTTCCTCGGCGTGCTGGGCGGCGTCGCCGCCTTCGGCCTGATCGGCTTCATCGCAGGTCCGGTCATCCTGGTGCTCGCCACCGAACTGATGCGATTTGCCGAGGGCACGCTGAAGCGCCCCGACTGAGACCGCCGTGGACCTCTCCCTGATCCTCGATCCGCTCAACGACGAGCAGCGCGCTGCCGTCACCGCGCCTGCTGGCGCGACGCTGGTGCTGGCCGGCGCCGGCAGCGGCAAGACGCGCGTGCTGATCCATCGCATTGCCTGGGCGGTGGCCGCGCTGGGCGCCTCGCCCTACAACGTGCTGGCGGTGACCTTCACCAACAAGGCCGCGGCCGAGATGCGCCATCGCATCACCACGCTGCTGGGCACGCCGGGCGGCGCGATGTGGGTGGGCACCTTCCACGGCATCGCACACCGCCTGCTGCGGCTGCACCATGCGCTGGCCGGCCTGCCACCGGGCTTCCAGATCCTCGACAGCGAGGACCAGCAGCGGCTGATCAAGAAGATCATCCGCGGCCTGGAGCTCGACGAGACGCGCTTCGTGCCGCGCGACGTGCAGTACTGGATCAACAAGCTCAAGGACGAGGGCATACGCCCGAGCGGCGTGAAGCCCGGAAACGACCCCTCGCAGCAGATGCTGGCGAAGATCTACGCCGAGTACGAGGAGACCTGCCGCCGCAGCGGCGTGGTGGATTTCGCCGAGCTGCTGCTGCGCGCCTTCGAGCTGCTGCGCGACAACACCTCGCTGCTCGCGCATTACCGCGAACGCTTCACGCAGGTGCTGGTGGACGAGTTCCAGGACACCAACGCCATCCAGTACGCCTGGACCCGGCTGATCGCCGGCCCGCACGGCAGTCCGTTCGTCGTCGGTGACGACGACCAGTCGATCTACCGCTGGCGCGGCGCAAAGGTCGAGAACCTGCGGCAGTTCACGCGCGACTTCCCGAACGCGCAGATGTTCCGGCTCGAGCAGAACTACCGCTCCACCGGCAACATCCTCGGCGCGGCCAACGCGCTGATCGAGCACAACTCCGGCCGGCTGGGAAAGAACCTGTGGACTTCGGGCGGCAAGGGCGAGCCGATCCGCCTGTACGCCGCGTTCAACGAGCGCGACGAGGCCAACTTCGTGCTGCACCGGATCCTCGACTGGGTGCGCCAGGGCGGCGCGCGCAGGGAAGTGGCGGTGCTGTACCGGTCCAACGCGCAGTCGCGCGTGTTCGAGGAGGCCTTCCTCTCGGCGCGCGTGCCGTACAAGGTCTATGGCGGCCTGCGATTCTACGAGCGCGCCGAGATCAAGGACGCGCTCGCCTACCTGCGACTCATCTCGAACCGCAACGACGATCCCTCTTTCGAGCGCGTCGTGAATCTTCCGACACGCGGCATCGGGGCCAAGAGCCTCGACACGCTGCGGGGCGAAGCGCGCGCCTACAGCCAGTCACTGTGGACTGCAGCGCAGCGCCTGGGCGCAGGCCCCGTGCCGGCCTTCCTCGCGCTGGTCGAGCGGCTCGACGCCGACACCAAGGGCATGCCGCTGTTCGAACAGATCGACTATGTGATCCAGAACACTGGCCTCATCGAGCACTACCGAAAGGACAAGCAGGATCGCGGCGAGGCGCGCATCGAGAACCTCGAAGAACTGGTCAGCGCTGCGCGCGGCTTCGATGCCGACGCGATCAGTCCGGGCGCCGAGGACGAGCACCTGCCGCCGCTGGAAGCCTTCCTCGCGCACGCCTCGCTGGAGTCCGGCGAAGGCCAGGCCGAGGACTGGGAGGACTGCGTGCAGATGATGACGCTGCACACGGCCAAGGGCCTGGAGTTCCCGGTGGTGTTCCTGTGCGGGCTCGAGGACGGCCTGTTCCCGCACCAGCGCTCCATCGATGACCTGGAGGGCCTCGAGGAGGAACGGCGCCTCTGCTACGTGGGCATCACGCGCGCCATGCGGCACCTGTACATGAGCTATGCCGAACAGCGCCGCCTGCACGGCATGGACAACTTCGGCACGCCCTCGCGGTTCATCGAGGAACTGCCGCCGGAGCTGGTCGAGGAGATCCGCCCGCGCGTGAAGGTCGCCCGGCCGGCCATCGGCGTTGCCCGCTTCCGCGATCCGGCACCCGAGGCAGTCGCGCCCGGCATTCGCCTGGGCGCCCGCGTGCGCCATGGCCGTTTCGGCGAAGGGGTGATCCTGAACCTCGAGGGCAACGGCCCCCAGGCCCGGGTACAGGTAAACTTCGAGAATCAGGGTTCCAAATGGCTGATGCTGGCCTACGCGAACCTGGAGGCCGTGAAATGAGTGCAGCGCCTTGAAGGTCCTGATCCTCGGCGCCGGACAGGTCGGCCGCACCGCGGCCTACCAGCTGGCGCGCGAGCCGGCCAACGAAGTCACGGTCGTCGACACCGACGAGGAACTGCTGCGCGACCTGCAGGGCCGCATCGACGTGCGCACCGTCGCCGGCAACGCCTCGTTCCCCTCGGTGCTCGAGGCCGCCGGCATCGCCGACACCGACATCCTCGTCGCGCTGACCAGTTCCGACGAAGTGAACATGATCGCCTGCGAGATCGCCAACGCGCTGTTCCGCACGCCGACCAAGATCGCGCGCATCCGCGCACCCGAGTACACCTCGCAGGCCAAGCTGTTCGCCGAGGGCGCGCTGGCGGTGGACGTCTGGATCAGCCCCGAGCAGCTGGTCACCGAGTACATCGAACGGCTGATCCTCAATCCCGGCACGCTGCAGGTGGTGGACTTCGCCGACGGCCGCGTGCGACTGGTCGGCATGCTGGCGCGCAAGGGCGGCCTGCTGGTGGGCCAGCAGCTGCGCACGCTGCGCGACCACATGCCCAACGCCGAGGCGCGCATCGCCGCCATCTACCGCGACGGGCCGCCCGATCGATGCCCGAAGGCGACACGGTGGTCGAGGAGAACGACGAGATCTTCTTCGTCGCCGCCACGCGACCACATCAAGCGAGTCATGAGCGAACTGCGCCGCGACGAGGATCGCGCGAACAAGGTCATCATCGCCGGCGGCGGCAACATCGGCTTGCGACTGGCGCGACGCCTGGAGAAGAACCACCAGGTCAAGCTGATCGAGCGCGACCCGCGCCGCGCGCGCCGCGTCTCCGAGCAGCTCGAAGGCACCATCGTGCTGCAGGGCGATGCGCAGGACGAGGAGCTGCTGATCGAGGAGAACATCGACAGCACCGATGTGTTCGCCGCGGTGACGAACTCCGAGGAGGCCAACGTGCTGTCGGCCATGCTGGCCAAGCGCCTGGGCGCACGCAAGGTCATGGCGCTGGTCAACCGGCCCTCCTATGGCGAGCTGATGGAGAACCGCAGCATCGACATCGCGATCTCGCCGCAGACCATCACCATCGGCTCGCTGCTGGCCCACGTGCGCCGCGGCGACGTGGTGCGCGTGCACTCGCTGCGCCGCGGCGCGGCCGAGGCGCTGGAGACCGTGGTGCACGGCCCGCGGACCGCTCGCGCGTGGTCGGCCGCCGCATCGAGGAACTGGACCTGCCCGACGGCGTCGTCGATCGTCGCGCTGGTGCGCGGCGAGAAGGTGATCATCGCGCACCACGACACGCAGATCGAAACCGAGGACCACGTGATCATGTTCCTCACCGATCGCCGCCAGGTCGATGCCGTGCAGCGCCTGTTCCACTCCGCCTGAGCTGACGTCGCGACTTCCGGTGCGCTCCATACTGTCGGTCATCAACGTGCTGGGCGCGCTGCTGGCGCTGTTCACCGCCTCTACGCTGCTGCCGATCGTCACTGCGCTGATCTACGGCGAGTACGGCGCAGCTGCAGGTCTTCGCGCTGAGCGCCGGCGTCACGCTGGTCGTCGGCCTGGCGCTGCTGCTGGCCACGCGCCGCTACCGCGCCGAACTGAAGCCGCGCGATGGCTACCTGCTGGTCAGCCTCGGCTGGCTCAGCGTCGCGGCCGCGGCGCGCGCTGCCGTTGATGCATCGGCGCGCCGCACGCTGTCGTTCACCGACGCCTTCTTCGAGTCCATGTCCGGGCTCTCGACCACCGGCTCCACCGTGTTCTCCGGCCTCGAGTACCTGCCCCACTCGGTCAACCTGTGGCGCCATGCGCTGCACTGGCTCGGCGGCATGGGCATCATCGTGCTGGCGGTGGCCGTGCTGCCGCTGCTCGGGCGTCGGCGGCATGCAGATGTACCGCGCCGAGACGCCCGGGCCCGGTGAAGGATGCCAAGCTCACGCCGCGCATCACCGAGACCGCCAAGGCGCTGTGGCTCGTGTACGCCGGGTATCACCGCGGTCTGTGCGCGTGATCGCTGCTGGGCCGTCGGGCATGACGCCCTTCGACGCGATCTGCCACGCCTTCTCGGTGATGTCGCTCGGCGGCTTCTCCACCCACGACGCCAGCGTCGGCTACTTCGACTCGCCCGCCATCGAGCTGGTGCTGATCGTGCTTCATGGTGGTCGCGGCGATGAACTTCTCGACGCACTTCGTGGCGCTTCCGGCGCGGCGATCCGCAGGCCTACCGCCGCGATCCGGAGGCGCGCTGGGTCGTGATCTGGCTGCTGGTCAGCGTCGCGCTGCTGACCGTCGATCGTGCAGCAGGCAGGCGTCTACGACAGCTTCGGCGAGACCCTGCGGCACGTGGCGTTCTCGCACGGTGTCGCATGGCCACGACCACCGGCTTCGTCACCGAGGACTATCTCGCAGTGGCCGGTGTTCGCGCCGATGTGGATGCTGTTCCTCAGCTGCGTGATCTGCAGCACCGGGCTCCACCGGCGGCGGCATCAAGCTGTTCCGCGCGCTGATGCTGATCAAGCAGTGCTTCCGCGAGATGTTCCTGCTGGTGCACCCGCAGGCGGTCGCGCCGCTGAAGATCGGCGGCCAGGTCGTCCCCAACCGCGTCGCCTTCTCGGTGCTGGCGTTCATCTTCGTGTACTTCATGACCATCGTGGTGCTGATGTTCGCGCTGCTGGCCACCGGCATGGATTTCATCAGCGCGTTCACCGCGGTGATCGCCATCGATCAACAACGCCGGCCCCGGACTGGGCGAGGTCGGGCCCGCGACGAACTACGCCTCGCTGACCGACCTGCAGACCTGGATCTGCACGCTGGCCATGTTCCTCGGCCGCATCGAGCTGTTCACGTTCCTGCTGCTGTTCTCGCGGACGTTCTGGCGCAAGTAGCCGCCCGGTCTCAGCCGCGGATGTAGCTCTGCAGGTCCTCGATGAGGTGCCGCTGGTCCTCGATGACGCACTTGACCAGGTCGCCGATCGAAACCATCCCGTCCACGCGCGTGCCGCGCATCACCGGCAGGTGGCGGATGCGCCGCTCCGTCATCTCGCGCATCGCATCCTCGACCGACGCTTCGTCACTGATCGTGATCACCGGCGTGGTCATGATGTCGCGCACCGGCGTCGTCGGGCGAGGAGCGGCCCATCAGCACGACCTTGCGGGCGTAGTCGCGCTCCGAGACGATGCCGCGCAGCATGTCGCCCTCCATCACCAGCAGCGCGCCGATGTGATGTTCGGCCATGCGGCGGATGGCCTCCAGCACCGGCTCATCCGGCGTGATGGCATGGACCTTGTGTCCCTTGTCGTCGAGCAGCTTGGCCAGCGTCATCATCGCAGCGTCCTCCCGCTACACGGACTCAACCCGAAGCATCGCACCGTCCACTCCGGTCACGCGCACGCGCGCGCCCTCGGGCGCATCCTCGCCGCGCACCAGCCACACGGTGTCGGCGACGCGGACCTTGCCCTGGCCGTCCGCGATCGGCTCGACCAGTTCGAACACCTGCCCGATGTACTGCGCGCCGCGCTGGTTCAGGTTCGGCTGGTCCGAGACCAGCGGCTCCTCCGGCGTGCGGTAGCGTCGCCACAGCACGATGGCGACCGCGCCCAGCGCGCCGAACAGCACCAGCTGCAGCTGCCAGGGCATCGGCAGCACGAGCTGGATCGCGCCGACCACCACGGCCGCGGCGGCGAACCAGATCGCGACCGCGCCGGGCAGGAAGGTCTCGAGCGTCGCGAGCACCGCGGCGGCAATCCACCAGTGCCACCACGTGAGACTCTGGGCGAACTCGATCATTACTGTGCTCCTGGCCGCGGGCCGATGGGCGGCTTCGGCGCGTGGAAGACCCCTTCCCCGCATCCCGCGCCAGCTCCGCGATGCCGCCGAGCGAGGCGATCACGCCGGTGGCCTCCACCGGCAGGAAGAAGACCTTCTGGTTCGGCGAGTTCGCGAATGCCTTGAGCGACTCGATGTACTTCTGCGCCACGAAGTAGTTGAGCGCTTGATGTCGCCCTCGGCGATGGCCTTGCGAGACCATCGCGGTGGCGCGCGGCCTCGGCTTCGGCCGAGCGCTCGCGGGCCTCGGCGTCGCGGAACGCGGCTTCCTTGCGGCCCTCGGCCTCCAGCACCACCGACTGCTTCTCGCCCTCGGCCTTGAGGATGGCCGCCTGGCGGATAGCCTTCGGCGTCGAGGATGTTGGCGCGCTTGTCGCGCTCGGCCTTCATCTGCCGCGCCATCGAGTCGATCAGGTCCGCCGGCGGCTGGATGTCCTTGATCTCGATGCGCGTGCACCTTCACGCCCCAGGGCGAGGTGGCCTCGTCGACCACCGCAGCAGCTTGATGGTTGATCTCGTCGCGCTTGGACAGCGTCTCGTCGAGGTCCATCGAGCCCACCACGGTGCGGATGTTGGTCATCGTCAGGTTGATGATCGCGAGCCGCAGGTTGTCCACTTCGTAGGCGGCCTTGGCCGGCATCCAGCACCTGGAAGAACACCACGGCGTCGACGCCGACCATGGCGTTGTCCTTGGTGATGACTTCCTGGCGCGGCACGTCGAGCACCTGCTCCATCATGTTGATGCGCGCGGCCGACGCGCTCGAAGAACGGCATGATGAAGTGCAGGCCGGGCTCCATCGTCCGCTTGTACCGGCCGAAGCGCTCGAGCGTGTACTCGAAGCCCTGCTTCACCGTCAGGACCGACCGCGACGCGACGACGACGATCGCCAGCAGGATGATGATGGGCAGATATCCGACCTGGAAAAGAAACGACATCCGGCTTCCCCTGTTACGGTGAGACTTCCGGGAGGCTGTGGAGGCAGGGCGCGCGTGACCTCGGCGCGCAACGCGGCCAGATGTTCCTTCACGCGGGCCGCGTTCTGCGGCCCCATGCGGATCATCAGCTTCTGGCCGGCGGAGCGCTCTTCCAGCGCAACGTCGGCGAACTCGTACATCGCCTTCGGCTGCACCAGCGCCGGCGGCTCGGCGGGCACGGGCGCCTCCAGCAGGTGGTCGATCACCTCGACGAGCCGGTCGTTGAAATAGCGACCCGGGTAGCCAAGGTCCTCGTAGGCCTGCTGGAACAGCGGGTAGTAGCTGCGATACAGCAGGCCCACCTGGCGCACGTCCAGCGCCGTCAACAGCCTTACCGCCGGCTCGTAGCGCGCGTAGTTTGCCGTGGCGAGCGTGATGCGCTCTTCGCCCGTCGCGGCGTCGATGGGCGAGCGATCGACGATGAATGCGCCCGGCACGGGCCGCACGGCACGGATCTTCTCGGCGACCTTCTCGCGCGGCAGGTTGTCGATGCTGGCAACGATGCGCCGCACCGCGCCGTCCGGCACCAGCCAGGCCGACACGGCCGGCGCACCGACCAGCGTCGAGAGCTCCGCCGCCAGCGGCGCATCGCTTTCCTCCAGCGCCGGCAGCGGCACCGGCACGTCGGTAGGCGCGCCGTCGACGCCGTCCAGCGGATGCTTTACACCCGGCTCTTCGATGGGCTCCGGAACCGACTCGGCGACGGGGACCACGGGTTCGGCCTCGGGAGTCGGGCCCCGCAGCCAGAGCCAGCCGGCCACGACCGTGGCCAGCACCAGCGCGATGACGGGAAGCACCCAGCCGGGCCTGCTCCCGCTCTGGACTTCAGGCTCACCGTCCTGCGGTTCAAGGTCCTGGCGTTCGTCGCTCACGCTGCCCTCGTTCGTTTCAGGTGGACCAGAAGCAGTGAAATCGCGGCCGGCGTGACGCCCGGCACACGCGCGGCCTGGCCCAGCGTCTGCGGCCGCGCCTCGCCCAGGCGCTGCCGCACTTCGTTCGACAGGCCCGTAACGCGAGCGTAGTCGAACTCCGGCGGCAGCGCTGCGGACTCGTTGTGCCGGCTCCGCTCGATCTCGGCCTGCGCGCGGGCGATATAGCCCTCGTAGCGGGCGCGGACCAGCAGCTCCAGCTCCAGCTGTCTGGCGATGCGATCGTCGTCCAGCGCCGGCGCGTCCAGCCCCTTCTCCGCCAGCACAGCGGCATAAGTACTCTCCGGTCGGCGCAGCTGCTCGAAGGCGCGACCCAGCCGCTGCAGCTCGGCCTGGATCGCAGCCTGCTTGCGACCGAAGAAATCCCAGCGCGCATCGTCCACGAGCCCCAGCTCACGGCCCTGTGGCGTCAGTCGCGCATCGGCATTGTCCTCGCGCAGCAGCAGCCGGTATTCGGCGCGGCTGGTGAACATGCGGTACGGCTCCGGTGCCCCCTGGGTGGTCAGGTCGTCCACGAGTACGCCGAGGTACGAACTGCCGCGTGACGTCACCAGCTGCGGAAGTTCCAGCGCCTGCGCCGCGGCGTTCGCTCCGGCGAGCAGCCCCTGCGCAGCCGCCTCCTCGTAGCCGGTGGTGCCGTTGATCTGCCCCGCGAAAAACAGGCCGGCCAGTGCGCGCGTCTCCAGCGACACGGACAGGTCGCGCGGATCGAAGTAGTCGTACTCGATGGCGTAGCCCGGCCGCGTCAGATGCGCCTGTTCCAGCCCGGGAATCGTGCGCACGAACGCCTGCTGCACGTCGAAGGGCAGGCTCGTCGAGATGCCGTTGGGATAGACCTCGTGCGTCGAAAGGCCTTCCGGCTCGAGGAAGATCTGGTGCGAGTCGCGATCGGCGAAGCGCACGACCTTGTCTTCCACCGACGGGCAGTAGCGCGGCCCGGTTCCCTCGATCAGGCCGGTGAACATCGGCGAGCGGTCGGTGGCCGCGCGGATGATTTCGTGCGTGCGCTCGTTCGTCGCGGTGATGTGGCAGGGCAGCTGCGCGGGATGGTCGCTGGCGCGTCCGAGGAAGGAGAACACCGGCCGCGGCTCGTCGCTGTGCTGGACTTCCAGTCGCGAGGTGTCGATGGTCCGCCCGTCGATGCGCGGCGGCGTGCCGGTCTTGAGGCGACCGACACGCGGCATCAGCTCGCGCAGCCGCGCCGCGAGGCGCAGCGATGGCGGGTCGCCGGCGCGTCCACCCGCATGATTGTCGAGGCCCACATGGATGCGACCGCCGAGGAAGGTGCCGGTGGTCAGCACCACGGCGCGCGCCGGGAAGCGGATGCCCGTGGCCGTGACCACGGCACGCACCTGCCCGCCCTCGACCTCGATGTCCGCCGCTTCCTGCTGGAAGACGAAGAGGTTCGGCTGCGACTCGACGAAGCCGCGGATGGCCGCCCGGTACAGCGCGCGGTCGGCCTGGGCGCGCGTCGCGCGCACCGCCGGTCCCTTGCTCGCATTGAGCGTGCGGATCTGGATGGCGGCGCGGTCCGCGGCCCGGGCCATCACGCCACCCAGCGCGTCGATCTCGCGCACCAGGTGCCCCTTGCCCACGCCACCGATGGCCGGGTTGCAGCTCATCGCGCCGACCGTCTCGACGCGTCTGCGTGAGCAGCAGCGTGCGGGCGCCGCGCCGCGCGGACGCGAGCGCCGCCTCGACGCCGGCATGCCCGCCGCCGACAACGATGACATCGAAGGTGTCGCGCCCGTGCATGGCCGCGTATTGTACGTCCCCCGCCCGGCACGTCAGCCGGAATGCTAAGTTTGCAGGCCCGTGCCCACCGCCCCGCTCCGCCACCGCCTGCCATTCCCGCTGCTCGCCGCGCTTTGTGGCCTGGCACTGGCCCCGTTGCCGGCGGCAACAGCGCCATGCGGCACAGGCTGCCGCCGCCCTGGCGCTGAAGTTCGAGGCGTGCCGGCTCGAGCATCCGCTCGGGCTCACTGCCGTGCCTGCCGAATGCGCAACCCTCGACGTCCCGGAGGACCGCGCGGCCACCGGCGGCCGCCGCATCGGGCTGTTCGTCGCGCGCATTCCCGCGCTGTCGCGCAACCACGCGGGCGACCCGCTGTTCGTGCTCGCCGGCGGGCCCGGGCTTGGCGCGACCACGTTCTATACCAGCGTCGCGCCCGGTCTTCGACGCGCATCCGCCGCGACCGCGACATCGTGCTCGTCGACCAGCGCGGCACGGGGCGCTCGTCACCGCTGAACTGCGCCTTCGACGAGGAGCAGATGTGGGACGTGGACGAGGCCGAGACCACGCGGCTCATGCGCGAGTGCCGCGAGCAGCTTGACGGTCGAGCACGACCTCGCGCAGTACACCACCAGCGTCGCGGTCGCGGACCTCGATGCCGTGCGCGCGGCGCTGGGCTACCAGCGCATCAACCTCTACGGCAGCTCCTACGGCACGCGCGTCGCGCAGCACTACGCGCGGCGCTTCCCGCGAGCGCACGCGCGCGCTGATCCTCGACGGCGTCGTGCCGCCGACCCGCGTGCTCGGGCCCTACCACGCCGCTGGATGCCGAACGCACGCTGCAGCGCATCTTCGCCCGCTGCCGCGAGGACGCGCCGTGCGCGCAGCGGTTCGGCGATCCCGGCGAGGACTACGAGGCACTGCGCGAGCGGCTCGAGACGGCGCCCGTGCCCGTCGCGCTCGCCGACCCGCGCAGCGGCAAGCCCCTGGCACTGGATTTCTCCGCGCAGGTGCTGGCCGGCGCGCTGCGGCTGTCGGGTTACAGCGCCGAACAGGCTGCGCTGCTGCCGCTGGCGCTGCAGCTGGCCAACCGCGAGAACCAGTTCACGCCGCTGGCGGCGCAGTTCCTGATGACGGCGGCCTCCTACGATGCCGTGCTCTCCTATGGCATGCACAACAGCGTGGTGTGCGCCGAGGACGTGCCGCTGTTCGACCGCGAGCCGCATCGATCGCGACAGGCTCGCGGCCACCTTCCTCGGCACCGCGCAGATCGATGCGCTGCGCGCCATGTGCGAGGAGTGGCCGCGCGGCCCGGTCGACGCGGACCTGCATGCGCCGCTGGCGAGCAACGGCGCCGGCGCTGCTGCTGTCGGGCACGGCCGATCCGGTGACGCCGGCGCAGTTCGGCGAGGAAGCGGCCAGCGGGCTTCCTCGACGTCGCTGCACGTGAAGATCCGTGACCAGGGACATGGCCAGCTCGTGCAGCCCTGCGTGGATCGCGTGATGGCGCAGTTCCTGGAGCGCGCGGGCCGCGAACCGGCTGCGACGCTCGACGTCGGCTGTGCGCTCGCGCCTGCAGCCGCCGCCCTTCTTCCTGACGCTCAGCGGGCCAGGCCCGTGACGGCCAGGACGCCCCATGATCGAGGCCGCAGGGCTGGTCAAGCGCTTCGGCGCTGTCGAGGCGCTGCGCGGCGTGAGTTTCCGCGCGGAGGACGGCCGCATCACCGGCCTGCTGGGCCCGAATGGCGCCGGCAAGAGCACCACGCTGCGCATGTTCTGCGCCACGCTGCGGCCCGATGCGGGCGAGGCGCGCATCGACGGCGAGACGGTCGAACCGGGACACGATCGACGTGCGTCGCCGCCTTGGCGTGCTGCCTCACTCCGCCGGCCTCTATCCGCTGCTGACCGCGCGCGAGAACATCGACGTACTTCGGCCGGCTCGCAGGCCTCTCGCGTGCGGCATCGCGAGCGCGCACCGACGCGCTGATCAGCCTGCTCGAGATCGACGACATCGCCGACCGCCGCGCCAAGGGCTTCTCGCAGGGCCAGCGGCTGAAGACCGCGCTGGCGCGGGCGCTGGTGCATGCCCCGCGCAACCTGATCCTCGACGAGCCGACCAACGGCCTCGACGTGCCCGCCGTGCGTCGCCTGCGCGCGCTGCTGGTGAAGCTGCGCGACCAGGGTCATTGCATCGTCTTCTGCAGCCACGTGATGCAGGAGGTGGCGCTGCTCTGCGACGAGGTCGTGGTGATCGCGCACGGCAGCGTGGTTGCGCAGGGCACGCCCGAGGCGCTGCGCGAGCGCACCGGCGCCGCGGACTTCGAGGAGGCCTTCGTGCAGCTGACCGGCGGCGAGTCGGAGCCCGCCGCATGAAGGCCACGCTGACGGTCTGGGCCAAGGAGTTCCTCGAGAACCTGCGCGATCGCCGCACCGTGATGACGGCGCTGCTGCTGGGCCCGCTGTTCGGCCCGCTGCTGTTCGCGGGCATGCTGCGGTTCTCGCTGGATCACACGCGCCGCGGTTTCGACGCGCCGTTCGAGCTGGCGGTGGTCAATTCGGCAGCCGCGCCGAACCTGGTGAACGTGCTGACCACCGGCGGCCTTACCGTGAAGGACCTGCCCGGCGGCGAGGCCGCCGCGCGCGCGGCCATCGCTTCACGCACCGGCCAAAGTGGTGCTTGAGGTCCCGGCGGATTTCGGTGCTCGCCTGGCCGACGGGCGACCCGCGCCACTGCGCCTCTACTCGGACGGCTCGCGCAATGGCGATGCGCGCTACGTCACGCGCGTGCGGCTGCTGGTCGCTGCGTGGTCGCAACGTATCGCCAGCCAGCGCCTGTCCGCGCGTGGCGTGGATCCGGTGCTGCTGTCGGCCATTCCGCTGCAGAACGTCGACGTGTCGACCCCGGAGGGACGCTCGCTGCTGGTGCTCGGCATGCTGAGTTTCTTCCTGATCCTGTCGTTGATGACGGGTGGCATCTACATGGCCATCGACACCACCGTGGGCGAGCGCGAGCGCGGCACGCTGGAACCGCTGCTGGCCACGCCGGTGCCGCGCGAATCGCTGCTGGCCGGCAAGATGCTCGCCACCGGCAGCTACATGTTCCTGTCGATGGCGATCACCGCCATCGCGCTGTTCACCGTGCTGGGTCGCCTCGACCTGGAGCAGTACGGCATGAGCGCCAATCTCGGGTTGGGAACAGCGCTCGCCACGATCGGCATCACTGCGCCGCTGGTGCCCTTGCTGGCCGGGCTGATGACGCTGGTTGCAGCAATGGCGCGCAGCCTGCGCGAGGCGCAGGCGTGGCTGGGCATCCTGCAGCTGCTGCCGACGGTGCCGCTGGTGTTCGCGAGCCTGATGAATCTCGCGCCGACGCTGCCGCTGATGGCGGTGCCGAGCCTTTCGCAGCACCTGCTGATCACGCAGCTGCTGCGCGGCGAGGGCATGGATGCACGCTGGCTCGCCGTTTCCGTCGGCGTGACGCTGACGCTGGGCATCCTGGCCGTGCTCGCCGTGGCGCGGCTCTACCGGCGCGAATCAATCCTCGGCTGACACGTCCGCGGGCCTGACGCAGGCAGCGTAGCGGTGCCTGAATCGCGCCGCGAAGGCGCGCGCCTCGATCTCGTAGCAATTGTTCCAGTAGCCGCGCGCGCAACTCTCCATGACGTAGCGCGGCACGGTCAGGTAGCCGTCCGACCATTGCCGCAGCACATGGAAGTACTCGTGCACGACCAGCTCCGGATCGGCCCAGAACGCCTGCAGGTCCCCACGCAGGTGAATGCAGTTGCGGCGCGTCACGGCGCGCGGCGAGAAGTGCAGCCGGTTCAGGAAGGAGTGCTCGAAGATCTGCACGTCATCCACCCCCTCGCCAAAGAGCTCGACGAGCAGCGCTCGCAATGCGGGTGGAATCTCCGCAGGCACGCCCGACGTCGTCAGGCGCGTTGGGCCGACACCAGCCATGCGATGGCACCCATGCCCACGCCCTGCGCCGTCTCGTGCGTGCGGAACAGCGCCAGCAGGTCTGCGGCGATCGCCTCGCGCACCGCCGGTGGCTGCTCGTCGGCCACCTTGGCGAAGGACATCGCATTCATCACGAAGTCCTGTGCCTCGGCAGCCCGGGCGCCCGGTCCGCCTATCCACTGCGTGCCGCGCCAGAGATGGAAATCGACGTCCGTGAAGCCGGCATCGCGCAGCAGCCCGCCAAAATAGTCCGCGTCGTCCAGTGCAAACGGCCCGGGCGCGTGCGGCTCCGGCCTGGGCAGGTCGACATGTCGCTTCAGCACGCCCATCAGCTCGGACACCCAGGGGCTGTCCTTCGCGGACGCCCAGACCGCGAAGTCGGCGCGCCCGCCACTGCGCAGCATCTTCGCCAGGTTCCGGAAAGCCTCGGCCGGTTCCGCGAAAAACATCGATCCGAAGCGCGAGTGCAGGCGATCAAAAGGCGCCTCCAGCAACTGCACTGTCGCTGCATCGGCAGTAACGAACCTGGCATTTACTTCGCCGGCAAGGGCTGAACGACGGCCGGCCTCAGCGACCAGCATCGGTGCGATGTCCACGCCCAGCGCGAACCCGGTCGGCTTCACGCGCGCAGCGATCTGCCGAGTTGTTGCGCCACCGCCACAGCCGATGTCGACGACACGTTCACCCGGCTGGTAGTCGGCCCGCTGCAATAGCGCGTCCCCTATCGGGGCGATCATGTTTTCGAACTTATCGAGGTTTCTAAGCCATCTTTCGCCCATCTCGCCAGTCCAGTCCTCGGCGCGAATCGAATCTGCGGGTGCTGTTCTCGTGTTCATGGCTGCGGATGCTAACAGCTGCAGGTACTGCGGAAAAACCACAACGCGGGTTTCGGAAGCGATACGATCCGTCTCGACCGGTTCAGGGGAAGGGGCCTTTCACGGACCCTGTTTGAACGGAAACCAGAAATCATCCGACCATCGGAGGTCACGTGAAATTACAGATGAGAAACCATGCCTGGCGGGTTGCTGCCAGCGTCGCCGCGGCGCTCGCCGCGCCAGGAATGACATTGGCCCAGGAAGCGGACGCGCTGGAGGAAATCGTCGTCACGGCGCAGTTCCGCGAGCAGAACCTGCAGGACACGCCGATCGCGATCACGGCCGTCAACGCCGAGATGCTCGAGGCGCGTGGCCAGACCAGCATCGCGCAGGTCGCCGCACAGGCGCCGAACGTGTCGCTGCGGCCGCAGCCGCAGAACGGCGGCTCGGGCCTGATCGCCTTCATCCGCGGCGTCGGCCAGACCGACTTCAACTACGCGGTCGATCCGGGCGTCGGCGTCTATGTCGACGATGTCTACATCCCGACGCTGTCGAGCTCGCTGCTGGAACTGATCGACCTCGATCGCGTCGAGATCCTGCGCGGCCCCCAGGGCACGCTGGCGGGCAAGAACTCGATCGGCGGCGCGATCAAGCTGTTCAGCGCCAAGCCGCATGGGCGACGACTCGGGCTCGTTGCGCGTGTCCTACGGTTCGTTCAACGAGCTGACTGCCGCGGCATGGCGGATCTTCGCGATCACCGACGACCTGGCGCATGCGCGTTTCGGGCATGAGCCGCGGCACGCGATGGCTATGTCGCCATGCTCGACTACGGCCAGACCCATCCCGACTTCGAACGTGCCGCAGAACAACGCGCGCGGCAACGGGAATTCCGACTACGCGACGATGGGCGGCCAGAACGTCATCGCCGGTCGCGTGGCGCTGCGCTACACGCCCAGCGACCAGCTCGAGATCAACTTCTCGGCCGACTACACCCGTGAGCGGTCCGAAGCGATCCCGACCGTGCTGATCGCTGCGGGTGCCGTCGCTGCCGGCTGCACCCCTTCAATCCCAACTCGGTCGGCAATTCGAGCTCGCCCTCGAACTTCGGCCTGGAATCCCTGGCTCGTCGGCAAGAACGGCCAGCCGGTCAACATGTCGTGCGCCTTCGTTCCGGCCGGCCAGTACAGCTGCGATACCGGCGGCGACCTGCGGGGCTGGGATCCGGCGTTTCGTCAGCTATTCGAACTTCCTCGATGGCATGGCGCCGTCCGCCACGGCTCCGTTCAAGCCCTATTTCGCGCTGCCGCAGACCGACTTCCAGGGCTCGGGCGTGATGGCCAACGTGAGCTACGACTTCAACGACAACTGGAGCTCGTCTACATCGGGTCGTACCGCGAGTACAACTCGAAGTTCGGCCAGGACCAGGACGCCACGCCGCTGCCGGTCTCGCAGCTCGACAACGAGCTGAACCACCATGCGTTCACGTCGGAACTCCGGCTCAACTTCGAAGACCGGCGGCGGTTTCCTCGAAGGCACCGTCGGCGCGCTTCTATCTCGACCAGAAGGGCATCTACACCGCGCGCGTCGACCTGAACTACGTCGGTCCGACCATCGACTTCCTGCATGGCCCGGACACCACGCCCAGCGACACCAAGGCGGTGTTCGGCACGGCGACGATCCATCCGACGGAGGCGTTGAGCTTCACCGGCGGCCTGCGCTACACCAAGGACGAGAAGGACTACACCTACTACCGCTCCAACCCGGACGGCACGCTGCCCAACGGCTTCAACTGCTTCGTGCCGCCAGGGCGGCGTCTTCTCGGAACCGAACTGCCTGCTCGCGGGCATCTACGGGATCACCGGCAGCTTCGAGGGTGATCGCACGGACTGGCGCGTCGTCGCCGACTATCGCTTCACGGACGAGTTTCCTGGCCTATGTCTCGGTCTCGACCGGCTTCAAGGGCGGCGGCGTCAACCCGCGTCCGTTCGTTGTCGACCAGCGGCTGTCGTTCGAGCCGGAAACCCTCACCACCTATGAGGCCGGGTTCAAGTCGGACCTGTTCGACCGCCAGCATGCGCCTGAACGGTGCGGTCTTCCTGAACAAGTACGACGACATCCAGCTCTCCAAGCAGGTGTGTCCGGAATCGAGCCTGCCCTCGCCGTGCCTGCGGCCCGACAACATCGGCGCGGCCGACGTGAAGGGCCTCGAGCTCGAAACCTCGATCTTCCCGGGTGGCGGCTTCTCGTTCGACGCCAGCATCAGCTGTGCTCGATTTCGAGTACACCTCGCCGGTCGACCCGGCCACGGGCTTCCTGGTCAACACGAGCATCCCGCCAGATGGCATCACGCCCTATACGCCCGAGCTGTCCTATTCGGTGGGCGCCCAGTACGACCACGAGTTGAACGACGGCACGCTGAGCTTCCGCCTGGACGGCGCGTACCAGGGCGAGCTGTTCACGAACGGCGAAAACACCATCTGGGCGGAGATCCCGGGCCGTTTCCTCGCCAATGCCCGGATCAGCTGGTCCGAGCAGGAGGACTGGAAGGTGACGCTCGAGGTCCAGAACCTCTTCGACGAGTACTACTTCCAGTCGACCAGCGACATCACGACCTCGCTCGGCGCAGGTCACCGGCGTGCCCGGCCTGCCGCGCACCTGGTCGGTGTCGGTGGAGCGCAAGTTCTGACCTGAAGGACCTGCACGTCACTGAAGGGCCGCCGTCGCGAGACTGCGGCCCTTTTTTTTGCCCTGCTTGCCTCGGCGATGCGACGAACTGATGCGCCGCCGCAACATCCGGTATCGACGTCACTTTCGCCCGGCTCGCCGGCCCATTCTTCGGCGCGAATCGAGTCCGCCGGCCTTGTCCCGGTGTTCATGGCGGTGGCTGCCAACGGTTGCAGGCACGGCAAGAAAACCACAAACCCGCCTGCATTAGCGATACGATCCGTCTCGAATGGTTTAGGGGAAGGGGCCTTTCACGGACCCTGTTTTGAGTGGAAACCAATAAATACACGACCATCGGAGGTCACGTGAATCAACGGGTGAGAAATCATGCCTGGCGGGTTGCCGCCAGCGTCGCCGCGGCCATTGCCGCACCGGGCATTGCCCTGTCACAGGAGTCTGACGGCCTCGAGGAAGTCGTCGTCACGGCACAGTTCCGCGAGCAGAACCTCCAGTCCACGCCCATCGCGATCACCGCGGTCACCGGCGAGATGCTGGAGATGCGCAACCAGACCAGCATCTACCAGGTGACGGCGCAGGCGCCGAACGTGGTGCTCGCGCCGATGGGCCAGGCCAACGGCCCCGCGCTGGTCGCGTTCATCCGTGGCGTCGGCCAGACCGACTTCAACTACGCGGTGGAACCGGGCGTCGGCATCTATGTCGACGACGTGTACTACCCCACCCTGACCGGCTCGATCGTCGACCTGACCGACATCGGCCGCGTCGAAGTGCTGCGCGGCCCGCAGGGCACGCTGTCCGGCCGCAACTCCATCGGCGGCGCGATCAAGATCTTCTCCACCACGCCCGCAGGGCGGCAATGAGGGTTCGGTGGCGCTGACCTACGGCGACTACAACCGCGTCGACCTGCGTGGCGTCGGCGACTTCACGCTGCTCGACGACAAGCTGTACATGCGCGTCGCGGGTGTGTCGAAGTCCCGCGATGGCTACATGGACCGCATCGACTACGCGTGCGCGAACCCGGGCTCGGGCTTGCCGACGCTGAATGTCGGCACGGGCTGCAAGCTCGGCACGCTGGGCGGAGTCTCCTACACCGGCGGTCGTGTTTCGCTGCGCTGGATTGCCAGCGACGCTGTCGAGGTCAACATCATCGGCGACGTGACCAACGACAGCTCGGAGGCTGGCCCCAGCCTGCTGGCGCGCTCCATCGGCACGCAGGGTGCTCCGACCGCGACGTCCAACGGCCAACCCGTGCCGGTGTCGCCGGTCGATCCCCGCTACATTGGCTACCGCGATCCGAACAACTCCAATCCCGCGACCAACGTGCTGGTGCCGCTGGATTGCCGCTTCGTTCCGTGGGAAGCCGGCTTCCTTCCGGGCCAGCAGAGCTGCAACAACGTCAACAATCCCTACATCACCTACTCCACGTTCCTGGATCCGGGTCCCAACCGGGCATCCATGCCATACAGGCCGACAGCGGTTCCGGTGGTCCAGACGCTGGACCAGTGGGGCGTCTCGGCAAACGTTGACTGGCGCATCAACGACAACAACTCGCTGAAGTGGATCAGTTCCTACCGCCGCTACGACTCGTCCTGGGCGCAGGACGTCGACGGTTCACCGCTGGCCAGCCAGCAGCTGCTGCAGACGCTGGATCACCTGGCCTGGTCGCAGGAACTGCGCTGGAACGGCTCGGCATTCGGCGACCTGCTGGACTTCACGCTGGGCGGCTTCTACTACGAACAGGAAGGCACGCTGGAAGCGCGCGTCACGCTGCCGTATGCGGGCCTCGACTTCATCCACGGCCCGGATGAAACACCGGCCGACTCGAAGGCGGTATTCCTGCACACCGAGTGGCACCTGACCGACGCGCTGACCGCGATCGCCGGTGTGCGCTGGACCGAGGATTTCAAGGACTACATCTACAGGCGGCGCAACCCGGACCTGACGATCCCGCAGGCCTGCAATCCGGGCTTCCCGTTCGGTCCGCCGATCGGAGGCGCGCAGCCGCCGAACTGCCTGCTGGTGAACCTGTATGAACCTCCGACCACGCCCTACAACGACGACCGCATCGACTGGCGCCTCGGCCTGAGCTACCAGTTCACCGACGATTTCATGGGCTATGTGTCGGCATCGACGGGCTACAAGGGCGGCGGTGTGAATCCGCGACCCTTCTATCCGGCGCAGATCCTCGCGTTCAATCCCGAGGAGCTGACCACGTACGAGATCGGTGCCAAGACGGACCTGATGGACAACCGGCTGCGCCTCAACGGCGCGGTGTTCTTCAACGACTACAAGGACATCATCCTCAACCTGAGCAACTGCACGGCCCAGACGGGCAACCCGGCAACGGGCGTTCCGTGCGCGCTGCCGGCGAACGTGGGAACGGCGGAAGTGTGGGGCGCAGAACTCGAGGCGAGCCTGCGGCTCGGCGGCGGTATCAGCGTCGATGCGACGGCCAGCGTGCTGGACTTCAAGTACACCGACACTGGCGTAGCAACGGGCGTCACGACGGACATGATCACGCCGTTCACGCCCGAGCAGAAGTACAGCCTCGGGGTGATGTGGGAAGGTGACATCGGCACTGGCGGGACGCTGCTGGCCCGCGCCGACGCGTCCTACCAGTCGTCGATCCAGTCGGCGGCCATCAACCTCTCGACAGACATCAACCCCTTCAACTCCAACGCGACGCATGTCCCCGGCTACACCGTGGTCAACGCGCGCATCACCTGGCGCGGAGCGGAGGATCTCTGGGAGACCTCGCTCGAGGTCAACAACGTCCTCGACAAGCTGTACTTCTTCGGCGGCGCGGACTGGTCGACGAACGCGGGTTCCACGACCTACACGCCGGCCTTGCCGCGCACCTGGGCGGTGACGCTGAAGCGGAACTTCAAGTAGATCGATCGAGGCAGGCAGGACGCTTGCCCAACCTGGGCGCCGGCTGGCAACAGCCGGCGCCCTTTTTAATTCCTGACGCACGCCGGAACTAACCGGGCGCCATGAACTCCAGCACCGCTCGCACCCAGTCCAGCGGCTGATCGAGTGCCGCAAGGTGGGCCGCGCCGCCGATGTCCACACGCCGGGCTCCCGCGATCGCCTCGCACAGCCGATCGCCCGCTTCGCGACGCTGCGGGCTGTCGTCGCTGCCGTTGAGGACCAGGGTCGGCTGCACTATCGCGCCGAGATCCGGCGCCTGCACCTGCGACCACCCGCCCTTGAGGTCCGCGCCGCGATAGCTGCGCACGCAGCGCGCCAGCAGGTTCCGGCGCTGCGGATCCGCCGTGGCCAGCTGCATCAACGGGTGCGCGAGGATGGCGGTATGCAGCGCTGCCAGGCCCTCCTTGTCGAGCAGCCGCCGGTACTCGGACAGCGGCAGCTCCGTCTCCGCATCGAACCACGGCGCGCCATCCAGCACGAGCCCCGACACGCGCTGCGGCGCGCGGATCGCCGTGTGTATCGCGACCCGTGCGCCCTGCGACATGCCCACGAGGCAGGCGCGATCGATGCCCGCCGCATCGAGCAGCGCGAGCAGGTCGTCACAGGCCAGGGCCGGGTCGTAGGGCCCCTGGGTTGCGCCGAAGCCCCGACGGTCGTAGCGCAGCAGGCCGCGTTTCGCCGCCAGTTGCGGCGCGACAGGGTCCCAGTAGTCCAGCGAAAGTGCCCAGCCGTGGATCAACACCAGCGGTGGGCCCTCCGAGGTGCTGGCGCCTGCATCGAGGCGCCAGCGCAGGCGCGCGCCACCGTGCTCGAGGAACCGGTCCGTGCCGTCGGCGATGCTCATCGCGCGGCGCGCGCGCCCCTCAGACCTGCGCGCTGAGGGAAATGCCGGGTACGCGCGCGATCTCCACCGTGATCGCGCGGCTGATCCGCTGCAGCATCGGCAGTCGCTCGCGAACCAGTGCTGCCTTGTCGGTGCTGCGCGAGTGACTGGAGCTGTTCAGCGAGGCCACCACGCGACCGGTCGCATCGAACACCGGCACCGCGATGGCGATGACGCCGAGCGCCAGCTCCTCGTCGACCACCGAGCAGCCGCTGCGCCGGCATTCGGCCACGACGCGCATCAGCCGCACCGGATCGGTGATGGTGCGGTCGGTCAGCGCCGAGAATTTCGCATTCTCGAAATACCACTGCAGCCGCTCGGGACCGAGCCCCGCCAGCAGCACACGGCCCATCGACGTGGCGTGCGCGGGAAAACGGCTGCCCACGTGCGCCTCAAGGCGCATCAGCGTGCGAATCGAGGCCCGCGCCACGTAGACGATCTCGGTGCCGTCGAGCACGGAAAGCGCGGCGGACTCGCCGGTCTCGCGCGCCATCTGCTCCAGGTGCGTGTGCGTGAGCTGCTCGATGTCCATCGACTCGAGGTAGGCCGCGCCGATCTCCAGCACCTTGGGCCGCAGCAGGAACTTGCGACCGCTGCGGGTGACATATCCGAGTTCCTGGAAGGTGTTCAGGCAGCGCCTCGCCGTGGCCGGCGGCAAACCCGCGCGTGCCGCGACTTCCGAAAGCGTCATGTGCGGCTTGTCGCGGGAAAAGGCACGCAGAACGTCGAGCCCCTTGGCGAGCCCGCCCATCACTTCCCGGCGCACGGCCGGGGTTGTCTCTTCGGCCCTCAAGATTCGTGACCCCCACGTCTCTCGCGTTGACAGTTGAAGCGCTAGCGTCTCAGGATATTCGTATTACGAAAAGTATTTCGTATAGCGAAGTATAGGCGCACCCCGGGGGCATATGAAAATCGGCAAGCAGGAGCACCGCAGCTCCGCCCTATCCACGTCCAGCGCCGACACGATCGTGATCCGCGGCAAGGACCTCTGCCAGGAGCTGATCGGCCATGTCGGCTTCACCGACTACGTCTGGTTCCTGCTGACGGGCGAGATCCCGAAGCCGGCGCAGCGGCGCGTGCTCGACGCCACGCTGGTGGCCATCGCGGAGCACGGCCTGGTGCCCAGCGTGCAGGCGAGCCGCATGACCTATGCCGCAGCGCCGGAAGCGCTTCAGGGCGCCGTGGCCGCCGGCATCCTGGGTTGCGGCTCGGTGATCCTCGGCGCCGCGCAGGACGCCGGCGTGCTGCTGAGCGAGGTCGTGGAACGCAGCAAGTCGCTGGGCCCCGATGCCGCCGCAGCGCAGGCGATCTCCGAACGTCGCAACGCGAAGCGCGCGATCCCGGGCTACGGCCATCCGCTGCACAAGGGCGAGGATCCGCGCGCGACGCGACTGTTCGCCGTGGCCGCCGAGGCCGGCCTGCCGGATACGCATCGCCGCGCGGCGAAGCAGATCGAGGCGCTGCTGCCGGGCATCACCGGCAAGACGCTGGTGATGAACGTCTCGGCGGCGATTCCTGCCGTGCTGCTGGATGCGGGCTTTCCGCTCGGCGCGCTCAAGGGCGTGCCCATACTGGCGCGCACCGCCAGCCTCATCGCCAACCTGCTCGAAGAGCAGACCCGAAGCCCATCGGCTTCGTGCTCTCTCACGCGGCTGCCAAGGCCATCGACTACGACGGCCCGGTGCCACCGGGCTTCGTGCGGGGAGACACATGAAGGGACTGGATGTACTCAAGGGCGTGAAGATCGTCGAGCAGGGCACGTTCATCACCGGTCCCTGCACCGGGATGATGCTCGCCGACCTCGGTGCGGACGTCATCAAGGTTGAAAGCCCGGATGGCGATCCCTATCGCGCCTACCAGGGCGGCAACTACTCGCCGCACTTCCAGGCCTACAACCGCAACAAGCGCAGCCTCGCGCTGGACCTGAAGCAGGCCGCCGATCGCGCGATCTTCGACACGCTGATCCGCGATGCGGACGTGTTCATCCAGAATTTCCGCCCGGGCACGGCCGACCGGCTCGGCGCCGGCGCGAAGCGGCTGCAGGAACTGAATCCGAAGCTCATCTACTGCTCGATCAGCGGTTTCGGCGCCGATGGCCCCTATGTGGACCGGCCGAGCTACGACTCGGTGGCGCAGGCACTGTCGGGGTTCCTCAGCGTCGTGGTCGACGAGAGCCGGCCGCGTTTCCTGGGCCCGGCGCTCGCCGATGCCATCACCGGCATCTACGCCTCCTATGGCGTGCTCGGCGCACTGTTCGACCGCAGCCGCACCGGCAAGGGACGCGTGGTCGAGGTCTCGATGCTCGAGGCCATGGCGCATTTCGCGGTCGAGCCCTATGCGGCCTACTTCGCACTCGGCACGGTGCCGCGCTCGCAGGACCGCCCACGGCTTGCGCAGGCGCACATCCTGCGCACCGGCGATGGCGGCCTCATCGCCATCCACCTCTCCTCGCTCGAGAAGTTCTGGACCGGGCTGGTCACGGCGCTCGATGCACCGCAGCTGGCCACGGACGCGCGCTTCGACACGCGCCTGCTGCGCATCGAGAACTACGACGCGCTCGGCGCGGAGCTCGACAAGCTGTTCTCGGCAGCAGCCCACCGAATACTGGGTGAATCGCCTCGGCGAAGCGGACGTGCCCTTTGCGCCGATCAACCGCGTCGATGCCGCGGTGAAGGACCCCCAGGTGAAGCACCTGGGCCTGATGGTGCCCGTCGAGAACCCGCATGCGGCCACCCACGCGGTGCGCCCTGCCGTGCAGTTCGATGGCCAGCGCGCCGACGGCGTGCGGCCGGCGCCGCTGATCGACGAACACGGCGCGGCCATCCGCGCTGCGCTTGCCAAGTCTTCCTCCTGGCCTGAATAAGGACGCCCAATGCTGTTTCCCACCACGCTCGTAGGCAGCTATCCGCAACCGGAATGGCTGATCGACCGCAAGAAGCTGGCCGGTCGCTTTCCGCCGCGCATGCGCGCGAAGGAGTTGTGGCGCGTGCCCGAGGAATACCTCGAGGAGGCGCTCGACGACGCGACGCTGATCGCGATCCGTGCCCAGGAGCAGGCCGGCATCGACATCATCACCGACGGCGAGATCCGCCGCGAGAGCTACTCCAACCGCTTCGCCACCGCGCTGGAAGGCGTGGACCTGGACAATCCGGGCACCGCGCTCGACCGCAGCGGCCACCCGAACCCGGTGCCGCGCGTCACCGGCCCGATCCGTCGCAAGCACTCGGTGCTGGTCAAGGACCTGGAGTTCCTGCTCGCGAACACCACGCGACGCGTGAAGATCACGGTGCCGGGCCCGTTCACGATGGCGCAGCAGGCGCAGATCGACCACTACGGCGGCAGCCGCGAGAAGGCCTCGCTGGACTATGCGAAGGCCGTCAACGAGGAGATCCGCGACCTGTTCGCCGCCGGCGCCGACGTGGTGCAGATCGACGAGCCCTACATGCAGGCGCGCCCGGACGAGGCGCGCGACTTCGGCCTCGCCGCGCTGAACGCGGCGCTCGAGGGCATCACCGGCCGCACCGCCGTGCACATCTGCTTCGGCTACGCGGCCATCATCCATGCGCGGCCGTCGGGCTATTCCTTCCTCACCGAACTCGCGCGCTGCAGCTGCAAGCAGGTCTCGCTCGAGACCGCGCAGTCGAACCTCGACTGCAGCGTGCTGGCGGGCCTGCCGGACAAGCAGATCCTGCTCGGCGTCATCGATCTTTCCGACCCGACCATCGAGACGCCCGAGACCGTGGCCGCGCGCATCCGCCGCGCGCTGCCCTACGTGTCCGGCGCAGAACATCATCGTCGCGCAGGACTGCGGCATGAAGTACCTGCCGCGCGACGTCGCCAACGCCAAGCTGCATGCGATGGTCGAGGGGCCCGCATCGTGCGCGAGGAATACGCATCGAAGGGCGCTTGACTGCGATCTGCAACGTGGATTTCAACTACCGCTTCTGAAGAGGACCGGATCATGGCCATTACCGCAAAACTTCCCTCCCGGCTGCACCACACGGCCTACACCTCGAAGGACCTCGAGGCCACGCGGCATTTCTACGAGGACATCATCGGGCTGCCGCTGATAGCCACGTGGTGCGAGAAGGACGAGCTGTTCGGCAAGGAGCGCACGTACTGCCACTGCTTCTTCGGCCTGGGCGACGGCGGCGCGCTGGCCTTCTTCCAGTTCGCCAACAAGGAAGACGAGGCGCTGTTCTCGCCCGACGATTCCGCTCGTCGCCGTTCCACCACATCGCGCTCAACGTCGATGCGGAGACGCAGGCGGGCATCGAGAAGCGCCTGAAGGACGCCGGCTTCGAGGCGCCGAAGTTCTACGTGCTGGAACACGGCTACTGCCGCTCGGTCTATGCCGAGGACCCGAATGGCATGATCTGCGAGTTCACGCACGATCATCCGGACGCGGAGAGGATCAACGCAGAGAATCGCCGCAATGCGCACAGCCGAGCTCAAGCGCTGGCTGGGCGGCGACCACCACAACAACAACCCGTTCCGCTCGGAAGCGCACGGCTGATGCTGCGCAGCGCCGACCGCATCCTCACCACGCACGTCGGCAGCCTGCCGCGCTCGCAGGCTGTCACCGACGTGCTGTTCGCCCGCGAAGGCAATGGCACGATGCCGCCGGATCCCGACCGCGTCATCACCGACGCGGTCGCCGCGATCGTCGCGAAGCAGGTCGAGGTCGGCATCGACGTCGTCAGCGACGGCGAGATGGGCAAGATCAGCTACGCCACCTACATCAAGGACCGGCTCTCCGGGTTCGACGGCGACACGCCGCGCGAGCCGGGGCAGGACCTGGTGGAGCATCCGCGACTGCTCGAGAAGCTGGCGAAGCTGGGATCGACCGCGAAGTACCGCCGGCCGCGCTGCGTGGCCGACGATCGGCGTCAAGGATCTGGGGCCGATGCAGGTCGACATCGCGAACATGAAGGCCGCGATCGCCGCAGCGAAGCCGCGTGGCGAGGGCTTCATCAACACGGCCTCGCCCGGAACGATCGCGCTGTTCCAGCCCAACGACTTCTACAAGACGCAGGACGCCTACCTCGAGGCCGTGGCCGAGGGCATGCGCGCCGAGTACGAGGGCCTCGACCAGGCCGGGCCTGCTGCTGCAGATCGACGCGCCCGACATGGCGATGGGCCGGCACACGATGTACCGCGACCGCACGGAGGACGACTTCGTCGGTCTCGCGGCGCGCCACATCGAGGTGCTGAACCACGCGCTGCGCAATGTGCCCGGCGGACCGCGTGCGCATGCACGTGTGCTGGGGCAACTACGAGGGCCCGCACACTCATGACGTGCCGCTGGAGAAACTGCTGCCGGTGGTGATGAAGGCCAAGCCGCAGGCCATCCTGTTCGAGGGCGCCAACCCGCGCCATGCGCATGAGTGGAAGGTGTTCCGCGACATGGCCGCACTGGTGCCCGACGACAAGCTGCTGGTGCCCGGCGTGCTCAGCACGACGACCAACTACGTCGAGCATCCGCGACCTGGTCGCCGAGCGGCTCGAGAACTTTGCCGATGTCGTGGGCCGCGAGCGCGTGCTGGCGGGCACGGACTGCGGCTTCGGCACCTTCGCCGGCTTCGGCCCGGTGGATCCGGACATCGTCTGGATGAAGCTGAAGTCGCTGGTCGAAGGCGCGGCGATTGCGTCGAAGAGGCTCTGGGGCCGCCGCTAGCGGCCTGGAAGATCGAACACGAGCACCTCGGCATCGGCGCCATCGGACAGCACGAGGCGCTCGACGTCCGTGAGCTTCAGCGCATCGCCAGCCGTGATGCGCCTGCCGTTGATGCCCAGCTCGCCGCGCGCGAGATGCACATAGGCGCGCCGGCCGTTGGCGATCTCCAGCGTCGCCTGCTCCTCGCCGTCGAAGAGTCCGGCATACAGCCGCGCGTCCTGGTTCATTCGCACGGAGCCCTCGGCGCCATCGGGCGAGACGACCAGGCGCAGGCGTCCGCGCTTCTCTTCGGCGGTGAAGTGCTTCTGCTCGTAGTCCGGCCGCAATCCGGTGCGCTGCGGCCGCAGCCAGATCTGCAGGAAGTGCACGGGGCGATCGGCCGACGGGTTGCGCTCGCTGTGCTGCACGCCGGTGCCGGCGCTCATGCGCTGCACGTCGCCGGGTCGCATCACCGAGCCATTGCCCATCGAGTCGCGATGCTCGAGCGCACCGTCCAGCACGTAGCTGATGATCTCCATGTCCCGGTGGGCGTGCGTGCCGAAGCCGCGACCCGGCGCCACGCGATCCTCGTTGATCACGCGCAGCACGCCGAACTCCTCGTGCTGCGGATCGTGGTAGTCCGCGAACGAGAAGCTGTGGAAGCTGCGCAGCCAGCCGTGGTCGGCCAGGCCGCGGTCCTGTCCCGCGCGAAGTTCGATCATCTGCATTCCTCCTCTCTCAGCATGCGGCAGGACTCCTTGCCGCCCAGGAATTCTCGTCTTTACTGATTAGATTGAAAAGCGCGATAATTGGAGCTTACTTAATCGAATAAATTGATATATCCGTGATTCCGCTGCATACCACGCCCGACCAATGGCGAACCCTGGCTGCCGTAGTCGACGAGGGCGGGTTCGCGCAGGCCGCGGCCCACCTGCACCGCAGCCAGTCGGCCGTGAGCTACTCGATGGCCCGGCTGCAGGAGAGCCTCGGCGTGAGCCTGCTGCAGGTTCGCGGTCGCAAGGCGGAACTCACGGACGCGGGCCGGGAGCTGCTGCGCCGCAGCCGTGCCGCGGTCGACCAGTTCGAGCGGCTGGAGAAGCTGGCTCGCTCGCTGCACCGGGGTTGGGAGCCCGAGCTGAGGCTGGTGATCGATGCCTCGTTTCCCCAGGACCTGCTGCTGTCCGTGCTGGGAAAGCTGCGCCAGGGCTGTCCCGATACGACGATCCAGCTGGCCGACGCGGTCCTGTCCGGAGCGGAGGAAGCCATCACCCATGGCGAGGCCGACGTGGTGGTCACCACGCGCGTTCCACCCGATGTGCTGGGCGACTGGCTGATGGACGTGCCGATGATCGCCGTCTCCTCGCCCGACCATCCACTGCAGCACACCGGCGCAGCAGATTGCCGCGGACGACCTGGTGCAGCACACGCAGGTGGTCGTGCGCGATTCGGGCGGGGACCAGCCCGCGCGACGAGGGTGGCTCGGCGCCCGGCACCGCTGGACGGTGTCCAGTATCGAGGCCTCGCTCGCGGCAGTCCGTGCAGGGTTCGCCTACGCCTGGCTGCCGCAGCATCGCGTCGACCCGCTGCTCGCATCGGGAGAACTCAAGACGCTGCCCCTGGTATCCGGCACGGCGCGGCAGTTGGCGCTCTACGTCGTTATGGTCAATGGCATCGCCGCGGGGCCGGCCGCGCGGAGTGCCGTAGAACTGCTTCTGAAGGCCCGGCCGCAGTCCTGACCCCTGTTTTCGTTGCCGGTTGGCGACGCTGCGCACCACGCGATCTTCGGGTGCAGACTTGTGGCAACCGGAAACCGGATTGTCCCTCGGAGATTGCCATGAACGGATACTGTGCGCGTGGTGCGCGCCACCATTGCAGCCAGCGCGGCCGTGCTTGTGTGCGCCTGCGGCGGAGAAGACGCCGCCATGGACCGACCAGCTCGACCAGCTCGACGCTGCGCGTCGACATCACCGATGCCCCGGTCACCGGCGTGACGAAGGTGTGGGTGCAGTTCACCGGCATCGAGGTGAAGCCGCGCAACGGCCAGGCGCAGCAGTTCACGTTCTCGCCGCCCAAGGGCTACGACCTGATGACGCTGCAGCAGGGAAATGCCGCGACGCTGCTCGGCGATTCCACCGTGGATGCCGGCGAGTACGAATGGATCCGGCTGATGCCCGACCCTACGCCGGGCGCGCTCTACATCGAGGGCACCGGCGGCCGGCGCAACATTCGCATCCCCAGCGGCTTCGAGACCGGCCTGAAGCTGCAGCGCGGCTTCGTGATGCCGGCCGGCGGACGCGCGGACTTCACCATCGACTTCGACGTGGCCAAGTCGCTGCTCGCGCCCCCGGGGCAGGCCCCGGACGTGATGATGAAGCCGGTGTTGCGCCTGGTCGACAACATCCAGGCTGGGACGCTGGAAGGCAGCTTCAACCCCCAGACGCTGGCCGCGCAGGCCGCCTGCGCCGGCACGGCGCCGCGCGTCTACGTCTACACGCCGGTCACCACGACGCCAGACGATCTCTACAACCCCGAGAGTGGGGCGCCGGACACCCTGCCCGGCGTCGATCCGCTGGTCACGATGACCGCGAAGCCGAACACGTCAGGAATCTTTGCCTATCGCATCGCCTTCCTGCCGGCGAACACCTACACGGTGGCGTTTACCTGCAACGTGGACGATCCGGCGGTGGACGAGAGCGCGCTGGTTCCGAACCCGACTCACGTTCACGCTCCACCCACAGGCTGCGGTCATCACGGCTGGCCAGACGACGACGGCGAACTTCTGACGCAAGCGGGTTGAACCCCGGGGCACGCTGCGCGGATACTGCGGGCCACCCGCTGCAAGGAGTGCCGGAATGAATGTCCTGAAGTTGACCGGATTGACGCTGTCCGCGTGCCTGCTGGCCGCCTGCGCCTCCACGCCCTCGAGCGATCCTGCTGCCCCGGCGGCGCCCCCGCCCGGCAACTGGCAGAAGGCTGCCGAGGCCAATTCCCAGGTCGCCTTCGTCGACATCGATTCGATCACGCAGGTCGACAACGGGTGGCGGGCCGTGGCCAAGATCAATCACAGCACGCCGCAACCGTGGGGGAATAACACCTTCCAGTCCGCGCGCAACACCTACATCATGGACTGCGGCGCAAGCCGGCTCGCGGACCGCGAGAACCTGATCTTCGCGGGCCCGGACCTTTCAGGAAAGCAGCTGTCCCGCGCATCGCGCAACGCGAACAACCTGATCTGGCGTGATGTGGCTGCCGGGACGGTCGAGGGCCAGATCCTGCTCTTCGCCTGCAACCACCGCCGGGTGCCGTAGGCGACGGACCGGCGCCCGGGTGTTCCGGGCGCCTCTCCTTTCAAACGTACTTACAGCTTGCCGGTCTCGCGCCAGCTGCCTTCCGCATAGTCCGTGCGCACCGACGCCACGTACGGCACCGGGCAGACGATGGCGCGGATCTGCACCTGCTTGTGACGCTCGACGGTGGGCTTCTTCGAGCCGCCGTTCTCCTCGCCCCAGACGAAGGTGACTTCCGTGCCCGGCTTCGACGAACTCGGGCGCGACGTACGCCAGCGTCAGCTGCTTGCGCTCGTTCGAGCTGTAGCCCACCCAGGTCGAGATGCCGACCTGCTTGCCGTCCTTCGACAGCACCTTGTCCTGCGGGTACATCGAGTACACCGCCGACGGGAACTCGATGAACTTGGCGCGATCGCCGTCCTTGCCGTACTGCGAGGCAATGACCTTCTGCACGTCCTCGTCGTTCAGCTCGAGCGTCACCTTCACGCGGTGCGGCTTGTTGGCGATCTTCTCGAGCGCTTCGCGGCCGATGAAGTCGTGGTCGAACTTGACGAAGATGCCGTAGCCCAGGTCGTAGGGCGTCACGTAGTACTCGTCGATGCTGTTCGAGTAGTAGCTGCCGCCCAGCGAGGCATTGCCTTCGAAGCTACTCGCCGTCGAGCCACTTGCGGTACTTCGCCATGCGCTCGTCGCCCGAGTAGATGCCCGGCATCGGGGAGGGAATCCAGCCCGACTCCAGCGTGTTCGACGAGTAGGCGCGGCCACCCACCAGGCGCAGGCCGAATTCCTCGCCCGCCTTCACCAGCGCGTCGAGCACGGCATCGCCATCCTTCGCGGGCCCGAACAGCTCGAAGCCCGGCTGGCCGGCCATGCCGTGGCGCAGCGCCTCGACCTTCTTGCCGGCGATCTTGAACTGTCGGTCATGTTGAAGAACTTCAGGTCCGGCGGCGCCTTCTTCAGCACCTTCGTCATGACCTTCATCGCGTTCGGGCCCTGCACCTGGAAGCGGTAGGTCTTGCGCGCGATCGGGTTCTTGCGATCGGCCGAGCGGTCGTCGCGCACCAGCTTCACCTGCCACTTCTTGCCGGTGGCGGGGTTGCTTGCCCGTCTCGGCGTGGTAGGTCACCCAGTTGGCAACCGGCGGACGGCCGATGAGGTTGAACTTGTTCTTGGCCAGGTAGCAGAGGATCACGTCGCCGATGACATGGCCGTCCCAGGTGACGGGCACGTACTGCTTGGCCTTGCCGGGAACGAAGCCGGCGAAGCTGTTGATGCCCAGGCTCTCGAGCAGCTTGAACGCGTCCGGCCCGTACACGTACAGGTCGGTCATGTGGTACGACTGGTTGAAGATGACCGCGGCGTTCTGCCAGGCCCACTGCTCATCGCGCCAGTTGCTGTACTCGGGCTTCACCACCGGGTACGGGTTCGGGCCGGTCTGCGAGTCACGCAGCAGCTTCAGCGCGCCGCCGGCGGCCTTCATGCGCTCATCGAGATTCTTGAACTTCATGGCTACTCCAGATTTGGACTTTTCGGTTTCTGCTTGCTTTCGAACGGACTGGTCGGATTCAGCGCGCGAGCGCGAACCTTCCCGTGGTTTCGCCGGTCGCCACGGGGACGCCAGCCAGATCAACGCTTTCCTTCACGGCATTGGCATGCTCGCGCATCAGCGCCTCCGCGCGCGCACTCTGCCCGCGTTCGATGGCCTCGACGACGGCGTGGTGCTGGCGGTGGGCGTAATGAAGCAGGTCGTACATCTGCTCCAGGTTGTCCTTGTTGAACGCGAGTGCCTGCGCGCCGCCGAACGGCACGCGGCTGTTGCGCTCCAGCGTGTCCGCGAGCAGCGAGCTGCCGGCCTGCTGGATGATGGCGCCGTGGAAGCGCGTGTTCATCTCCACGTACGCGGCTTCGTCGTCCTCGGTGATGTGGCGCTTGGCGAGGATGGCATCGCCATCGTCCAGGCACGCGCGCAACTCGCGCAGCATCGACTTCGGCGCGCCGACTTCGGCGACGCGACGCGCGGCCAGCCCTTCGAGCACCGAGCGCAGGTCGATGGCATCGCTGATGTCGCTCGGGGTGAAGGCACGGACCGCATAGCCGCGAGTCTCGTGCTCGGTGAGCAGCCCTTCCTGCGCCAGCAGCGGCAGCGCCTGGCGCACCGGCGTGCGCGACATGCCGAGCAGGTCCGCCAGCGGCGCCTCGGCGACGCGACTGCCTGGCGAGAGATCCCCGCGGAGGATCATTTCGCGCAATCGCAGGACGGCCTGGTTCAGCTGGGTGCTCATCGGGGCCGGCATCTTGTGCGACGGGATCCCGGAAGTCAATTTGGGATCCCGTCCGTTTCTGTCAGGGTCTGAGACTGCCGCAGGACAACGTTCTGGCCATCCGCGGAGGCGCCGGATCGCGGTAACCTATCGCCCTTCCAGATCCGGCAAAAGACATACCTAAGAGGGGAATCACGCCAATGGCCACGCCAGCCGAGTCCATTTCAAAAGCCGTTTCCACCGCGCTGTACATCGGTGGCAAGGAACGCCAGACCGCCGAGAAGATGGCGATTGCCGATCCTGCCAAGCCGGGCGTGGTGGTCGGTTACGCCGCCTCTGCCACCACGCAGGACGTCAGCGATGCCGTTGCCGCCGCCAAGGCCGCCTATCCGGCCTGGGCCGCGCTGACGCCGCAGCAGCGCGCCGAGAAGATGATGGCCGCCATCGAGGGCGTCCCCGATTCGCCGAATCCTTTCGCGTCCGAGGACGGCGCCCTGCTGTCGCAGGAGAACGGCAAGGTCCGCCTCGAGGGATGGGTCGACGCGCTGGTGCTGCAGATCCGCTGGAAGCTGGCGCTGATGCATGCCGACGAGGTGAACGCAGACCAAGGTGCTCAAGCCGGTGACCGGGCCACATCCCGACCGAGACCACCGTGAGCTACCAGCCGCTGGGCGTGGTCAGCATCATCGTTCCGTTCAACTGGCCCATCGCCATCCTCGGCGCCGCGCTGCCGCATGCGCTGCTGGCCGGCAACACCGTGATCGTGAAGCCGCCGCTGACCGCACCGCTGGCCACGGCCCGCGTCGTGCAGCGCATTGCCGAGAAGCTGCCGCCCGGCGTGCTGAACGTGGTCACCGGCCCGGACGCCAACATGAGGCGCTGATCCGCAACCCGGACGTCGCCAAGGTGTGCTTCACCGGCTCGGTGGGCGGCGGCAAGAAGATCATGGAAATGGCGTCGCAGCAGCCTCACGCGCGTCACGCTGGAACTCGGCGGCAACGATGCGGCCATCATCCTGAAGGATGCGCATCATCGACGACACGCACCTGGATCGCCTGTTCGCGGCCATCTACGACACCACCGGCCAGATCTGCATGAACGCCAAGCGGCTGTACGTGCACCGCTCGCGCGTGGATGAAGTGGTCAAGGCGCCTGTCGGCGCGCCTGCAGAAGACGAAGCTCGGCTACGGCCTCGACAAGGACACGACCATGGGTCCGCTGCATTCGCCGGCGCAGAAGAAGTTCGTCGACGAGCTGATCAGCGAAGCCAAGGCTTCCGGCGCCAAGGTGCTGGAGTTCGGCGAACTGCCGGGCGGCGACATGAAGGGCGGCAACTTCGTGCGCCCTGCCATCGTCGTGAATCCGGATCCGAAGCTGCGCGTCGTGACCGAGGAGCAGTTCGGCCCGGTGATTCCGGTGATTCCGTTCGACACCGAAGAAGAGGCCATCCGGATGGCGAACGACACCTGGGCCGGCCTTGCCGGTTCGGTGTGGACGGCGGATCCGGCGACGGCCAATCGCGTCGGCGGCCAGCTGGTCTGCGGTTACGTCTGGGTCAACGACCACGGCGCCAACTCGCCTGGACCTGCGCGCGCCGTTCGGCGGCATGAAGTCATCGGGCATCGGCCGCGAGCAGGGCATCGAAGGCATCCGCGCCTTCCAGGACACGCGCTCCATCTCGCACCTGGATGCCGCCACGCTGGCGACCATGCATCACTAGGACAGCACAAGAGCCAACGAAAAGGCCCCGCCGTCGCGGGGCCTTCTTTTTTCAGCGCCTCGCCACTACGGGCGCCGGGCTATCGGCCCGCCGCAGCAGCGGCCGCTGCAGCGGAAGTGGGCGCACCGCCCCGCCGCGGCAGGTTGTACATCGTCGTGCCATCCGGCAGCGTCACGCTGACCATGAAGCCACCCTTGCGGCCATCCTTCAGCGGGTAGACCTCCAGCTTCACCTTGTCGCCCGGCTTCAGCGTGCGCTTGGACCAGCCTTGCGCGCCAGGTAGTTCGGGCTCATGCCCTCGAGGCCGTATTCGCCGGCGACGGCCTTGCCCGTCCACCGTCACGACGGTCCAGGTGTGCGGATTGGTCCACTGGAAGTCCTTGATCGTGCCTTCCAGCGTCACGGTCTTCGTGAAGTCGAACATCGCCGTGGAATGGTGGGCCACGGCCGGCAGAGCGATGGTCGCCAGCGTGGCTGCCATCAGCATGGCCGGCGGCGATTCGAATCCTCGTCTTCATGTTCACTCCAGTCTCATGGTCGGGCGTCCCTTCTCGTCGGCGCCGTCGCGATTGTTCTCGAGGCAGACGTACTCGCGCAGCTCGTCATCGAGATGACGGTAGGTGTTGGTGATCACGTAGGGTTCGGCCAGCACCACCGGATCCGTCAGCGTCATCTCGATCTCCATCCACTCCGGCGCCACGCGGCGGATGCGCTCGGTGATGCGCAGCTGGTCGCTGTGCGGAACGCCCGGCGCCAGCAGCGTGCCGCGTGTTGATGCCGCACGGTCTCGACCACCAGCGTGTCGCCTTCCCAGCGTCCCATCGAATGACCGTTGAACAGTGAGATCCGGATCCTCGGGATGCGCGCGACCGTCGGTCCAGATGTGCCGGAACTGCATGTAGGTCTCGGTCAGCATCACGACCTTGTCGGGCTGGTACAGGAACTCGATCGGGATAGGGCTGGGTCATGATGCCCGGCATTCCCGGGGGCACGCAGTTGGCGGCCTCGCCCTGCAGGTTCTCGCCGTCCTTCTGCGCCGCGCGGAACGCGTCGAGGCGCGCCTGGTATTCCGGCGTGAGCTTCATCTGCGGGCGTGGCCGGCGGTGCCGCGCTGGTTGCGCCAGTCGATCTCCCAGACGCCGCTCCAGTCGGGCAGCGCGGCGAGCTGCCGCCATCAGCGGATCGTCGGATCGCGCGGCCGGCGGCGGCGTGGGCTGCCGCATGCCGCCAGCCAGCAGCGCCAGGCAGCCAGCGCCAGAGCCATCCTGTATTTCACGATACCCCCGAGGAAAACGGTTCATGGCGGTTCAGTTGTTGATGCTGACCGGATCGTATCCCGGTTTGCACACATCGACGATGCACAGCGATTCGAGCGTACGGCCTTCGGGCGGCGCCTTGAGGCCGGCCTTCAGCATCAACTCACGCAGCACCCTGGCGGTTTCCGGATGCGGAATCGCCGATTGCACGCCAACGCGCACGAGACCGTCGGCATAGTCGATCGGCAACCAGGTGCGGGTCGACAGCTCGGGGCTGCCGCGGTTGTCGGTGTTGCCGAAATCGCGCACATCCATCCTGGCGCCTGCTGCCACCAGCACTTTCACCACTTCAGTCGCCCCCTTGTGCGCGGCGCCGTGCAGTGCAACGCGGCCGGTGTCGGCCTGGAAGTTGGGATCGATGCCGAGCGACAGCAGATACTTCACGGCCTCCACCGTCTCCGCGGTGGAGTGCTCCCTGGTAACGCCTTCCACCCAGCCGATGCCGGCAGCCACCGCCAGCGGCGTCACGCCCAGCCTGGTATTGATCTTCGGATCAGCACCACGCGCGACCAGCAGCTTCAGCAGTTCAAGATCACCTGACTGCGCTGCACGCAGGAACGCAGTGGCGCCGTCTTCGTTCAACCATTGATTGGTGAACACCGTGCGCGTTTCCGTGCTCTCGGTGATACGCGCATTGACGTCGGCGCCCTTGTCGAGCAGATAGGTGATGAACGCGAGGCTGTCCATGTCGGCCGTGCGCGTCGGGTAGTCGCCGCCTTCGATGTTGCGGTTGTCGGTGGCCAGGTACAGCGGCGTCCAACCCCCCTTGTTGGCCAGATTCACATCGGCGCCGCGTTCGATGAGGAACTTCGCCATCTGGTAGTTCTGGTTCTGCGTGGCAGCCAGCAGCGGACTCCAGCCGTAGCGGGTCGTCTGGTTCACGTCGGCGCCACCTTCCAGCAGCACGCGCGCGGCATCGATGCTGCCGGTACGCGCGGCATAGACCAGCGCCGTCAGCGCACCCCCATCGGGTTCACGCGGCGGGGGACGGCGGCGGACTGGCGCCGGCAACCACCGGATCGCCATTCTCATCCAGGACCGGGTTGCCCTCCGCGTCCAGTTCAAAGACCACTTCTCCACCCACACCAGCGCCGGCGTTGCCGCCGGCGCCGTCGATGGTGACGAAGCCCAGACCGCCGCGTCGTATGCCCTTGCACAGTTCGGCGGCAGGAAGATTCTTCTGGCTGGCGCCCATCAACAACACGCGCTGGATTCTCACCTGCTCCAGGTCAGGCTTCTCCGCTTCGCACAGCACCGCGATGGCCTGCTGACGCACGGCGCGGCGGGGATCATTGGCGTTGCCCAATGCTGCCGAGCGGCCATCGCGCAACACCGGCTTCGACACGGCCGCCACGTTGGCGCCGGCCCTGATCAATTCCTTCAACACGCCTGCGTGACCCTGGTCGGCCGCCTGCATCAACGCGGTGGTACCCCGTTCGGCTTCACTGGCATTCACATCGGCGCCATGTTCGAGCAGCACACGCACGGCATCGACCTGGCCCGAGCGGGCGGCCAGCATCAGCGGGCGGCGGCCGAGCGGCAGCTGTTCGTTGGCATCGGCACCGGCCTTGAGCAATGCCTGGATCACGGCGGCATCACCGCGGGTCGCTGCCAGCCACAGCGGCGTTGCGCCATTGTGATTGGCCAGGCCCGGTTTGGCGCCGGCCTTCAGCAGCAGCTCGGCCAGGCCTGCGTCGCCGCGATAGGCGGCCCACTGCAGTGCGGTGGCGCCATCGCCCTGCTGTGCATTCACGTCGGCACCGCTCTTCAGCAGGCGCTCGACTTCCGCCTTGTTGCCCGCAGCAGCGGCATCGGCAATTTCAGCTTGCGCGAATGCGCGCCAGCCATGGCAGCGCCAGCCATCGCGGACAGCAACACGGCAGAGAGACCCTTCAATACAAGGCTGCGCATACTGCTTGTCGCCAGGCCCGTCACACCAGGCCGGACAGATGTCCGGTGCTGTCGCCAAGACTTTCACGGGGAATGTCGAACTGATCGAGAATGCTGAGCAACAGGTTGCCGGTGGGTACCTGCTTGGTCGGGTACGCCAGATGGCGGCCGCCCTTCAGTTTGCCGTTGTTGCCACCGATCAGGATGTGCGGCACGTCGTAGTGCACGTGCTGGTTCGGGTTGCCCATGTTGCTGCCGTACAGCAGCAGCGAATGATCGAGCAGCGAGCCATCGCCATCGGGGGTAGCGGCCAGCTTCTCGACGAAGTAAGCCAGCATCTTCACGTGGTACTGGTTGATCTTCGAGAACTGGTTGATCAGGTTCGGATCTTCGCCATGGTGCGAGAGGCCATGGAATCCCGCTGTTGGCGCCGCGCTTTCCGGATAGACACGGCCGGTGAGATCGCGCGCGAACAGCATGGTGCCGACGCGGGTGATGTCGGCCTGGAAGCCGAGCGCCAGCAGGTCGAACATGATCTTGATGTGCTCGATCGAACGACTGCGGAATGCCCGGGGGCACCGCGAAATCCTCCGGTGCGGCAGTCGTCGCGCTGGCGGCGATCTGCAGGCGACGCTCGATCTCGCGCACGTTGTCGGTGAAGGCATCCAGGCGCGCACGGTCCGGCACACTGACCTCGTTGCGCACGCCCTTGATCTTGTCGTTGACCGAATCGAGGATGCTCTGGTTGCGCTCGCGGCGCAGCATGCGCTGCTCGGCGGTGCTGCCGCTGCCGAACATGCGCTCGAATACGACCTGCGGGTTCAGTTCCATCGGCAACGGCGTGGTCGGCGAGGCCCAGGCGATCGTGTTGGTATAGACGCAGCTGTAACCTTCGCCGCAGTTGCTCGAACCCGAACCCGGGTCTTCCACCGAGATTTCCACCGACGGCAGCAGCGTTTCCTGCCCGTACCTGGCGGCGATGATCTGGTCGATGGTCTGGCCAGCGTAGACGTCGGCACCCGCGGTCTTGCGCGGCTTCTGCGCACACAGGAACGCGGCAGCGACCCAGTGGTCGGCACCGGTTTCACCCGGAGGCGGCTCGGACGAGCGCGAGTGCAGCCCGGTCAGGATATTCAGGTGCTTGCGGAACGGCTCCATCGGCTTCCAGATGAACGGCAGTTCGTCAGGCAATGCGCCGACTTCCTCGGGAATCCAGTAGCCCGGTGCCGCGCCGTGCGGCACGAAGCCGCCGAAGAAACGCGGCGGCGTCTTTGCCGCGGTCCTGGCCTCTGCCGTGAAGGCGGGGATCATCGCATCCAGCAGGGGAAGGGCAAGCGCGGTGCCGGCACCGCGCAGCAGGGTGCGACGGCTGATGTGCTTCCTGGAAATGAACATGGGTTCAGTCCCCCCGCGAACTGCGGCTGCCTTCGTGTTCATGGTGAAGGCCGGACTCTGGACCACACCCATGATCAGCGTCGAGAACCTGTAGTCGTCCTTCGCCGCGTTGTGCGCCAGCGAACGGACCAGCGGCATGTCGTCGTAATCGAGGCCACGGCCGATGGCATAGGTCAGCAGGTTCTCGATCACCACTTCCGCGAACAACTCGCGCTCGCGCACCGTCAGGTCGCGCAGGCCCTTGATGCCGTCGATGCGGGTGCCGTCGTTGATGACGGCGACCGGGTCGATCGGGTTGCCGACCTCCGTCGTGCGCCACTGGCCGACGGCGTCGAAGTTCTCCATCGCCAGTCCCATCGGCTCGAACTGCTGCTGACAGCTGGCGCAGCTCGGGTTGGTGCTGTGCACCAGCAGACGCTCGCGCATGGTCTTGGGTGCTTCACCGGGTTTCTGGTCCAGCTTGGTTTCCACGCCAGGCGGCGGATCCGGCGGACTCACGCCGAAGAACGTCTGCAGGAACCACTTGCCGCGTTTCACCGGCGACGTGCGCTCCGCATCGGACGTGATGGTCAGCCAGCGCACCCTTGCCCAGAAGGCCCTTGCGCATGTCCTGATCGGCCCCCAGCTTGACCCGACGGAACTGCGGGCCGTAGATGCCGGGGATGCCGTAGTGCCTGGCGAGGCGCTCGTTGACAAAGGTGTAGTCCGCCGTCAGCAGGTCGTCGACGCTGCGGTCTTCCTGGATGATGCTGGCGAAGAACAGTTCGACTTCGCGCCTGAACGCCTCGCGCAGCGTGCTGTCGAAATCGGGGAACAGGTTCACCACCGGCTCGCTGGCGGCGATGCCGCGGATGTTCAGCCACTGGCCGGTGAAGTTCCGCACCAGCGCCTGCGAACGCGGATCGGCGATCATGCGATCGACCTGCTGCTTCAGTACTGCAGGCGTATGCAGCTTGTTGGCGGAGGCGAGATCGATCAGCTCCCTGTCGGGAATGCTGCTCCACAGGAAGAACGACAGGCGCGAGGCCAGTTCGAGGTCGCTGATCCGGTAGGTGGTGCCTGGCGCCACATTGGCCGGCTCGATCTCGGCGCGGTAGATGAAGTCCGGATCGGTCAGGATGCGCTGGATCACCGCTTCGATGCCGGCTGTCGAATTTGCCGCCCTGTTCACGGCCGCTGCGGTAGAAAGTCGGTCATCACCTTGATGTCGGCGTCGCTGGCCGGACGGCGGAAGGCCTTCGTGGTCAACGTGGTGATGATCCTGCGTGCGCAGCCGGCTTCCTCGCTGGCGTTCTGCGGATAACATTCGAAGATCTTGCCGTCGGCTCTGCGTATCGGTGGCCACTGTGCCGTTGAACGGACCTTCGATGAACACCTGGCCCACGTGCGGGTAGAACGTGTAGCCGGAAATCGAGCCGGGCGAGTTCATCGTGCGCTGGAACGACTTGTTGAGTCCGGTGTCGGGCAGATCGCTGGTGGCGAGGAACGCCACGCCGATGCGGTGGAAGCCGGCCTTGATGGCCAGGGGCGGCGTCTTGCCGCCATCACCGCGTTTGGTGGCGATTTCCTTGTCCCAGTCGTACTGGTACACGCGCTTGCCATCGACGGTGACTTCGCAGCTTTTCGCCTTTGACGTTGCCGAGCACCGCGGTGAAGTAGCCGGTCATGCCCTTCACGGTGAGCGTGTACTCGCCGTCGGCGGGAAATTCGTGTTCGATCAGCATGCCGCCGCGGGTGCCGAACGGCAGGCCTTCGACGTATCCGTTCTGGCTGGTGTCGTGCGGAGCGTCGAACACCGCCAGCGTCGGCGCCGTTTCGGTGCCGACGGCCAGACGGCTGATGTTGCCAGCCGCCGACAGATACGCCTCCATCAACGCCGGCGACGTGGTCAGCGTGCCCGCCATGTTGTCGAAGCCGTGACTGGAGTCGTCGGATGGCAGGAACCTGGCGGCGTCGATGTTGAGCGCCAGCAGGTCGCGGATCGCGTTGGTGTATTCGGTGCGGTTCAGGCGGTGCAGGCCCGGCGCTGGCAGATGGGCACCCTTGGTGGCGGCACGCTTGTCGATGCTCTGTTCCAGGCTCTGCGCCAGCTTCTGCACCGTATCGTATGGCGGGCGCTCCTCGCCCGCCGGCGGCATCATGCCGGCGCGCAGGCGTCTTGATCAGCTTCTCGCCGATTTCCGGCGTGTCGGCGATGGTGGTGGCACTGGCGGTCTGCAGATCGAGCCCGCCAGCCCAGTCAGTGGAGTTGTGGCAGCTGGTGCAGTACTTGTCGATCAGCGCACCACTGTCCACGCTGCCGCCGTGGTTGTTGCCTTGGGCAACGGCGGCTTGCGTGAAAATGGTGACTCCCGCGAGCATGAAAATGCCACGGGAAGCGGCGTCTAACAGGGTTATCAACCGCATGGCATTCCTTCGGTACCACTCCTAGCGCTGGCGGTTGCTGTCCGCGACGCCGCCACCGGTCATGCGCGCCGGATCGCGGTTGTTTTCCTGGCAGAGATAGTCGAAGGGCTCGTTGCCCGACGCCCCAGCGCAGGTTCCAGCCGCCGGTCCAGGGAGCGGTGTAGGCACCCGGATCATCGACAGTGGCTTCGTAGCGCAGCTGGTTGCGGTTCGGGCGCGAGAGCTTCTCGACCAGGTGCAGCTGGCTGGTCATCGGCACGCCTTCGCGCGTGAGCCAGAAGCGATCGTTGAAGCCCACCGTATCCATCACCAGCGTGTCGCCTTCCCACTTCGCCGTGGAATGGCCGTACCAGGACGGCTTGAGGTCCTTCGGGTGCTCCCGGCCGTCCATGTAGGCGATGCGCCAGCTGTGCGGCGAACCGACGTGCAGGAAGATGATCTCCTGCGTCTCGGGCAGCTCGACGATCTCGATGCCATACGGCGTGTGCCAGAAGCGCGAGCCGCCCGAGGGCTTGCAGCGCGTGTGCGGATCAGCGGCCTGGTCCCAGCGCGAGTCATAGAGCTCGCGCATGCCGGGCTTGAACGGAATCTCGTCGACGGTGGGATTCGTCGGCAGGCTCGGCCGCCGGCGCGACCTTCTTGCCGTCGACGATGTTGAAGAAGATCGAGGCGTTGGCCGGGCCTTCCCAGTTGCCGACGTCCTCCGGAGTGCCCGAGAAGCTGATGCGTCCGTCCGGCCAGCGCGGCGCAGGCGCGGGCGCCTGGCGGTGCGCGGCTGCTTCCTGCCCCTGCACGACCAGGCCCCAGGCGATGGCCATGCCCGTCGCCAGCGCCACTCCACTCCGAGGCTCGTCTGTTCATTGGAATCCCCCGATCCGCGCGGCTACGGCGCCGCAGGCGCGCTGCGGCTCGCGCCGGCGCCCTGGTTGCCGGTGGTCAGCGTCTGGCTGTTGGACGTGGCCGCGCCGAGCACCTCGCCCGTCGACTTGCGCGTGACGCGCCGCGAATTGGCCGTGTTGCTGCCATCGCGCGCCAGCCAGCCGTCCACTTCCACCACCTCGCCGATCTTCAGGCTGTTGCGCTTCCAGCCGGCCTTCTGCAGCATGTGCGGCGGACCCATCTCGAAGCCCCAGTTGGTGACCTTCTTCGTCTTCGCGTCCGTGACATCGACGTAGATGTACACGTGCGGGATTGGTCCACTCGACGCTTGGTCACCACGCCCGTCAGCGTCGACCGGCTTCTTGGAGTCGTACTGCGCGGCAAAGGAATGATGCGCAAGCGCGGCACTGGTGCCGCCAGCAGCGAACAGCGCGACGAGCAGGGCCTGCGCGAGCCGCGCGGATCGGAATGCAGCCATCGTCGTTCTCCTATTCACGACCGTCTTCACAGAACTGTTCTGCGATGTCGCCAGGCACCCAGTGCAGCGTCCACTTCGCCTTCCACGGACGCGTGTAGGTGCGCGGGTCGTCGATGGTCACTTCGTAATCGAGCATGTCATGCGTCGGGCGCGTGAATCGCTCGGTGAGCTTCAGCGCCTCGGTGTGCGGCAGGCCGCCGTTGCTGAACCAGAAGCGCGTGTTGAAGCCGATGGATTCGGCCACCAGGGTGTCGCCTTCCCACTTGCCCACCGCGTTGCCGAGGAAGGTACCCGACACCTCTTCAGGCGAAGGCGGCGTGCGGCCGTCCATGAAGATCACGCGCCAGTTGCGGTTGCCGCCGCCGAAGATCATGTAGACGCGGTTGTAGTTGCGGTCCTGCAGGAAGCGCAGCGCCGCCCGGCGTCATCATCTGCCGCGGATTGCCCGGACCGATGCACACCTTCATCGGGTCGTCGTCGAAGTCGTTCTGCTGGCGGTAGCGGTACAGCGCCAGCGCCCACGGCTGGAAGCGGCGCGACCTTCGCCGCGTCCTCGAGGTTCTCCAGCTTGCCCGTCGCGTCCATCGGGACGCTGACGCCCTCCTCGACAAGGCTCACGGCGGTCGGGTTGTCCCAGTAGCCTTTTTGTCCGGGTTCGCGGTCCAGGCGAAGCAGGCCGTCCGCAAAGCGCGGCGGCGGCTTCGCAGCCTGTGCGTCCTTCGCGCCTCCACAGGCAGCCAGCGCCAGGGCACGCACACAGGGAGGCCGCCAGGAGGGAAACGCGCAAAAAGCTATTCATGCACGAAGCGGACGTTCTGCGTTCGTCCGCCCTCCGTCCACTGGCCTTCGATAACGCGGTTGTACTTGCCCAGGTTGGCGATTGCCCCTTCGAGGCGGATCTCGCCGCCGGCGGCATCGCGGGCCACGAGCTTCACCTTCCATCCTTCCGGATCGAGCGTGGCACCGGTGAAATCGATGCCCTCCGGTCCGGGATTGATGGTGCCGGCGACCTGCTTGCCATCCCACTGCAGGATCAGCACCAGCGTCGCGTTCAGAGCCGTCAGCCGCGACCGCCTGGCTGCGCCAGGTGCCGTCCAGTGGAAACCCTTCCTGCGCGCTGGCTACGGCCGCAACCGCCACCAGCACACCGGCGAAAAGTGTGCCTCGCATCCGCCCCCCGAAAACCGTACTAGTAGTCTTCGGGAACGTTACCCCCAGCGTTAATCCGCTGCCAGAGGTTGCCGAATCAAAACCTTAAAAAATCGGCCGCCAATATGGTACTGGTAATACCAGCTTCGTCAGGGCGAGGGCCCATGGGATCTCTCAAGCCAGTCTCCCGGCAGCCTCTGGACCTCCAGCGCGCCCAGTTCCTGCGCAGCTGCCGCGCCCGGATCCAGCCTTTTGACCTGGGCCTGCCAACACCCCAGCGCCGCCGCACTGTCGGCCTGCGCAGGGAAGACGTCGCCTCCCTCTCCGGCGTCAGCGTTGCCTGGTACACCTGGCTCGAGCAGGGCCGGGAAATGCGCGTGTCCGACGAGGTGCTGGAGCGCATCAGCCACACCTTCCGCCTGTCCGTCGACGAGCGGACCTACCTGTTCTCGCTGGTGCAGCATCGCCCGCCACGCATCGGCAGCGATTCCACCACGGGGGAGATGCCGCCAGAGGTGATGCGGACCATCAGCGAGCTGCCGTGGCCCGCGATCGTGACGAACCTGCGGTGGGACGTGCTGGCCTGGAACCACCTCAACACGCAGCTCTATCGTGACTACACCCGGATCCCCGCCGAACGGCGCAACGTCATCGAGCTGATCTTCACGCAACCCCACTCGCGCGACGATGCGGCCATGGAAGCCTTTGCAGGGCGCATCCTCGCGAAGCTGCGCGTCGACTACAGCCAGATCGGCGACGACCCGGGGTTCGAGGCGATGATCCGGCGCCTTGAGGAAACCTCGCCGCTGTTCCACCGGCTCTGGCACGCGCCGGACATCCACCTGGGTTCGCTCGGCATCAACCGCTTCACGCACCCGCTCCATGGCGAGCTGGCCTTCGAGCACACATCGGCCATGCCCGACGGCCATCCCCAGCTGCGGATCGTGATGTGCCGTCCCGCGGACGAAACCACCCGCCGCATAACCGAACGCCTGAACGCGGAACGGCCGGCGTAAGATACGCGCATGGCGAAGAAGTCCGTGGCGCTGTCCGGCGTCGTTGCCGGCAATACCGCGCTGTGCACCGTGGGCCTCAGCGGCAACGACCTGCACTATCGCGGCTACGACATCCTGCAGATCGCGACCACCTGCGAGTTCGAGGAGATCGCGCACCTGCTGGTGCACGGCACGCTTCCGAACCGCGCCCAGCTCACGGCCTACAAGGCGAAACTGCGCGGATTGCGTGGCCTGCCCGCGCCACTGTGCGCCGTGCTGGAATCGCTGCCCGCCAGCGCGCATCCGATGGATGTGCTGCGCACGGGCGTATCGGCGCTCGGCACGCTGGAGCCGGAGGCGGACAGCCATGCCGCTGACGGCGCGCGCGCGATCACCGACCGCCTGCTGGCCTGCCTCGGCTCGATGCTCACGTACTGGCACCACTTCGCGAACGGCGGCCGCCGCATCGACGTGCATACCGACGACGATTCGATCGGCGGCCACTTCCTGCACCTGCTGCACGGCCGCGCGCCGCCCGCCAGCTGGGTGCGCGCCATGCACACTTCGCTGAACCTCTACGCCGAGCACGAGTTCAACTCCTCCACGTTCACCGCACGCGTGATCGCCGGTACGGGTTCGGACCTCTACTCCAGCATCACCGGCGCGATCGGTGCACTGCGCGGCCCCAAGCATGGCGGCGCGAACGAAGTGGCGTTCGAGATCCAGCGCCGCTATGCAACCGCGGACCAGGCCGAGGCCGACATCCGCGAGCGACTCGCTCGCCGGGAAGTGGTGATCGGCTTCGGACATCCGGTGTACACGATCTCGGATCCGCGCAACGTGATCATCCGCCAGGTGGCGCGCGAGCTGTCGGGGGAGGCCGGCGACATGGGTCCCTTCCTGGTCGCGGAGCGCATCGAGAACGTGATGCAGGAGGTAAAGCGCATGTTCGCCAACCTCGACTGGTACTCGGCTGTCTCCTACCACCGCATGGGCGTGCCCACTGCGATGTTCACGCCGCTGTTCGTGATGTCGCGCACCAGCGGCTGGGCCGCGCACGTGATCGAGCAGCGCGAGGACGGCAAGATCATCCGGCCCGCGGCGAACTACACCGGGCCGGAGAACCTGCCCTTCGTGCCACTCGACCAGCGAACCTGAGCGGCGGCCGGCATGTCGATCCATTTCCGCACCGAGCGTCCGCCGCCAGACGCGGTGCTCTCGGACATCGCCACCTACGTGCTCGGCCCGGAAATCCCGAGCGAGCTGGCCTGGGAAACGGCCCGGCAGTGCCTGCTCGATACGCTCGGCTGCGGCCTCGAGGCGCTCGACTACCCGTCCTGCACGAAGCTGCTCGGACCCATCGTCCCGGGCACCATCGTGCCGCATGGCGCGCGCGTGCCGGGCACGAATCATGTGCTCGACCCGGTCAAGGCCGCGTTCGACATCGGCACCATCGTCCGCTGGCTGGATTTCAACGACACCTGGCTCGCAGCCGAGTGGGGCCACCCCTCCGACAACCTCGGCGCGATCCTCGCCACGGCGGACTGGCTGTCGCGCGAGGCCGTGGCCAGGGGTCGCGAGCCGCTGCGGATGCGCGCCGTGCTCGACGCGATGATCCGCGCCCACGAGATCCAGGGCGTGCTGGCGCTCGAGAATGCCTTCAATCGCGTGGGCCTGGACCATGTGGTTCTGGTGAAGGTCGCCTCCACCGCCGTCAGCGCCCGGCTGCTGGGACTCACCCATGAGCAGACGATCAACGCGCTGTCGCAGGCCTGGGTGGATGGGCAGAGCCTGCGCACCTACCGCCATGCGCCAAACACGGGCTCCCGCAAGAGCTGGGCCGCCGGGGACGCGACCAGCCGCGGGCTGCGGCTCGCGTTGATTTCGCGCACCGGCGAGATGGGTTACCCGTCCGCGCTGACGGCACCCAACTGGGGCTTCTACGACGTCTCGTTCCGCGGCAAGCCGTTTGCCATTTCGCGCGGCTATGGCAGCTACGTGATGGAGAACGTGCTGTTCAAGATCTCGTGGCCGGCGGAGTTCCACGCGCAGACCGCCGTGGAAGCAGCGATGCAGCTGCATGACCGGCTCGGGGCGCTGGGCGTCTCCATCGGCGCCATCGAGCGCATCGACATCCGCACGCACGAGGCCTGCATGCGGATCATCGACAAGAAGGGCCCGCTGGCGAACCCTGCCGACCGCGACCACAACATCCAGTACATGGTGGCCGTGCCGTTGCTGCTCGGACGCCTCACTGCGGCGGACTACGAGGACGACGTGGCGGCCGACCCGCGAATCGATGCGCTGCGCGAGCGCATCTTCTGCCAGGAGGATCCGGCCTTCACCGCCGACTACCTGGATCCGGACAAGCGATCGATCGCCAATGGCCTCACGGTGACGCTGAAGGACGGCCGGATCCTCGAGGAGATCGTCGTCGAGTACCCGGTGGGTCATCGGCGGCGGCGCGCGGAGGGCGCACCGATGCTGGCCGCCAAGTTCCGCCGCAACCTCGCGCGCCGCTACGACGAGCGCGGCCAGCGCGCCATCCTCGAGGCCTCGCTCGACCGCGCGCGCCTGGAGCAGATGCCGGTGAACGACTACGTCGATCTCTACGTGATCTGAAGGCAACCCCCGAATGACCTACCTGCGCGCTGCCGATCTTTCCGCCGAGCCCGCTGGCCGGCGTTTCGCAGCGTTGCTCGGTGGAGGAAAGATCCTGCAGATCCCTGGCGCACACAACGGGCTTGCGGCACTGCAGGCTCGCGACGCGGGATTTTCCGCGCTGTACCTTTCCGGCGCCGCGATGAGCGCCTCGATGGGCCTGCCCGACCTCGGCGTGCTCACCATCGACGACGTGTGTTTCTTCATTCGGCAGGTATCGCGGGCTTCCGGCCTGCCGGTGCTGGTCGATGGCGACACCGGTTACGGCGAAGCACTGAATGTGATGCACATGGTGCGCAGCTTCGAGGACGCCGGCGCCGCGGCGGTGCACATCGAGGACCAGGTGCTGCCGAAGAAGTGCGGGCACCTGAACGACAAGAAGCTGGTGCCGGTGGAGGAGATGACGGCAAAGATCGCCGCGGCGGTGCAGGCCCGTCGACACCTGTACATCATCGCGCGCACGGATGCGGTGGCCAGCGAGGGAATCGACAGCGCGGTGGAGCGCGCGCGCGGCTACATGGCAGCCGGTGCGGATGCGGTGTTTCCCGAGGCACTGACGAGCGAGGCGATGCTGCGCGAGTTCGCCACGCGCGTGGAGGCGCCACTGCTGGCGAACATGACCGAGTTCGGCCGCACGCCATTCCTCACCGCCGCGGAGTTCGAGGAACTGGGCTATGCGATGCTGATCTGGCCGGTGAGCAGCCTGCGCGTCGCGGCGAAGGCGCAGGAGAACCTGTATCGGACGCTGCACGAACTCGGCAGCGCCCAGTCCCTGCTCGGCGCGATGCAGACGCGCGAGGAGCTGTACCGCACGATCGGGTATTCCGACTACGAGGCCCTGGATGCCTCGATAGTTCGATCGACTCTTCCCGGCTGACCGCGGCCGGACGCCGGCTTGCCCGCCGGGCTCACCCCTTGCCGCCAGGTCGCTGATCATCCTGCCGGTTGCGCATCCAGTCGGGTCTACCCTGGAGGCGCCACCTGATCATCGCGGTTGCGCATCCAGTCAGCCAACCGCGTGATGGCCACGCGGATGTGCTCGCGCACGGCCTCGTCGGTGATCGTCTCGTCCAGCGCACCGTCCATGCACAGCAGCCAGGCATCGCGCTCGGCGATTCCGATCGGGAACGGCAGGTGGCGGGCGCGAAGCATCGGGTGGCCGCGCTCGCTGCTGATAGCGTCTTCGGCCCGCCCAGCCACTCGCCCAGGTATTTCTTCAGCACGACTCGGATCTCGGACCGAGATCCGCCGCATGCAGCGCGCGGATGCCGCGTGCCTCCGGCAGGCTGTCCATCCGGTCATAGAACAGGTCGACCAGGCGATCCACCGTGGACTGCCCGCCGATCAAATGAAAAAGGGCAGGTGTCTCCACCTGCCCTTTCTCGTCACTCATTGCAGAAGCGAAGCGTGAAGCTTACTTCTTGCCCGTGCGCCAGCCATCGGCGTACGCCGTGCGCGCAGCAACCGCGTACGGCACCGCGCTGACGATGGCGCGGATCTCGGTCTGCTTGTGGCGCTCGACCGTGGTCTTGCCGGTGCCGCCATTCGGCTCGCCCCAGTGCAGCACCACTTCGTTGCCGATCGCCACGTCTTCATCGACAGTCGCCAGCGACAGGAACGAACGCTCGTTGTAGCTGTAGCCCGAGAACAGCGACACGCCAACCGTCTTGCCACCGGCGGTGAGCTGGTCGTAGTTGCTGTTGGCGTAGTTCGACAGCGGCATCTCGATGTACTTGAAGTGCTCGCCCTTCTGCAGCATCGAGTTCTGGATGCGATTCACGTCCTCGCCGTTCCAGGCCAGCGTGACCTTGCGACGGCCACCCTTGCCACCATTCAACTTCTCGAGCGCCTCGCGGCCGATGAAGTCATGGTCGAACTTCACGAACGGGCCGTAGCCGATCTCGTAAGGCGTGAGGTAGTAGTCCTCGATGTTCTTCGAGACGAACGAACCGCCGATGGCGCCGGCAGCTTCGTACGAGTTGGCCGGCAGCCACTCGCGGTACTTCTTCATGCGCTCGTCCGTGTACACGGCCGGCAGCGGCGAGGGCACCCAGCCGGACTCCAGCGTGTTGGTCGCGTAGGCGCGCGAGCCCACCGGGACGATTCCGAATTCCTTGCCCACGGCCAGGATCTCGGCGGCGATTTCCTCGCGCTCGGCATAGGGTCCCCAGATCTCCACGCCCGGCTCGCCGGCCATGCCATGGCGCAGCGTGCGGACCTTGCGGCCCTTGATGTTCATCTCGGCCATGTTGAAGAACTTCAGTTCCGGCAGCGGCGAGCCGTTGAGCTTGTCGATGACGTACTTGGCCTTCGGGCCCTGGATCTGGAAGCGGTAGTACTTGCGGTTGACGGCATGGCCGTTCGGACGCGAGGGCGAGCGGTCGTCATACGTCGTCTTGACGTTGAAGCCGCCGGTCTGCGCATGGAACTGCACCCAGTTGACCGACGGTGCGCGGCCGACCATCACGAAGCTGTTCTCGGCCGAGGTAGAACAGGATGTTGTCGCCGATCACGTGGCCCGCTGTACGAGCAGGCCACGAACTGCTTGGCCTTGTTCGGCACGCCAGCCCTTCATGCTGTTGATGGCGAGGCTCTCGATGAGCTTCAGCGCATCGGGACCTTCGATGAACAGGTCGACCATGTGGTGCGTCTGGTCGAACAGCACCGCGGCGTTGCGCCACGCGGCCTGCTCATCGCGCCAGTTGGAGAACTCCGGCGCCACGACCGGGTACACATAGGCACCGATCTTCGAATTGCGCAGGTGCTCGACTGTATTGCCCGCGGCCTTCAGCACGCTTTCCAGGTTGCTCATGATTCCTTCGAACCTCTATGACGGGTTGATATGGGGAAACGGTAAAGGCCGGTGGCCGGTCTTTTAGGGGTGGCGAGTCTAGCACGCTCGGCGCATGGCACCACCCGTCGGGGTGACTTAAAAGTGCTGGGATTTGCGGCACCGCGGCGTATGCCGCCGGCAAACACTGCCAGGGGCAAAAGACGAAAACGCCCGGCCTGAGGCTGGCCGGGCGCTGTCGATCTGCACCCAAACGGTGCCGTTCAGTCAGCCTGATGCTGGTTGCCGTCGTCAGCCGCTGCCGGCGGCGGCCCCGGCATTTGCGGCGGATTGGCCTTCAGGAAGTTCGCGCGCGAAACCAGGTACTCGCGAAGGGCCACCGAGTCCTCGACACTGACATCCTGGCCGAAGCCACCCATGCCCCTCTCCAGGCGAGCGCCATCCCGCACCACCTGGTCGAAGCCCTCCTGCGTGTGCAGCAGCGGCGTGACCATCAGGTTCGGGAACGTGCCGCGCTGCTGCACGCCATCGGCGCCATGGCAGATGGAGCAGTACTGGTTGTAGACCTCGCCACCGCGGCTGATCACGTCGGCTGCCGCCGTCGACGGCGGCGGGTTCAGCGGCGGCGGCGTGTAGGGCTGGTTCGGCGGCAGTGCCGCGCTGGAACCGAGCGCGAACACCAGCATGCGCGCGTAGCCGGGCGCGAAGTAACCGCCCTGCGCCACGCCACCCACGCTGGCGGCAATGTACTGCTGGCCATCGAGTTCATAGGTGATCGGCGGCGCATACACGGCTGTCTGCGTCTTGAAGCTCCAGAGCTGCTTGCCGTTCTTCGCGTCGTAGGCGCGCAGCTCCTCGCCCGCGCCATTGCCCTGGAACACCAGTCCGCCGGCCGTCGCGACCACTCCGCCGCTGGGCCGGTTGTTCGCGAAAGGTTCGGTCTGCCAGACCACCTTGCGCGTCACCGGATCCCAGGCCTTGAGGATGCCGGTGATGCCGGTCCGGTCGGTGGGCGGGATGTTCGTCGCGGCCATGTTCGGACCGCCGAAGCTGATGCCGAGGTTGAAGCCGCCGGGCGAAGGCTTGAAGTTCGGGTCACGGATCATCGGGAAGAAGGCTTCCCATGCCGGGATGTAGACGAGGCCGGTTTCGGGATTGAACGCGTTCGGATGCCAGCTGTGTCCGCCCTGCACGCCAGGGGCCAGGTTCCACGGGTGCCTTCTCGTAGCGCGCCGCTTCCACGACCTTCGGGCGCCCGGTCTTCATGTCGATGCCGGTGGCCCAGTTCACTTCGGTGAACGCGTCGGCGCTGAGCAGCTCGCCGGTCTTCGCGTCGAGCACGTAGAGGAAACCGTTCTTGTTCGGCTGGATCAGCACATGCCGCTGCTGCGCCGCCGATCGTGAGGTCCGCCGTCATCATCGGGCTGGTCGAGTCGTAGTCCCAGTTGTCGCCGGGCGTCGCCTGGTAGTGCCAGGCGTATTCGCCCGTGTCGGCCTTCAGCGCCATGATCGAGGCGATGTAGAGGTTGTCGCCGCGCTTCGGATCACGCGACAGCGCGTTCCACGGCGTGCCGTTGCCGGTGCCGTAATAGAGAAGGTCGGTGGCCGGGTCATAGATCGCTGCGTCCCACACCGAGCCGCCGCCACCGATCTTCCACCACTCGCCGCTCCAGGTCGCGGCGGCCTTCTTCATGGCCTCGTTCTCGAAGCCCTTGGCAGGGTCGCCCGGCACGTTGAAGAAGCGCCAGATCTCCTTGCCCGTCTCCGCATCAAACGCGGCCATCCAGCCGCGCACGCCGAACTCGCCGCCCGACGGCGCCGACGAACACCTTGCCCTTGGCAACGCGCGGCGCCATCGTGATCGAGAGGCGGTTCAGCGGATCGTTGCGGTCGCCCTGGATGGTGTTGGTCGACCAGGCTTCCTTGCCGGTCTTCGCATCGATGGCCACGAGGCGCGCGTCGAGCGTGCCCATGTAGATCTTGCCGTTGTAGGCCGCGATGCCGCGGTTCACGTTGCCGCAGCACACGTTGCGCAGCCACTCGCCCGGCACCTGCGCGTTGTACAGCCACAGCTGCTGGCCGGTCTTCGCATCGAACGCGTAGAGCTTGTTCCACGCCAGCGACACGTACAGCACGCCATCCACGTACAGCGGCGTGCCGTGCACGTCGAGGTTGGTGTCGTAGTCGGCGAACCACTTCAGGCCGAGCGTGCCGACGTTGGTGGTGTCGATCTGCTTCAGCGGGCTGAACCGGTGCTCGGCGTAGTCGCCGCCATAGGTGAGCCACTGCGTGGATCCGCCATTCGCAGCGCCCAGCAGCCGTTCGGTGGTGACCGCGGCGGGATTGGTCAGCAGCGGGCTGGTGGCAGTGTCGGCCGCGCCGGTGGCCGGCTGTTCGGCGCGCTGGCAGCCCACGAACAGGGCAGGCAGCAGCAGGGAGAGGCCCAGCAGTCGAGCGCGGTGAATCACGGCAAAACCCCCAAGAGGAATCTGTAGTTGGATGAGCTAGAGAGTCGCGAGTGTAGACCCAAAACCGCCCGCGTTCAGCCCGGAAGGGGCGGTAGGGCCACTCGCCCCACCTTTGGTGTCGAAGGCCGCATTCATGTCGCTATTTGCGCCGATCTTCTTCAAACAGGCCGCTGGATCAACTCGATCTTGTAGCCATCCGGATCCTGGACAAAGGCGATGACGGTCGTCCCGCCCTTCACCGGACCGGCCTCGCGAACCACCTTTCCACCTGCCGCGCGGATCCGCTCGCAGGCAGCAGCCACATCCGGGACCCCGAGGGCGATATGGCCAAAAGCGCCGCCAGCCTCATAAGAAGAGACGCCGTAGTTGTAGGTCAGTTCCAGCTCGGCGCTGCCCTCGGCATTGCCCGTGCCGAAACCCAGGAAGGCCAGCGAGTACTTCTGTTCCGGCATGTCGGTGGTGCGCAGCACGTTCATGCCGATCACGCGCGTGTAGAAATCCACGGAGCGCTGCATGTCTCCGACCCTCAGCATCGTATGGAGGAATTTCATCTGCTATAGATTACGTACTGCAGAGCTGTTGGGGGAGCCTGGCTTGCGATTCATCCTGTCCGTAATGCTTCTCGCGGTATCCGCGTCGGCTCAGGCACAGTTTCTGCCGCCGCCCGCCTTTCCGGGCCTTCTGCGCCCGCCGGGCGACCCGGTCGTCGTGGATCGCGGCCGCCAGATCTATGACATCCATTGCCGCGCGTGCCACGGCGCGGACCTGCGCGGCGGCGACATGGGCGGGCCCAACCTGCTTCGCTCCCCCGTGGTGCTGGGCGACCAGTCGGGTGAGGCCATCGGACCCGTGATCCGGGACGGCCGCGCACCGGAAGGGGGTGGTCGACCCATGCCACCGCTGCCGTTGCCGCAGGCGGACCTCAACGCGGTGGCCGAATACATCCACAGCGTCATCCGCACCGCACAACCCCAGGGCGCGCCGCCCGCGGGCGCGCAGAAGCCCGAGCTCAACCTGCTGGTCGGCAATGCGAAGCGCGGTCGCCGCTTTTTCGAGGCGCAGTGCGCCAGCTGTCACTCGGCCAGCGGTGACCAGGCCGCGGGCGACATCGCAGGCATCGGCGCGCGACTCACGGACATCGAGCAGCTGCAGAACAGCTGGGTGACGGGACGACGGCTCGGTCCGCCCGCGCCACCGAAGACGCCGCGGCGCGCACAGGTCAAGGTCGTGCTGAAGAGCGGCGAGACCGTCAGCGGCACGCTGGAGAGGCTGGATGATTTCGGCGTGGTGGTGCGTGATGCCACCGGCGCCTACCGCAGTTTCGCGCGGCGCGGGACAACGGCCACTGCTGCCTCCGTGGTGGTGGATGACCCGATGGACGGTCACCGCCGCCTGTGGCCGAAGCTCACCAACGGCGACATGCACGATGTCACGGCATTCCTGGCGACGCTCAAATGAAATACCGCCCGACCCTTGCCATGCTTGCCGCCGCGCTGGCCTGTGCCTCTGCGTCGGGACAACAGGCACCCCTGGTCCCACCGGAAGCGCTGCTCAAGCGTCTTGCAGGGGATTGGCCCACGTACTCCGGTGATTACTCCGGCCAGCGCTACAGCCAGCTCTCGCAGGTGACGCCCGGCAACGTTGCGCAGCTGACGCTGGCCTGGGCGGCGCGGATGAATCCGACGGTGCGCGTTCCGGCGCGTGCGCCTTCGCCCTATGGCCCCGCTGGCGACGGACTCATCACGACAGTGGGTGGCGAGGGCAAGGGCGACTTCCCCGCGAGCCCGCCCTCCATGAAGGGCTCGGTGCTCGAGGTGGATGGCGTGCTCTACGTCACTGCACCCGACCACGTCTGGGCGCTCGACGCGCGCGACGGCCGCGAGCTGTGGCACTACTTCTGGAAGACGCGCGGTGGCACGCACATCGCCAACCGCGGCGCTGCCATCTGGAAGGATTCGTTGCTGTTCGAGACGCCCGACAACTACCTCGTCTCGCTCGACGCGCGCACTGGCGTCGAAAAATGGCATGTGGAGATCGCTTCGCTGGAGCAGCAGTACTTCTCCACGCCCGCACCGGTGGTGATCGGTGACCTGGTGCTGGTCGGCACCGGCAATGACCTCGACGCGCCAGGCTTCCTGCAGGCCTACGACGCCGCCACGGGAAAGCTGGCGTGGAAGACGTACATGGTGCCGATGAACCCGGGTGATCCCGGACTCGACACGTGGCCCAGCCTCGATGCCGCGCGCCATGGCGGCGGACAGGTCTGGATGCCCGGCTCCTATGATCCGGAGACCGACCTCTACATCACCGGCACCGGCAATCCCGACGCCGGCCTACACCGGCGTCGCGCGCAAGGGCGACAACCTCTTCACCTGCTCGCTGGTGGCCATCCGCGTGAAGACCGGCGAGCGCGTGTGGTACTACCAGACCTCGCCGCATGACACGCACGACTGGGATTCGGCGCAGACGCCGGTCCTGTTCGACGGCGTGATCGACGGCAAGCCGCGCAAGCTGGTGTCCACCGCGTCGCGCAACGGCTACTTCTTCACGCTGGATCGCGTGACGGGCGAGCGCCTCGTCACCTCGAAGTTCGGCACGCATGCCAACTGGGCACGCGGCCTGCGCAAGGACGGCGCGCCGGACGCAGACCCGGAGAAGTCCGCGACAGTGCCCGGATCCTGGGTCTCCCCGCACGAGGGTGGCGTGATCAACTGGCAGGCACCTGCGTTCAATCCGCAGCTGGGCCTCTTCTACGTCCACGAGACCAACGGCTTCAACCTGCTGTACCTGACCGACACGGATCCGCGCGGCTCGATGGGACTCGGCGGCAAGCGCTTTTTCGTCGCGGGAGCCGTCGACAACGCGCTGCAGGCCATCGACTACCGCACCGGCAAGGCAAGCTGGCGCCACCCGTGGCCACAGGGCAGCGCGGTCGGCACGGGCCTGCTGGCCACGACCACCGGGCTGCTGTTCAGCGGCGACACCGTCGGCAACTTCGTCGCCATGGACGCCGCCAATGGCGAGCTGCTGTGGCACACGCGCATCGGCAACATCACCAACGCGCCGCAGACCTACGAGGCGGCTGGCCGGCAGTACGTGCTGGTGGGTGTCGGCGACATGCTGTACGCGTTCGCGCTGTACTGAGCAGGTGACACGACCATGAGCCCGGTTCCACCGATTCGCTATGGCCTCGTGGGCGGCGGCCAGGATGCCTTCATCGGCGCGGTGCATCGCCAGGCGGCACGTCTTGACGGGCAATACGCGCTGGTCTGCGGCGCGCTGTCGCGCGACCCGGAGCGTGCAGTGCGCTCGGGTCTTGAACTGGGCCTGTCGCGCGAGCGCAGTTATGCCGACTACCACACGATGTTCTCCGCCGAGGCGCAGCTTCCGGAAAACGAGCGCATGCAGTGCGTGGTCATCGTCACGCCGAACCGCTCGCACCTGCCCATCGCCCTGGCCGCGCTGGCCGCCGGCTTCCACGTTTTCTCTGACAAGCCGGCGACGGCGTCACTCGAGGAATGCCGGACGCTGGCGCGCGCAGTGACCACCAGCGGCCTGCACTATGGGCTCACGCATGCTTACACCGGCTACCCGATGGTCCGCGAGGCACGCGAGCGCATCGCGCGCGGGGACCTCGGACGCGTGCGCAAGATCCTGGTGGAGTACACGCAGGGCTGGCTCGCCTCGCCCATCGAGCGCGATGGCCACAAGCAGGCGAGCTGGCGACTGGATCCGGTGCAGGCCGGTGCCAGCTGCTGCTTCGGTGACATCGGCGTGCATGCTTTCAACCTCGCCGAGTTCGCCACCGGCCGGAAGGTGACTGCGATGTCGGCGTCACTGCAGAGCGTCGTAGCGGGTCGCGTCCTCGACGACGACGGGGCGGCGATGTTGCGCTTCGATGAAGGAGCCAGTGGCGTGCTCATCGCGAGCCAGGTCTGCACGGGCGACGAGAACGACGTGCGGCTGCGCATCTATGGCGAGCACGCCAGCCTCGAGTGGCAGCAGATGGAGCCGAACACGCTGTGGCTGAAGCAGGCCGATGCGTCGACCGTGATGCTGCGCACCGGCGGACCGGGCGCTGGTGCGGCAGCAACCGCCGCCACGCGCCTGCCCTCGGGTCACCCGGAGGGCTTCATCGAGGCCTTCGGCAACCTGTATCGCGATTTCGCGGCGCTGCTGCGCGGCGGCGAGAGCGCGGCCGCGGCGCGCGCGAACGTGCAGGGCATCGAAGCCGCGCTGCGCGGCATGGCCTTCATCGAAACGGCCGTGCAGAGTTCCGCGGCGGGCGGCGCATGGATGTCCTTGCCCACGCCGAAGAGTTGAATCACGGAGCACGCATGAAAGGTCCCGCCATCTTCCTTGCACAGTTCGCGGGCAACGACGGCGCCGTTCGACACGCTGGAAGGCATGGCGCAGTGGGCCGCCGGCCTCGGCTACGTCGGCGTGCAGGTGCCGACTTCGGATCCGGCGCTGTTCGACCTGGCGCTCGCGGCGAAGAGCCAGGACTACTGCGACGACGTGCGCGGCAAGCTCGCGCGCCACGGCATTGCGATCACCGAGCTCTCGACGCACCTGCAGGGCCAGCTGCTGGCCTGCCATCCGGCGTATGCCGACATGTTCCGCGGCTTCGCCGCGCCGGAAGTCCGCGACGATGCATCGAAGTGGCCCGCCTGGGCCGACGCAGCAGCTGCAGTATGCGGCGCGCGCCAGCGCGCGCCTGGGCCTGAAGGCGCACGCGACCTTTTCCGGCGCGCTGCTCTGGCACACGGTGTACCCCTGGCCGCAGCGCCCGGCCGGACTCGTCGAAGCCGGCTTCGCCGAACTGGCGCGCCGCTGGCGGCCGGTGCTCGATGCGTTCGCGGAGGTGGACGTCGTCGTTGTGCTACGAGATCCATCCGGGCGAGGACCTGCACGACGGCGCGACGTTCGAGCGTTTCCTCGAGGCGGTGGACAACCATCCGGCCGCGAGCATCCTCTACGACCCCAGCCACTTCGTGCTGCAGCAGCTCGACTACCTCGACTACATCGATCGCTACCACGCGCGCATCAAGGCGTTCCACGTGAAGGACGCCGAGTTCCGGCCCGAACGGGCGCTCCGGCGTGTACGGCGGTTACCAGGGGTGGGTCGATCGTCCGGGCCGGTTCCGCTCGCTGGGCGACGGACAGATCGACTTCAGGCAGGTGTTCAGCAAGCTCACGCAGTACGGCTACGAGGGCTGGGCCGTGCTCGAATGGGAATGCGCGCTGAAATCGCCAGAACAGGGTGCCGCCGAGGGCGCGCCGTTCATCAGGAAACACATGATCCAGCGCACGCAGAAGGCGTTCGATGACTTCGCGGCGGTTGGAGCCGATGCGGCCATGAACCGCAGGATCCTGGGCCTCTGACTGCGATCAGGCCTGGCTTCAGCTGCCGTCGGTGATGACGGTGCCACCATCGATGACGATGTTCTGGCCGGACACGAATCCGCCCGCAGCGGAGGCCAGCCAGACAACGGCGCCGGCCACCTCTTCCACGGTGCCGGCCCGACGCAGCGGCGTCATCTGCAGCCGCCGCGCCATGAACTGCGCATTCGCGCGCAGCGGAGCGGAGAGTTCCGTGGCGATCAGCCCGGGAGAAATCGCGTTGCAGCGGATGTTCCTGGGCCCCCACTCCACGGCAATGTTCCGCGCCAGCTGCGCGACGCCAGCCTTGGCGAGCGCATAGCTGCTGATGGCCGAGTTGCCACGGATGCCGGAGATGCTGGAGACGAGCACCACCGAGCCGCCACCGCCGTTCGCCAGGTGCGGCAGCGCGAGCCGGGTCAGCACCACCATGGAGCGCAGGTTGATGCGCATCACGCGATCGTAGTCCTCGAGGTCGAGCGACTCGATGCCCCCGGGAGTTCCGGTGATACCGGCATTGCAGACCACCAGGTCCAGCCTGCCGAACCGCGCGAGCGTCTCCTCGAGCATTCGCCGCTGCGCATCGTCGTCCGCGACATCGCAGGTCACGCCCAGCGCCTGCGCCCCCGGAGCTCCCGCGCCCAGGGCCTCGCCTGCCCGTCGGACATCCTCGGCGGACTCGCTGCAGAAGGCGACGCTGGCGCCGGCGTCACGCAGCGCCTGCACGATGGCCCGGCCGATGCCGCGCGTGCCCCCCGTGACGATCGCGACACGACCGGTGAGGTCAAACAGGCTCAGGGCTTGATCTCCGGCAGCGGCTGGCCGTCGTGCACGAAGGCAGGGGCCTCGATCAGCACGAACACGACGCGCGTGGGGAGGGTCGTGGTGTTGCGCCACAGGTGGTTGGTGCCGCGCTGCACGATGATGCCGCCTGCGCGAACAGTGCGCTTCTCCCCGCCATCGAGCTCGAGTTCGATCTCGTTCGTCAGCACGATGCCGTAGTCGATGCTGTTGGTGCGATGCATCGGCGACTCGCGCCCGGGCAGGATGTCCACGACGCGGATCACCGAGCCATGGTTGATCGTCAGTCCCGCATCGCGCAGGCGCCCGTCCATCTCGTCGTTGTTGTCCGCAGGTACGGTGCCGGTCGTCCAGATGAGCAGGAAACCCGCGACGCCGACCGGGGATAAGCTGCGGGGATTCGTGGTCCTCCGAACGGAAGACAGCACGGCCGTTGCCGTCGTGGCCCGTCACCACACGCTGCACCGGCGGGAACAGGGCGGACCCTGCGTCAGCCACGCTTCACCACGCGCTGGTCGATGATGCCGAACGGCGCCCGCCCGTCCGCGTCCCTCGCTTCCATCCGCACGCGGTCGCCGAAGCGCATGTACTGCGTGGCGGGACGCCCGGAATCGAGCATCTCGATGCCGCGCCGCTCGGCGATGCACGAGGAGCCGATCTCGCGGTAGTTCTCGTTCGACACCGTGCCCGAGCCGATCACCGTGCCGGCGACCAGGTCGCGCGTGCGCGCCGCATGCGCGACCAGCTCGATGGAAGCCGAATCCCATCGGCTCGCCGTTGGGCCGCGCCGAACGCGCTGGCCGTTCCAGTCGCACGTGCAGGTCGAGGCAGACGCGTCCGTTGCGCCACCGGTCGCCCAGTTCCTCGGGCGTCACGGCGAACGGCGCCATCGAGCAGGCGGGCTTGGCCTGCATCCAGCCGAACCCGGTCTTCATCTCTATCCGGCGCGAGCGTCGCGCAGCGACCAGTCGTTGATCTGCACGATCAGCCGGATGTGCGCGATCGCCTGCTCCGCGCGTCGTCCCCATCGGCACCGCGTCGGTGATGACGCCGAACTCGCCCTCGAAATCGATGCCGAGCGCCTCGTCCGTGAACGGCACATCGTCGTTGCGGACCGTAGAAGCGGTCGGACATCCCCTGGTACATCAGCGGCCGTTCGCGCGGTTCGTCCTTGCGACCGAAGACCTTCGCCATCAGCTGCGCCATGGCTCTCATAGGCCGAGCCGTCGAGCCACTGCCAGGCCCGCGGCAGCGGCGCCGCGAGCGCGTGACGGGATCCAGCACCTCGGGGAAATCACGTACGGCAGCAAGCCCGGGCGCCCAGCGCGCCCAGTCCTCGAGCGCGGCCTGCAATGTGGCCACGGGTGCGGCGGCGAGACGCGTGCCATCCGGCGAGACAACGACGAGGCGACCGTCCGGCGACCCGTCCCTCAGCGTGGCGAGGCGCATCAGTGCAGCACCGCGCCGGCAGGCAGGTCCTGGCGATGGAATCGCCCGTCCTTCATCACGACGGGAATCCGCCGGATGTCCTGCAGGATCCGCACATCGACCGCGGGGTCGCCATCGACGAGCAGCAGGTCGGCCAGCATGCCCGCCTTCACCATTCCCACCGGCATATCCATCAGTTCGCCTCCATGTCGGGTCGCCGCCACCAGCGCCTCGATCGGTGTGTAGCCCAGCAGCTCCACGAACAGCTGCAGGTCGCGCGCATTGCGGCCGATCGGATTGTAGGGAAATCCGTAGTCGCCGCCCGGCAGAACGCGGATCCCGCGACGCCGCATCTCCGGATAGACCTCGGCCATGAGTTCCAGGCCGGACACCGCGCCCATCCGCTCGGCTTCCTTGCGACCGATGCCGAAGGCCTCCGCCTCGTGCACGCGCGCGTACAGCAGGCCCGGCGCGGGCGAGACGAACAGCGAATCCCGGTTCGCCTCGAGCAGGTCGAGCGCTTCCTCGTCCGCGTAGGTGCAGTGGTAGATGGAGCGGAAACCCGCGCGCACCGCGCGCTTGACCGCCTCGGCCGCCTGCGCATGGCAGGCAAGCCAGATGCCCGCCTCGCGCGCGGCGCGGCCGATGGCCTGCGCCTCTTCCTCGGAGTACATCAGCACCTGCGCGCCGCCTGGCGCGAAGCCTTCGTCGCTCGACATGAGGAACTTGATCGTGTCGCAGCGCTGCGCCTTCATCGCCTTCACGTACGCGACGAGGCCCTCGATGCTGCGATCGTGCGTGGGGTCGTGGCCTGCCGGCACTCCCATGACGCCCTCGGCGCCCTTCTCGAGCGCGGAGGCGCGCAGCCGCGGACCCGGCAGGTATCCCGCATCGATCGCGTCGCGCAGCACCGGCTCGATGCGCTCGCCGAGCGAGCCGGCCGAGTAGGCGCTGGTGAAGCCATGATCCAGCGTGATGCGCGCGTTCTGCGCCGTGACCAGCATGTGCTCCTCGATGGGCAGGTGCATCGCGTTGATCACGCGCTCGATGGACGACGGCCAGGTCAGGTGCGCATGCGACTCGACCATTCCCGGCATCAACGTGCGGCCCGCACCGTCGATCACCTGCGCGTCGCGGCGATCAGCGACCTCTCCCGGCCTGATCACCGCGGCGATATGGCGATCCTCGACCAGCACTTCGCCGGGAAAGGGAGGCGCTCCCGAGCCGTCGAATATGCGCACGTTGCTGAACAGCGTCCGCTTCACGCATCCCTCTCCATCCATCGAGCGACGATCCGGCGTGCCTGCACGCCGGCAGTATCCATCCTTACGCTGACTTCCGGCGCGTTTGCTCCCCGCGGGTCGCGCTGCTGCAGGGCCTGTACCGCCTCGAGCATCGCCTCGTCTTCGGCAAAGCCCTGCTTGGTCAGCGCGTCGAGCGCCGCCATGGACCGCGCATCCGTGCCGAAGTCCCGGCCCGCGGCCCAGAAGTAATGCATGTGGCCCGCATCGACCGGTGTGGTGGCATGGCTGACGCGGAACCGGCCCGCAATGCTCCCCGACTGCGGGTCGATCAGGTCGACCGCCGCGACCTGCAGCGCGGGTGACACGAATGATCCGTAGTTGTCGCGATCCCAGGGCGTACCCGGCGCAAGGCCCAGCGGCTCGGCGAACACACCGGGCAACGGGCTGCGCCGGAACTCCTGCCGGTAGCCCGTGCTGTCGCGATCCGAGCTGAACCGCGGCGGATCGACCCAGTCCGTGATGCGGAAGGTCGTGGCGTGCACGAAGCCGAAGTGCGTCAGGTCGAGCACGTTCTCCTTGAGCAGCAGGTAGTTTGCAGCAACGTCCAGGCGGCCCTCGATCCGGGCGAACGCCGGATCTTCGGTCCAGTCGATGCGCGGCGGTGGCGGCGCATCGGTGATGCGCGCCGGATCGCCCAGCCAGATCCACAGGTAGGGCGGCTGCTCGACCAGCGCGAAGGTGCGCAGCCGCGCGGCAGGCAACGGGGCCTTCATCGACGGCACGTTGCGGCAGGCCCCGTCTGATCCATAGAGGAAGCCGTGGTAGCCGCACTGCACGTCGTCACCCTTCAGGCACCCCAGCGACAGCGGCGCGCCGCGATGCGGGCAGCGATTCTCGAGCGCGACCGCCGTGCCGTCTTCACGGCGATACAGCAGCACCGGCGTGTCCAGCAGCCAGCGACCGAGAAGCGTGCGGCCCACCTCGGAGGAGAGCCCGGCCACCCACCAGCAATGGAACGGGTAGTTCCGGGATCCGACGGGAACCGGTGCGGTCCAGCGCTCTCCTGCGGCATCCATTGCAGGAGCCGTCAGAAACGGTCGAGGTCGTTCGCTATCGTCACCGGGCCGGCATAGTTGCGCCGGATGTCGCGCAGGTAGCGTTCCTGTTCCGCCGGTCCCATGCGCCCGGGCACGAGGTGGGTGATCACCAGCCCCTTCACGCCGGCGCGCGCGGCGAGTTCGCCGACCTGCAGTGGCGTCAGGTGGTGATCCGTGAGGTGCGCGACCAGTTCCTTGCGCTCGTCGGGCGAGAGGTCCGGCCGCGTGCGCGTCACGTTCTGCACCGTCTGCTCCACGTCGATCATCTCCGAGACGAGCAGGTCGGCGCCGCGGGCCAGTCGCTCCACGGCCGGGCTCGGACCGGTATCCCCGGTGTAGACCACCGTGCGGCCCGGCAACTCGAACCGCAGCGACAGCGACTTGTACCGCTGGTCCATGTCACCGCCCGGCGGGAAGCTGTAGTGCGTGTTCTGCACCGCCGACACCTTGAGGCCCGCGAGGTCGATCTTCGCGCCGTCGCCGATCTCCACGACGCGCACGCGTTCGGAAGGGGGCGACCAGGATTCACCCGGCAGGCCGTAGCCCGCCTCTGCCGAAGGCTTCATCGACGCCAGCAATCCCTCGACCAGCACTTTGGTTCCGGGTGGGCCGTAGACAGTGACGACGCCGGGCCCATCGATCTGGTTTCGCAGGCCAAGCACCGCGGCCAGTCCTCCCGCATGGTCCTGGTGCAGGTGACTCAGGAACACGGCGCGCAGCGGGAGCAGGTTGAGGCCGGCTTTGGCAAGTTGCCCCACCGTGCCATCGCCCGCATCGACGAGGTAGAGATCCTGTCCGACCAGCAGCGCGTTGGCCGGCTGCGATCGGGCCGCCGAAGCCAGCGGCCCGCCCTGCGTGCCGAGCGTGATGAAAGCCGCGCTGGCGCCCGGGCCGCTGGCATCCGCAGCCCCGGCAGCGCGCGCGCCCGTCACGGCCAGGACGCCCATCAACAGGCTGACCGTGCCGGCAACAATCCTCATCGCCCGTCCCCGCGTCGCGCTAGAACTGGTACGACGCGCGCAGGCCGTAGGTGCGCGGCGGACGAATCTGGTTGTAGATCACGCCGGCCTTGGCGGGGCTCTGCAGCGAATTCGAGAACACCAGCTCATCCTCGATGTTGTTCACGAAGGCGGTGAGCGCGAGCCTGCCACCCTGCGGCTCCCAGGTGAGGCGCGCGTTGGACATCATGTAGCTGTCCTGCTTGCCGAGGTCCAGGAACTCGATCGACAGGTAGCGCGACGACTCGATGCGTGTATCGATCGCGGCGGTGAGCCGGCTGCCACCCGACAGCTCGAAGTGGTGCTGGTAGCCCGCGTTGAGCACGAACTCGGGTGCATTGGCCAGCGGCTGGCCGGAGCAGTCGACGTCGTAGATGCGCGCCTGGGGTGAGGCACCGATCTGTGAGGTCGGCGTGATGGCACAGCCGAGCACGGGCGCCGGCGCCCGACGTCGAGTACGCCTGGTACAGCAACTCGTCGTACTCGGTGTCGAGCCACTGCAGGTTCAGCGAGAGCAGCCCCTGCGTCACGGGCTGCCAGAGCAGTTCGACCTCGGCGCCGAAGATGGTGGCCGCGCCGGCGTTCTCGGTGAGGAACACCGGGCCGTAGATCGGGCCGCCGGGCGTAGCTCGCCACCTGCACCGGCCCGAGGTGGGAGATCTGCTGGTTCTTGAAGTCCCAGTAGAAGGCCTCGACATTGACCTGCAGCGTGTTGTCGAGGAAGCGGTTCTTCGAGCCCAGCGTGTAGGCCGTCATGTCTTCCGGCTCGGAGTAGTTCTGCCCCAGCGCGGAGTACAGGATGCCGGACTTGAAGCCGGTGGCCACCGTCGCATACAGCAGCGAGCTCGGAGCCACGTCGTACTCGAGACCGACCTTCCACGTCGTCTCGTCGAAGTCCACGTCGGTGGTTGCCAGCGTCTGGATGTCGAGGATGATCGGAATGAAGTTGGGCGGGCCCGGCGGCACGAAGCCGACGAACGGCAGCGTGTGCGCCTCGGTGTCCTGCGTCTTGTTGTCGCGCGTGTAGCGCAGGCCACCGGTTACGCGCCAGCGGTCGGTCAGCGAGAAAGTCCCCTCGCCGAACAGCGCATAGCTCGTGGTTCCGAGTTCCGAGAGGATCTTGGTGCCATTGCTGGCCTGGTCATAGAACTGGTCGGCCTCGACGCTCTCGTCGAACCAGTACGCACCGACCACCCACTTGAGCCGCTCGGCCTGGCCCGCGAGCCGGCCCTCGATGGAGAACTGCTCGGAGTCCTCCGTGACGTCGATCTTGAAGCTCGATGCGTAGTTGAGGAAGTCCAGTTCGGTGCGCCGCCAGGCCGGAATCAGCGTGGCCGTGATTTCACCGAGCTTGAAATCGAGTGTCGCGATCGCGCCATAGAAGGTGTTGTCCTGATAGCCATCATCCTGCGCGATGATCTGCGGCACCGGTGGCGTTGGCGGTCGCGCCAGATAGGCGGCGATGACAGCCGGATCGCTGGGCCCCAGTCGATCGCCGATCAGCGGCATGATCGTTCCACCGGAACCCATGCCGCCCACCTGGGCGTAGTCCGCCATGAAATTGAGGTTCACGAGATCGGTGTCGAGTCGGTACTGGCCACGCAGCGCCCAGGAGTCCTCGTCGTCGTAGCCATCGCTCATGTACCCGTCGCGATTGACGTACTGGCCCGAGAACCGGAACGGCAGAAGCGTCGCCGACCGGCAGGTTCACGGCACCGGAAGCCTTGAACGTGTCGAAGTTGCCGTACTCGGCGGTGAGGAAACCGCCCGACTCGGCGAGCTGCGGCTTCGCGGTGATCACGTTGACCGCGCCACCCGAGGCATTGCGACCATAGAGCGTGCCCTGCGGGCCCTTGAGCACCTCGATGCGCTCGAGGTCGTAGAACAGCGCGGCCGGCGCGGCAGGTCGCGACAGATACACGCCATCCAGGTTGAAGGCGACACCCTGCTCGGCGAACGCATTCGCGCCAAAGGTGCCGACGCCGCGCAGGTAGATCTGGGTGAGGGAGGCGGCCGGGGCGATCTGGATCGACGGGACCAGCCGGGTGAGGTCGGCGGCCTGGGTCACGCTCTGCTCGGTCAGCGTGCTGCCGGAGACTGCCGAGACAGGCACTGCGGCCTTCTGCAGGTTCTCCTCGCGGCGTTGCGCGGTGACCACGACCTCCTCAAGGCCAACCGGCGGAACTTCAGCCTCCTGCCCCGCTGCGAGAGTTGACAGGCCCAGCGCAACGATTCCTGCGCTGACAGGCATGGTTCGGATCGGATGCATAAGCCCCCCGGCTACTTGGTAGTCTGGCGATTAGGGGGCAAGGCGGTGCACAAGTGAAATCGCTTCTTCTGATCCAAAACGAGAGCTTTTCCCGATAGGTAGCCAATGCGGTTCAAGGGACTGGATCTCAACCTGCTCGTCACGCTCGACGTGCTGATCGAGCTGCGCAGCGTTTCGCGCGCCGCCGAGCGGCTGCACCTGAGCCAGCCTGCCGTCAGCGCCGCGCTGGCCCGGCTGCGCGATTATCTTCAATGACCCGCTGCTCGAGATCCAGGGCAAGCGGATGATCCCGACGCCCAAGGCGCTGCAGCTGCAGCCCGTGCTCTCTGACCTGCTGGCCAACGTCGACCGGATGATCGTGCAGGGACGGCAGTTCGACCCGGCAACGTCCACGCAATGGTTCCGGGTCTGCATCTCGGACTACCTGTCGACCGTCCTGTTTCCGCGGCTGGTCAGCCTGTTGCAGGCGCAGGGCCCCGGCATCCGACTCGACCTGCAGACGCCCTCGGATCTCGCGCTCTCGCTGCTCGAACTGGGCGAGATCGACGTGCTGCTGCTTCCGAAGGACCACTGCCTGCGCGACCACCCGGCAGAACTGCTGTTCGAGGAACGTTATGTGGTTGCTGGCTGGGCAGGCAATCCGCTGCTGGCGGCGCCGATCACGGAAGATGATTTCTACGCGGCACGGCACGTGGCCGTGGCGATCGGCGCCTCGGTACAGGAGCGCACGTCGTTCGCCGAGGACCAGCTCAGCGCGCGCGGCCGGGAACGGCAGGTCGAGGTCATGGCCTACTCCTTCACGCAGGTTCCCGCGCTGCTGATCGATACGCCGCGCCTGACGCTGATGCAGGAGCGGCTGGCGCGATCGCTGGCGACGACGCTGCCGCATCGCCTGGCAGCCGCTGCCCTTCGAGTTCCCCGTCATGCGCGAGATGATCCAGTACCACCGCGGCCGGGGCTCGGATCCCGCCCTCGGGTGGCTCGTGGCACGGATTCGCGAGGCTGCGCTGGCCTGACGCGGTGCGGCGCATGGATCAGCCGGGGCGATGGATACCCATCGGAAATATGCGTTGTTCCCTGCCTTCGGGCTCGTGATATCCATATACGCCTGCCGCATTCCAACCAGACGGCACATCGGGGGAATCGATTGAAGAACTGCAGCATCCTGGTAATCGGTGGCGGCATCGGCGGCCTGACCGCCGCGATCGCGCTCGGCCGCGGCGGCCACCGCGTGACGATCATCGAGAAGGACCCGAACTGGGCGGTCTACGGCGTCGGCATCATCCAGCAGGCCAACGTGATCCGTGCGGCCAAGCAGCTCGGGCATCCTGGACGACTACGTCGCGGCGGGTTTCGGTTTCGACGAAGTCGAGGTCTACATTCCCTCCGGCCAGAAGGTGGCAACCGTCCCGTCGCACCGGCTCGTCGAGGGCTACCCGGCAAACCTGGGCATCGGCCGACCCGCGCTGCACCAGGTGCTGGGCAAGCGGGCGACGTGAGGCTGGCGCGCAGATCCGCCTCGGCGTCACGGCCGATTCCCTCGAGGACGACGGCAACGGTGTCGTCGGTTCGGTTCTCCGACGGCACCACGGGACGCTTCGATCTCGTGGTCGGTGCCGACGGCTACCTGTCGCGCACGCGTCGGCAGGTTTTTCCGCAGGCGCCTGCGCCGGAGTTCATCGGACAGTCCGTCTGGCGCTACAACTTCCCGAAGCCGCCGGAAGTGACCTGCCTGAGGGCTTTCGAGGGGCCCATCGGCTATGGCCTCGTGCCGTTGTCGGATTCGCTCATGTACATGTTCATCACGACACCCGAGCCCGGGAATCCGCGTTACGACCCCTCGCAGCTCGCGATGAGCATGCGCAGCAAGCTCAAGGTCGTGCCGCCGGAAATCGCGGCGCTGCGCGAGCAGATCACCGATGACAGCGCAGTGGTCTACCGGCCGCTGGAATGGCTGTTCCTGGAAGCTCCCTGGTACAAGGGCCGCGTGGTGCTGATCGGCGATGCCGCGCACGCGACGACGCCTCACCTGGGACAGGGTGCAGGCATGGCCATCGAGGACAGCATCGTGCTCGCGGAAGAGATCACGCGTGGCCAGTCGGTCGAGTCGGCGTTCGCCGCCTTCCAGGCACGTCGCTACGACCGGTGTCGATACATCGTCGAGTCGTCGGTCGCGATATGCCGCAGCCAGCTCGGCACGGGACCGAAGGTCGAGCAGGCAGCGGCCACCAAGGCGATGTTCGAGCGCGTCGCGCAACCCATCTAGTGAATTCGCAGGACAGGACCAAATCATGAGCAGAGTCAGTGAAATCCGCTATGTAGGCTATGGCGTCGCGGACATCGAAGCCGAGCAGCGCTTCTACATGGAGAAATGGGGCCTCGAGCGCGTACCGAGCAACGATGGGCTCGTGTGGCTGCGCACGCAGGGGGGCTCCGAGCATCATGTGGTGCGGCTGCGTCCGGACGAGAGCAATCGCATCGACGTGATCGCGCTTGCCGCGGCCTCGCGTGCCGATGTCGATGCGCTCGCGGCGAAGGTACGCGCGGCCGGTGCACGGATCATCAGCGAGCCCCAGCCGCTGACATCGCCCGGCGGCGGCTACGGCTTCCGCTTCTTCTCGCCCGACGGCCTGCCCTTCGAGATCTCCAGCGACGTTGCGCCGGGACCGAAGCGCCAGATCGGTCGCTGGGAAGGCATTCCGGTGAAGATCAGCCACATCGTCCTGCATTCGCCCGACCACAAGGCCGCGGTGAAGTTCATGACCGAGGTGCTGGGCTTCAAGGTGTCGGACTGGCTCGGCGACTTCATGGCGTTCCTGCGCTGCAACGAGGCCCACCATCGCTTCGCCATCCTGCCCGGACCGCCCTGCCTGAACCATGTCGCCTACGACATGGAAGGCGTCGACGGCATGATGCGCGGCATTGGCACGGCTCAAGAAGGCCGGGACCGAGATCACCTGGGGCCCCGGGCGACACACGGCGGGCAACAACACCTTCAGCTACTTCGTCACGCCGAACCACTTCGCGGTGGAGTACACGGCGGAGCTCGAGAACGTGGACGATGCGACCTGGCAGGCGCAGGTCCATGTTCCCGAGCCGACGATCATGGACCAGTGGCAGGTCGGCGTCGGTGGCCCGCACACCATGCCGCATCCGAAGCCTGACCCGGGGCTGTTCCGTCCCGTGCCGGTCTGAAGCCATGGCGCTGTTCGAGTACTTTCCGAATTACGTCTGGAATCTCTCGCTCGCGATCGCGCTGGAGAGCGGCGGCCAGATCGGCGACATCATCGACATGTCGGCGCCCATCCGCGAGAAGGCGGGCAAGGGCGAGGATGTCGGCACCGGTGAGTTCCTCGCCGAGTGGCTGAAGAAGGCCGAGACGCTCATCGAGCCTTGCGGACGAGGATCGCGCGCGACGACCGGGACTTCTCCGCGGCAGCCAAGCTGCAGCGCGCCGCGCTCTATCTGTTCACCGCCGAGCGCATGCAGGGCCACGGGCATCCGGGCCGGGAATCGACATTCGCGCGCGCGCGCCAGTGCTTCGAGCGACGCCATGCGCCTGGGCCGCGAGAACGTGCGCCGCGTCGAGGTGCCGCTGGAAACCGGCACGATGCCCGCGCTGTTCATCGAGGCACCGGGCGATGGCCCGAAGCCCACCGTCGTCTATTGCAACGGCCTCGACAGCTGCAAGGAGCTGCTCTACTGGTCGCGGCTCGGCCAGGCACTGGCGCGCCGCGGCGTCTCCACGCTTTGCGTCGACCAGCCCGGGCACGGGCGAGACGCTGCGACTGCAGGGCTTGCCGGCCACTCCCTACAGCGAGCGCTGGGCATCGAAGGCCGTGGATTGGCTGGAACAGCAGCCGGGTGTCGATGCAAAACGCCTGGGCATGACGGGCATTTCGCTGGGTGGACACTTTGCGCCGCGCGCCGTCGCGTATCGAGCCGCGGTTTGCCAGCGGGGCGGTCTGGGGCGCGAACCACAACTGGGCCGAAGTGCAGCAGAAGCGGCTGCGCCGCGAGGGCGAGAACCCCGTGCCGCACTACTGGGCACACGTGCACTGGGTGTTCGGCGCGAAGTCGATGGAGGACTTCCTCGCCAAGGCTGCCGACATGAACCTCAACGGCGTGATGGAGCGCATCCGGGTGCCGTTCCTCGTCACGCACGGCGAGAAGGACCGGCAGATCAGCGTGGACTATGCGCACCAGAGCCACGACCAGCTGGTGAACAGCCCGCGTCGCGAACTGAAGATCTTCACTGCGCGCGAGGGCGGCGTGGAGCATGTCGGCGCGGACAACATGTCCTTCGGCCGCGACTACATCGCCGACTGGTTCGCCGAGACGCTGGGTGGCCACACCGCATGATCCCCGCCGGACGGTACGTCCGGCGCGAGACGATGATCAGCGTGGTCATCAACGTCGCGCTGAGCGGATTCTTCTTCCTGCTGGTGTTTGGTCGCACCGACCCGGTGGCCGTCTGGGGCCTCGGAAAGTACGCTTTCGCCTTCGTGCTGCAGTCGTTGATGATCGCGCTGGTGAGCACGGTGGTGCCCGGGATCCTGTCCATCCAGCGACGCAAGGCCAGACTCGTCGAACGGGTCGAGTCTCCCTCTCGCCTGCCTCGCAAGCTGCTGCTGCGGGCACTGCTGGTTGCCTTGCTGGCCGTGCTGCTGGGGGCCGGAGGCGTTGCGCTGGTGCTGTTCGCCGCGCGCATTGACGACATTGCGTGGATTCCGGCGCTGATGTTCGCGCTGCTGTACGGCGGTGCGCTGGCCGCGCTGGTGACACCGCCGACCCTGCGAGCTGCCTTGCACCAGCCATGACCTTTCCGAGCCTGTCCATCGATCCGTTCGACGAGGCCTTTCTCGCCGACCCCTATGCGCACCACGATGCGCTGCGCGACGCCGGCCCGGTCGTCTGGCTCGAAGCCATCGGCTGCTACGGCATGGCGCGCCACGCCGAGGTGCAGGCTGCGCTGAAGGACTGGCAGACCTACGTCTCCGGCCGCGGCGTCGGCCTGGCGGATTTCTCGAAGGAGACGCCGTTCAGGCCCACCTTCGCTGCTGCTGGAAGCCGATCCGCCGCTGCACGATCGCACGCGCGGCCTGATGAACCGCATCGTCACGCTCGGTGCGCTTGCGCGCGGTGGCACCGCGGTGGCAGGCCATCGGGCCGACGAACTGGTCGAAGGCTGGTCGCGCAGGTCGCTTCGACGCGGTCGAGGATCTCGGCACGGCCTTTCCGCTGGCGGTGTTCCCCGACCTGATCGGCCTCCAGGACGAGGGACGCGAGCACCTGATTCCGTACGCCACCGGCGTGTTCAATGCGTTCGGCCCGCGCAACGCCGTCTTCGAGCGTGCAGCAGGCCGCCGACCCGCGAGGCCACGGCCTGGGTGGCGCTCGCCTGCCGGCGCGAGAACCTGAAGCCCGGAGGCTGGGGCATACAGGTCTTCGCGGCTGCCGATCGGGGCGATTGCTCGCCGGAGGAAGCCGAACGACTCGTGCGCTCGTTCCTTTCCGCCGGCGTCGACACGACGGTCAACGGCATCGGCAACCTGATGCTGGCGTTCGCGCAGCATCCGGACCAGTGGCAGCGACTGCGTCGCAGCCGAACCTGCTGCCGCGTGCCTTCGAGGAAGGCCTGCGCTGGGATTCGCACCGTGCAGACGTTCTTCCGCACGACGAGCCGTGAGGTCGCAGATCGCCCGAGGCGTCCTGATCCCGGAAGGATCGAAGGTGCGTGCTGTTCCTCGCCGCCGCGAACCGCGATCCGCGGCGCTGGGCGGATCCGGACGCGCTTCGACATCGGACGCGCAGGCCAGCGGCCACGTGGGCTTCGGCTTCGGCATCCACCAGTGCCTCGGGCAGATGGTCGCCCGGCAGGAGGTCGAGGTGCTGCTCCGGGCAATGCTGCCGCGCGTCGGCGCCATCCGGTTGACCGGCCAGCCTCGAAAGGCGCATCAACAACACACTGCACGCACTCGCGTCGCTGCCGCTCGAGTTCGAGGCCGCGCCAGGAAGGGGACTCCAGACATGACCGATGACGCTGTATTTCGCACCGGGGACCTGTGCGCGCGTGCCACTGATCGCGCTCGAGGAAACCGGCAGCTCCGTTCGACACGCGCGTCATCGCCTTCATGCGCGGCGATCACCGCGCGCCGGCATTTCCTCGCCCAGCAATCCCGGCCGGCAAGGTGCCGGTGCTGGTTGCCGATGACGTCGACGCTGTCGCAGAACATCGCGATCCTGACCTGGCTCGCGCGACGATTTCCCGCGGCGCGGCTGCTCCCGACCGGCCGGAGGATCCTGCCGCCGCGACGACGCTGCTGTCGCGCCTGGCGTGGTTCAGCGCCGACCTGCATCCGCTCGTCACGCGCATCCGGATGCCGCAGCTGATCTGCGACCAGCCGGCCGCGATCCCGCGTGTACGGGAGATGGCCTGCGAGTCAATGACGTTCCAGCTCGCGGGCTGGAGCAGTCGCTGCAGCAACAGCCGTGGGTGCTGGGCAGCGAGTGGTCCGTGCTCGACGGCTATCTCTACTGGGTGTGGTTCCGGATCACGGGCGCCGGCTTCGACGCGTCGCCGTTCCCGGCGATCGCCGCGCACGCGCTGCGGATGGAAGAGCGACCTGCCGTGCAGCGGGCGCTGCAGCGCGAGGCTCGCGCGCAGGCGGAGCTCGAGTCACAGGGTCTGCTTGCCGTGCCGGGCGCCGACCCGCCGCAGGAGCATCGCGATGAGCCGCCGTTTCGTCGACCTGTCGATCTACCTCGAGAACGACGTGATCACGGATCCGCCGTTCATGCGGCCGAAGATCGAATACCAGCGCCACGGCGACACCATGGGCGAGGCCGCGCGCTTCTTCCCCGGCCTGACGATGGAGAACATGCCGGGTGGAGAAGGCTTCGCGGCCGCCGAGACGGTCACGCTGTCGACGCACAACGGCACGCACCTGGATGCGCCGTGGCACTTCCACCCGACGCAGGACGGCGGCAAGCCGTGCGCTCACCATCGACGAGGTGCCGCTGGACTGGTGCTTCCGTCCCGGCGTGAAGCTCGACTTCACGAAGCTGCCCGACGGTCACGTGGTGACGGCGGCCGAGGTCGAGGCAGAACTCGCAGCGCATCGGCCATGTGCTGCAGCCGCTCGACATCGTGCTGGTGAACACCGCGGCCGGCAAGGCCGTCGGCAACCCGAACTTCGTGAACATCGGTTGCGGCATGGGCTACGAGGCGACGATGTACCTGACGACGCGCGGCGTGCGCGTCACCGGCACCGATGCCTGGAGCTGGGACGCGCCGTTCAGCCACACCGCGAAGAAGGTCGCCGAGACCGGCGACTACTCGCTGGTCTGGGAGGGCCACAAGGCCGGGCGCGACATCGGCTACTGCCACCTCGAGAAGCTGCACAACCTCGAGGTGCTGCCGCCGCGACGGATTCACCGTCTGCTGCTTTCCGCACAAGATCCGCGGCGCCTCGGCCGGCTGGACGCGCGCGGTGGCGATCTTCGAGGAGTGACGCGATGCCTGACTACCTGCGCAATGCCTGGTACATGGCCGGCTGGAGCAGCGAGCTACGGACAAGCGCCGCTGTCCCGCCGCCTCTTCGACCGGCCAGTCGTGCTGTTCCGTGACCGGCAACGGCCAGCCACAGGCCATCGCCGATCGCTGCGTGCACCGCTTCGCACCGCTGAGTCGCGGCGACGATCGACGGCGACCTGCTGGTCTGCCCGTACCACGGCCTGACGCTTCGACGGCAGCGGCCAGTGCCGTGCGCAATCCCTTCTCGCGACCACATCCCGAAGACGCGCGAAGGTCGACGCCTGGAAGGTCGTCGAGCGCCATGGCGCGCTGTGGCTGTGGGGTGGCGACGCGGACAGGCAGATCCCGCGAAGATCCCGGACTTCTCGATGGTCGACGATGGCCCGGGCACGCGCGTCGGTTCGCGGCTATACGCTGCTCGAGGCGCCGTACGAGTTCGGCATCGACAACCTGATGGACCTCAGCCACATCGAGTTCGTGCACAAGGGCAGCTTCGCCGGCGCGGGCGTGATCTTCGCCGGCAAGCACGAAGTGATCGAGCGCGACGGGCACGATCTGGTCCAACTGGTGGATGCCGAACGTGACGCGCCCCGGCACATACGCAGGGCATCTACGCACCTGACATGATCTGCGACCACTGGCTCGACATGCGCTGGGACGCACCGGCGTCCATGCAGCTGCAGATCGGCGCGACGCCTGCGGGCAGGCCGCGCGCGGAAGGCGTGATCGTCGAGCAGAGCCATATCCTCTCGCCTGCCGGCCCGGACCGGACTCACTATTTCTGGGCGACGAACCGGCACCACGAACTGGAGTCGGAGCAGTTCGATGCGTTTTTGCGCGCGCTGTTCCAGAAGGCCTTCGACGAGGAGGACAAGCCGATCATCCATGCTTCCTGGGAGAACCTCGAAGGCCAGGACTTCTGGGATGCCAAACCCGTGTCGCTCGGAATCGACGCGGGAGGACTGCGCGTGCGGCGTCGGCTCAAGGCGATGCTGTCGCGGGAGAGCCCGGATTGAAGGTCCTGGTCACCGGTGCCGGCGGCTTCGTGGGCCGGGCGCTGCTGCGCGCGCTCGACGCAAGGCATGAGGCCGTCGCCGTCGACCGCGATCTCGCCGGCGCTACCGGGCATCGAGGGCGACCTGTGCGATGCGTCCGCGCTGGCCAGGGCGCTCGACAGCCGGTTGCGATGCCATCGTTCACCTCGCCACCGTGCCCGGCGGCGCTGCGGAGAGTGATCCCGCGCTCGCCTGGCGCGTCAACGTCGACGCCACGCGGACGCTGTTCGACGCCGCGGCGCGGGCATCCACGCCGATCCGCCTGGTGTTTGCCAGCAGCATCGCCGTGTTCGGCGACCACCTGCCGACGCCGCTCGACGAGGATACGCCCGTGGCCCCGTCGATGCTCTACGGCGCCCACAAGGCCATGATGGAAACATGGCTCGCCACGCTCGGGCGCCGCGGCGTCGCTGCATGGCATGGCGCTGCGCCTGTCCGGCATCGTCGCGCGCCCCGCGCGTCCGTCGGGCATGAAGTCGGCATTCCTCAGCGAGCTGTTCCACGCCTTGCGGCACAGGCGCGCCATCGACATGCCCGTTTCGCCCGCTGCGACGACGCTGCTGATGTCGGTCGATCGGGCCGCGCTCAATCTCGTGCACGCCGTGGAAAGCAACGCTCTCTGGCTGCGTCACGTTGCCCGCGACGTTTGTGCGGATGTCCGACCTGGCGGACTCGATCGCGAGGCAGACGGGCGCCGACGCAGGCCTGGTCCGCTGGTGCCCGGAGGCTGCGATCGAGGCGCGATTCGGGCGCCTGCCCCGCCTGTTGACGCCGCGGGCCGAGGCGATGGGCTTCACGGCCGACCCGTCGCTCGATGAGCTGGTCCGTTCGGCCCTCGCGACACTGTAGGCAAACAGGAATCCACGTGGCCGAATCACCGGTCTGGCAACCCGACCGCTCCCGCATCGAGGCGAGTGCGATGTGGCGCTTCCTGCAGGAAGCCCGCATGCAGTCGGGACTCGATCTTGCGGACTACGGTGCGCTGCACCGCTGGTCCATCGACTTCCCTGCGCAGTTCTGGTCGCTCACTGCACGCTTCTGTGGACTGCGCCTGCACCGCGAGGCCGACGCGGTCCTGGAGCATCCGGGCCACATGGCCGAGGCACGCTGGTTCACGGGCAGCCGCCTCAACCACGCCGAACAACTGCTTGGCCATCCTGGTCCCGGTGTCGCACTGATATGCCATGACGAGCGCGGTCGCCGCCGGCAGATCACGCGGACGGAACTGCATGCCGAGGTCGCGCGAGTTGCTGCGGGACTGCGCGAGGCGGGTGTCGGACCCGGCGACCGCGTGGCAGGCTTTGTCGCAAATTCGCCCGAAGCCGTCATCGCGGCGCTCGCTGCGGGCAGCGTCGGTGCGATCTGGTCGTCCTGTTCGCCGGACTTCGGCGTTGCGGGCGTGCTGGACCGCTTTGGCCAGATCGCCCCGAAGGTCCTGTTTGCCGTCGACGGCTACCACTGGAACGGAAAGCCCATCGACACGCGTGTCGTGGTCGCCGAAGTTGCGCGCCAGCTGCCGACGCTGGTGGCCACCGTGGTCATCGGCTTCCTGCAGGAGCAGCCCGACATCGGCGGGATTCCTGCGGCCGAGCGCTTCGTGGAGTTCGGCGATCCCTCCGCAGCGACGGCATTCGCCTCCGTGGCCTTCGATCACCCGCTGGCCATCGTCTTCTCGTCGGGTACGACCGGCCCACCCAAGTGCATCGTGCATGGCACCGGCGGCGTGCTGCTGCAGCACCTGAAGGAGCATGTCCTTCATACCGACATCGGCCCCGGGGACGTCGTCTTCTACTACACGACCTGCGGCTGGATGATGTGGAACTGGCTCATCGGTGCGCTCGCGACCGGCGCGACCGTCGTGCTCTACGATGGCTCGCCGGTGCATCCGGACCCGGGCGTGCTGTGGCGCATCGCCGAACGCGAGCACATCAGCGTCTTCGGCACCAGCGCGAAGTACCTCTCGGGCATCGAAAAGGCCGGCTACCGTCCCGCGCGGGAAGTCGCAGCTGCCGCGCCTGCGCACGGTGCTGTCCACGGGATCCCCGCTCCCGCCCGAAGGCTTCGACTACGTCTACCGCGAGATCGGCACGGACCTGCTGCTGGCTTCGATCTCCGGCGGCACCGATATCCTGTCCTGCTTCGCGCTGGGCAATCCGCTGCTGCCCGTGTATCGCGGCGAGCTGCAATGTTCCGGGCTGGGCATGGCTGTCGAGGTCTACGACGAGGAAGGTCGCTCGCTGCCGCAAGGTCGGGGCGAGCTGGTCTGCACGCGCCCCTTTCCCTCGATGCCGATCGGATTCTGGAACGACACGGACGGCCGTCGCTTCCGCGGCGCCTATTTCGAGCGATTCCCCGGGGTCTGGGCGCACGGCGACTTCGCCGAGCTGACTGCGCGCGGCGGCGTCGTCATCCATGGGCGCTCCGACGCGGTGCTGAACCCGGGCGGCGTGCGCATCGGCACGGCCGAGATCTACCGCCAGGTCGAGACGCTCGAAGAGGTGGTGGAGTGCCTTGCGGTCGCGCAGCCCTGGAAAGGTGATGAGCGGATCATCCTGTTCGTGGTGCTGCGCACAGGCCTGCAGCTCGAGGACGCACTGCGCATCCGCATCCGCGAGGTGATCCGCCGCAACACGACGCCGCGCCATGTTCCCGCGAAGATCCTGCAGGTGCCGGAGATGCCGCGCACTCGCAGTGGCAAGCTCGTCGAGCTCGCGGTCGCGTCGCTGGTGCGCGGCAGGCCCGTGGCCAACACGCTCGCGATCGCCAATCCGGAGGCGCTGGACTCGTTCCGGGACCGACCGGAGCTGACGGAGGACTAGCAGCACGATTCGAGAAGTGTTGAGAGCGAAGCATTCGATAACAAGGCATAGCGACACCGGGAATGGTCGTGAACAGTATCGCAAGGTCTTCAGCCATCGCCGGGGTTCTGGCGGCGACATCTCCGACTCTGGCCCAGGAGACCGCCACCCCACGCATCGAAGCGGCGCGCGTCGACCAGACGCCCCTGGTGGATGGCAAGCTCGACGAAGAATTCTGGAATGGCGCCGCGGTACTGGGCCAGCTGAAGCAGATGCGCCCCGAGGACGGCCAGCCGGTCAGCGAACCCACGGAGATCCTCGTCGCTTACGACAAGGATGCCCTCTACATCGGTGCCCGCCTCACCGACAGTCGAGGGCTCAAGGCCATCAGCGCCAACAACATGCGCCAGGGCTCAACCCTGTCCGATGACGATCGGCTCGCGATCCTCCTGACCCTTCCGGCAGTGGCCGCGGCGCGTACCGATTCGAGGTGAATCTCAATGGCGTCCGCAACGACATGCTCTATCAGGGCGGCGAACTGCAGGGCGAGTGGGATGTGATCTGGGATGCGGCGGCCAGCCCCACCGACGAGGGCTGGAGCGCGGAGATTGCGATTCCGTTCAAGTCGATTCCGAACGATCCATCGGTCGAGGCCTGGGGCTTCAACGTGTCGCGCGCCATTCGTGGCAAGGGTGAGGAGTCTGTCTGGGTGTCGCGCAACCGCAGCTGGGGGCCGAGCATTGCCGGCCAGCTCGCCGGCATTCGCGACGTGGACCAGGGAGTGGGGCTCGACGTGGTGCCGACACTTGGCATCAAGCATCTGCGATTCCTCGACGGGGGCGTAGACAGCCGCCAGCAGGTCAACCCCTCGCTCGATGCCTACTACCGGATCACGCCGGCACTGAGTGCCTCGCTTACGATCAACACCGACTTCTCCGGGACGGACGGCGACGCTCGGCAGGTGAACCTGACGCGCTTCAGCCTGTTTTTCCCGGAGAAGCGCGATTTCTTTCTGAACGATGCAGACTTGTTTGAGTTCGGCCGGGTCGCGCAGAACGGCCGGCCGTTCTTCTCGCGCAAGATCGGCTTGTCGCCGTGGGCACGCCCATCGACATCAACTACGGCGGCAAGGTCAGCGGCCGCATTGGGCGCTGGAGCATCGGCTTCCTGAGCGTGCGGCAGGACGAGTTCTCGGCACTCGAGCCTTCGACGTTGAGTGTGGCGAGAATTGCCGCCGACGTGCTCGCCGAGAGCAGCCTGGGCGTCATGGTCACCAGCGGCGATCCGTTCTCGAATCAGTCCAGCTCGCTGGTCGGCGCGGACTTCCACTTCCTGAACTCGCGGCTTCCAGGAGATCGCACGCTCGAGGGCGACGCGTGGTTCCAGAAATCCAGCAACCCCGGCCTGGATGGTGACGACACGGCCTTTGGCCTGGGCGGCCAGCTCGTGGACACGGGCGGATGGGAGTTCGGCGGCAAGGTCACCGGCTTGGAGAGGACTTCAAGCCGGCCATGGGATTCGTGAGCCGTGCAGGCACCCAGGCGTACAACGCATTCCTGTTTCACAACCACCAGTTCTCGCGCCGGTGGATACAGCGATTCTCGGCCGGAGTCGACGCCACTCGTGTCGATGGCATCGACGGGGGGCTGGAATCGCAGAACATCGCGCTGTTTCCCGTCGACATGGAGACCGTCGGGCGCGACAGGTTTGCAGCGTTCTACGAGGTATCGCGCGAGGTGCTCTCCGAGCCGTTCGTCATCTATTCCAACCGCGTGCTGGGCACCACTGTGGTCATTCCGGAAGGCGACTATGCGTTCAATGAATACGGCTTCAACTTCTATGGTGGGCAGCAGCGCCGCGTTGTCACGCGGCTGCAGTTACCGTAACGGCCGGTTCTTTGATGGCCACCGGCTGTACGTTGGTGCCGAAGCCACATGGAAACAATCGAGGTATTTCTCGATACGCGCGGGATACGACTTCAACGACATCGACCTGCCCGACGGCAGCTTCACCACGCGCATACTTTCCGGCGGCTTGAACGTGAATTTCAACTCGAAGCTGTCGTGGACCAACCTGCTTCAGTACGACAACGTGTCCGAGACCGCGGGCTTCCAGAGCCACCTCTACTACATTCCCACGGCGGGCCGGGAGCTTGTGCTCACCTTCAATCACTCGAGCCAGGATCTGGATCGCGACGACCACTTCCAGTCCATTGCCGCGGAATATGGCGCCCGGCTGAGCTATACATTCCGCTTCTGAGCCAGGAGTACGGACGTTGAAACCGGTCATCATCAGCTGCGCGATCACGGGATCGCTGCACACCCCCTCGATGTCCCCCTATTTGCCGCTGACGCCAGCGCAGATCGCGGAGCAGGCAATCGCCGCAGCGGCGGCCGGCGCTTCCGTCCTGCACCTGCACGCCCGCGACCCGGTGGACGGCCGCCCGACCTCCAGCGTCGATGTATTCCGGCAGTTCCTTCCGCAGATCCGCGCTTCGACCGATGCCGTGATCAACATCAGCACGGGTGGCGGACCGGGCATGAGCATCGACGAGCGGATCGCGGCTGCGGAGTGGTCAGCCCGGAGCTTGCGTCGCTGAACATCGGTTCGATCAACGTCGGGCTGTTTCCCGCCGCCACGAAGATCAGTGAATACCGGTTCGAGTGGGAGAAGCCTTTCCTCGAAGGAACGCGCGGCCTGGTGTTCCGCAACACTTTCGCGGATATCGAGGCCATCCTCGAGCGCCTTGGCCGGGGCCATGGCTGTCGCTTCGAATTCGAGTGCTATGACGTGGGTCATCTCTACAACCTCGCCCACGTGATCGACCGCCGGCTGTACGAGCCACCGCTGTTCATCCAGTTCTGCCTCGGCATCCTGGGCGGGATAGGCGCCGATGCCGACCACCTGCTGCATCTGGCCAGGACGGCGCAACGCCTGTTCGGCGCTGACCTGGAATGGTCAGTGCTCGGCGCGGGCCGGCACCAGATGCCAGTCGCCACGCAGGCCGTCCTGCTTGGCGGGAATGCGCGGGTCGGCCTGGAAGACAGCCTGACGATCCGACGCGGCACGCTGGCACAGTCGAACGCAGAGCAGGTGACGAAGCTGGTTGGCCTGCTGGATCTGCTCGGCTACGGCGTGGCCACTCCAGACGAAGCGCGCCAGCGCCTGAAGCTCGAGGGAGCGGCGAATGTCGGTTTCTGACGTGTCAGCCGGCAGCAGCAGCGAGTTCAGGCGCGGGTGGCGCGTCGTCGTCGGCAGTTTCCTCGGTATGGCACTGGGTGTCGCGTCGTTGTACTTCTACTCGATCGGCATTTTCATCAAGCCGCTCGCAGCAGAATTCGGGTGGGGTCGTGGTGCAGCCTCCGCTGCCTCGATGCTCGGCACCGTGTTCGCGGCGCTCGTGGCGATGCCAGTCGGCAGGTTGGCTGACCGGATTGGAGCCGTGCGCGTCGCCCTCGGATCGTTGCTTCTGCTTGCTGTCAGTTTCGCGGCGCTAGGCGCCTTCACGAATGGACTGGTGACCTGGCGGCTCACGCCGGCAACCTTAGCCGTCATTCGTTGACATACGGCTGCGAACTGGGCGTTCCGGTAGCGCGGATATGATCGAAGAATTTCCGGGTCTGTGGATCCTGGAGGTTGGGCAGAAATTTCAGGCCGGCGATCTTCCCATCCTTGACCTTGATCTTGTCGATACCGTACGCGCGCTGGCTTCCGGCGGCGCGAACCGTGTCGCTGCGCAGCACCAGACCACCGTAGAGGGTGTCGCCATCAATCCCAAAACTTTCCGTCTCTTCGATCTTGCCGTGCTGGTTGATCACCGTTGTCTCGATGTACAGCAGCAGGCAATCCTTGTTGCTCAACGCAGGAGTGCACGCGCGATAATCCGATCGCTCCACGTCATCGGAAATCAGCGCCCGCAGCCCGGCGACATCGCCGGCGTTCACGACTTCGACGTACTTCCGGAACAGCGCGGAAAACTCCGCAGGAGTCTGCGCATGCGCCGCGGTGCCCGCAAAGGCCAGCGTGACAAGCAGAGCCGTCCTCATGAAATGGCTCATTGGCATTCTTCCCGCCATGAAACGTTGCCGATTCTAGCGCCATCGCCTTTGCTCAAAGTACTAGCCACGCCTCTTGTCGGACCGCATGATCGCGGGCGCGCCCGAGAGCGTCTATATGAAGGAGTGGGCGGGATGACAACGGAGAATCTGGAAGCCTTTCCGGCCTCGTCAGTTGGCGCTCGCACGGCGGGTTGGCCGCAGGGGCTGTTGCTGGCGTTGCAGGCCGTGCTGCCGACCATGGGCGCGATGATGCTCGTGCCGGTCGTGCCGCTGTTGCTCAAGGAGTATGGCGCCACCCCGGGAGCGTCCTATCTGATCCCGGCGATCCTGACGGTTCCGGCGCTCTGTATCGCGCTGTTTGCTCCGGCGGCGGGTTGGCTTGGAGACCGGCTCGGCGGCGCGCCCTGCTGATCGGCGCCCTTCTCTTCTACGGCCTGGCGGGCGCATCGCCGATCCTGATCGGCGACGTCATAACACGGCTATCGCCTGGTCCAGCTCGCCGGCGTGCCAATGGGTCTTCGCCTGTTGATTCAGCTGGGCGACGGATTGCGGCGGTGGACTTCCGGGAGCCACCGCCATTCTAGAAATTAAACCGCAGGGCCAACTTGTAATTCCGGCCAATCAGATGTAGAGGCTCGCGCCGACCGGATTTGATCCTGCGAATGGCGGCGGATCCTCGTCCGTCACGTTGTTCACGACGCGAACAATTGCACTGAATTCCGTCCCGCTGCACGAAGTTGTAGCCGGCGGAGAGGTTGAGGTAGACCACACTCGGCCGGGTGTTGTCGTTGATGCTGTTTGGCAGTGTCGGGCTGTAAGCAGGGTTGTCCGGCCGATCAGGGTGACGTCTGGACGGTCGGGCCAATATAGCGAACCGTTGCGTTGGCAGAGAAGCGGTCGAGGGTGTAATTGATCGAGAAGTTCGCCGCCATTCCGGCACCGTCTGCTTCACCGAGTCCACCGTTCCAATTGATGTGATGGAATTTAAATAAATTGAAAAATAAAGAAAAAAAATAAAAAAAGAAGAAAATGGAAGAATGAAAAAAAAAAAAAAAAAGAAAAAAAAAAAAAAGCCCGCCATTCACTCCCGAGTACGCCGCACGATACAAGGAGGCCCTGGACGCCGCTGCAGCTGGCCGTCCGAAAGCCGATCCGCCGGCGCGGTGCCTGCCACCCGGCGTGCCGCGGATCATGGCGCTCTCCGTTTCCGTTTGAAATCGTGCATGGAAAGAGCACAATCTACTTTCTCCACGAATACATGAGCCAGATCCGCCGGATAAGCATGAACGGCTCGGCGCCGGAGTCGATAGGTATCCCGGCGTTCAACGGTCGTTCCACGGGAAAGTGGGAAGACGACGTGCTGGTGATTGAAACCAGCGAGGTCAGGGGCGAATCCGTTCTCGACACGACGCATCTGCCGCATAGCGACGCGTTGCGCATCGTGGAAAGGATTCGAGTTGCTGTCACCGGACAAGTTGCAGGACGAGATCACGTTGCATGACTCCAAGGCCTATACGCGGCCATGGAAGGTGACGCGCACGTATACGCGGAAAGCGGGTGAGCAGATCCTCGAATACGTATGCGAGGAGAACAACCGCAACCCGATTCTTGAAGATGGCTCGACCGGCTTTATCGGGCCGGACGGGCCTGAATAGTACAAGGGCGCGAACCCGCGCAGCGAACAAGGAGTTGAGCGATGAGAGATCAAATGTCACACAGCACTGGTGGGCGGCGAGCATTCCTCGCGGCATTCGTTTCGTTGGGCTCTGCTCATGGCGAGCCCCGCGTTCGCGCACCATTCGGCAGCCATGTTCGATCAGACCAAGACGGTCGAAGTGAAGGGCGTCGTGAAGGCCTGGCTCTACACGAACCCGCACAGCTTTCTGACTATCACCGTCAAGGACGACTCCGGGGCGGTCTCGGATTACAGCTTCGAGGCGAATGGACCAGGCTATCTGGTTCGCAACGGCTGGAATCGCAACAGCGTCAAGCCGGGTGACAGCGTAACGGTGCTGATGAATCCGTTGAAGGATGGCAGCGCCGGCGGCAACCTTGTCGAGGTCACGCTGCCAGATGGCAAGAAGCTGTCTGCCGCCGTGCGCCGGCCTCCTGCTGCGACGGCGACTCCTCCCGCTGCACCTGGCACACAGCCATGATGCGCTCCCTCATCATCGCTGCCGCCCTGATGCTGCCGGTAGCCGCCTCGGCGCAGGTCGCGCAGGAGGGGAAATGGCCCAGTGCGCTCTCTCAGGAAAACCTGAACGATGGCGAAGAAAGGCCCCGGTTGATCTCACCGGAACCTGGGGCATGGTCATCGACCAGGAGAATGGGGCAGTGAATTTCCTGCCAACGCCGAAGTTCAAGCCGCATGTGCTGGAAGCGATAGCCAAGGATGAGGAATATCGGAAGAAGGGGCTTCAGTACCGCGACGATGCCGGGCGCCTGCTGGCCGCTCGGCATGCCGCGAATGATGACGCGCTACTGGCCGATCCAGATCATCCAGTTGCCGACCATGGTCCAGCTCACGTCCATGTTCAACAACAGCGTGCGCTGGATCTACACGGACGGGCGTCCGCACCCGAACGACGTGGATCTCGTCGAGACCTATAACGGCCATTCGATTGGCCGCTGGGATGGCAACACGCTGGTGGTCGACACGATCGGCATGACCGACGACCACAAGTGGATTCAGGCGGGCGTGCCGATCTTCAACGAAGCTGCGCGTGGTCGAGCGGTTCACGCTGGTCGAGGGCGGCAAGGCGATGGACGTGCAGTTCACGATGACCGATCCGGAAAACTGGGAAGGCGAGTGGGTCAGCACCAAGCGGTTCTTGCGCCAGGACAACGCGGACATCGAAGAGCACGTGTGCATTCTTGAGCAGATGCAGATGCTGCCGAGCTTCAAATACAACGTGAGGGAATGACCGTACTGGAAAGAACAAAGGTAAGGCATCGCCAACCCGGAAGCGCTGCAGGGCTTCCGGGACAGACCGGAGCTGATGGAAGACTAGTTGCAAAGGACGCCATGACTTGCGCGGCGGCAAGTATCATCGTGCGCAACTGATCCAGGCAGGGGAAGGCGATGAAACCAACGCGACGGGAGATGCTGGGGATTCTGGCGGCGCTCGGAGTGCCGAGGCTGGCGCTGTCGCAGGCGCGGCCCGCGTTGCTGCCGCTCGACACGCCGGGCCTGGACCACCTCGATGTCATCGTGCCCGACGTCGAGAAGACGGCGCGCTTCTACATGGGCCTGTTCAGGACGACGCTGCACGCGCAGCCATTCCAGGGCGGCTTCCGCTACTTCGTGCTGCTCGGACCACTGCCCGCGAATCGCATGGTCGGCTACATCGCCATCGGCGCGTCTCGCGGACGTGGCACGTACATCGGCCATTTCTGCACCACGGTCGTGGAGTGGCGGCGCGACAGCACGGCCATCTTCGCTGCGATGAAGGAGCAGTTCCATGCGGGCGGCTTTGGCGAGTTCCCGGGCAGCAGCGGCCCCGGCGGCATCTTCGAGGATCCGGATGGAATCGAGATCCAGTTCCTGCCGTCACCCGACACGCTGGTCACGGCAGCGGTCCCGTCGGACCTCGTGCCCGGGGAGCAGGGGCTCGTGACTCCGCAGCGTGTCGAGTACGTGCAGCTGATGGTGAGCGACCTGGAGCGCGCGGTGGACTACTACCGCATCCTCTACGGCAAGGAGACCATCGCAGTGACAACCAGGCCACGTTTTCCTTCCGCAACGGGACCCGTCTGCAGCTCGAAGGCACGACCTACGTGTATGGCAGCGCGCAGGCCCGCATCTCGCGCTACGGCATCCGCGTCAAGCCGTTCGATCGCGCCGCAACGGAAGCAGGCATCGCGACGCTCGGCGGCAAGGTGATCGACGTCCAGGGCGGGGCGCTGCGCCTGCGGGATGTCGACGGCATAGAGCTCGACCTGGTCTCCGGCTAGCCTTGCTGCGCCCCGACTGGCGGCGCCGCGACTGGCGGGGCCAGCGTGTGCAGCTCGACGACCTCGGCGGCCAGATCGGTCTGCTTGAATCCCGTGACCGACAGCAGCGCTTCGAAGGACTCGGGAGGACGCCCCCCGGCGGCCTCCTGCAGCTGCTGATCGAATCGCGCCAGGCCTTCCGGCGTCGTCAGCGTACGGATCACCTGCAGCAGCCCTGCGTTGCGGCCTCCTGACGTGATGACCATGATGGTATTGCCCACCGGGCCGGGGAAGCGGGCCACCAGCGCATAGTCCTTGTGGTGTTCGCTCAGTTCACCCTCGGGCAGGTACACCTTGCCCGTGCGCACGTCCGTCAGGCTCGATTCCACCGCATTGAAGCGGTAGTGGGACCTGCCGTCGAAACTGCCCGCCAGCGGCCCGACGCGCGCGATGGGCCCGATGTAGACGATGTCGTTGCCGCGAAGGTCGTCGGTTAGCAGCTCATCGCGGAGGCGTACCTCGATTCGCCGACCCGGGTTGTGCACGATGGGGAGTATTGCGGCGAGGCCGGCCGCCGAGCTCTTCTGGATCATCGACGCGTAGCGCAGGCCACGCTCGGCCGCGAGCGAGGGGTTGCTGGCGAGGAAGGCCCGCAGGTCGTCGCTGGAGTTGATCTGCGGGTCTCTTACGGTCTGCAGGCGCCCGGTGATGGGATCGGTCTGCGTGTACATGAAGAGATCGCCCAGCACGAACATCACCGGCCGGTCGCCGTGCGCGATGCCCTGCCAGAACTGGCTGTCGCGAACTTCGGCAAGCACTCCATCGACCGGCGCTGCCTTGCGCCACGAGTACACGTTGACCGCGAGCGAGACTGCCAGCAGTGCCAGCGCGGCCGCCAGGGGCAGCGACCAGCGGCGCGGTCGCGGCGCGGGTTCTGCTGGATGCTCCGCGACGGCTGGTGCGTCCGCAGGTTGATCTGCAGGCGCCGTAGCACCGGCCTGCGACGCCTCCCGGGCATGCACCGCGAGGCGGTAGGCCCCCTTTGGAATGTCGAATACGACCAGGTCGCCCTTGCCCGGACCGGCGTAGTACTCCAGCAGCTTCTGTCGCAGCCCGCGCATCGAGACGCGGACCACGGAATCCTCTCCGCCCGTGAACGAGGCGTCGCGCCCGAATACCTCGATCGCGATCTCCGCTTCCTTGGGGCCCTCCGCGCCAGGCAGCGAGCGCTGGACGAGATAGGCGAGCAGTCGACGGTTGGTCGCGGACTTCGAGAGCGCCTCGGACCCCATCAGACGGTCCAGGTGGCGGGCTACTTCTTCAGCAGGGACTTCGGACATGCGACAAAGTCGGCTTTGGCCGGTGGCCAACGAGTATAGCGCCCATGGTCGCGCGATGTTGCAACGGGTGCGCACCTGCCGACTAACCGTTTCACACTTACATTGCGCGGCGTGACGCGAGAGAACCCCACTCCGGTCACAGGCGTCGTGCTCCCGGGCACAACGCATGACAACAAGATCATCGAGTGGGGGTTGGGATGGGGCGTGGGACAGTAGCCATCGTCGCGCTCGGGCTGTGCGCCGTGCTGCCGGTGACAGGCGCGCATGCCGCGCAGGGGGCGAGCCCGGCCCAGTGGGATGTGGTCGATTCGTTCTGCGTCGAGTGCCACAACACTACTGACTGGGCAGGAAGCCTCTCGCTGGAGGGCATGGACGCTGCGGGAATTCCGGCAGAGGGCCAGGTCTGGGAGAAGGTCGTGCGCAAGATGCGCACGGGGATGATGCCTCCGCCTGGAAAACCCCGGCCCGAACGCGCGCGACTCGATGCGTTGTCCGGGGAGATCGAGGCGCGCCTCGACGGCGCCGCAGGCGCGCAGCCGAACCCCGGTGGAAAGTCGCTGCACCGCCTCAACCGCGTCGAGTATCGCAACGCCATCCGCGACCTGCTGGCCTATGACGTCGAGGTCGCGACGATGCTGCCGGCGGACGACTCGGCAGAGGGCTTCGACAACATGGCCGACGTGCTGGCCGTGTCGCCGACGCTGATCCAGGCCTATGTGTCGGCGGCGATGAAGATCAGCCGCGGCGCGGTGGGCGATAGCACGATGGCGCCGGTGCTGGTGAAGTTCGGCGCTCCTGGCGGCGCGGCGCAGCGCGAGCACATCGAGGGACTGCCGCTGGGCACGCGTGGCGGGCTGCGCGTCACGCACAACTTTCCCCCTCGATGGGGAGTACGAGTTCCGCATCGGGGCTGGCGGCGGATTCCGGTTTGCCGGGCCCGAAGGCGGACCGCCTCCGAAGCTCGATGTGACGCTGGATGACAGGCCCCTGCAGGTGCAGGACCCGCGGCGCTTCCGGATCCAGGTCAAGGCCGGGCCGCAGACGCTCGGCGTCGCGCTGGTGGAGCAGGCCCGCTCGGCTGGCGTCGATGAACTCTATGCGCGCTCGCAACCCCGCGCCGACAACATCGACAGCGTGACGATCCAGGGGCCGTTCAACGCCACGGGCCCCGGTGATACACCCAGCCGCCGCGCTGTCTTCAGCTGCGTACCCCGGAATGCTTCCGACGAACCGGCCTGCGCACGAAGCATTCTCGCGCGCCTGGCCGGCAGGGCCTTCCGCCAGCCGGTCGCCGGGTCCGATCCAGCCGTCGACGGGCTGATGAAGTTCTATGAGGAAGGCCGGAAGAACGGAGGCTTCGAGGCCGGCATCCAGCGTGGCCTGTCCCGAATCCTCGTCGATCCGCGCTTCCTCTATCGCATGGAGGCCGATCGCCCGGATCTCCCGGAAGGCGCGGCGTATCGCATCAGCGACCTGGAGCTTGCCAGCCGCCTGTCCTTCTTCCTGTGGAGCAGCATTCCCGACGAGGAACTGATCGCCGTCGCCACGGCTGGCCGCCTGTCGCAGCCGCGCGTGCTCGAACGCGAGGTGCGCCGCATGCTCGCCGACCCGCGCGCCGCGTCACTGGTGGAGAACTTTGCCGGGCAGTGGCTGAACCTGCGTGAACTGCGCAATACCCAGCCGCTGGACCGGGAATTCGACGACACGCTGCGCCGCTCGATGGAGCGCGAAACGCAGATGCTGTTCACCAGTGTCGCGGCGGGCAATCGCAGCGTGCTGGAGCTGCTCGACGCGGACTACACGTTCCTCGACGAGCGCCTGGCGCGGCACTATGGCATCGACGGCGTGCGCGGCTCGTACCTGCGCCGCGTGTCGCTGCCGGCGGACTCGCCGCGCCGCGGCCTGCTGGGCCAGGGCAGCATCCTGACGGTCACCTCGGCAGGCAACCGCACTTCGCCGGTCAAGCGCGGCGTCTGGGTGATGGAGAGCCTGCTCGGAGCACACGTGCCGCAGCCGCCGCCGGGCGTCGAGGCAGACCTGAAGGAGGACGCCACCGCTCCCCGGCCGCAGTCGGTACGCGAGCGGCTGGAACTGCATCGCGCCAATCCGACCTGCGCCTCCTGCCACCAGGTGATGGATCCGATCGGCTTTGCGATGGAGAACTTCGACCTGCTGGGCCGCTGGCGCGATACGGATGCCGGCCTGCCCGTGAATGCGCGCGACCAGCTGGTCGACGGCACCGTCGTGGACGGCGTGCATGACCTGCGCGCCGTGCTCGTGTCGCACTCGGACTCCTTCGTCACCAGCATCAGCGAAAAGCTGCTGACCTATGCACTGGGGCGCCGGCTCGAGTACTTCGACCAGCCGGCGGTGCGCCGCATCGTGCACGCAATCCGCCCGCGACGATTACCGCTTCAACGCCATCGTGCTGGGTGTCGTGAACAGCGTTCCATTCCAGATGAAGTCCCGGCGCACGGAGTTGCCATGATCCTGACGAAACGGCATCTCTCGCGCCGGGCGATCCTGCGCGGCGCGGGCGCCGCGCTGGCGCTGCCGCTGCTCGATTCGATGATTCCGGCCGGCGTGGCGCGTGCGGCATCAGAGGCGAAACCGAAGATGCGTTTCGGCTGCATCTACGTGCCGCACGGCGCGGTGATGGCGAAGTGGACGCCCGCAGCGGACGGCAGGGGTTTCACGCTTCCGGAAACGCTGCAGCCACTGGAACCCTTCCGCGAGCGGCTCACCATCATCAGCGATCTCAAGCTGCCGCTGGCCTATGGCCAGGACGCATCGGCCGGAGCAAACCACACCCGCTCCTCGGCTGTGTTCCTCACCGGCGCCAAGCCCGGCGTGGGCTCCGAGGCCGAGCTCGGCATCAGTGTGGACCAGGTGGCCGCCAGGCATTTCGGCCAGGACACGCCGCTGCCCTCGCTGGAGCTGTCGATCGAGGATGGCAGCCTGAGCTGTGGCGCGGGATTGTCCTGCGCCTACCGCAACACGATTTCCTGGCAGGGCCCGAAATCACCGCTGCCTATGGAGAACAACCCGCAGATCGTGTTCGAGCGCCTGTTCGGCGATGGCAGCACCGCCGGGGAGCGCGCCGCGCGTCGCGAGCAGGCACAGAGCCTGCTCGACTCGGTGCTGGGCGAGGCGGCCGCGCTGGAACGCAGCCTGCCCGCAAGCGACCGGGCACGGCTTGACCGCTATCTCACCGACGTGCGGGAGGTCGAGCGTCGCATCGAGCTCGCCGCCAGGCAGGTGCCGAGTGGCCTTGACCTGCCCGCCGCGCCAACGGGCATCCCGGAGGATTTCGACTCGCACGTGAAGCTCATGTTCGACCTGCAGGTGCTGGCCTGGCAGGCAGACATCACGCGCGTCAGCACGCTGATGTTCGCGCAGGAAGTCAGCAACGCCGTGTATCCGGAAAGCGGCATCCGCGAGCCGTTCCACAATCTCTCGCACCACTCGAATATCCCTGACAACATTTCGAAGCTGGCGCAGCTGAACCAGTACCACGTGCGCACCTTCGGCTACCTGCTGGAGAAGCTGGCCAAGTCCCCCGATGGGGAAGGCTCGCTGCTCGACCATTCGCTGTTGCTGTATGGCAGCGGCATGAGCAACAGCAACCAGCACGACCATGACCCGTTGCCCATCGTCGTTGCAGGGGGCGCGGGCGGCCGGATGCAGGGCAACCGCCACGTGCGCGCGGGCAAGGGCGTGCCGCTGTCGAACCTGCAGGTGGCGCTGCTGCAGAAGCTCGAAGTGCCGGCCGAGTCCTTCGGCGACAGCACCGGCGTGGTCCCGGTCTGAACGCCATGCCTCGCCTGCCACGGATCCTGTTGCCGGTGTTGCTGGCCTGTCAGCCTCGCCTCGACATGCGCGCGAGAAGGCGGATCAGTCAACGTACCGGCCCAGGACGGTACGCCGGCGTTGGCCAGCGCCGTGAGGATGCAGGACCTTGAACTTGCACGCCGGTTGCTGAAGGCGGGCGCCGATCCCGACCAGCCGAGCCGGCTGGGCGTGCGGCCTTTGCACCTGGCCATCGCCAATGGCGACTTCAACGCCGTGAAGTTGCTGCTCGACGCGGGCGCAAGCCCCGGGACGCAGGACGCTGCAGGAGACACCTGCCTGATCATGGCTGCACGCTCGGGCCGCGCGGACGTGGTCACGGCACTGCTGTCCAGGGGGGCTGCGGTGGATGGCGTTGATGCCCACTTCCAGCAGACGCCGCTGATGGTGGCGGCGCGCGAGGGCCACCTGCCCATCGTCTCGCTGCTGATCGAGCATGGCGCGAAGGTGGATGCGCAGACGCGCACCGGCAAGGTTCCGGCATTCCGCACACCAGGCTCGAACGCCGGTTCAAAGGGAGCTGGCATCGTGCGCGGCGGCTGGCCGGAGCGCGGCGAGCGCGATCCCGTGCCCGGGGCGAAGACGCCGCTGCTGTACGCCTCGCGCGAGGGTCATACCGACGTCGTGAAGCGCTTGCTGGATGCGGGTGCCACGCTGGAGAAGGCCGATGCGGACGGCGTGACGCCGCTGCTCATGGCCGTACTGAACGGGCAGGTCGGGGTGGCGCGCGAACTGATCGCGCGCGGCGCCAACGTGCGTGCCGCCGACTGGTATGGACAGACTCCACTGTTTGCAGCAGTGGACCTGCGCAACGTGGACCTCTCCGGTCCCACCCGCTCCAATGGCGTGGACCGCGAGGCGATGCTGCAGCTGGCAGAGCTGATCCTGTCCAGGCAGCCCGATGTCAATGCGCGCACCGCGGAATCCCTGCCGCAGCGGCGCTGGATCACGCGGCTCGGCTCGCTGTCCTGGGTGGACTTCACGGGGCAGACGCCGTTCCTCCGCGCGGCACTGGCCGGAGACCTCAAGGTGATGCGCCTGCTGCTGGCGCACGGCGCCGACCCGAACATCACGACGTTCAATGGCACGACGCCACTGATGGCTGCCGCCGGCGTGAACTGGACCGTCGCGCAGACCTTTGACGAGGGACCGCAGGCGCTGCTCGAGGCCGTGAAGCTGGCCTGGGAGCTCGGCAACGACGTGAACGCCACCAACTCGATGGGCCTGCAGGCCATCCACGGAGCGGCAAACCGCGGCTCCGACGACATCATCCGGTTTCTCGCGGAGAAGGGCGCAAGGCTCGACCTCGCGGACAAGGAGGGGCGCACACCGCTCACGTGGGCCAAGGGCGTGTTCCTTGCCACTCATCCACCAGAGGCGAAGCCCGGGACGATCGCACTGCTGGAGCAGTTGCAAAAGAAGTCGATGTAATCGAATTCAAGAAGGGGGAGAAAAATGAATACGGTCTCTGGAACGGTTGCAGCAGTGCTGCGGGGTGCCCTGGTACTGGGAGCGGGACTGGGTGCGGTCGCCCATTCGCAGGAGGCCGGCAACCAGCTCGAGGAGGTGCAGGTCACCGGCACGCGCATCCAGCGCGACGGGATGTCCACGCCGACGCCGGTCACCGCGGTGACCGCGGCGGATCTCAGCGTGCTCTCGCCGACGACACTGGGAGCGGCGATGACGCAACTGCCGCAGTTCAACAACAGTTCCGTGCCGGAAGGCGCGCCGTCCACCGGGTGGACCGGCGCTTCCGGTGCAAGCATCCTCAACCTGCGCGGAGTCGGTTCGAACCGCACGCTGGTGCTGCTGGACAGCCGGCGTGTCGTGCCCTCGAGTCGCCGCGGCACGCTGGACGTGAACCTGCTGCCCGATGCGCTGGTCCAGCGCGTCGAGGTGGTGACGGGCGGCGCTTCGGCGGCCTACGGCTCCGATGCGGTCAGCGGCGTCGTGAACTTCATCCTCGACACCGATTACGAAGGTTTCCAGGCCGAGATACAGGGTGGCGTCACCGAACTGGGTGACAACCAGAACTACAACCTCGGGCTGGCCGGGGGTTTCCCGATCGGCGACAGCCTGCACCTGATCGCAGCCGTCGACTATTTCCACGCAGACCCGATCAAGGACGCCACCGAGCGAGACTGGCAGCAGAGCTGGGGCGTGATCACGAACCCCGCCTACAACGCCACGACCAACCCGAACGTGCCCGCACGGCTCACCCGGGAAAACGTTCGCTCGCGCCAGTTCACCCAGGGTGGCCTGATCCTGTCCGGACCGTTCATCAACCAGCAGTTCCTGCCCGGAGGAACGCTGGCGCCCTTCGTGGCCGGCACGGACGTGTCCAGCGCCACGCAGGTGGGCGGGGACGGCGTCGACCTTGCCTGGTACAACTACTTCACTCCCGATACGACGCGCGGCAGCGGCTTCGCCTACCTTTCGTGGGACGTGGCCGACAACACCGAGCTGTTCCTGCAGGGCCTGTTCGGCATGAACGACTCCGCCTACCTGTCTCCGCCTGCCGGTGCGCAGTTCACCAACTGGGCAGCGACGATCTATGGCGACAATGCCTACCTGCCCACGCAGATCTCCTCGACGATGACGCCAACCCAGAGCTTCCGGCTCGGTCGTGCGGGCGACCTCGACTACGGCGGATCCAAGGAGATCACGCAGGAGAACCGCCTGATGTCAGGCACCGCCGGCATGAAGATGAAGTTCGGCGACGACTGGCGGCTCGACGCCTACTACCAGTTCGGTCGCACGAACTCGGACATCTACATGGACAAGGCGATCCGCCTCGACCGCGTTTACCAGGCGATCGACGCGGTGCGCAATACCAGCGGCCAGATCGTCTGCCGCTCGACGCTGATGTACCCGACCAATGGCTGCGTGCCGATGAACATCTTCGGCGAGGGGTCCCCCTCGCAGCAGGCGATCGACTGGATCACGCAGGACATCTCGCAGAAGCAGATCGTCGAGCAGAGCGTCGCGGACGCGGCGATCTCGGGCACGCCGTTCGACAACTGGGCCGGCGAGGTGGCGGTTGCGGGCGGCCTGTCCTGGCGCCGCGAATCCTTCCGGCAGAACGTCTATCCAGCCGAATTGCACGCGCTCGACATGCCGCTGATCACGCCGGCGCTGGGCTACAAGGGGTTGCCCACCGTGTACGCGGGTACCGCCAATATCTTCGAGCGTGGCCCATCGGTCGACACGCGCGGCAGCTACCAGGTATCCGAGGCGTTTGCCGAAATGCAGATGCCGCTGCTGGGCGAGACCGCCATGTCGCGTTCGGTCGACTTCAATGGCGCCGTGCGCTACGCGTACTACGAGGGCAGCGGCGGCATCTGGGCCTGGAAGGCGGGCCTCGACTGGCAGGTCACCAATGACCTGAGGCTGCGCGCCACGCGCTCGCGCGACGTGCGCGCGGGATCGCTGTCCGAGCGGTTCGACGCCTCGCGCGGACCGGGCAACGTGACCGACCCCGAGGCCGCGACCACCACGCCGTACGCGGTCACCGTGATCGCCGGCGGCAATCCCGAGGTCGACCCCGAGGCGGCCGATACGCTGACGTTCGGCTTCGTCTACCAGCCCTCGTGGTTCACGGGCTTCTCCATGTCGGTGGATGCCTATGACATCGACATCGCCGATGCGATCGGGCAGCTGGGCGCGCAGAACATCGTCGACCAGTGCTACGCCGGCGCAACGCAGCTGTGCCAGTACGTGATCCGCGATTCCAGCAACGTCATTTCGACGGTCTACAACCTGTTCATCAACACGAACCTCTCGACTACGCGTGGCGTGGATATCGAGGCCAGCTTTCGCCGCGGCGTGACGCTGTTCGGCGGCGGAGCCGAGAACCTCGGCTTCCGGGTGCTGGCCAGCTACATCGACGAGCTCGCCACCCAGCAACAGGGCGCGGCCGAGGTCAGCCGCGTCGGGCAGACGGGCCTGGGTGGAGGCGCACCGGACTGGCAGACCAATGCCAGCCTCACCTACGGGAACGGCCCGTTCTCCGGGACGCTGCAGGGTCGATACATCAGCTCCGGCACCTATGACGCGACGTGGACCACGGGCGTGCAGATCGACAACAACCGGATTCCGTCGTCGTTCGTCACGAACCTGCAGCTGAACTTCGATGGGCAGATGTCCGACAACAACAGCTATCGCATCTGGCTGAACGTCAGCAACCTGTTCGACGCTGATCCGCCGCTGGTCGCCTCCTGGGGTTTCACCGGTTCCCAGGCAACCAACTCCGCGCTGTTCGACGTGTACGGCCGGCGCTACAACCTCGGCGTGAGGTTCAACTTCTAGGCTTGATTGCCCGGCGCGTGTCGGGTCTGGTGTGTCTACATTCCCCCAAACGGGCACACGGACCCCTACACGCGCCGCTTTCCGGCGATCACGCATCCGACGCGGGCAGCGATCACTCGCAGCGCCACGCGCTCGCCTGCTCCGGCGCTCCGCCCTGATAGTGCGGGTGCTGTGGATAGCTGCACATCAGGCCGGTGCTGCCACCCGCACCGCTGACGACCACGGATTTCGACGGCGCCACGCCCCGCTCCACCCATTCCTGCAGCATCGCCAGCCGGTCGAACTGGCTGGGCAGCGGCGCCGCCGGGACGCTCCTGCCCATTCCGGTGAGCGTGTACGAGGATCCCTGCAGCCCATGCCCGCGCTGCGGCAGCACGTACAGGCGAGCGAAGCTGTCGAGTCGCCGCTGTCCCATGCGCTTTGCCAGTGACGCGTAGTAGTCGAGCTGCGCACCGGGCGAGGCGAGCGTGTCGTTGGTGCCTATCGCGACGATCAGCCTGCCCCCGCCGCGATGGAAAGCACGCAGGTCCGGATCGTTGGAATCCAGCCAGCCGGAAAGCGTCTTCTGGCGCGGGGTGAGCCCCGGGCTCACGGCGAAGGTCAGTGGATTGGCGGAGAGGTCGCCCAGCAGGAAGCCCGTCACGCCGATGGAACCCAGCGAGGAGAAGACGCGCGCATCAGGCGCGGCGCCTTCCTGTCCCTGGTAGCGGATGTCGTTCAGCAATGCATTGCCACTGGCCGGCGGCAGGCCGCCCACCGCGACTTCGGTGGAAGGCGCCCACATGCCGAAACCCTTCGTGCCGTGCGCCCGCCTGGCCTCGAAGGGCTGGCTGGAGAAGATGAACTGCAGCGTGCCGATCTGGCCATCGGTGAGGCAGGCGCGCTCGGAAGCATCCGCCGGATCGGGGTCGCGGCCTTCGGGGCAGCGTCGCGACGCCCACGGCGAGGCTGGCCCGGCGCCATCGTTCACGTTGAACAGCGCGCGGCAGCGGATGTAGTCGTTGATCACCGCATCGTCCAGTCCATCCAGCCCGTCGCACTGGCGCATGAACTCGGCGGCGATGGCCTTTGCCTTCGCCTGCGGAACGTGGTCAACCCGCGCAATCTCGCGGCGACGGATGGCTGCTGGCGCCTGCATCAGGCTGTTGAGGGCGACGACCGGAACATTGGCGGCGATGCCGTGATAGTCGGCCGGATAGCGCTGCGCAACCGTCAGCCCCTCGCGGCCTCCCTGGGAAGTGCCGATGAAATAGCGGTAGCGCGGCGCCTCGCCGTACAGGCGCTGGATCAGGATCTGGGCGACATCGTGGGTCTTCTTCAGCTGCGCATAGCCGAAGTTGCGTACCGCCTCGTCGTTCAGCGCCCACTGCGCGTCCTGGAAGCCGTGGCCGGAGTCGCTGCCATAGACCGCGAAGCCGCGCGCCGCCTCACCGGGGCCCATGCCGGGCATGGCGGGCCGCTGCGGATCGGGCGCGAAGCTCGGTGCCATGCCGTTCATGCCGCCACCGCCCTGGTGGATGCTGCGGCGATTCCAGCTGCCCGGCAGGCCGACCGCGAAGCGTATCGGCCGGGCCGTGTCCGCACTGTCGACAGGGAGGATCTGCCCTTCCACCACGCACAGCGCCGGCGAGCGCTCGCCGGCCGCATGCCAGGCAATCCGGTCGAACATCACGCCGGCGACGGGTTCGCCGATCTGCCCGGGTTCGATGGGCGCGCCGATCACCGCGGCGGAACACCTGCCCGCATCGAGGGTGAGCGGTTGCAGGTCCTCCTGGGCCAGGGCCACCGGCGGTGCGGCAAGGCATCCGGTCAACAGCATGGACAAGGCGATCCGGCGCACGAGACCGATACTCACTGGGCACCCCCGCTCTGGATCGTGGAGACCTCGGGTCCCGACTCGTTGATGGTCGTGCGCCGCACATCGCGCCTGTAGCGATAGCGCTCGAACGCCGTCGCGCTGTGCATCGTGCAGCGGTTGTCCCAGACCACCATGTCGCCTTGCCGATAGCGGTGCGAGTAGACGTACCTGGGCTGGGTGGCGATCGCGAACAGCTCGTCGAGCAGGCGGCGGCCTTCTTCCTCGCTCCAGCCGACGATTCCGGTGGCATGCCAGCCCAGGTAGAGCGCCTTGCGGCCGTTTGCGGACTCGCGCACCAGGGCATGCGCCGTGGCGGGGTAGGCCCTGCGCAACTGTTCGTCCCCGAACGTGGTGCCCTTTCTCTGCAGGGCAAGGAACATGTCGTGCTCGGCCATGAGCCCTGCGATCCGGTCCTTCATCTCCGCGGGCAGGTCCTCGTAGACGGCGCGAGTATCGACGAACTCCGTATTTCCACCTTCCGGTGGCACCGCATAGGCCAGCAGCAATGACCACTTGGTCGGCAGCGTATTGAAGGGGCTGTCGGTATGGAACCGCTCGAAGTCGATGGGCGGCGGGCCGGCCGGGTTGGGTGGCCTGATCTCGCCGTCGGCCATGAGATTGCCGACGTCGTAGATTTCCGGCGCGATGCGCTTGCCCCCGGGGGGTGGCAGCTCCAGCGAGCCAAACGCGCGGCTGAACCGGATGTGGTCCTCGTCGGTGAGGCTCGCGTCGCGGATCACGCACACCGCGTAACGGGCCATTGCCGCCTCGAACGCGTCGATGGTCTGCGGATCCGGCGGCACGGAGGTGTCCAGGCCGGTGATCTCCGCGACAAACCGCTCGTGCAGCTGGCTGATCCGCATACCTTCCCCTCCCGGCGCAGGCAATCCTCGGCACTTATTTTCCGCCCGCGTTCACCCTAAAAGGAACCAGGGCACGAAAACAGTGCTGACAATCACCGGGCGGGGAGGGGTTGCGTGAGCGACAGCAGCGCGGTCGATCCGGAGGTCACAGCCATGGCCTGGCCGTCGCTGCGCCAGGCCTACTACGCGGCCTGGGTGCTCGCCGCAGTGCAGATGTGCGCACAGCTCAACGATGGCGTGATGTCCCTGCTGGTCGAACCCGTGAAGCGCGATCTCGGCTTGAGCGACCTGCAGATGAGCTACCTGCTCGGCTTCTCGACGGTGTTGTTCTACGTCTTCATTGGCGTCCCCGCCGCCCGCCTCGTGGATCGCCACAATCGCAAGTGGTTGATGACGGGAGCCGTGGTGGCCTGGAGTGTCGCCACCGCGGCCTGCGGCCTGGCACAGAATTTCTGGCAGTTTTTCGCCGCCCGCTTCGGCATCGGCGCCGGCGAATCGATCAACGGGCCACTGGCCTACTCGCTGATGGCCGACTACTTCCCCCCGGAGAAGTTGCCCCGCGCCATCGCCATCTACAACGTCGGCTACACGGGGGGCACTGGTCTTGCGTTGCTGCTGGGCGCCCTGATGATCCACATCCTGACCGGTCTCCCGACGATCGAAATCCCGCTGTTCGGCGTCGTGCGCGACTGGCAGCTGGTCTTCATCCTCACCGGGCTGATCGGCGTGCCGGTAGCGATCCTTACCGCCACAGTCGCTGAACCGGGCAGGCGCAACCTGGTACTGGACGCCGCCCCTGCCGGAAAGCAACTTGGCGCAACCCTGCGTGAAGTGCTTGCCTACATGGCAAAGCACTGGCCCGTGTATGGCCCGATCTTCATCGGCCTGTTCTTCACTTCACTGTACATGTTCGGGATGAACGCCTGGCGCGCTGCATTCTTTATCCGCACCTATGGGTGGGATCCGGCGAAAGTCGGCCTGTACTCAGGGCTGCTGAACCTGGCGCTGGCGCTGCCCTCGCTCGCCGGTGCGATCTGGATCAACGACTGGTTCCGCGCGCGCGGACACGCCGATGCGAACATGCGCGTGCTTGCCATCGGCTTCTCCATTGCCACGCCGTTCATGATCCTCTGGCCCCTGATGCCGAATGCATGGCTGGCCCTTGCAATGAGTGGCGTCGGCACGGCGCTGATGCTCTTTGCCGCACCATCGCTCAATTCGGCGATGCAGATCGTCACTCCGAACGGGATGCGCGGCCAGATGACCGCGCTCTACCTGTTCACGATGATGGCGGTCGGCGGCGGCTTCGGGCCGACGCTCTTCGCGCTGATCACGAACAAGGTGCTGGGTGACGAGGCCCTGCTTCGCTACACCATCGCGGGCTCCGCGGCGGTGCTGTTCCCGGCTGCGGCACTTTGCTATTGGGCGGGAGTCCGGCCGTATCGGGAACGCATGCTGGCGATGCGGGCGGCCGGCGCGCCGGTGTGATCCGTTTGGCCTGTCGATGCGTGGAAACAAGGAGCGAGGAATGAACAGCGGGTGCGCGACGATCGTCATAGTCCATGGTGCATGGGTTGGCGGCTGGCGATGGCGGACGGTGGCCGACCTGTTGCGCAGCCGCGGGCACCACGTGTTCACCCCTACCCTGACCGGCCTGGGCGAGCGCTCGCACCTGACAAGCCCGGCCGTCAACGTGTCGCTGCACGCCCGCGACGTGGCCAATGTCATCCGGTACGAGCGGCTGGAAGGACTGCTGCTGGTGGGCCATTCCTATGGCGGCATGCCCGTCTCGGCTGTTCCGGAAATCGTGCCCGAAGGGACGATTCATTCGATCCTGTACCTCGATGCGTTCCTTCCCGAGGATGGCCAGTGCCTCAACGATCTTGTGCCGGGTCCGCCCCACTTGCCGCCCGCAGGCGAGGACTATCTCGTGCCCCCTCCACGCGTGAACGCCGTGGGATTCAACGCCCACATGGACGCCGCTTCCCGTGCGGACTACGAAGAGCGACGCACGCCGCAGTCGGTCCATTGCTTCACCGAGAAGGTCCAGCTCACCGGCGCGCTGGAGCGGATACCCCGGAAGGCGTACGTGCTTGCCACCGGCTACAAGAACGACACTTTCGGGCCGGTTGCCTCGAAGCTGCGCCAGCGCCAGGGATGGAGGGTGGAGGAGATGCCGTACACGCACGACCTCATGCACGTCGCGGCAAGGGAAACCGCCGACATGATCGAGTCGGCGATACCATGAGGTAACAAATGAGGGGGGGGTCGAAGATGAGCCATGTGAAGCGCTGCCGTTCGTTGTCCGCTGCATTGCTGCTGGTCGCCGGCGGTACGGCGGCCGCGGCTGAATCCGGTGCCCGCGCGGATTGCGCCGCGCTGGCCCGTGCATCGACGCCCACCTACCGTTTCGAGACCGCCGAGTGGGTGGAGGCATCCCAGGCCACTCCCGCGGGAGCCGCAGGTGCGCCCGGCGCCAGGCCGGCCCTGCCCGGGCATTGCCTGTTTCGCGCCGTCCTCGACCCGCGCCCTTCCGGCATGGAGCAGTTGAGCTTCGGCACCGGCATCGAACTGCGCCTGCCGCTGGACTGGAACGGCCGCCTGCTGTTCCAGGGCGGCGGCGGGCTCAATGGCGTGCTGAACCCCGCCATCGGCACGGTGCCAGGGGCGAAGCCTGCGCTGGCGCGCGGCTTTGCGGTCGTGTCCACCGACGGCGGGCATCGTGGCCGGAACGCCATCGACGCGCGCTTCGGTTCTGACCAGCAGGCCAAGCTCGATTTCGGCTGGCTGTCGTTGCAGCGCGCCACGCGCGAGGCCAAGTCGTTGCTGCAGCAGTACTACGGTCGTGCGCCCGAGCGCTCGTACTTCATGGGCTGCTCGACCGGCGGGCGCGAGGCAATGATGATCGCGCAGCGCCTGCCGCTGGAGTTCGACGGCTCGGTTGCCGGCAATCCCTCCTGGAACCTCACGCGCATCGCGATGAACCAGGTCTGGAGCCTGCAGCAGGTCACGCGCATCGCGCCGCGTTCCGCCGAGGGCCAGCCGCAGCTGTTCGCGGCGATTCGCGACGAGCAGTTGAAGGAGGTGTCGGCATCGGTGCTGCGCCAGTGCGATGCGCTCGACGGACTCAAGGACGGCCTGGTCAATGATTTCCAGGCCTGCAAGTTCGATCCGGCCTCGATGCGCTGTGGCGCGCCGGGTGCGCCCGGCGCGCAGCTCTGCCTGTCGTCGCAGCAGGTCGACGGCCTCAAGGCCATCTTCGGTGGCGCCCGCAATTCGCGCGGGGAGTCGCTCTATGGCACCTACACCTATGACACCGGCATCGCCTCTCCCGCCTGGCGCGGCATGCACCTCGGCAGCGCCACCGCGCCACCGGCCAATGCATCACTCGGCAGGGATACGCTGCGACTGTTCGCGATGACGCCGCCCGTGCCGGATCTTGATCCACTGACCTTCAACTTCGACCGTGATGTCGCGCTGCTCGACGAGACAGCCGCCATCAACGATCCGAATGGCGCACTGCATTCCACGTTCGCGGGTCGCGGCGGCAAGTTGATCGTGTACCACGGCAACTCCGACCAGGCGATGGCCACCGGCGTCCTCACCGACTGGTACAACCGGTTGCTGCCCCGGAACGAGAAGGGGCCGCAGGACTGGGCGCGGCTCTACCTCGTGCCCGGCATGCTCCACTGCGCCGGCGGGCAGGCGACCGACCAGTTCGACATGCTGGAGGCGATCCAGCAATGGGTGGAGCATGGCCGCGCGCCGGACAAGGTGCTGGCCTCGGGAAATGCCTTCCCGGGTCGCACGCGTCCGTTGTGCCCCTACCCGGCCGTCGCCCGCTACGACGGCGGCGATCCGGAAAGCGCGGCCAGCTTTTCCTGCCGCTGAGAATCACGGGAGATCGCATGAACCGTTTCATCCTGCTGCTCTGCGTCTCGATGGCCAGCGTGACCATCCAGGCGCAGGCCCCCAAGCCGAACGTGGTGTTCGTCATGACGGACGACATGGGCTACAGCGACATCGGGCCCTATGGGGGAACCGACATCCGCACGCCCGTGCTCGACCGCCTGGCGCGCGAAGGCGTGCGCTTCACCGATTTCTACGCCAACGGCCCCGTCTGTTCCCCCACGCGCGCCGGACTGATCACCGGGCGTTACCAGCAGCGCTACGGCATCGAAGCGCCGCTGCCCTCGTCCGACCCGGAAAACAGGGTTGGCCTGCCGGCCACGGGACATTCGCTGCCGCAGCTGATGAAGGATGCCGGCTATCGCACCGGCCTCATCGGCAAGTGGCACCTGGGACTCGGCGCGGACAAGTCGCCGCGAGCGCATGGCTTCGAACACTTCTTCGGCTTCAAGTCCGGCTACATCGACTATTACACCCACAACTCCGGCAGCGGCGAACCGGACCTGTGGCTCAATGACGCGCCCACGAAGCAGGACGGGTACTTCACCGACCTGATCACCGCGCACTCGGTCGACTTCATCCGTTCCAGCGCGGACAAGCCCTTCTTCCTTTCGGTGCAGTACAACGCACCCCACTGGCCCTACCAGGTACCCGACAAGCCGTCGGTGGCCATCCGCAATGCGGCTCACCTGCAGCCGCATGACGAGAACACCGGCACGCGCGAACAGTATGTCGCCATGCTCGAGCGCGTCGACCAGGGCATTGGCGAGATTCTCGCGGCCCTCGAGAAGGCCGGTGTCGCCAGGAACACGCTGGTGATCTTCACCAACGACAACGGCGGCGAATGGCTCGCCAACAATTCCCCGCTGTTCCACCGCAAGTGGACGGTCTGGGAAGGCGGCATCCGCGTGCCGGCCATCATGCGCTGGCCCGGCGTGATCCCGGCTGGCCAGGTCACGCCGCAGGTCGGCATCACGATGGATTTCACGGCTACGATGCTTGCGCTCGCGGGTGCCAGGAAGCCGGAGGGCTACGTTCCGGAAGGCATCGACCTGCTGCCCATCGTCACCGGGCGGTCTCCAGTGGTCGACCGCACGCTGTTCTGGCGCACCACGACCGCGCGCGCCGTGCGCAGCGGCGATTTGAAGCTGGTCGTCGATGGAGGTTCAACACTCGTGTTCAACGTGCGTGAGGACCTGGGCGAGAACCGCGACCTCACCAATTCCCGGCAGCAGGACGCCCGCCGGCTGCGCGGAATGCTCGATGCATGGGTGAAGGATGTCGATGCGGAACGCCAGGTCCGTGCGCCAGCGCCGCCTGCCAGGCCGGCAGCGCCTCCCGCCGCGGCGGGCGCATGCAATCGCGCCTGCCTCGAGGGTCATGTCAACGGCTACCTGGCTGCGCTGACCGCACGCGATCCGGGTCGGCTGCAGCTCGCCAGGGACGTGCGCTTCACCGAGAACGGCACTGCGCTGAAACTGGGCGAAGGCCTGTGGAAGACCGCAGCATCGCTCACCGACTACCGCATCCATGTCGCCGACCCGCAGGCCGGACAGGCCGGTTTCGTCGGCACGATCCTGCAGCAGGACGGCAAGCCCATGATGCTGGCCCTGCGGCTGCGCGTGGTCGATGGCCTCATCCGTGAAGTGGAGACCGTCACCGGTCCGCCGTTCCAGCTGCCGGGTGCCTCGCTGATGGAAAATCCGCGCGAGGCCTTCGCGCGGACGGTGCCGCGCGAGAAGCGTCTTTCACGCGCTGCGCTGGTGGCGGCGGCCGACCGGAACTTCGACAACATCACGGCCGCCAACGGCAGTCATTTCACCGCCGACTGCCAGCGGGTGGAGAACCGTCTCGCAATGAGCGGCAATCCGCAGCTGGACTATCCCATCGCGACGCTGCCCGAGCGGATCAAGCCCCGCTTCGCCGCTATGGGTTGTCGCGAACAGGTCGAGGCGCACCTGTTCGACACGCTCGACAGCGTGGGTTCGCGCCGCTACCTCGTGATCGACGAGGAACGCCAGCTCGTCTTCGGCATGCTGATGCTCAACTGGTATCGCGACGAAAAGTGCAACGAGGTCAGCGGCTACGGGCGCGTCTGCCGTCCGCCTGACCAGAAGCCCACGGGCCTGCGTGTCGCCGAGATCCTGCGCGTGGATGGCGGCCAGGTCGGCGAGGTCGAAGTCGTCTTCAGTTACGCCCCGTACCAGGCGCCGAGCGGCTGGGAGCAGGTCGCCAACTGACGCAGTCAGGCTTCCTCGATCGGCACGAACGAGCCGAACTGCCGGGCGAAGTACAGCAGCGGCCTTCCTTCGCGCGTGCGCGCCGCCTCCACCAGGCCAACCACGATGGCATGGTCGCCGCTGATGTGGATCTGGCTGGTCGCGCATTCGATCTGTGCCAGCGCATTGGCGATCAGCGGCACCGGCAGGACCCGGCCGGTGTCGAACGGGGTCGCCGAGATCTTGTCCGCGCCCTTCACGGCGAAGCGCCTGGCGATGTCGGCCTGTTCCGCACCGAGCACGCTCACTCCGAACGTCCTGCTGGCGACGATTGCCGGATAGCTGTTGGCGTCGTGCTGGATCGCGAACATCACGAGCGGCGGGTCGAATGACAGCGTCACGAAGGACGACACCGTGAGGCCGGCAACACCGCCGCCGGGGTCCGGGGCGCAGACCACCGAGACCGCGCCGGCCGATGTACGGCCAATCTGCCGGTATGTCTCGCCCGATACGGGCATGGATCCCCTCTTCGTGGCCGCAGGAGCCGCAATGATCCGGCGATGCGCCAATGGTTGCACTATTTTTCGTGCGCGGGCCACGATCAGACTCGGCCTGGGGGCAGCCGCATGATGTCGCAGGAAAAGAGCACGACGGAACCCAGCGTTCATCCGCTGCTCTCGCGCCGTTACAAAATCTGGCTCGTCGGCGTGCTGCTGCTGGTGAACGCGCTGAATTTCGCCGACCGGGCGGTCCTCTCGGTGCTGGCCCAGTCCATCAAGGAAGACCTGCAGCTCACCGACGCGCAGCTGGGAATCCTGCACGGACTGGGCTTTGCCATCCTCTATTCCGTGCTGGGCCTGCCGCTCGGCTGGCTGGCCGAGCGGGTCAGTCGCAAGGGTCTCATCGCCGCCTGCGTCGCGTTATGGTCACTGATGACCGCCGCGTGTGGCTATGCCGCCGGATTCGGCTCGCTGCTGCTGGGCCGTGTCGGCGTCGGCGTGGGTGAAGCCGGATTCCAGCCTTCGGCGTACTCGCTGCTCGCCGACCACTTCAAGGCGAATCGGCGTGCCTCCATCATCGCCATCGTGATGCTGGGCTCGCCGCTGGGCTTCCTGATCGGCCAGTCCGTGGGTGGCTGGGTGGCCTCGGAATGGAGCTGGCGCGTCGCGTTCATTGCCATGGGCCTGCCCGGCCTGCTGGTCTCGCTGGTCGTCTGGCTCACGCTGCGGGAACCACCGCGTGGCCTCGCGGAAGGATTCACGTCGACCGCGCGGCCGCCTGCGCTGCGAACGGTGTTTGCCACGCTGTGGTCCAAGCCCACGTTCCGTCACGTGCTGATCGCCGGCACGATCAGCGGCTTCACGCTCAACGCCGTGGCGCAGTTCGTGCTCCCCTTCTACCTTCGGGGCTTCGGGTTGCCGCTCGCGGTCGCAGGCCTGATCTTCGGCATCGTTGCCTTCACTTCAAACGGACTCGGCATGCTCGCGGGCGGCTTCGGCGTCGATCGCCTGACGCGCCGCGACCCGCGCTGGGCGATGTGGTTGCCGGCACTGTCCGTCCTGCTGGCGGGACCGTTCTACTTCGCTGCGTTTGCCAGCAGGCAGACAGCCGTATCGCTGACCATGATCTGGCTGGCGAACTTCACGCTCATCACCTACATGGCCCCGACGCTGGCGGCACCGCAGAATCTCGTCGGACCGCGCATGCGGGCTGTCTCCGCCGCTGTCTTTGCGATGGTGGTGGGACTGATCGGCGCCGGACTCGGCCCCTGGGTGCTGGGCCTCGCCAGCGACTTCTTTGCCGAACGGGCATACGGCGCGGGTGACTTCATCGCCGCCTGTCCCGGAGGTCGCGCGCCTGATGGTGCCGCCGCGGGGCTCGACGAGGCATGCCGCGCGGCGTCCTTTACGGGACTGCGTCACGCACTGATGTCGATGCTGGTCTTCTTCGTGTGGGCATCAGTGCATTTCCTGCTCGCCGCCCGCACGGTGCGCCAGGACCTGTATGTTCCGGGCCGCGACGAGTGACGGGATGTCCTTCAGATGGGCCGGTTGCGGCTCATCTCGAGCATCAACGCCGAGGATTCCCGCTTCGCCCAATCCAGTTCGCGTTGATCGCCAACCGGCATCCGGTCCAGCAACAGGCGAACCAGCTGGAAGTAGCTCCGCTGCGCGCCGACCGGCAGGCGCTCGGCCAGTGACGGGCATGAATCGCGCCTCGTAGGCCGCGAGGCAACGCGAGAACAGGTCGATGACCGGGCTGTCGGCCAGCCGTGACACACAGTGCACCAGCCCCAGCAGGTCATAGCGCCCGAAGGATTCACCGGCCTGCCACGTTGGCAAGCGCGGCCTCCAGCTCATGTCGCTGCGCGGCATTCGAGCGACTCACGGCCAGGGCCGGGGTAAACGCATTGAGCTGGAACAGCATCGTGCCGGCGTTCATCGGATCCATGCGGCCCGCAATCAGGTAGGCCAGCATCAGCCGGATGATGCCGGCAGCGCAGCGGTTGCGGACGATCAGGCCATTGCCGCGGCCGCGGCGGGACTCGACGAGCCCCCGGTCCTGCAGCAGCCGGATCGCCTGGCGCAACGTCAGGCGACTCACGTTGAAGCGCTCGCACAGCTCCCATTCCGAGCCCAGCCGCGTGCCCACGGAAACGGAGCCATAGATCTCGGCGGCCAGCTGTCGCGCAATCGAAGCCGGCAGCGTCGCGCCGGCCGGGGCAATGCGTGGGGCCTCGCCTGCCGGCGCCGCGGCATTCGAAATCCCCGGGTCGAGGTCCTCGAGGCAGCAGGCCAGCAGCCGCAGCAGTGGATCCTCCGCCGGGTGGTGGCTGGCCAGAAGGGCCAGCACTTCGCGCGCGTCCCCGAGCTGGCTCGCGCCAAGGCCTGCCGCGCGCAGGTGAGCCGCTATTTCCCTGCCGACCCTGTCCGGCTGGGGCCGGGTCAGGATCAGGCCGCCGCACGGACCGGGACGCATCCTGCCGAGGCCGCGCCGTTCCAGCAGGCCCACCGCTTCCCGGACCAGCGAGCGACCAGCGCCATAGCGGACGGACAGGTCGCGCAGCGACCCCAGCGCATCCCCGGTGACCGGATTCAGGCTGGCGATGTCATCCTCGATGCGCCGCGCCAGCTCCTCGGCTGAACGCGAAGGGGCCGCTTCGTCACTCGTGGACGCCACGTAGATGCGCTCAGCCGTGTTCATCATCGCCGTGAATCATCGGTACTATTTTCCGGCCAGACCCCCCCGGCAGAATCCATCATATCGCCACAACCGTGGGGGCGGGATGCCTGTTCCCTTTGTCGATTCCTTCATCCGCTATTCCGACCGCACGGCGGACGGCGGATTCATTCGCGCCAACGGCGACTATTCCTTCGGCATGGAGGACCACCCGGCGCGGGTCCACAACGCGCGCCTGGAGGAGATCGACTTCAACCGGCACGGCTTCACGCTGCTCCGGCACACCACCGACGTCAATTTCGAGGACAAGGCCGACTTCGAAGGCCGCTACTACCCGGAAGCGTGCCGGCTCATCCGTGAACTGACGGGTGCCTCCGAAGTTTTCGCGTTCATGGGCATCCGGCGCGGCGGCGACGAGGCCGCTGGCGGCGGCCCGGCGCTCAGCGCACACGTGGACTTCAACGAGGCCAGCCTGCGCGGCTGGATCAAGCGCATCGCGCCGGAGCGCGCTGAAGAGCTGGCGGAGAAGCGCCTGGTCAACATCAACCTGTGGCGCGGCCTGCGGCCGGTGCGAAAACATGCCGCTGGCCGTCTGCGACGCGCGCAGCGTCGAGAAGGGCGACTTCATGACGGTGCGTTTCGGCGAAGGCGTGACCGCCTCGCTGGAAGGCACGCGCCGGGGGCCTGAACCTGGCCTACAACCCGAAGCACCACTGGTACTACTACCCGGACATGCAGCCGGACGAAGTGATCGCGTTCCGCCTGTTCGACACCGGCAACCCGAACTGGGAGATGACGGCCCATACGGCGTTTGTCGATCCCACCTCCCGACCGGATGCGCCCAAGCGTGTCAGCTTCGAGCTGCGCACGATCGCCGTGCTCGACTGATCGGAAGCCACCATGCCCAAGCGTACATTCGCCGCCATCGTGCAGCGGTCCACGAGCCTGGGACCACTCGCGCCCCCCGCAGGAGCAGTCGGGTTTTCCGGACCACGCGCAGTTCGTGGCCGGGCTGGAGGCCGCGGGCTTCATCGCCCTGGCGGGCCTGATGCACGAGACGAACGACGTGCTGTTCATCTTCCTGGCCGACAGCGAGGAGGAGGTCCGGCGCCGCATGGGCGAGGATCCGTGGCAGAAGGACGGCCACGCGCGCCTCGTGCGGCTCGAAGAGATCCATATCCGCATCGGCGCACCGCAGCAGCCCGCAGACTGAACAGGAGAGGCCCTCATGCAGGTATTCGTCTTCGACTGGATGGCCTACGGCGCGAACGTCGACAGGTTCCGCGTCAACGGCGAGATGCCGAAGCTGGGCCGCAAGGAATTCGACGCGCAGGTGGCGGTCGACACCTACCGCGACCACCTGCAGGCCTGGGTGGAGATGGAGAGGCAGGGCTTCGACGGCATTGCGATCAACGAGCACCATTCCACGCCGTTCGGCCTCAACAATTCCCCGAACCTGCTGGCCGCGTCGATCTCGCAGCTGACCCGCAAGCTGAAGATCCTCATCTACGCCAACCTGCTGCCGCTGCACGAGCCGCTGCGGCTCGCCGAGGAACTGGCGATGCTCGACTGCCTTTCCAACGGGCGGTTGATCGCGGGCGTCGCGCGCGGCGCGCCGCGCGAATACAAGATCTTCAACGTGCCGATGGCGGAATCCCGCGGCCGCTTCGAGGAAGCCTTCGAAGTGATGCGGCGCGCTTGGGTGGAAGAGAGCTTCTCCTTCGAGGGCAAGTACTTCAAGTACAACGATGTCTCGATCTGGCCCCGTCCGGTGCAGCGACCGCATCCGCCGGTCTGGGTTCCGGTCACCAGCTCGCGCGAGACCATCGAATGGGCAGCGGAGCACGACATTCCCATCACGCCCGGCGTGTTCGGCGGCCCGATGCGCGAGGACACGATCCGCTATTACGCGCGCTGCCAGGCGCTGCACGGACGCACCGTGACGCCGGATCACCTCAACGTGATGATCGACTGCTACGTGGGCGACTCGAAGGCCAAGGCGGTGGAGGAATACGGCCCCTACCTCATGTACCTCTTCAACACGCTGCTGCGCTATGGCCAGGTGTTCCAGAAGGACGTGCAGAAGGGGTACTACAGCTCCACGGCGTTCGAACACCTGCGGCACGGAGCCAAGGGCACGCTGGCGGAAGACTCCACGATCTTCACGGAGTGGAACATGGACACCGTCCGTGCCACGGCCGAGAACATGCCGATTGGCACGGCCGATGAAGTCACGGAGCGTATCATCGCCGAGTGCAACGAAGCGGGCGCGAGCTCCGTGCTGCTGATCTGCAATCGTGGCAACCTGCCGCAGGAGATGTACCTGAACCAGATCCGCCGCATCGGCGCCGAGGTACTGCCCCGGCTGCAGGCCCATCACATCACCGTCGTGCCCCACGCACAGGGCGCGGAGGCGGCATGAGACCCATGAACAAAATGCAATGCGCTGCGGCGATCCTTCTGCTGACCCTGCTGCGGCCGGCACTGGCCGCCGAGCCGCCACCGCTGGTGCCTGGCGCCACGCCGACACCGGAGCAGGCCGCCGCGCAGGCGGCCGAGCGGGAGCGACAGGCGCGCATGCCCGACACACCGGGCACGGGCCGCTTTCCCGCGATGAAGGAGGAGGTTGCCTCCCTGCCGAACCACGTGGTCTACCGGCCCCGGTCGCTGGATTCCCTCGGCGCCACGAAGCTCGGCGTGTACGTCTTCGGCAACGGCGGTTGCGTGGACGACGGCGCGAGCTCGAGGCTGCATCTGCTGGAGGTGGCTTCGCATGGCTACCTCGTGATCGCGCCAGGCCGAATCCGCACCGGCCCGGGCGCGACGGCGCCGGCCGCGCCCGGCGCACCGACCGGACGCACCAGCGCCAAAGACCTCACCACCGCGCTGGACTGGGCCCTGGCGCAGAACGCCGACCCGAAGAGCCCGTTCCACAATCGCATCGATCCGAAGGCCCTGGCCGTGTCGGGCTTCAGCTGCGGTGGCGCGCAGGCCATGAAGGTTGCGGCTGATCCGCGCTGGAAGACGGTCGTGATGATGAACAGCGGCATCCTCAACGTGCCGCTGAACGTGTCGCTGGCCGACATGGACGCGAGCAAGGACCTGCTGCCAACGCTGCACACGCCCGTGCTCTACACGCTGGGCGGCGAAACGGACGTGGCGTACGTCAATGGCATGGATGACTTCAAGCGCATCAACCACGTGCCGGTGTTCATCGCCGACCTCAAGGGCGTTGGGCACGGTGGTTCGTACTGGCAGCCCAACGGCGGCAAGGCGGCCGCGGTGGTCGTCGCCTGGCTGGACTGGCAACTGCGTGGCGATGCGAACGCCGCGCGGATGTTCACCGGCAAGGACTGCGGCCTGTGCCGGGACGCCTCATGGGAGATTCACCGCAAGAAGATCCCCTGATCTAAAGCCCGCGCATCATCTCCACCAGCCCGCCCACGATCCCGGCCTCGGCACAGCCGGGCTTGAGGCGCGAGGACAGCACGGTGAAGACATTGCGCCCGAAGGCGTCGTCGCTGGGGATGTAGCCCGTGCCGGCCATGCCGTTGGCCAGCGTCGTCATCATCGTGTTCTTGAACGGGGACTCGCGCTTGAGGCGCTGCGCGATGCCGTTGTAGACCTCGCCGTCGACGGTGCCGATGTACACATCCCCGATGCGCAGCGCGCCGAGGCGCATCGAGACGTCATCGGCATCCACGTAGCTCCCGGGAAACCCGGCGCGGCCCGTGTCCGTGCGACGGCGAGCCGGGCAGGTCAGAACGCGAGTGTCGCCCTTCAGCGTGACCTTCTCCGACGCGGCGCCGAGCGACTCGCGCATGACATGCAGGATCTCCTCGCCCAGCATCTGGCCCATCGAGTTCGTCATCTGCTGCTGCTGCTTCATCAGCAGGTCCACGCGCGGATTGGCGCGGTCCAGGCCCTCTCCGCCCGGCGGCATCGCATTGCTGATGTCCTCCCCGCGGCGGGCGTAGTCCGCGATGCGGATGTCACGCAGCTCATAGGTCTGGTTGAAGTAGACCGGATTCTGGTCGCCGGCAGCACCGCTGGCCCACAGCACCACCGCGTTGCCGCCGAGTGCGTCCTCGACGTAGCGCGACGTCGCGCCGGGAATGTCGCCGCTGATCAGGTCCAGCGTGCCGGTAAGCACCGCGTGCACCGCGTAGTTCGCATACACGGCGATCGGCACGCCCTGCAGTGTCTCGAAGCGCACCACGGCCACGGTCTTGTCGGACGTGCCGTCGTAGTTGGGCCCCTCCCACCAGCGACTGGTCTTCGGGTCGATGCGGTCGCGGTTCACGTTGATGTGGGAGACGCCGGTGCCGTAGGCCACGCGCGCCGGCTGCAGTCGCGCCACGGACTCGCGCAGGCCGTGCATGATCTTTTCCTCGACCTCGTCGCCAAGGCGGAAGGGGACGCTGTGGGTATGCGTCGCGGAGAGCAGCAGGTTCTCGGGCGCAATCCCCAGGTCCTCTTGTGCCCGCGCGCTGACTTTCTGGAACAGCGCAGTGGGGATGGCGCCAGCGTCGATGGTCACCAGCGCGGCGCGGGTGCTGCCGTTGTCGAGCACAACCGTGCGCACGTAGATGGGATCCAGCACGCCGCGGAAGTTGCGCGGCAAGGCGCCGGCCAGCGGCGTGTAATCCACTCGCGCTGCACCTGCGCGCAGCCCCGACGCGGGCGCCGGAGCCGAGGCCGCGGACCACGCCGGCTGCGGAGCCTGCGCGCAGAACAGCAGCGTCCCGAGCATGAGTATCGAGACCCGCATTCGCTTCATCGCCTTCTCCCCCTTCGCTGCGCGTGGCCGCGCGACTACGGTAGCGCAGGCCGCAATCGATTGCACTTGCATGGACCGGCGACTATTGTCCCTTACCAAAGAGGGGGAACCATGCACTGCATCGCCCGGTCGATTGCCGTCCTCGCCCTTGGAGGCGCCCTGTTCCATACGGCGGCAGCCGTGAGTGCGCAGGATGGGCGGCCACCGGAGATCCTGCCCGCGGGTATTCGCGGCGGCTCCGAGGTCGTTCCCGAACCCCGTGTCGAGATCCGGCACTACACCTTCCCGGAAACCGGCGAGTCGCTGCCTTATTCGGTCTTCGTCTCCTCGAAGATCAAGCCGGGGGAGAAGGCGCCGCTGGTCCTGGCACTGCGCGGCTTCACCGGCACGACACTGACTTTCGTGCGCGGCAGCGCGGTGGACCAGGCCGAACAGGGCGGCTACATCCTCGTTGGCGCGCTCGGCTACAACAATCGCGCCGGCTTTGGAGTACCCCCGCGCGCGATGCGCCCACCGGGTGCTCCGGGTGCTCCCGGCGCAACAGCCGCGCCGCCCCCTTCGGACCGCCCCATGCCGCCGCTGATCGGCGGAACCCGCGAGACCGATCCTGCCCTGGTAACGCAGTACAGCGAGAAGGACGTGATGAACGTGCTGGCGCGCGTGCGCCAGGAATTCCCGGTGGACGACCAGCGCATCTACCTGATGGGCCATTCCCAGGGCGGCGGCGGCGCCCGCCACCTCGCCGAGAAGTACGCGGACACCTGGGCCGGCGTGGCGCTGATCGCCCCGGCCATCTTCGACGTGAACGTCACGCCGGAGTCCCGCATCGCGAAGGTGCCGATGATGATCGCCATCGGCGAGAAGGACTTCCTGCTCGACGGCGTGCGCGCCTTCCACCAGCAGCTCGAGCAGAAGGGGATCGCGCACGAGTACGTGGAGGTCCCCGGCGTCGACCACGGCACGATCATCATGAGCAGCATGCCGGAAGTGTTCCGGTTCTTCCCGAAACACTCGAAAGCGGCGAAACGCCCCTAGAGCGCTTCCTCTGCCAGCTTGCGCATGACGAGGTAGCCCGCGCGGTTCGGGTGCACGCCATCGTTGCCCAGCTCGGCCCGCAGCTCCTGTCGCGGGCCGACCAGTGCAGCGTGATAGTCGATGAATCCCAGCCCGTTGCGCCCGGCGTATTGCCTGAGCCAGTCGTTCTGCGCACTGATCACCGGCGCGGGCTTCATCCCGGGGCGCCAGGTGAACTGGTCCGCAGGGGGAATGGCTCCCAGGATCACGCGGATGCCGTTGGCACGCGCCAGTTCCACCATCGACTGGATGTTGTTGCGGAAGTCCTGCGGGCTCGTGGGGCCGCCATTGCCCGCGATGTCGTTCGTGCCCGCGAGGATGTGCACGGTCGCGGGCCGCAGCGCGACCACATCGGCCCGGAATCGCACCAGCATCTGCGCGCTGGTCTGCCCGCCGATGCCGCGATTGACGATGCCCCGCGTGAAGAAGCCGGGATCGGCCATGCTCCAGTTCTCGGTGATCGAGTCGCCCATCAGCACGACGCGCGGTCGCTCCCCGGCCACGACCCGCGCGTTGTCCGTGCGGAACCGGCACAGGCCTGCCCAGTCGGTGGCGGCGCGTTCACGGTTGGATTTCTCCATCTCCGCGAACCCGGGCGCGCTCGCGAGCCGGCCGAAATCGGCGGGTTGCAGGACGCGCGGCTCGATGAACAGATCTTCGAGCACGGTGCGCAATCCAGCCGGCATCACGTAGTCCGGCGGACAGGGGTTTTCCACCATGCCTGCAGGCGCAGCGGCTCCCGCCGGCGCGGCGCCGGCCAGTGCGGTGCCCTGCCAGGAAAGTGCAACCAAAAGCAGTGCCACCACCTGAACATTGCTCTCACTCATCGACCGACCCTCCATTCATCGAATCCCGTGCCATCAGCAGGGCACCCGTGATCGCGCTGCGCGCACCGAGTGCAGGCGCAACGACGTACTGATCAAGGCTTTCCCTCGTCTTGAGCGGCGGCAGGTAGCCCTGGAGGAATGCGTGTGTCGCCGCGCGCACCAGCGGCAACATCGCCGCATCCGTCATCACGCCGCCGCCGAACGCGATGCGCTCCGCCGACAGCATCAAAGCGATGGAACCTGCAAGCTGCCCGAGGTAGCCGGCAATGATCGAGCGACCTTCGTGCCCTGCAGGCAAGGCCTCGAGATCGCACCCCCAGCGTGCGCGCACGGCAGGACCGCTGGCCAGGCCCTCCACGCAGTCGCCATGGAACGGACAGACACCGGCAAAGTGCGTGTCCCGCGGATCCCGGCGCACCGGCACATGACCCATCTCCGGATGAAGCAGCCGGCCCACGCCCGCATCCTGCGGCGCCATCGCTGCGCCGATGCCGGTTCCCACCGTGACGTAGGCCAGCGAGCCCAGACCGCGCCCGGCGCCGAGGCGCCATTCGCCCAGCGCCGCCGCGCCGACATCGGTGTCCAGCGCGACCGGTACTCCGAGCCCGCGCGACAGCGGACCCACAATGGCAGCACCGGACCAGCCTCGCTTGGGCGTATCGAGCACGTGGCCGAAGTCCGGCGAGCCGCGCCTGAGCCCGAGCGGACCGAAGCAGCCGATTCCCAGTGCGCGCAGCGCGCCATGGCGATCCTGCGACTGCCGGAAGAAGGCAAGGCAACCCGCCATCGTCGCCGCCGGGTCCGTGGTCGGAACGCTGGTGGAGTCGATGATGTCCGTCGGCGAGATGCCCACGGCGCAGACGAACCGGGTTCCCCCGCCTTCGACTGCACCGTACAACGACGGCGCCGCAACGCTCATGTGGCCCCCTGCAGGAAAGTCGTTTATGCAAACGTTTGGTGTCACGATACGCGACGGGTCTGGAAGGGGGAACCACATGACGCAAGACGATGCCGCCAGGGCCAGCAATGCCCGGCTGGTCCGCTGGCTTACCTGCCTGATGTTCTTCACCTTCGCGATGACCACCGATGCGGTGGGCAGCGTGATCCCCCGCCTCATCGAGGAACACGGCCTGAGCATGACGGCCGCGGGCGCGTTCCAGTACGCCACGATGGCAGGCATTGCCGCCGGCGCACTGCTGCTGGGCTTCCTCGCCGACCGCATCGGCCGCAAGCTCACGATCATCTTCGGCCTTGCGCTTTACGGCATGGCCTCGCTGCTCGTCGCCACCAGCAGCCACTACGTGACACTGGTTGCACTGCTGGCGGTCTCGGGCCTCGGCATCAGCGTGTTCAAGACCGGCGCGCTCGCGCTGATCGGCGACATCACGCCCTCGAGCACGGCCCACACGCGCCTGATGAACAACGTCGAGGGCTTCTTCGCCGTGGGCGCGATCGTAGGTCCCGCGGTGGTTGCCGTGCTGGTTGCGCGCGGCATGTCGTGGAAATGGCTTTACCTGCTCGCCGGGGTGATCTGTGCCGGGCTCGTGATCATGGCGGCCAGCGCCCGCTATCCGGTGACACGCCCGGCGACGGAGCGCCCGAACCTGCGGCAGATGCTGCAGGTGATGAAGGATCCGGCCGCGATCGGTTTCTCGCTGCTGGTGATGCTGTATGTCGCCGCCGAGGTGGCCATCTACGTGTGGATGCCCACCTGGCTGCAGTCGTATGCCGGCTCCTGGGGCTGGCTGGCCGCCTCCGCGCTGACGCTGTTCTTCGTGCTGCGCGCGCTGGGCCGGTTCCTGGGTGCCTGGCTGCTCGAGCACGCGTCGTGGAGCGCGGTGCTGGCCCTGGTGGGCACGCTGATATTCGCGTGTTTCGCCGGCTCGCTCGCGGGTGGCGTCGAGGCGGCGGCCTGGCTGCTGCCGCTGTCCGGCCTGTTCATGTCCGTCGTCTATCCGACGCTGAACTCCAAGGCGATCAGCTGCTTCCCGCGCCACCAGCACGGCAGCATCGCGGGTGTCGTGCTGTTCTTCACCGCACTGGCCGCGGCGGTTGGCCCGCTGGCCATGGGCGCCGTGAGCGACGCGGCAGGCAGCCCGCGCGCGGGCTTCGTGCTCGCGACCGTGTTCGCCTTCCTGCTCGCGGCCGGGCTCATCTACAACTGGCTGGCCAACCCGGCACGCCGGCGCCTGCAGGCGGCGGACCTCATCGCATGAGGAATGCAGTCCAGCTGATCTGCTACGCCGACCGCCTGGGCGGCACGCTGCAGGGGCTGCGCGAGCTGCTGGCCGGCCCGATGGCCGGGCTGTTTGGCGGCGTGCACGTGCTGCCGTTCTTCCATCCCATTGATGGAGCCGACGCGGGCTTCGATCCCATCGATCACACGGAGGTGGACCCGCGCCTGGGCAGCTGGAAGGACGTGCGCGAGCTCGCGGCGGACGTCGAGGTGATGGCCGACGTGATCGTCAATCATGTCTCCAGCCGCTCGCCGCAGTTCCTCGACTACTCGGCCCGCGGCGCGCGCAGTGCTTACGCCGGCCTGTTCCTCACCTTCGACAGCGTCTTTCCCGGCGGCGCAACGCAGGCCGAGCTGTTGTCCGTCTACCGCCCTCGTCCGGGCCTGCCGTTCACGCCGCTCACACTGGCCGACGGCTCGCGGCACCTTTTCTGGACCACGTTCACGCCCGAGCAGCTGGACATCGACCTCTCTCATCCGGAGGGTATTGCCTACCTCGACGGCATCCTGAAGATCCTCGCGGCCAATGCGGTGCGCTCGATCCGGCTCGACGCCGTGGGCTACGCGGTGAAGCGCGCCGGTACGAGCTGCTTCATGCTCCCGGAGACCTTCGACTTCATCCGGTCCTTCTCGGCGCGTGCGGGCGACCTCGGCCTCGAGGTGCTCGTCGAGATCCATTCGTACTACCGGCGCCAGATCGAGATCGCCCGCCACGTCGACCGGGTCTACGATTTCGCGCTGCCGCCGCTGGTGCTGCACGCCTTCTTCACCGGCACGTCGAGGCACCTGAAGGAATGGATCGAGGTGCGCCCGGCGCAACTGCCCTTACCGTGCTCGACACGCACGACGGCATCGGCGTGATCGACGCGGCTGCCGACCCTGCGGATCCGGCCGGGCATCCCGGCCTGATTCCGGACGAAGGGATCGACGCGCTGGTACGCCGCATCCACGAGAACAGCCGCGGCGAAAGCCTGCGGGCCACCGGGGCGGCCGCCTCGAACCTGGACCTCTACCAGGTCAACTGCACGTTCTACGACGCGATGGGCCGCGACGACCTGCGCTACCTGCTGGCGCGCGCCATCCAGTTCTTCCTGCCCGGCGTGCCCCAGGTCTACTACGTGGGCCTGCTGGCAGGCCGCAACGACATGGCATTGCTGGCGCGCTCCGGCGTGGGGCGTGACATCAACCGCCATTTCTATACGCGCGGCGACATCGCGGAGGCGCTGGAGCGGCCGGTTGTCGCCGACCTGTGCGAGCTGATCCGGCTGCGCAACTCCCACCCTGCATTCGGCGGAGAGTTCGAACTCCGGTCCTCGCCCGAAGGCACGCTCGACCTCGCCTGGCGCGACGGCAAGGCAACCGCCCGGCTGTACATGAACCTCGGCAGCGCGGAGCACCTTCTCGAGTGCACGCCCGGCCCATTTGTGCCGCGCTTCAGCCTGCTGGGTTACGCTGGCGCCTGATGCGAGGCAAGAGCCGTCCCCACAGCAACATGGCCGCAGTGGCGCGACGCGCCGGCGTGTCGCTGTCCACGGTTTCACGCGCGTTGTCGGGCAGCCCGCTGATCTCCGAAGAGACGCGCCGCATGGTGCGCGAGGCAGCCGAGAAGCTGGACTACCGGGTCGACGCGGCGGGCAGCAGCCTGCGCACCGGGCTGACGCGCACCATCGGCGTCCTGATTCCGCTCGCGCATGCCGCCCGGCAGAACCTTTCGGATCCGTTCTTCCTGGAGATCCTCGGCGCCATTGCCGACGAGCTCTCCGCCAGCGGCTACAGCCTGCTGCTGAGCAAGGTCACGGACGATCCGGCCGACTGGATCTCCTCCATCGCGCGCGGCCGGCGCGCCGACGGGGTGATCGTGGTCGGCCAGAGCCTGCACCACGAGTCGCTGAACCGCATCGCGACCAGTGGCTTCCCCGTGGTGGTCTGGGGTGCGCGCCTGCCTGACCAGCGCTATGTCTCGGTGGGTTCGGACAACGAGGCGGGCGGGCACGACGCCACCACGCACCTGGTTTCCCAGGGCTGCCGGCGAATCGTGTTCCTCGGCGACGCGGGTGCCCCGGAAGTGGCGGCGCGGCTCAAAGGCTATCGTCGCGCCCTGCGGGAAGCAGGGATCGCGCGCGTCGCGCAACACGAGGTCCCCGTGCGGTTTGGCAGCGACTCTGCCTACCACGCCGTCGCTTCGCTGGTGGGCGGCGGCGCGGACTTCGATGGCATCGTCGCCTGCTCGGACGTGTTTGCGATCAGCGCCATGCGCGCGCTGGCCGAGCGCGGCCGCAAGGTGCCTGCGGACGTCGCCATTGTCGGCTTCGACGATATCCCCTTCGCGGCCTACACCACACCGCCGTTGACGACCATCCGCCAGAACTGCCATGCCGGCGCCCGCCTGCTGGTCGAGAACCTCATGCGAGCGATGCGCCGCGAACCCGGTGAGACGGTGGTGATTCCCGCGGAACTGGTCGTGCGTGGCTCCAGCCTTCGCGAACAGGTGCGCGCATTGCCCGCGCTGCGCCCCAGGCGCGCCGCCGCTCCTGCCCCGGGCAAGGGCCGAAAGAGTCGCCAGACGGGCTGATACGGTCCAGGCGCAGTTCAGGAGGAATCATGGCGCATCGAAAGGCCCTGCTTGCGGTCATCGTGATGGTGTCGGGCGCGAGCGTCTTCGCGCAGCAACCACCACGCCAGCCACCACCCGCGATCGGCCCGGACGGCACAGTGCATGTGCCCGCGCACGCCGTGCCGCTGTCGGAGTTCCTGAGCCCGGAGGGCAAGGCCTACGTCACCGAGCATCTGCTCGCCATGCAGAAGCCGATGACCGCCGGGCCGGACAACGGCGTCCCCTCGCTGATCGCCCCCTACCTGGAACGGCAGAAGCAGCTGTATCCGGTCGAGCGCAAGGACGTGACGATCGCCGGCGTGCACGCCTACGACTACGTGCCACGCGATGGCGTGCCTGCTGCAAACCGGAATCGCGTGCTGATCAACCTGCATGGCGGCGGGTTCATGGGTTGCTGGCCGGGCTGCGCGGAACTGGAGTCGATTCCGGTGGCCTCGCTGGGCAAGGTCCGCGTCGTTGCACTCGACTACCGGCAGGGACCCGAACACAGGCATCCGGCCGCCAGCGAGGATGTGGCCGCGGTATATCGCGAGCTGCTCAAGACCTATCCGGCGCAGAACATCGGCATCTACGGCTGCTCCGCCGGCGGCATGCTCACCGGCATGTCGGTGGCGTGGTTCCAGCGTCACGGACTGCCCAGGCCCGGCGCCGTCGGCATCCTCTGCGCAGGCATGACGATCTCGCCCACGGGGTTTGGCGGCGACGCCGACTACACATCGGCTGCGCCCGGCGAGGCGCGCAATCCGCCACCGCCGCCCGCGCCGCAGTCCGGCGCATCCGACAAGTCCGCACTGCCCTACTTTGCGGGCGCTTCCACCAGGGACCCGCTGGTCGCACCCGCGAGTTCGCCCGAAGTGCTGGCGAAGTTCCCGCCGACGCTGCTGATGACGGGCACCCGCAGCTTCGACCTCAGCTCGACAGTCCACACGCATGCGCTGCTCGTGAAGGCAGGAGTCGATGCGGACCTGCACGTCTGGGATGGCATGTTCCATGGCTTCTTCTACAACGTGGATGTTCCGGAATCGCGCGATGCGTTCGACGTGGTCGTCCGGTTCTTCGACCGGCACCTGGGCAAGTCCGAACCCGGAAAGGGCGCGTGAAGGTGAGCAAGCACGCCGCGCTGCGGCTTGGTGCCGCACTGCTCTGCTTCGTCGCGATGCCGACGTTCGCTGCGGCGGGACGCCCGCCGAACGAGCTGCCGGCCAGTTGGCTGCAAGCACCGGCCCTCGATCTCTGGCCCGCGCAGGCGCCTGGCGCCGGGGATTTCCGTGCCCAGGCCCTGCCACCGGACTGGTTCGCCGGCTTCCTGCGCAATGTCGAGACGCCGCAGCTGCGCGTGTTCACGCCGGAGCGGCCCAACGGCCACGCGGTGCTGGTGATCCCGGGCGGGGCCTACCAGTTCGTCTCCGTGATCAACGAAGGGGTCGAGCTCGCGCCGCGACTCACCGGGCAGGGCTTCACGGTGTTCGTGCTCGTCTACCGCCTGCCCGGCGAGGGCTGGCCGGACCGCTCCCGCGTCGCGCTGCAGGATGCCCAGCGCGCGATGCGCGTGATCCGCTCGCAGGCCCGGAAGTACGGCGTCGATCCAGGCCGGGTATCGGTAATCGGCTTTTCGGCAGGTGGCCACCTGGCCGCGATGCTGGCCACGCGGCACGCCGAGCAGACCTATGCCGTGGTCGACGCGAGCGACACCCTCGACGCGCGCCCGCTGGGCGTGGCGCTGGTCTATCCCGTCGCAACGATGAAGAGCCCCTGGACGCACGAGCTGTCACGAAAGCTGCTGCTGGGCGAGCAGGCCACGCCGATGGAGATCGACCGCAATTCGGCCGAGCTTCGTGTCACCGGTTCGACGCCGCCGCTGTTCATCGTGCACGCGCTGGACGATGAAGCGGTGCCAGCCGAGAACAGCATCCGGTTGATGGACGCGATGCGCGAAGCAAAGCGCCCCCACGAGATCCACCTGCTGCAGGAAGGTGGCCATGCGTTCGGCATCGGCCGCCCCGGCACGCCTTCAGCGTACTGGGTGGATCAGTTCGGCGCCTGGGTCAGCCGGTTGGCGCCCTGAGGCCCGGGGTCGCGGAAGAACAGCAGGAACAGCAGCAGCACGATGAAGGCCATCACCGCCGGCACCATCCAGATCGCGCGCCACAGGTGCCGCGTGCCCTCGTCGGTGGCCAGCGTGTAGTGGCTCACCACCGCGCCGGCCGCCCAGGAGCCGATCAGCTGGCCCACGCCGTAGGTGACCACGTGGATGAAGCCCTGCGCCGAGGCGCGCTGCACCTTTTCACACCGAGTTGTCGACATAGATCTGCCCGGTGACGAAGAAGAAATCGAAGCAGATGCCGTGCAGGATGATGCCGGCATACAGCATCGCCACCAGCGCCTCGTTGTTGCCCCATGCGAACAGCAGGTAGCGCACCGTCCAGGCCGCCATGCCGATCACCAGCATCTTCTTCACGCCGAGGCGCGCGAAGAACACGGGGATCAGCAGCAGGAACAGCACCTCGGACATCTGCCCCAGCGTCATCTTCATCGCCGCGTTCTGCATCCCCACCTCGTTCAGGAAGGGGTTGGCGAAGCTGTAGTAGAAGGACAGCGGGATGCACAGCAGCAGCGAGCCGATGACGAATACGGCGAACGAGCGGTCCTTCATCTTCGCCAGCGTCGAGAGTCCCAGCGCCTCGCTGATGCTGGGCTTGCGACCCTTCGCTGCCGGGTGGCGTGGCGGGCAGCGAGAAGCAATACAGGCCGAGCAGGACCGAAACCACCGCGCGCGATCTTCAGCGGCAGGTTCGTGTCCTCGATGGAGTGACCCAGCAGCTGCGGCGCGAGCAGGCCGACGACGAAGCCCGCGACGATCCAGCCCACGGTGCCGCAGGCGCGGATCGGGCCGAACTGCCGCGAGGGCTCGCTCATCTGGTGGAAGCTGATCGTGTTGGCGAGGCCCAGCGTCGGCATGTAGCAGACGGCGTAGGCCAGCAGCATCCAGAAGAACAACGTCGGGTCGGTGATCGAGGAGATGTGCCACAGCAGCGCCGCGCCCGCCAGGTGCAGCACGCCCATGACCTTCTGCGCCTCGAAGAAGCGGTCCGCCAGCGCACCGGCGATGACCGGGGCCAGGATCGCGCCCCAGTTCATCGTGCTGTAGGCCGCGCCCACCTGCAGGCCGCTGAAGCCGATCTTCAGCAGGTAGGTGCTGGTGGTCACGAACCAGGCACCCCACAGCGCGAACTGCAGGAACATCATCACGGCCAGGCGCAGGCGCACATTTGGATTCACGGTCGGCCCCCGATGGATCGCGGTCGTTTGTTGAAGTTATGCTGACGATGCTAGATCAAACGGGGGGTCGCGTCATGAACAGCCGCCGGAGTTTCCTGGCCGCCGCCGGATCGGTTGCGGCTGCGGCCGCGATCGGCACCGGAACTGCGGCCCGGGGGGCTTCCGCCGACGATCCGCTGTTCCGCATCTCGCTGGCCCAGTGGTCGTTCTTCCGCACGCTGTTCGCCGGCAGGATGACCACGCTGGACTTCCCCGTCGTGGCGCGCCGCGAGTTCGACATCGACGTGGTCGAGTACGTCAACGTCGTTCTTCATGGACAAGGCCGAAGACCAGGCCTTCCTGGCTCAACTGAAGCAGCGCTGCGACGACAACGGCGTGCGCAGCGGCCTGATCATGTGCGACCGCGAGGGAGCGATCGGCGACCCCGATGCGGCAGCGCGCACCAAAGCCGTGGAGAACCACCACAAGTGGGTTCGCGCGGCGAAGTTCCTCGGCTGCCACTCCATCCGGGTCAACGCGCAGTCCACGGGCAGCATCGGCGCACAGATGGACTACGCCGTGGATGGACTGCGCCGCCTGTCGGAGTTCGGCGCACAGCACGGCATCAACGTGATCGTCGAGAACCACGGTGGCTGGTCCAGCCATGGCAAGTGGCTGTCGCTGGTCATCGAGCAGGTCGGCCTGCCCAACTGCGGGACGCTGCCGGATTTCGGCAATTTCCGCATCTCGCCTGAGATGAGCTACGACCGCTACCTCGGGGTGCGGGAACTGATGCCCTTCGCCAGGGGCGTCAGTGCGAAGTCCTACGAGTTCGATGCGCAGGGCAACGAGACGACCATCGACTACCTGCGGATGATGCAGATCGTTGTCGACGCGGGCTATCGCGGCCATGTCGGCATCGAGTACGAAGGCAAGGATCCCGATGACCGCAAGGGCGTGCGCCAGACCAAGGCGCTGCTCGAACGCGTGCGCGAACAAATCACCAACAGAAAGGCCTGAAGCACATGAACACCCCTGGACTGCGCCGCATTGGCGCCCTCTCGCTCCTCTGCGCCGCGATGACTCCGGCCATGGGCCTCGCGGCTGAAGCCAAGGCCTGCGGCGCACTCAGCGGCTTCAAGCTGGCCGGCCACAACGTCGAGATCACCAGCGCGGTGGAGGTTCCCGCGGGTCCGATGGCGGCGCGGCCGGGTGGACCGCCGGCTCCTCCCGTCAACCTGCCGGCGCACTGTCGCGTGGACGGCGTCATCGATCGCCGCGTGGGTCGCGACGGCAAGCCCTATGCAATCGGCTTCGCCGTGGCGCTGCCTGCCAACTGGAACGGCCGCTTCTTCTACCAGGGCGGCGGCGGCCTCAACGGCGTGATCAATCCGCCGGTGGGCGCGCAGTACGCCGGTGACACGCCGGCGCTCGCGCAGGGCTTCGCCATCGCCAGCACCGATTCCGGCCACACCGGCACCGGCTTCGACGCGAGCTTCATGCTGGACCAGGAGTCCCTGCTGAACTTCCTGTACCAGGCCAATGCCAAGGTCACGATCGTCGCGAAGGAGCTGGTGGCCGCGCACTACGGCCGCCCTGCGCACCATGCCTACTGGGTGGGCTGCTCCACCGGCGGCCGCGAAGGCATGATCATGTCGCAGCGCTTTCCGAACCTGTTCGATGGCATCGTCGCCGGCGCACCGGCAATGCGCACCAACTACTCCAACCTCGCGCTGCGCTGGATGGCCACGCAGCTGAACGCCATCGCGCCGAAAGACGCGCAGGGCCGGCCGCAGACGAACCAGGCGCTCAGCGACACGGACCGCAAGCTCGTCGTGGACAGCTTCGTCGCTTCGTGCGATGCGCGCGACGGCGCGAAGGATGGCCTGGTGTTTGCGCCGCAAGGATGTTCCTTCGACCCGAAGGCGCTGGTGTGCAAGGGCGACAAGGCCGAAGGCTGCCTCAGCGCCGCCCAGGCCGAAGCCATCAGCAAGGGACTGGCGGGCCCGAAGACGGCCAGTGGCCAGCAGGTGTATCCCGGCTTCATGTACGACACCGGTCTTGCCACCTCCCGCGGACTGCCGGGCCTGCTGGTGGGTCCGGTGATCCCCGAGGGCGCGCCGGGCAGCAGCGCGCCAATGGATGTCGAGGCCTCGGCTGCCATTGCCCACGACGCGCGCGCCATGGTCGGCGACACCAACGCGTGGACCAACCTCAGCACCTTCCGCGGCCACGGCGGCAAGCTCATCTTCTTCCACGGCGTCAGCGATCCGTGGTTCTCCGCGCTCGACACCACGGAGTACTACCAGCGCCTCGAGAAGGACAACCAGCCCGCGAAGACCGCGGACTGGAGCCGCCTGTTCCTCGTGCCGGGCATGGGGCACTGCGCCGGCGGTGATCGCACGCTCGACCGCTTCAACATGGTCGATGCCATCGTGAGCTGGGTGGAGAACAACCGCGCGCCGGACCAGGTGATCGCCAGCGGGGCCTCGATGCCCGGCGTGACGCGTCCGCTGTGCCCGTTCCCGAAGCATCCGCATTACGACGGCAGCGGGGACATGAACGCCGCGGCCAGTTTCAGCTGCCGGGAGTAGCCGCGCATGACACAGGCTTCACGCGCGGTGGCGCTGGCGGTTGGACTGGCCGCGCTGCTTGGCGTGGCGCCGGCCTTCGCCCAGGAACTCACGATCACGAATGCGAGGATCATCGTCGGCAACGGCGAAGTGATTCCGCGAAGGCTCCATCGTCGTGCGCAATGGGCGCATCGTGGCAGTCGGCCCGGGCGACCCCGCGACCACCGCGGGCCGCGTCATCAATGCGCGCGGCCTGTCGGCGATGCCGGGCTTCATCGATGCGCACCGGCACGTCTACACCGGCCCGGACGAGAAGAAGCAGATGCAGGCGCTTCTCGACGCGGGCTTCACGACGGTGCTGTCTGGCGGTGGATCTCCGGAAGCGATCGTGGCGCTGCGCGACCGCATCGAGCAGGGCGCCACCAACGGCCCGCGGATCATTCCGTCCGGTACTCCCGTGCTCGCCGCCAACCTGAACCCCGAGCAGGCGCGCGCCGAGATACGAAAGCTGGCGGCGCTGAATGTGGGTTACACGGGCGAGGTGTTGCTGGCTCCGCTGCCGGGACCCTCGGCTGCCGAGGTCGAGACGCTGAAGGCGATGCTTGATGAAGGCCGGCAGCGCGGCGTGAAGGTGCAGGTCCACGCGGTCAGCACGCCGGCGATGTCGGCGGCGGTAGAGGCCGGCGTGAAACTGCTGGTGCATGTGCCGAACAAGGACTGGATACCGAAGGAAACAGCGCAGCAGCTGGCCGCAGCGGGGACCCACATCCTGATGGCCATCGGATTCGGCTCACCGGTGTTCGGCGTGTTCGCGGATGACAACAAGCCCCGCTTCCGCGATGGCAAGCCCTGGCCGGAGGGCATCATCGACGGCGTGGGCGGCGGCAAGGAAGCCGGCTACTCGATGGTCAATTCCCGCACGCTGTTCGACGCGGGCGCCGTCCTCGGCAATGGCATGGACACCACCTACGACCCGCGGGCCGGCCTTTCCCAGGAATTGCGCTCGATGAACGTTGTATTTTCAACGCGCGACATGGTGAAGATCATGGGCCCGAATACGGCGGCCTACCTGGGGCTGGGCGATGCGATCGGCACGCTGGAAACCGGTAAACTCGCCGATATCGTGCTGCTCGACGGGGACCCGCTCGAGGGCTACTGGAACTGGCTCAAGGCCAGGACGGTCATAAAGGAAGGCCGCGTCGTCGTCGACGGGCAGAACTAGTCGAAGCCGCAGCTTTCGGGGGTTGGTGCAATGAACAAGCGCCTGGTGGCCACCGCACTCGCGGCACTCGGCATGTCGGCCGCGTTCGGCGCAGCAGGTGGCCGACCCCGGCTTCAAGAGTGTCGGTCGCGGCGCGCCCATGAAGGCCGACCTGCGCGGCCAGCCGGCGGTCGGCGCCACGATGCGCCCCTCTCACCGAGGTGCCAGTCGCGACGGCCGCCGCGCACGTTCGTCGGCCTGGCGCGGGACGGCGCGGTGCCCGACTGGCATCACGCCGCTGCCGGTCGACCTGTTCACGACGAAGGATTTCTACAAGGATCGCGAGCTCTGGAACGACCCGCGCTACTTCCGCTGCAACAGCCCGGTCGGCGCTCGAGGAGCTGTGGGGCGCCACCGGCGGCCGGCTGATCGGCGGCGAAGGGGCCCGCGCTCGGCGCCGTGGGGTTACTGCGACCGCGACTATCCGCGCGAGGCCATCGTCAGCCCGTACCCGTTCAAGACCGCGCAGGCGCATTACGAGGCGCTGCTGGCCGAGACGACGCAGCGCGGCGGCCCGACGAAGCACACCTACGCGACCGTGCCCGGCGAATGGACCGGCCGCTACCAGCATCCCGGGCTTCACGCCGGGCAACGCGTACTGGTACCGCATGCGGCACAACCAGATGCCGACGATCCTGTCGCTGCTGACGCCGGAGTACCAGACGCGCATGGTGCAGGAGGCCTACCACCAGGCGGTAACACGAACGCGCCGCACTGGCCGTCGCAGTACTGCTGGCCCGAAGGCTTCATGCGCCGCTGGCACGAGTCCGCGGTGTGGGAGCACTACATCATGGTGACGCCGGAGCATGGTGCAGATCATGGCCGGCGTCGCGCGCAACTTCATCACCAACATCCACGTCGGCCGCGAGTTCAACATGAACGGCGCCGTGCCGCGCCTCGGCGCAGGACGTGCCGCGCTGGTACGGCGAGACGATCGGCTTCTGGGACAAGCGACACGCTGATCACCTGGACGTCGAACATCCAGGGCTGGAAGGTGCACGGCGCCTTCGAGCACTCGAACAAGCTGCAGACGATCGAGATCTACACGCCGAACCGCGACGCGAGCGGCAAGTTCCTCGGCCTGAACCACGAGGCGATCTTCTACGACCCCGAAGCGCTCGTGGAGCCGGTGCGCATCGTCCGCAACTTCGTGAAGCTGAGCGGCTTCGACGAAGGCGACCCGTACGTCTTCATCGAGTGCGTGCAGACGATCTTCCCGATCAAGGGCAAGGCGACGCCGGTGACGCCGGGCCAGACCATCGAGTACGAGGTGCCCGACATGTACGGCCGCCCCTGGGCCCAGATCTGGGAGAAGTACTCGGAAGCAGGGCATGGAAAGGCCGGAGGACGAGGACATCTTCAACTTCGGCAAGCAGGCCCGCTATAATCAGCAGGGTAACGGAGGGGACCGTGAATACGCAGAATCTGAGTGCATCCCGGCGCTCGTGCCGGCTCGCGGCACTGCGCTGGCCGTACCCGGCGCTGGCGCACCACTCGTTCTCGATCTTCAACAACGAGGTGACCAAGGTGTTCACCGGCGTCGTCACGCGCGTGAATCCGGATGCCAACCACCTGCAGATCTTCTTCGCGCCGATGAACGCCGAGCGCACGAACGTCGAGCGTGGCGCCGACGGCAAGCCGGTCGTCTGGGCCGTCGAGATGACGGGCTCCGCCGCAGGCCGCCGACGGAGGGCATCTCGGTCAGCGCTTCCCGCCCGGCACGATCTTCAGCGTCGGCCTGCATCCGCTGCGCAGCGGCGAGACTGCCGGCGCGCGCGAGGGCAACCTCTATCCAGTGCCCGGCGAAGACGCCGCCGGCGGCCGGCAAGCACTGCGACTCCGTCGAAGGCAGCATCGCGCACGGCCAAGGCGCGCTGGCCGACCGCCAAGCGCTGATAGCCGCTGATGTCCGCATGCTCGAGTTCGCGCAGCTGGCTGCAGGCCACTCCGCTGTCAGCAGGCCATCCAGTCGACGCTACCTGGCTGACGCCGCTGCTGCAGGCGATCCACATCCTGATGATCGGCATCGTGTTCGTCTCGATGCTGATGATCGCGCTGCGCGTGCTGGCCGCGTGCGCACCGACGAGACGCTTCGAGGAGGTCTGGGCGCGGTTCGCACCCTGGATCTGGGGCGGCCTCGCCGTGATGGCCGGTCACCGGCATCCTGCTGATCATCGGCGAGCCGGTCCGGCAGGTCAGTGCGCTGTCGTTCTGGCTGAAGATGGCGCTGATCCTGCCGTCGCGCGTGCTGGCTGGTCGCCGCGCGGCTTCGCGCCACCGGCCTGCATTCCGCCGGCACGCGCTTCGCGGCCGTGGCTGATGATCGCTCGTCTGGGTCGTCGATCATCTTCCTCGGCCGCGCGATCGCCTACGACGTCGAGGTCTGGGGCTCGTGGCACCTGGGTACCTGACATGAACCTGTTGCCACTGGTGCAGGCGATCCACGCTTCGGCGGTTGCCGAGTGGATGCGCAGCTCGCTCAAGGCCATGCCGTTCGTCGAGGCCATCCACGTGCTGGCAGTCGCCGTGGTCTTCGGCACGATCCTGATCGTCGACCTGCGGCTGCTGGGCTTCCCGAACGCGAAGCGTGCGTACACGCGCATCTCAGGCGAGCTGCTCGGTCTCACGTGGACGGCGTTCGGCGTCGCGGTCGTCACCGGCGCACTGATGTTCGCGCCCAACGCGATCACCTACTACGGCAACACGGCGTTCCGGCTGAAGATGCTGGCGCTGCTGGCGGCCGGCATCAACATGGCGATCTTCCAGTTCATCACCGCGCGCAGCGTGTCCGCCTGGGACAAGGATCGCGCCGCGCCGACCGCGGCGCAGCTGGCCGGCGTTGCTGTCGATCCTGCTCTGGATCAGCCGTCATCGTCCTGGGCCGCTGGATCGGCTTCACCAAGGGCTACGATTTCTCGATCCCGGAGGACGTGCAGTTCGAGTTCTGATGGCCAGCAACGCACAGGACCGGCGCACCCTGCTCCTGCTGCTGCTCGCCGCAACGGTCGCCGCTCTGGTCGTATCTGGCCTGGACCCTTACGACCGACCCACCTGGCTGCTCGAAGTGTTGCCGGTGCTGGTCGTGATCCCGCTGCTGTTCTTCACGCGCAACAGTTACCCGCTGACGACGCTGCTGTACGTGCTGATCTTCGTGCACGCGCTGGTGCTGATCCTGGGGGGCGCCTACACCTACGCGCGGGTGCCGATCGGATTCACGCTGCAGGACCTGTTCGGCTTCGAACGCAATCCCTACGACCGCGTCGGGCACTTCCTGCAGGGCTTCGTCCCGGCCATCGCGGTGCGCGAGATCCTGGTGCGCGGGCAACTACGTGCGCACGCCGGCCATGCGCAACTTCATCACGGTGTGCATCGTGCTGGCGATCAGCGCCAGCTACGAGTTCGTCGAATGGGGCGCTGCGATCGCGTTCGGGCAGGGCGCGCATGAGTTCCTCGGTACCCAGGGCGATCCCTGGGACACGCAGTGGGACATGTTCATGGCCGTGATAGGCGCGGTTACCGCGCTGCTGTTACTGTCACGACTTCACGACCGGCAGCTGGAACGTCTCGCGCACTGAGGGCTGGACATGGAAGACGTCATTGCACACGAGGAGAACGGCCCCCAGGGCGCCTTTGTCATTGCTCGCGATGGCAAGCGCTTCGCGGAGCTGACCTACCTTCATTCTTCCGATTCGGTGATCGTGATCAACCATACGTTCGTCGACCCCGGATTGCGTGGACATGGCGTCGCCCGCAAGCTGCTCGACGCCGCCGTGGCATGGGCCCGGAAGAGCCAGCTTCGCATCAATCCCGAGTGCTCTTACGTCCGGGCGGTGTTTGCACGGGACGCGTCGATCCGCGACGTATTGGCGTGAAGGAACCTTGTCAGGGAGGGTCGGAGTGAATCCATTCAAGTACGGTGAGTTCTTTGTTGGTTGGGGAACGCTCGCCCTCATCAACGCGGGACTTGCGCAGTCCAAGGCGCGTCGCGGCCTGGTCTGGTGGCTGCTTTCGCTGTTGCTGGGACCGATTGCCACGTTGCTGATCGTGGTGATGCCACGGGGCGATGGTCTCAAAGCCTGAGAAGTTGGCGATAAGGTGACCAGACCATTACCGTGAACGCTCGCAACCTGCGCCTGCCGGGGCTGCTCGGCTGGTTCGCCCTTGTCTTTGTGGCGGGCGCCATCGGCGCACTCGCCTCCATCAACGCCGCCGATTTCTACACCCAGCTCGATCGTCCGGCCTGGGCCCCGCCGGCCGGCCTGTTCGGCCCGGCGTGGACCACGCTTTACCTGCTCATGGCGGTGGCGGCTTGGCTGGTGTGGCGGCCGCGCGGCTTTGCCGGCGCGCGCGGCGCGTTGTGGCTGTTCATCGTGCAGCTCGCCTTCAACGCGTTGTGGACCTGGGTGTTCTTCGAATGGCGCCGGGGTGCGCTGGCGTTCGTCGTCGTCGTGGTGCTGTGGCTGCTGATCGCCGCAACGCTGGTGGCGTTCTGGCGGCAGCATCGACTGGCGGGCATCCTGCTGTTGCCGTACCTGGCCTGGGTGAGCTTCGCCTCCGCGCTGACCTGGTCGGTCTGGCAGCGCAACCCGGCGCTGCTCGGATAGACCCCCGTGGTCAGGCCGCCTGCACGGCCTTCGGCCGCGCCGCCGGCGAGCGGATCAGGTGGTCGAAGGCTGACAGCGCGGCGGTCGAACCCGCGCCCATCGCCACGACGATCTGCTTGAACGGCACCGTCGTGCAGTCGCCCGCGGCGAACACGCCGGGCACCGATGTGGCGCCGCGCGCGTCGATCTCGACTTCACCCCGGCCGACAGCGCCACCGTGCCCTTGAGCCAGTCCGTGTTCGGGACGAGACCGATCTGCACGAACACGCCGGCCAGCGGCATGTTGCGCACTTCGCCGCTGTTGCGGTCGCGGACCACGAGACCGGTGACCTTGTCGCCATCGCCGACGACTTCGGTCGTCTGGGCGCTGGTCAGCACGGTGACGTTCGGCAGGCTCAGCAGCTTGCTGACCAGCACGGCGTCGGCGCGCAGCTTCGGGTCGAACTCGATCAGCGTCACGGACTTCACGATGCCCGCAAGATCGATGGCCGCCTCCACGCCGGAGTTGCCACCGCCGACCACCGCGACATCCCTACCCTTGAACAGCGGGCCGTCACAATGCGGGCAGTAGGCCACGCCGCGGTTGCGGTACTCGCTCTCTCCCGGCACGCCGAGCTCCCGCCAGCGGGCACCGGTCGCGACGATCACGCTGCGGGCCTTCAGGCTGGCGCCATTGGCGAAGTGCACTTCGTTCAACTCGCCGGGAATGAGCTTGTCGGCGCGCTGCAGGTTCATGACATCCACCGCATGCGCGCGGACGTTGCGCTCGAGTTCGGCGGCTAGCTGCGGGCCTTCCGTGTGCGGCACCGAGATCAGGTTCTCTATGCCCAGTGTATCCAGCACCTGGCCACCGAAGCGTTCGGCCGCCACGCCGACGCGGATGCCCTTGCGCGCGGCGTAGATCGCCGCTGAGGCCGCGGCCGGGCCACCGCCGACGATCAGCATGTCGTACGGCTCGGCGGCGTTCATCTTCGCGGACTGGCGCTTCTCGGCGCCGCGGTCGAGCTTCGCGAGGATCTCCTCGATCTCCATGCGGCCCTGGCCGAAAGGCTCGCCGTTCAGGAAGACGGCCGGCACCGAGAGGATGCGCTTCGCGGCGACTTCCTGCTCGAACGCGGAGCCTTCGATCATCGTGTGGCGGATGCGCGGGTTCAGCACTGCCATCAGGTTCAGCGCCTGGACGACGTCCGGGCAGTTCTGGCAGGTCAGCGAAATATAGGTCTCGAACGCGAAGTCGCCTTCGAGACTGCGGATCTGTTCGATCGTGGCCTCGTCGATTTTCGGCGGATGGCCGCCGGTCTGCAGCAACGCGAGCACGAGCGAGGTGAATTCATGGCCGAGCGGCAGGCCCGCGAATCCCACGCGGGGCTGCTCTCCGGCGCGGGCGAGCGTGAAGGAGGGCTTCCGGTCCGAGCCTTCACGGATCTCCCGCACTGACACCTTCGGCGTCAGCGAAGTGATGTCCGCCAGCAGCGCCAGCATGTCCTTCGAGGCCGGGCTGTCGTCCACGTGGGCGTTGATCTCCACGGGAACGACGAGTCGCTCGAGGTAAGCTGCCCAACTGGGCTTTCATGTCTGGTTCAAGCATGGCGGACATCCTTGCCTTGTTCAGGCGTTCAGATCTTGCCGACGAGGCTCAGCGACGGGGCCAGCGTCTTCGCGCCGGGCGTCCACTTGGCCGGGCAGACTTCATTCGGGTGCGCGGCCACGTACTGCGCGGCCTGGACCTTGCGCAGCAGTTCCTTCGCATCGCGGCCGATGCCGTTGTCGTGCACCTCCATCACCTTGATCTTGCCGGCCGGGTCGATCAGGAACGTCCCGCGCAGCGCCAGGCCCTCTTCCTCGATCAGCACCTCGAAGTTGCGTGCCAGCGCGAGCGTCGGGTCGCCGACCAGCGGGTACTGCACCTTGGCGATGGTCTCGGAGGTGTCATGCCAGGCCTTGTGGGCGAAGTGCGTGTCCGTGGAGACGCCGTAGATCTCAACGCCGAGCTTCTTGAACTCGGGGTAGTGGTCGGCGAGGTCGCCCAGCTCGGTGGGGCAGACGAACGTGAAGTCCGCCGGGTAGAACACCAGCACGGACCACTTGCCCTTCAGGTCAGTGTCCGTGACGGGGACGAACTTGCCGTTGTGGTAGGCGGTGGCCTTGAACGGCTTGATTTCGGTATTGATCAGCGACATGGGTAATCCTCGGTCAGTGCTGTGGCAGCGGATGACGAGAGGATAGCCACCTTGCTGCCGAGGCAACAATCGTTTGTTCTTATCAGATCGATAGATTTCATCTATCGCACAAATCAAAAAAAGGGGCCCGAATGGATCGGGCCCCTGGGCTTGAGAGCCGGGCGGTTAGTTGAAGTTGTGCTGCAGCGTTATGCCGTATTCAAGCGGCCGGGCACGGGTGACGCTGACCATCTGGCGCGGCGGCGCGGCGATGGCGTTGAGTGGTCCGGCGGCAGGCACGGGATTTGCGTCCCAGAAACCGCCACCGAACGCCGTCCCGAAAGTGCCGTAGCTCTCGTCGGTCAGGTTGTTGCCGTATAGCGTGACCAGGTTGCGTCCGTTACTCGATGTCCACTGGATCCGCGCACCCAGCACGCCATAGCTGGGCAGTTGATACGCCGAGTCTCCCTCGCTGGTGGGGTAGGTGCTCTGCGAAGCCACGTACGAGTAGCTCATGTTGATCAGGAACCCGCCGTAATTGTCCGTCGGCTGAGTCCAGGTCGCGCCGATGTTCCATGTCGGCGAGGGCTGGCTCGGATAGAGGTTCGGTCCGCCATTGGCCGCCTCGTCCTTCAGGTTGTATTCGGTGACACCGAGCGCACCGTCGAGCACGAGGTTGTCCGTCATGACGAACTGCGCATCGAGTTCATAGCCCCAGATATCCACGTCACCCGAGTTGGTCAGGATGACCCGGAATCCCTGCGGACAGGCCTCGATTCCCTCCGCCACGCAGCTGACATTGCGTGCCGCCTGCCGATCGCTCCACTCCATGTAATAGCCGGTCGGGTTGATGCGCAGCCGGTTGTTCAGGAACGTCATGCGCATTCCCAGCTCGTAGTTCACGACTTCCTCCGGCGGCAGCGCCGGGATGAAGTCGCCACTCTGCTGGTCGCCCGGAACGCGTTGCAGCATCGTATAGGCGATCGCACCGGCCTTGTGGGCCTTGGACACCGTGCCATAGGCCATGATCCCGGGGACGAACGTGTAGTCCAGCGTCGCGCGCCAGTCGAAGGCGTCCCAGTCCTTCTTCGTCGTCACCGTCGTGGACGTGGTGCCTGGCGCGGGCACGAAGTCCACCTGCGCAAAGCGCGTTGCCAGATAGTCCTTCTCGTCGTAGCGAATAGCGGCCGCCACCCGTGAAGTTCAGCTTGTCGGTGATGTGCCAGGTAGCGCTGGCGAAGATGCCGTAAGCACTCGTGGTCTGCTCGACAAGCCCGTCACCCGTGGTCCGGAACGGTCCGCCCGCGTTGCCGTTGGCAGCCTGCGGCGAGAACGTGCTGCTGCCCCAGCGCGTCAGCGTCTGCTGTCGCGGCGACTCGGAATCCTCGTGGAAGTAATTCACGCCGGTGGCCAGATCGACCTTGCCGCCGAACAGCGCGGTGTTCAGGATCAGCTCCTGATAGAAGACTTCCGATGACACGTCATCCGGCCGGAACTCGAAGCCGAGCATCTGCCAGTCCGTATTGCCCACATGGTCCATCTGGGAGTAGCCGGTGGTGGACGTGAGCGTCATGTTCTCGCCCAGTTGCCACTCCAGGCTCGAGGTCGGTCTGGAAATACTCGTTGTCGTTTCGCAGTTCGCAGGCCGCATCCCAGTCCGGGTCGAAATCGTCCACGAAGCAGTAGTCGGGCATCGTGTAGTCATCGAGGACCAGCCGCGGATCGTTGAAAACCTGCGCCCGGGGCTGGCCAGACAGCGCCAGTGCGTCGGACAGCCAGTCGGCGAAGTTGCCCTGGAAGTTCAGGTCCGGGTTCATGTCCCAGATGATGATGTCGTTCGGCGTGCCATCGGACTTCGCGTCGCTGTACATCGCGCTCAGCGTCGCCTTGAAGGTCTCGCTGGGAGTCCACGCCACCTGCAGGCGCCCGAGGACTTCCTCCGTGCTGCCCAGGCTCTGCGTGCCACGCTCCACGAAGCCGTCCTGCTTCAGGTAGGCCGCCTGGCCGCGGATGGCCAGCGTCTCACCCACCGGCACGTTGAGCATGCCCACGAAGTCCGTGCGGTTGAAATTTCCGAATGTTGCCTTGAGGTAACTCTCGAACTCCTGCTTGGGCTGCTTGGTGAAAAGCCGGATCGCGCCGCCGGTGCTGTTGCGACCGAACAAGCGTGCCCTGGGGTCCGCGCAGCACCTCGACGCGCTCCGTGTCGAGGACGCGGAAGATGGAGCCGTTGGTGCGCGGCACGTAGACGTTGTCCATGTAAAGGCGCCACACCGCGCTCACCCGTGGCACCACCGCCGCCGGAGATGCCGCGGATCAGGAAGGTCGGTGCGTTCGTGCCGGAGCCGCGACCAGGCTGGATCGCCAGGTTTGGCGTCAGCAGCGTCAGGTCTTCGATACTCCTGACATTGCGGTTCTCCAGCGTTTCGCTGGAGAGGGCGATGATCGACAGCGGCGTCTCCTGCAGCGACGTCGAGCGACGCTCGGCCGTGACGATGATCTCCTCGAGAGCAGCCTCCTGCGCGCCCACCAGCAGCGGACAGGCCGCCAGTGATCCGAAGGCAAGCGTGCGCGCGACAGCAGCCGCCACGCCCGTGCGAGAGTTGGACTTCATCGGTAATTCCCTCATTCCTTTACATTCTTTATAGGCAAGCAGTGTCATTCCCCCAGCCCAACAAGACCTTATCCGGGCTTGATCGTCAAGGGGGGTTGCCTTCGGGCTCCAGTTCCAGCTGCGGAAGCTCATGGTGGGCCAGCCCCTGGATCTCGCCGCCGATGCCGAGCAGCGCCAGCTTGCCGGCCTCGAGCTGCTTTTCGCGGCGCGCCCAGCGCTGCTGCGTCTGGCTCTTCTCCGATTCCAGCTCCTCGCGCATCCGCCTGAACGTGTCGTTCACGGCCCGCAGCTTCTGCGCGAACTGCGGCGAGGTGACGTAGTCGTACACGGCCTCCATCTTCTCGTCCTTGCCGGCCGAGGCCACGCGCTGCTTGTGAACGTCGAGCAGCGCGGCGCGCAGCACCTCCGCCAGCTGCAGCGCCGTCGACCAGGTCGCCACCCAGACGCCCTCGACCAGGCCGAACTCGCGGCCGGCCTCCCAGTCGCGCGGCACCGCGCCGGGCATGGTGACGAGCACGCCGGCATCGGCCGAGGCCGCCGCGCATGTCGTCCTTCAGCTTGGCGAGCCACTGCGGCGTTCCAGATCGGCGCGCGCTTGGTCTCCCAGAGCAGCACGCCGGCGCCGCTGCCGCTGTGGGCGATGACCCGGTGGATCACGTCGCCGCCGCGCTGGCCCTTGCGTCACTTCCTCGATCGCGTCGAGCGGAAAGACGCGCCGCAGCCCCTCCTCCAGCGCGAGCTCCAGCACCTCGCCCTGCAGCTGCTGTGATCCCTGCTCGGCCCGGCGCTGCATCTCGGCCATCTGCGCGGTCATGTCATCGAGCTTCTTCTGCAGCTCGGCGTTGTGCAGCGCCGCGTTCTCCTTCTCCTGCGCACGCACCTGCGCCTCGCGCTGTGCAAGCTGCGCATCGACCTGGCGGCGCACCTCCAGTCCCAGCGCCTCCTTCTCGTCCTTGAGCTTCTGCCGCTCGTCGCGCAGCGCGATCTGTTCCTGCCGCAGCAGCGCGTTCTGCTCCTGGGCTGCGGCGAACTGGCGCTTCATCTCTGCCAGCTGCTCGCGGTCCTGCGCCTGCTGCTGCGCGGCCCGATCGGAGGCGATGCGCAGGGCCTCGTCGATCGCCCGCTGGCGCTCGGCGGCCAGTTCGCGTTCGCGCAGCTGCACGCGCTTGTCCGCGGCATTGCGTTCCTGCTCGCGCAGCGACTGCAAGTGCCTGGCTGCTCTCGGTTTCGATGCCTTCCAGCGCATGGCGCGCGAAGCCCTGCTCCAGCGAGAACTCGTGCTCGCACTTCGGGCAGGTGACGCGGGCGTCCGGCTTCAGGACGAGGGTGGCGTTGGCGCTCATCGGTGTGCCTCATCGAGGGGAAGGGACGTCAGCTCCAGCACGTCGCGGATCGCCGCGCCGTCCCAGACGTAAGCATAGTGCTTCGCCACCAGGCACGGCCCGACTTTGTCCGGCCAGAACACCGCGGCGCACTGGCCACCCGGATCGCGCACGCTGTCGTAGACGATGCCGTTGGAGCCGGCGGCACGCAGCCGCGCCGCCAGACGCTGCGCGGGGCCGTAGTCCACCGGATCGTGCGCGGCCGGATAGCCGCCGCGCAGGTCATGCAGCGCGCAGCTGATGTTGCAGTGGTAGCCGCGCATCTGCACCTGCATCGCCGGCTCGCGGGTGCGCGCGAGAAAGCGCTCGCGATGGAAGACGGTCTCGCGGATGGCGGTCTGCAGCGCGCGGCTGGCATAGAACACGCCGTAGCTGCCGTCGGAGAAGCGCGAGCCCTCCGGGTTGCGGTGCGCGAAGGCCGCCATCACCGGCGTTGCGCCCGGGCCGGTGAGCCAGCGTTCGCGTGGCGTGATCGACAGGAAGCCGAGCTGTTCGCGCAGCCGCGGGTTGGTCAGGCCCTCAAGTGTGGCCAGTGCGTCGAAGTCCGCGGGATTGGCGATGCGATCCCACGGGCCCGACCACGGGAAAGCGGCTCGGCACGAGAGCGCCAGCGCCGGCGACGCGGTGCAGCGGATGGCGACGCATCAGCCGCGCTGCGCGTCGAGGTACTGGCGCACGACATACAGGTCGCTGACGTTGCCGCCGAGCATGCGCGTCGAGCGCGCTTTCGGCCGCCGAAGAGCGGCGCCGCGTTGGGTTCGTGACCCAGCCATCGGCCCGGCGCGGATCGGGGAGCAGGATCTGCAGTGCCTTGTAGATGCCGAGCACGTAGCTGATGCGCTCGAGCACGTCGCGGGGCAGCGCGCCATCACCCTGCTTCTTCCACTTGAAGTAGGTGGAGGCGGCGGACTGCCAAGCAGCACGCGTTGCTGCGCGGTGCTCAGGCCCCAGGCGTCGGCGATGCGGAAGAAGGCACGCAGCGCCGGGACCGGCAGAGCGCCGCCTCGTCCTGCGGGATTGGCTCGGGTCGGGTCTGCGGGGTTGCCATGGAGGCAGCTTACTCCATTTGGAGTTAATATACATCATTACTCCACAGGTAAATAATGAGCCTGCATATAACCATTTGCTAACCGACGTGCGACTGACCGGCAAACCGCCCCTCCCTCAGGCTGCCCAGACACTGAACTTCGTGCCGTGAGGAGTCTGATCGTGAAGACCCGTTACCCGCTGATTAGCCGCCACCATCGCCTCGTTGCTGCCCTTGGCCCTGCCCGGTGCCGCCCAGGAGGCGCCAGCCCCCGCGGCCTGAACCGGCAGGCGCCTCTGCAGGAAGCGACCTGGCCGAGGTAACCGTCACCGCCCGCCGCCGCGCCGAGAGCGGTGCAGGACGTGCCGATCGCCATCTCGGTGCTCGACGCAGCCACGCTCGAGGCCACCGGCACCTTCAACGTCGATCGCGCTGCAGCAGCTGCAGCCGACGCTGCAGTTCTATTCAGCTCCAACCCGCGCAACACCGCGGTCAACATCCGCGGCCTCGGCGCGCCGTTCGGCCTGACCAACGACGGCATCGAGCAGGGCGTCGGCATCTACGTCGACGACGTGTCTACTACAGCCGCGTCGCCTCCGCGACGCTTCGACTTCCTCGACGTGGAGCGGATCGAAGTGCTGCGCGGCCCGCAGGGCACGCTGTACGGCAAGAACACCACCGCCGGCGCGATCAACATCACCACGCGCGCGCCGACCTTCGACTCCGAAGGCCGGCCGAGATCTCGGTCGGCAACCTCGGCTTCCAGCAGGCCAAGGGCGCGCTCTCCGGCCCGCTGATCGACGACACGCTCGCCGCGCGCCTCGCCGTCTCGGCCACCAGCCGCCACGGCACGATCTACAACATCGCCACCGGCAACCGGATCAACGAGCAGGACAACCTCGGCGTCCGCGGCCAGCTGCTGTGGCGCCCCACGGACGACCTCGATGTCACCTTCGCGGCGACTACAACCACGCAGGATCCCGAATGCTGCGCGCAGATCTTCGCCCGCGTCGGCAGCGACGCAGCGTCCGCTGAACCGCCAGTACGCCGCGCTCGCGGCGGCTGCAGAACTACGCGCCGCCGAGCAGGAACGCCTTCGACCGCGTGACCGACCTCGACGCCGAGCTCAGCGCCCGCAACGAGATCGGCGGCGCGTCGCTCCGCGCGACTGGGACCTGGGCCCGGGCACGTTCACCTCGGTCACGGCCTGGCGCTTCTGGGACTGGACGCCCGGCGAACGACCGCGACTTCACCGGGCCTGCCGGTGTCACCAAGTCGAACAACCCGTCCAAACAGGACCAGTACACGCAGGAATTCCGCTACGCGGCCAGTCGGCGAGCGCATCGACTTCGTCGTCGGCCTGTTCGGCTTTACGCAGGAGCATCCAGACCGACGGCATCACCGAGGTGCAGGAACCAGGCGGCGACCAAGTGGCTGCTGGCGCCAGTCCAACCCGGACTGCAACAATCCGGCCGCGCTCAACGGCCTGATCTCGAACAACGACATCAGCACGGAACAGCCAGCGCGGCGCTTTTCGGCCAGCTGACCTGGCGCGTCACCGACCAGCTCAGCATCGAGCCGGGCCTGCGCGTCAACTACGACAAGAAGGATGGCTCAGCTACATCGCCGTGGTCACCAATGCCACCAACACGCCACTGACCAGCGACCAGCTCGGCGTGCTGGCGCCGCAGGCCTACGGCGACGTTCAGCGACTGGAACCTGTCGGGTAACCTGACCCTGTCGTACGACGTCACGGACGACGTGCTCGCCTACGTCAGCTACGCCCACAGCTTCAAGACCGGCGGCATCAACCTCAACGGCGTGCCGTTCAACCAGGCCACGCAGCAGCCGCTCGTGCCCACGACCATCGAGCCGGAGGAAGTCACCCACTACGAGGTCGGCCTCAAGACGCAGTTCCTGGATCGCCGTGCGACGCTCAATCTCACCGGTTGCTGGACGCTGATCGACGACTACCAGACCCAGGTATCGAGCACCGACTCCGGCGGCACCACCATCCGCGGATACATCGCCAACGCCAGGAAGGTGGAGGCCAAGGGCGTGGAGCTGGAATTCTCGATCAACCCGAGCGAGCGTTGGAACGCCTATGCGAACGTGGCCTGGACCGACCACGAGTACTCGGATTTCAAGAATGCCCCTTGCCCGCCGGAGCTTGCAGGCGGCCCGATCCTGCAGTGCGACATCTCGGGCCAGTGGCTGCCGGGCATTTCGGAGTGGGCACTCTCGTACGGTTTCCAGTACGACATCCCGACGAACTTCTTTGCCAGCGCGGGTTCGGCCTTCTTCGGCTTCGACGGCAGTTACCGCTCGGAGTTCTCTTCGAACGCCTCGCGGTCGATCTACACTGACGTTCCCAGCCGCGCCCTGGCGAACTTTCGACTCGGTTTCAACGCTGACGCAGGGTGGGATGCTTTCTTATGGGTGTGGAATGCGTTCGACAAACAGTACTTCGACCAGCTGGCGATCGCCGGAAGCAACAACGGCCTGATCGTCGGCCAGCCGGCCGCGTCCGTGACGTGGGGCCTCACGCTGCGGGCGCGATTCTGACGGTACTCGGGCTCCTCTCGCCGGCGCCGCTGCTGCTCGCTGCGGCGCCGGCCGACGGAGCCCCCGGAACCTCCGAAACGGGCGGCCTCTCCTGGTCCGGCAGCCTGAGATTGCGGCAGGAGATGATCGAGGACTCCTTCCGTCCCTATCCGCTCTTCAATCGCGACCAGTCGCTCTTCTCGAGCCGCGGGTTGCTCGCAGTTCAGTGGCGCCAGGGGTACTTTCGACTTGGCGCCGAGCTGCAGGACAGCCGGGCCTGGGGTGCGCGCGAGCGGGACTATCTGACGACGGGCGAGGTCAATGCACTTGAACCGATTCAACTCCATGCGACCTGGGACTGGAGCGAACCCTTCGGCAAGGGCAGCAAAGCCACCGTACAGGCCGGCCGCTTCACCATGAACCTTGGATCCCGACGCCTCGTCGCATCGGACGACTACCGCAACTCGGGCAACGGCTACACAGGTCTGCGGACCGACTTCACGTTTGCCACCGGCACCCAGGTGACGGCGTATTACACCTTGCCGCAGTTTCGCCGTCCTGTTGCGTTCACGTCCCTGCGCGACAACGACATCAAGCTGGACAAGGAGTCCCGCTACCTGCAGTTGTGGGGCGCACTGCTGACGCAGAAGAACCTGTTCGGCGACGTGCATGGTGACATCGGTTACGTGGGTGCGGTGGACAAGGACTCCCCTTCCCTGCCCACGCGCGACCGGCGACTGCACAATCTCTCGGCCCGCCTTTACCGCGATCCCAAGGCCGGTGTTCCCGACTTCGAGATCGAGGGCATCACGCAGTTCGGGCGCGCGCATACCAGCATCGCGCCCGGCGCGCCCTGGCAGGACGTGAGGTCATCAGCTGCGCATGCGCAGGCAGGCTACCTGTTCATGCCGAAGTGGAAGCCGCGCATCGTGCTCGAGTACGCTTTTGCCAGCGGCGACGGACCAGGCGGTCGGGATGGCCGGTTTGACACGTTGTTCGGCATGCGCCGCGCGGAGTTCGGTCCGTCTGGAATCTATGCGGCAGTGGGTCGCACGAACGTCGAGTCCCTGGCTGTGCGCTTCGAGGCCACGCCTTCGCCACGGCTCGATGGTTACGCGCTGTTTCGCACGCTCTGGGCGGCCTCTCCCACCGATTTCTTCGCTACCACCGGCGTGCGTGACGCAAGCGGCGCCTCCGGGTCGTTCGCGGGCCATGCGCTGGAGGCCAGCGTGCGCTACTGGTTGAAGCCCGGCACACTTCGCCTGGAGTTCAATGGCGCCTGGCTGATCAAGCGCGATCTGCTGCGCGATGCACCCAACGCTCCTCCCTGGGGCAATACTGTCTACGGATCTGCGGCTGTCATCTATATGTTCGGAGCTGTCAAATGAGCGACCACAACAGGATTTCGCGACGCGAGGTTGTAGCAGGCCTTCTGGCCTTGCCTGCGGTGGCTGGCAGTGTCCCTGCCGCTGCCGGCGCAGCACCCGTGACGCTGCTGAACGTCTCTTACGACCCGACGCGCGAGCTGTACCTCGACTACAACCGGGCATTCACGAAGTACTGGAAGGGCAAGACCGGCCAGGATGTGCGTATCAACCAGTCACACGGCGGCTCGGGCAAGCAGGCCCGCTCGGTGATCGACGGGCTGCCCGCCGACGTCGTGACGCTGGCCCTGGCCGGTCGACGTCGACGCACTGGTCGAAGCAGGGCAAGTTGCTCGCGCCCGACTGGCAATCAGCGCCTGCCGGACAACAGCGCACCCTACACCTCCACGATCGTGTTCCTGGTCGCGCAAGGGCAATCCGAAGAACATCAGGGACTGGGGCGACCTGGCGCGCGCCGGGCATCGGCGTTGTCACGCCGAATCCGAAGACCTCGGGCGGCGCGCGCTGGAACTACCTGGCGGGCTGGGCGTGGGCGCAGCAAGCAGCCTGGCGGCATCGATGCCACGGCGAAGGAGTTCCTGCGCAAGCTCTACGGCAACGTGCCGGTGCTCGATACCGGCGCGCGCGCAGGCGCTGACGACATTCGCGCGCAATGGCGTCGGCGACGTCTTCATCTCCTGGGAGAACGAGGCCTTCCTCGCGACGAAAGAACTGGGCAAGGGGCAGTTCGAGATCGTCGTGCCGTCGGTGAGCATCCTCGCCGAGCCTTCGGTGGCGGTGGTCGACCAGGTGGTGCTGCGTCGTGGCACGCGCGACGGTGGCCCAGGAGTACCTGCAGTACCTGTATACGAAGGAAGGCCAGGAGATCGTCGCAAGGCACTACTACCGGCCCCGCGACGCGGAAGTGGCCGCGAAGTACGCGGCGCAGTTCCCGAAGATCTCGCTGCTGACCATCGAGGGACTTCGGCGGCTGGGAGAAGGTGCAGAAGACGCACTTCGCGGACGGCGGCATCTTCGATCAGGTCAACAAGCGTTGAGTTCCTGCACCTATTCGACGACCAGCTTGTAGCCGGACACCGCTGCGGTCTGCAGCAACTGCGGCACGCCGGATTGGCTTCGATCTTCTGGCGCAGGCGATGCACCAGCTGCTTGAGCAGCTGGCGGTCGCCGGCGCCGCGATGGCCCCACACCAGCATCAGCAGGCGATCGGAATTCACGGCGCGACCGGCCTGCGCCAGCAGCGCCTGCATCAGGCGGAATTCGAGCTTGGTCAGCGCGATGGGCTCGGCCGCTGCCGATGCGCACGGTGCTGTCGTCGGAATCGAGCGTGACGCGACCGGCCGACAGCGGGGCCGGCGCTGCGCTCCAGCTGCGCGCGACGCAGCAGCGCCTTCACGCGCGCCAGCAGCGTGCGCGGGCTGAAGGGCTTGGTGAGGTAGTCGTCGGCGCCGAGGTCGAGCGCGCGCACCAGGTCCTGCTCTTCGCCGCGCGCGGTGAGCATCATCACGGGCACGGTGCTGCGGCCGCGGATGGCCGCGCACACATCGAAGCCGGAGGCGCCCGGCATGTTGATGTCGAGGATGACGCAGATCCGGCGCTTCGGCTTCGAAGCGTGGCCAGCGCCGCGTTGCCATCGCCGGCCTTGACCACCAGATAGCCCGCCTGCCCCAGCGCATAGGCCACCAGGTCGAGCAGGTCCGGATCATCGTCGGCGACCAGGATCTTCATGGCGCGGCTTCCACCGGCAGTGATCAGCGTGAAACGCGTGTGGCCATCGGCCGTGCGCGCAGACGGCGATGCGTGCCGCCATGACGCTCGACAATGGAACGCGAGATGGACAAGTCCCAGCCCCATGCCGCCGGGCGCCGGTTCCACGCCACCGCGGCTGAAGCGCTCGAACACGGTCTCCTGCGTCGCCTTCGGGCAGGCCGGGGCCCGCATCTTCCACCCAGGCACGATGACCTGCTGCCCGTCGCGTCGCGCACCGACGCGGATCGACGCTGCCCTGCGGGCGCGAACTTGCTGGCATTGGCCAGCAGGTTCACGAACACCTGCGTCAGGCGCACCGCATCACCCTGCAGCGCGAGGTCTCCCGCGCAGTGTCGCGCTCGCAGCGCTGCGCCGCGCTGGCGCAGCAGCGCCTCCACCGTGCGCGCGGCATCCTCGATCACATCGTGCAGGTCGATGCTCTGCCGGCGGATGTCCAGCTGGCCGGATTCGATGCGCACGCTCTCCAGCAGGTTGTCGATGAGCCGCGTGAGGCGCAGCGTGCCGCGCTCCAGCGACAGCACCAGTTCCTCGCAGCTGCTGCGGCGTGCTGCGTGTGCAGGCCTTCGCGCAGCAGTTCGATGGAGGCCAGCTGCGCGGCCAGCGGCGTGCGGAACTCGTGCGAGATGTTCGCCAGCACCGTGTCGCGCGCGCGGCGCACGGCCTCCAGCTCGGTCTCGTCGCGCATCACCTGCACCTGCAGGTCCTCGACGGGCCGCGCACTGGTGATGCACCATGCGGCGCTCGCCGGCGGCGGTGTTGCAGGTGCTCCACGGCCGTGGCCGAGCCCTGTCTGCCGCGCGCGCAGGATGGGGCAGCGCGTCTCGCAGGGCCGCTCGCCATCGCGCCGCACAGCGGGCTTCAGCACATCGCCGCAGAAGCGGCCGATGGCCTCGGCTGGCCTTCATGCCCAGCAGCTGCGCCGCCTGCGCGATTGAGGTAGCGGATGCGCCGCTCGCCGATCGACGGCATACACGCCCTCGACAATGCCGCCGAGCACGGCCTGCGCCTCGGCCTCGCGCTGGCGCAGCGTGCCGGTGAGGTCGACGAGGTTGCGGCGCATGTCGTCCATGGTGCGCGCGAGCTGGCCGATCTCGGCCGGGCCGCCCGTGCGGAATGGACGTGGCGAAATCGCCCTGGCCGAGCCGCACGGCCGCAGCGGTCAGCGCCTCGGCGGGCTGCGTGACGCGCCGGCCCAGCAGCACGCCGGCGAGCAGCGCCAGCACGCCGAGCACGACGGCCGTGAGGATCAGCAGGCGCACTGCAGCGCGCGCACACTCGCGGTCCATGTGCCGCGGAAGAGAGCGCGCGTCTCGATCAGCACGATGCCTTCGCCGGTGGCGGAGAACACCGGATAGCTGGCGGCGTACAGCTCCGGCTTCGGCAGGTGCGGCAACCGCGAAGCGGCCATCGGCCAGCGCCGCGGTAGTGCAGTGCCGTGAAGTCATCCGTCGGGCGCGTCGTTGAACTTGCGGTAGTTGCGGCAGCGGATGGCGACGCCGTCCTGCTGCGCGAGGCGCGCGCGCGAACGTGTCGTCCAGCAGGTGCACCACCATGACGCTGAGCGCCGGGTGCCGCATCGGCAGCGACACTGCGTCGCGCCGAGGTAGGCATCGGCGCTGCCCGGCGGGCGCGAACGATGAAGCGCTCGCCCTGCTCGCGCGCGGCAGGAATGCAGCTCGGCCCAGGGCACGGCGCTCGCCGGCGGCGGCCAGCACCGCATCGCCCTCGAAGACGGCGCAGGCATCGAGCGCCGGCCGTGCTCGCAGAAGCGCTGCAGGAACGGCGGCAGGCTCGGCAGGTCGCGCTCGGCCAGCAGCCGGCGCAGCGTCGGCCGTTCGGCCAGCACGCGCGCGTAGGTCAGCGTGTCTTCGCCGATGCGCGCGAGCTCGGCGCGCGCGTCGGCGCCGGCCAGCTGCACGCGGACGCGCTGCTGGCCGTCGGCCAGGCGCTCGCAGCATGCTCGATGGCGAACCAGGAAATGCCGGCCGCGACCAGCAGCACGATGCAGCACGTTGATGCGCGGCCAGCCACCAGCCGAGGCTGTTGCGCTTCATCGGCGACTCGATGACGCCGCCCGTGCGCCATTCGACCAGCGTCTTGATGATCAGCGTGACCACGGCCAGCAGCGACAGCAGCGAGGCCACGGCAAAGGCGCCGACGAAGTTGTATTCCTGGTAGAGGATCTCGATGTGCAGCGGCATGGTGTTGGTCAGGCCGCGGATGTGGCCGGACACCACCGAGACGGCGCCGAACTCGCCCATGGCGCGCGCGTTGCACAGGATCACGCCGTAGATCAGGCCCCAGCGGATGCGCGGCAGCGTCACACGGAAGAACGTGAACCAGCCGCCGGCGCCCAGCGTGATGGCCGCCTCTTCCTCGTCGTTGCCCAGCTGCTGCATCAGCGGGATCAGCTCGCGCGCCACGTAGGGGAAGGTGACGAACATCGTGGCCAGCACGATGCCGGGCAGCGCGAAGATGATGCTGATGTCGTGCTCCTGCAGCCAGGCGCCGAACCAGCCCTGCAGGCCGAACAGCAGCACGTAGATCAGGCCCGAGACCACCGGCGATACGGCCAGCGGCAGGTCGATCAGCGTGATCAGGATGCTCTTGCCGCGGAACTCGAACTTGGCGATGCACCAGGCGGCGCAGATGCCGAACACCGTGTTCAGCGGCACGACGATGGCCGCGGTGATCAGCGTGAGGCGGATGGCGGCGCCGCGTGTCGCTGTCGGCGAAGCTCTCGAAGCAGGCGCCCAGCCCTTCTCGAAGCGCCGATGGCGAACACCACCGCCAGCGGCGCGAACAGCAGCGCGCCGAGGAACAGCAGCGAGATCGGCGATGAGGCAGTGATCGCGGGCCATCGGCGCGCTCGCGGCCGCTGCATGTCGGCGCGCGCCCCCAGGCCTGCAGCAGGTTGATGGCCAGCAGCATCACGAACGAGATGGCCAGCATCACGCAGCCGAGCGCGGCCGCCGCGGCGTAGTCGTACTCTTCCAGCCGGATGACGATCAGCAGCGGCGTGATCTCGGTCTTCATCGGGATGTTGCCGGCGATGAAGATGACCGAACCGTATTCACCCACGGCGCGCGCGAACGCCAGCGTGAAGCCGGTGAGCAGCGCCGGCAGCACGGCCGGCAGGATGACGCGGAAGAACGTATAGGCGGGACCGGCACCCAGCGTCTCGGCGGCTTCTTCGACATCCTGCGGCAGTTCCTGCAGCGCCGGCTGCACCGTGCGCACCACGAAGGGCATGCCGATCAGCGTCAGCGCGACGGTGATGCCCAGCGGCGTGTAGGCCACCTTGATGCCCAGCGGCTCCAGGTACTGGCCGATCCAGCCATTGCCGGCGAACACCGCCGTCAGCGCGATGCCCGATACGGCCGTGGGCAGCGCGAACGGCATGTCGATGATGGCATCGATGAAGCGCCGGCCCGGGAAAGCGGTAGCGCACCAGCGTCCAGGCGATGATGAAGCCGAACACGATGTTGATGGTGGCGGCCGATCAGCGAGGCGCCGAAGGTCAGTCGGTACGAGGCCAGCGCGCGCGGATCGGTGACCACGTCGACGAAGCGCTGCCAGTCCATGCCCGCGCCCTTCATCACCAGCGCGGTCAGCGGCAGCAGCACGATGGCGCACGAGGAAGAACGTGGTGAAGCCGAAGGTGATGCCGAAGCCGGGAATCACATTGGGTTCGCGTCGCAAGCCCATCAGCGGGCGGCCTCGCGTCGCGCAGCTGCGGTTCCCCGCGATACACCACGAGCACGGGCATGCCGGGTGCGGCGCGCGAGCAGTGCCGCCAGCGTCGGTTCCGCGGTGCGCGATGTCGGCCGATGCCCAGCACCAGCAGCGGCGCCGACAGCCCGGCCAGGTATTCGCGCACGGCCTCGGGACCTTCGCCGCGGCACCAGTTCGGTGCGCATTTCCAGCGCCATGCGCGGCGCGCGCCTCGGACCGCGCATCGAGCAGCGCGCGCAGCGCGTCGGCGCGGCGGGCATCGCGACGGCCGTCGGGCACGATGGCCACGCACACGGCCTCGGCCGACAGGTGGCGCAGCAGGCTGGCGGCGACCGCCAGCGTGGCGTGACGCGCGGCATCGTCGAGCCAGTAAATGCAGATCTGTTCCGGCAGCGCCGTGGCTGGGCGAGCAGCACCAGCACTTCGTTGGCGCCCGCGCGCAGCAGCTGCACGGCACGCAGTGCCGCGCCTGCGCCGCCGCTCGATGACCGCCACGCCCGGCGACGGCGCATTCGGCGCGCCGTCCGCGGCATCGCGCGCAGGCGGCCACGCGGGTCTTCATGCGCGTCGGCCAGCGGTCTCGAGCAGCGGCGCCTGCGCCAGGCCTGCGCCGTCGGCTTCATCGGCGGCGCGCAGGCGAGGAAACTCGACAGCGGCGTGGGCAGCACGTGCAGGCGGCGCGCGCCCAGCGCGACCTCGGCGCCCACCTGCCAGCGGCATCGCGCGCGCTCGGGCTGCGGTGCGCGTGACCTCGATGCGGCCCATCGGCGCCATTCGCGCCGCGGTCTGCACGGCGCGCTGGTTGTCCAGCAGGCGCAGGCGCAGCCGTTCGAGCGCGCCGGTGAACTGCATTTCCTCCACCGCGGCGCGGCGCGATGTAGTTGGAGGAGAGCTGCTCGCGCTCGGCCGCGAGTCTCGACTTCCTCGGGCCGCAGCACCGTGACCACTTCGTGCTCGCGGCCCGTGCAGGGACGGGCGTGCGCACGGTGGCATCCACCGGCGTCGCGCCGAAGCGGATGCCATCGGCGCCCTGCCGCGCCAGCAGCAGGTTGGCGGCGCCCAGGAAGGTGGCGACGAAGCGCGTGGCCGGGCGCGCGTACAGGTCGCTGCGGTGCGCCCACTTCCAGCAGCCGGCCGAGGTTCATCACGCCGATGCGGTCGGCCAGCGCGAAGGCTTCTTCCTGGTCGTGCGTCACCAGCACGGTGGTGATGCCCAGCTCGCGCTGCACGCGCGCGGATGGTGCGGCGCAGTTCCTCGCGGATCTTCGCGTCCAGCGCGCCGAAGGGTTCGTCGAGCAGCAGCACCTGCGGCTTGTGCGCCAGCGCGCGCGCCACGGCGACGCGCTGCTGCTGGCCGCCGGACAGCTGCGCGGGCAGGCGCTCGTCCATGCCTTCCAGCGCCACCAGCTGCAGCAGTTCCTTGCGCCGCGCGCGGCGGTCGGCCGATTTCATGCGGCGCACGCGCAGCGCGAACTCGATGTTGTCGGCCACGCGTCATGTGGCGGAACAGCGCGTAGTTCTGGAACACGAAGCCCACGCCGCGGTCGCGCGCGCCAACGTGCGTGACGTCGCTGCCGTGCAGCGAGATGCGTGCCATGGTCGATGCCCGTCAGGCCCGGCGATGGCGCGCAGCAGCGTGCTCTTGCCGCTGCCGCTGGGACCCAGCAGCACGAAGAACTCGCCCTCGGCCACCTCGAGCGACACGTCGTTGACGACGGGCTGGCCCTGGTACCGCTTGGTGACCTGGTCGAGCGTGATGGACATGGGGCCACATGCTAGCAACCGGGCGGTCTTTGCCCGGTGACCCCGCGGTTATAAACCGGTTACAGGTGCTCGCGGCGATCGACCGGGGCTAGACTGCCGGACCCATGGGTACACGTGTGGTGCTGCAGCTGGCGGTCTCCCTGGCCATGGCGCTGGCCGCGACCACCACAGTCATCCCGGCGTTCGCTGCAGCCGCGCCAGCGCCTGTGCCCGCGCCCGCAGTACGGGCTGCGCTGGAGGCTGAACTCGTCGCCCGATACGGGGCGGCACAGCGTGAACGCCTGACCCTGGGCCTGGACCAGGTGGCCGCGCGCTGGCGGCCCGAGGATGGCGCCGACGACGCCTTTGCCGCCTTCATCCGGACGAATTTCGCGGCCACGCCCGAGGCCATCGAAGCGTTGTTCGATCGCCTCGAACACAACATGGAGAAGATCAAAGGCCACGGCCAGGAAGTGCGCCGCGAGGTGAACACCCCCTCCGATGTCGATCTCGGCCCACTGCAACCCCATGACGAGGTGTTCGCAGCCTGGGATCCCACCGCGCACGTGCTGGATGACCTGTTCGCGAACAAGCTCGCCTTCACCGCACTGCTGAACTTCCCGCTCACCTCGCTCGAACAGCGCTCTGCGGCGGGAACCGGGTGGACGCGCCGGCAATGGGCCGAGACGCGCCTGGCGGAAACGTTCCGGCAGCGCATTCCCGCCGAGGCGGCGCGCGAGGTTGCGGAGGCCCGTGCCGCGTCGGGTCGCTACATAGCCGGCTACAACCTGTGGATGGGCAACGTGTTCGACGCACGCGGCCGGCGCCTGTTCCCGGCGGACAAGCGCCTGCTGTCGCACTGGAACCTGCGCGACGAGATCAAGGCGAGCTACGCGGACGCGAAGAGCGGCCTGGCGAAGCAGCGAACACTGCAGCGGGTGATGGAACGCATCGTCGCGCAGGAGATTCCGGCGGTGGTGATCGACAACCCGAAGGTGGACTGGAGTCCGTTCACCAACGCAGTGACGTGGTCTGCGATTGGCGATGCGCCCGCTGCGGCTTCCCGTGCAGCGCCCAATCCCGCGCGCGAACCCGACACGCGCTATGCCGTGTGGCTCGACAACTTCCAGGCCCAGCAAGCCATCGACCGCCACTCTCCTGGCCGGGACACGCTGATCGCCCGCAGCTTCGAGGGTGACCGGCAGCTGTCCGAAGCCCGTGTGCAGTCGCTGCTTGAACAGATGCTCGGCGCACCCGAGTTCGATGCCACCGCGCGGCTGGTCCGGCGTCGCCTCGGCCGGCCGCTGGAGCCCTTCGACATCTGGTACAGCGGGTTTCGCCCCAGCGGCAGCCAGGACGAGTCGAAGCTCGACGCACTCGTCGCACAGCGCTATCCGGACGCGGCCGCGTTCCAGCGCGACCTGCCGCGCATCCTGCGCGACCTGGGTTTCGCGCCGGAGCGCGCGGACTACCTGGCGCGCCACATCGTCGTCGAGCCGGCCCGCGGCTCGGGACATGCGCTGGGTGCCGCGCTGCGCGGCGCCAACGCGCACCTGAGAACGCGCGTCGAACCGGGCGGCATGAACTACAAGGGCTACAACATCGCGATCCACGAGCTGTGCCACAACGTCGAGCAGGTGTTCTCGCTGAACGACGTGGAGTACTACAGCCTCACGGGCGTGCCGAACACTGCCTTCACCGAGGCGCTGGCCTTCACCTGCCAGGATCGCGACCTGGAACTGCTCGGGCTTTCGAGCCCCGATGCGCAGCAGCGCGCGCTGCAGGCGCTCGACACGTTCTGGAGCGCCTGCGAGATCGCCGGCGTCGCGCTCGTGGACATGCAGGCCTGGCGCTGGCTGTATGCGCACCCGCAGGCCACGCCCGCGCAACTGCGCGAGGCCGTGCTGGCCATCGCGCGCGACACCTGGAACCGCTGGTTCGCTCCGGCTTTCGGGGTGCGCGACGTGACGCTGCTCTCGATCTATTCACACATGATCAACGAGACGCTCTACCTGCCGGACTACCCGCTCGGCCACATGATTTCCTTCCAGGTGGAGGGACAGATGGCCCGTGAGGGGCGCTTCGGAGCCGAGTTCGAGCGCATGGCTCGCCTCGGTGCGGTGACCCCGGACCTGTGGATGACACAGGCCACGGGCGCGCCGGTGGGACCCGGGACGCTGATTGCAGCGGCCCGCAACGCCCTGGATGATCTGCAGTCGCCGTCACGCCGCTAAATTGAAGAAGGAAGAGTGATGAACACCAGTGGAATCCATCGCCTGAGGGCGGGGCTTGCGACCCCTGCCATTGCACTGCTGTTCCTCGCTCACACGGCGGTCGCGCAACAGCAGCTACCCCCGCCGCTGCAGCTCAGCCCGCCCTCCGACGTACCCGTGGCCGTGCAGGTGCTGCGCTGGCGCATGAACGACAGCGACGTCAACGCGCTGACGTTCCGCGCCATGGACTCGCTGTTCACGACGCGCGCCGTTGCGCGCAGCGGCCCGGTGTGGCGCCTGCCCGCTTCGCAGCGCGCGCTCGACTTCACCTACACCTGGCAGGGACAGGTGCGCCCGGCCACTGATTTCCTGGAGCGCACCTACACGAATGCGCTGCTGGTCCTGAAGGACGGCCGCATCGTCCACGAACAGTACCGCAACCGCAGTGACGAGCGCTCGCGCTTCATCGGCTGGTCGATGACCAAGTCGATCACCTCGGTGCTGGTGGGCTGCGCGCTCGCGGAGGGTCGCATCGATTCGCTCGATACGCCGATCTCGAACTACCTGCCCGAACTCAAGGGCGGCGGTTACGAGGGCGTGTCGATCCGCCATGTGATGCAGATGCGCTCCGGCGTGGATTACGAGGAGCGCTACGACTTCGCCAACCCGGGTCGCGCCGCGAACAACCACATCAACTCGCTGGTGCGCAACACCACGCGCTTCGCCGACGCGGCGCGCACGTTGCCGCGCATCCACCCGCCCGGCGAGCACTTCCAGTACAAGACCATCGACACGGCCGTGCTCGGCTGGCTGATCGAGCGCGTGACGCGCGGCAGTGTCGCCGCCTACACGGCGCAGTGCCTCTGGGAGCCGCTCGGCGCCGAGGCGGACGGGTTCTACATCATGGATGGCCCGCCGGGCATCGGGCGCGAGTTCAGCGGCGCCGGCTTCAACGCGACGGCGCGCGACTTCGCGCGCTTCGGCCAGATGATGCTCGACGGGGGCGTTGCCGACGGACGGCGCATCGTTTCGGCGGACTGGGTGCAGCAGTCGACACGGCCCACGGGCGGGCAGGACTCGCAGCGCGGCGGCTACGGCCTGCAGTGGTGGACGCTGGGCGGCGCATCCTATGCCGCCATCGGCCTGCAGGGGCAGTACGTCTTCATCGACCCGGCCACGCGCACCGTGGTCGTCAAGCTCAGCTACTTCCCGCCAGGCGACAACTCCGCACTGGACGGAGAAGCGGCGGCGTTTCTTCGCGCCGCCTCGGCGTGGAGCCCGGGCCGTCCCTAGGGCACCAGGCATGAACCGTCACTACATCGCGCAGGCACTGGTGCTGATGCTGTGCGCTATGGCGCTTCCCGTGGCGGTGAAGGCTGCCACGAGGGTCGATACACTCCGCGTCGACCTGCGTCCGCTGGTGGAGCAGGCCGCCGGCAACCCCAACCAGTTCGCCATCGACGTACCCCATTCCGTGTCGGCGTCGCGTTCCGGTGAATGGGAGGACCACGGCGAAACGCGCACATGGCGCTACGCGGCGACGGTGCCCGAGGCCGTGTCGCTGTCGTTCCATGCGTCGCGCATCCACCTGCCGCCCAGCGCGACGTTGACGGTGAGCAGCCCGGCGACGACGACGCTGTACCGCGCGGCGGATGTGGCCGACGGCGGCCTGTGGAGCCGGATCCAGCCGGGCAACACGCTGGAGTTCGCACTGGACGTGCGTGCGGACGAGGCGGCGCAGGTGGTGCTGGAGATCACCAGCCTGCAGGCAGGTTACGTGCGCCTGGACCGCCGCATGCGTGCCATGGCGGCGGGTGATCCGGACACACCCTGCGTGGAGAACTACGCCTGCCACGTCACGGAAGCGAACCGGCCCGCGGGCCAGGCCAGCCGTCGCGCTGACCATCCAGAACCGGTTCCTGTGCACCGGCACGATGCTGAACAACACGGCACGTGACAACACACCCTATCTCTTGACCGCGCGACACTGTGCCAGTGGCAGTTTCAGCCCGGTCACCGCGGACGTCGCCCCCGCGGTGGTCATCTACTGGAACGCGATGACACCCTGCGGCGAGCCGCTGGGTCAGGTGCTTTACTCACCCAATCCGCAGCGGCAGGCGGGAGCGAGGACCGTCTTCGAGCAGAAGGACACGTGGGTGATGCGCCTGGACGAGGGTCCGAATGTCGATGGCGTGCACCTTGCGGGATTCGATGCCAGCGGCGGGGAAGTGGACGGCGGCTACGCGATCCACTTCGCCGTGCTCTACAACAAGCAGTACACGCGCTGGCACGGCCGGGCTTTACGCTACGTGCGGCAGCCGGATGCGCTGGCACCCTTTCCGCTCGAAGTACTCGCCGTGGTGAACGAGTTCGGCGTGGCCGGCCCCGGGGCCTCCGGCGGCGCGCTGTTCAACAGCCAGGACCGTGCCGTCGGCGTGGCTTCGATCGCACGGGTCGTCACGAGCTACTCGGGCTACGCCCAGTGCCCCGCGATCAACCCGCTGGCGCCGGAAGAATCGAATAATTCAGGGCTGTATCACGCCCTGTCGAGCGTCTGGACGCTGACCGAACCCGGCACGCTCTCGGGCAATGTCACGCTGAAGTCCCTGCTCGATCCGCTCGACAGCGGCGCGACGTCGATGGGCAGCATGCCGGTCACGAGGCTCGCGTTCACGCGCACTGCTTCCGCGCCGGTGTACGGCACGCCGACGACGCTGCAATGGAACGCACCGGACGTCACGTCCTGCACCGCCAGCGGTGGCGTTCCCGGAGACGGCTGGTCTGGTTCGTTGCCAGGCAGCGGCACGCGCGAAGTCGTTCATTCCAGCGCTGGAGAGGTCACCTATCGCCTTGCCTGCGCCATCGCCGGCGGCGCGACGGTCTCCGGATCGGTGGTGCTGCTCTGGTCAGCGCCCGCGCCGCCGACGAGCCCGGGCGGTGGTGGCGGTAGCGGTGACAGTGGCGGAGGCGGTGGCTCCACGACGGTCACCGACCTGCTGCTGCTGGCGGCGCTGCTCTCCTCGCTCTACCTGCGGCTACCTGCAGCTCCAGTTCGCGGCATCGCTCGCGTCACCGTTGCCGCTGTAGTGCGCCGCCTTCGGGTAGGCGCATAGCGGCCGCGAGAACGGCTTTGCGCCCATCGGATGCGCGGCCGGCAGGGTTTCCGGCGCCGCGCTGGTCTCATCCCAGCGCTCCAGCGCACCGAGCCAGTCGACGGCGAATGCGCCCTCGCCGCCCGCACAATGATCCATGCCGGGCACCGTGAAGAACCGCACGTGTTGTGCCGGGCGCTCCGCGCCGAGCTTCTCCACGACGCTGTTGTAGTAGTTCTCGGTGTTGCCCCAGGGGATGAGGCCATCGGTGGTGCCGTGGTAGAGCAGCAGCTTGCCGCCCCGGGAAAGGAAGGCCGAGAGGTCCGGATCCATCGCGGTGATGTCGCCAACGCCGGCCGCTTCGGCACGCGCAAGGTCCCGATCCACTTCAAAGCTCGCACTTCGCCACGACGGATCGTTAGCGACAACGTTCTGGAAGAAGCTCTCGCCAATGCGGAACCCGGGAGAAGCATAGGCGGCCCACAGGGGCTCACTGCCGAAGCCGGTGCCCGGGAAAACCAGCTCACCCTTCGCGTTGCGCACGCCAGCGTATACGCGCTTCGCGGCGGCGACCTCCGTGGCAGTGAGGCACTGGTTGGATGTCTCGCCCTTGCATTGCAGCTGCACAGGATCAAAGCCACAACGGGCCGGATCGGAGATCACGCGATCCGTGACGCCATCCGTCGCGTCGCAGGCCTTGATCGCCGCCTCCTTCAACAGCGCGAGCTTTTCCACTGCGATGCCGTTCGGCCCGCCCACGTTGTTGCCGGCCAGGACTCCCAGCGCCATCAGCGGACCGAAGTTGTTTGCCGGCGCGCCCGCGACGATCGCATCGAAGTCTTCGGGAAAGCGTTGCGCCGCCATCAGGCCCTGGCGGCCACCCGTGGAGCAGCCGTTCCAGTAGGAGCGCGCCGGTTCCTTGCCGTAGTGGAGCGTCGTGAGTGCGCGACCCGTAACCGCAGTCTCATGGACCGAGCGCCAGGCGTAGTCCTTCAGGCGCTCCGGCTGACCTGCGGCCCAACTGAAATCGCCACCGCCGCCGACGTGCCCCGTGTCGGTGTTCGACACGGCATAGCCACGCTGCAGGCCTTCAGCCAACGCAGGGTAGACGATGCTCCCCGCGGCGCCGCCATTGCCGACCTGCAGGATCTTGCCGTTCCAGCCGTCTGACGGCAGCCAGAGCTCGAAGCCGATGGTGGAATCGGGCACCGGGGAGATCGTGCCGGCGATCCGGCAGAAAGCCGGCAGCTTCGAGTAGTCCGCCGGCGGGCCCATTGGGGGCGCGGCCGACGGCGCGGGCTGGAATGCGCCGGCCGCAACGGGTTCGGCCAGCGAAAAAGTTGCGTTGGGCACGGCCTGCCGGGCGAGATCGACACAGGCTATGGGAGCAGCGGCCCCGGCGACTGACGTGGCAGCGGTTTCGGGGGCTTCTGCTCCCGGCTTGCCGCCGCAGGCGGTGAGGACAACTACGATCGCGAACGGTGCAAGGTTACGGTGGTTCATGAGCCGCAAGTCTACCCAGTTTCTTTCTGCCCGCATCGGGTTAGGATCGGCACCACAAACAACCTGGGGGGCTCGACCGATGAAGCTACGCCAATGGACCTGCGGATTGCTGTTGTCGCTCGTCGCGGCAACTGCCTGGGCGCAGGACGCGAAGACCGTCGTCGCCAACGCCAGCAAGGCCATGGGCCTCGATGGCGTGACCTCGCTCTACTATTACGGCTCGGGCGCGAACTTCAGCCTCGGCCAGAACAACAACGCCAACATTCCCTGGCCGCAGACGCCGCTGAACGACTACACGCGCGCCATCGACTTCAGCCGTGCCGGCTTCGCGCGCCACCTGGACCACCTATGCGATGCCGGTCACGGGCGGCGCCGCGGCGCTCGCAGCCCTGGACAGCAGAACATCACGCCCGACCTCGGCCGGCGGCTGGGCGCCAGCAGCTGGAGATCTGGACCACGCCGTGGGGATTCCTCAAGGGTGCGGCAGCCAACAACGCCACCGTGCAAGCGCGAGACCATCGGCGGCAAGCGTTACCAGGTGGTCACCTGGAATGCGCCGATGAAGTCGCCCGGCGGGCAGGCCTACAAGGTGGTCGGCTACATCAACAGCGATAACCTGGTCGAGAAGGTGAACACCTGGGTCGAGCATCCGATCTACGGCGACATGCTGGTCGAAACCGACTACAGCTTCTATCGCGACAACAACGGCCTGAAGTATCCCACCGAGATCGTGCAGAAGCGCGCCGGCTGGCCGGTGTTCGACCTGCAGATGCTCGGCGCGTTCGCCGAATCCGGCGAAGCTCGCCGCAGCTGATGACCGTCCCGCCGCCGCCCGCGGGCGCGCCCGGTGCTGGCGGCCCGCCTCCGGGCGGTGCGCCGCCTCCGACCACTTCCGCGAAGCTCGCCGCCTGGCGTGTATCCACATCAAGGGTGCGTACAACTCGCTGGCCGTCGAGTTCGCCGACTACGTGGTGCTGTTCGAGCCCGGTCCGCAGAACGAGGCGCGCGCGCTGGCCGGCATCGCCGAGACGAAGCGGCTGTTCCCGAACAAGCCGATCCGCTACGGCGTGATCACGCATCATCACTTCGACCACACCGGCGGCATCGCCGGCGGTGGCCGCCGAAGGCATCACCATCGTGACGCCGGAAGTGAACAAGGCCTTCCTCGAGCAGGCGCTTGTCCGGTCCGCGCACGCTGGCGCCGGATGCGCTGGCGAAGTCCGGCAAGAAGCCGGTGGTCGAGGGCTTCAAGGGCGACAAGCGCGTGTTCCAGGATGCGACGCGCACGCTGGAGATCCATGTGATCAAGGGCTTGCCGCACGCCGACGGCCTCGTGGTCGCGTGGCTGCCGAAGGAGAAGATCCTGGTCTACGCGGACATGTTCAACTTCCCGCCGGCGAACGATCCCGTGCCGAATCCGCAGGTGATCGGCACGCGCGTGTTCCTGCGAGAACATCGAGCGGCTGAAGCTCGACCCGACCGGCGGATCCTGTCGATCCACACGATGAATCCGGACCGGCTGGCCACCATGCAGGACATCCGGGGTTCATTGGGGATGTAGTCGCGCGGCGGTCATGTTGCCGCAACATTGATGCAGTGAGATCGGGGGCCCAAAACGGAATGTGAAAGGTCCCCCCGATGTCCAATTCGATGTTCCCCGTCCGCGGCCCCGTGGCCGCGGCGGTCGCCTTGGCGCTGCTCCCGATTGCCGCGCTCGCTGATTCGCCCCGCAACGATTGGGACGACGATCGGCGCCAACCGACACTGGACATCCGCAAGATCGGCGCCATCGCCACCAGCGGCGCCGAGATCAGCGCCTACGACCCGCAGTCCCGCCGCATCTACACCACCGATGCGGGCAAGAGCAAAGTACACATCATCGATGCCTCGAATCCGGCCCGGCTGGTGAACGTGGGCGCCATCGATGTGTCGGCCTTCGGCTCGCCGAACAGCGTGGCGGTACACGATGGGCTCGTGGCCGTCGCGATCCAGGCCGCCGACAAGGTGAGCCCCGGCAAGGTGGGCTTCTATGACACGCGCGGCAAGCTGATCTCGGCGGTGCCGGTGGGTTCGCTGCCCGACATGCTGACGTTCACGCCGAACGGCCGCTCGGTGCTGGTTGCCAACGAGGGCGAACCGAACAGCTACGGTCAACCGGGTTCGGTGGATCCGGTGGGCTCGGTGAGCATCATCAGGATCTCCGGCGACCACAAGGGCAAGGGCAAGGGCAGCCCTCGTTTCAGCGTAAGGACGCTGGATTTCTCGAACTGGAACGGCAGGGAAGCCGAGCTGCGCGCCAAGGGCATCCGCATCTACGGACCGGGCGCCAGCGCTGCACAGGACCTGGAGCCGGAGTACATTGCTGTCTCCGAGGATGCGCGCACTGCGTTTGTCACGCTGCAGGAAAACAACGCGTTGGCGAAGATCGACCTGGGTTCCTGGACCATCACCAGCCTGCTGCCGCTGGGCTTCAAGGACTACTCGGCGACACCGCAGGTCCAGGCCACCTACGAGTGGCCGGCGGAGCGCCTGCCCGTCATCGGCACTCCTCCTGCTTCACCCACCATCAACCTCGGTGGCTTCTCCGGCCTGTTCTACGAAGGCGTGGCGAAGGGCGGTGCACTGAAGTTCATCGCGACGACGGATCGCGGACCCAATGGCGAGCCTGATCCCGTCACCGGCGTGCGCCCCTTCCTGCTGCCGCAATTCACGCCGCGCCTGGTCCGCTTCACGGTCGATCCGCACAGTGGGCGGTTCTCGCTGGACGAGCAGATCCTGCTGCGCAACAGCGATGGAACACCGCTGACGGGCCTTCCCAACACCGCCATTGCCGGCGGCACTGCCAGCACCGCGCACAACGACGAAGTGCCCGTCGACCTGAACGGGAATGTGCTGCCGCTCGACCGCCTTGGCGGGGACTTCGAGGGCATTGTCGTGGCCGCCGATGGCACGTTCTGGCTGCCCGACGAATACCGTCCGGCCTTCTACCACTTCGATCGCCGCGGCAAGCTGCTGCAGCGCTACATCCCGAAGGGCGCACACGCTGCCGCAGGCCTGCCGGTGCCGGCAGCAGGCGTTGCCGGCGCGCTGGGCATCGAGGCGCTGCCCGCAGTGCTGGGCCAGCGGCGCCAGAATCGTGGCATGGAGGCCATCGCCATCCGCGACGGCAAGATCTACGGCTTCGTGCAGAGCCCGCTGCGCAACCCGGTGGCCAGCACCAATGGCCAGCTGAATGCGCGACAGACCGTTCGTATCGTGGAGTTCGATCCCGCGACGCTGCAGACGCGCCAGTTCCTGTACCTCATGGACAACCCGGCGAGCACCGGCGCAACGGACACTCGCGCAGACAAGCTCGGCGACGCGACCGCCACGCCCGAGGGCTTCCTGGTCGTCGAGCGCGATGACGACTCGCTCTCGACCAGTGACCTGTCCGTGATCACCAAGAAGGTCTACGCGTTCAGCCTGAATGGTGCCACGCCGATCACGGATGCCAACGACATCACCTACGGCGGCAAGACGCTGGACCAGATGACGCCGGCAGAGCTGACCGCGGCCGGCATCGCCCCGATCGCCAAGACGCTCGAAGTGGATCTCGCGGCGGCCGGCTATGCGGATGTGCAGAAAGTCGAGGGCCTCGCGCTGCTCGACGACGGTCGCCTCGCGGTGATCAACGACAACGACTTCCAGGTGGCGCAGATCGTGATCGACACGGCCACGGGTTCTTTCTCACGGGCGCCTGGCTATGCGCCCGAGAACACCGTGCTGGGGTTGATCAATCGCCCGGGCCTCGATGCCTCGGACCGTGATGGTCCCTCGAACGGCGGGCGAATCAACATCCGCCCGTGGCCGGTGTTCGGCATGTACCAGCCCGATACGGTCGCCAGCTACCGGGTCGGTGGTCGCGACTATTTCGTCACCGTCAACGAGGGTGATGCACGCGACTGGACCGGATTCGCCGAGGAAGCGCGCGTCAGCGCGCTGACGCTGGATCCGGTGGCGTTCCCCGAACGGCGCCACCTTGAAGGCCAACGCCAACCTTGGGCGGCTGACCGTGACGAAGGCCCTCGGCGACACCGACGGCGACGGCGACCACGACGCGCTGTACACGCTGGGCGGCCGCTCGTTCACGATCTGGAGCGACAAGGGCAATCTCGTGTACGACAGTGCGTCGAGCCTGGAGCGCATCACCAGCATCGCGATTCCCTCGCTGTTCAATGCGGGCCACGACGACCCGGCCTTCGACAGCCGTTCGGACAACAAGGGACCGGAGCCCGAGGCGCTGGCGCTGGGCCAGCTCGGCGAGCGCACCTACGCCTTCGTCGGCATGGAGCGCGTCGGTGGCATCGCGGCGTTCGACATCACGCGGCCGACGACGCCGGTGTTCGTGCAGTACGTGAATGACCGCCTGGAGAGCGCACCCGAGGTGCGCGACATCGGCCCCGAGGGGATTCAGTTCATCCCCGCGAAGGACAGCCCGAGCCGCGAGCCGCTGCTGATCCTGACGAGCGAGATCAGCAACACGGTATCGGTGTATTCGCTGGTCGACGACGACCGGCGCTGAGAGGTTTTGCAGGGAAGCCCGGGGTCACAGGGATGTGACACCCGGGCGTCTACTGTCCGGCCTGCGGCGGCGTTGCAGCTGTCGCCGGCACCGGGTCCGCCGAGTTCTCGAACAGGCGCCAGCCCTTCCAGCTGCCATCCGCCTCGCGCTTGAAGATGTGGATGTGCCGACCGGACACCGTCTGCAGCACCGCGCCGGACTCCTTGTCCGCCGCTTCCATCCTGTAAGTGCCGCGCTCATAGGCGAGGTCACCGACCACCTCCAGCTCCTGCGTGTCGAAGCGCAGGTTCAGCGCGAGGTTCTGCGGGATGGTGGCCTCCATCGCGCTGCGCCAGCTCTGCTTGCCCACGAGGTCCGGCGCGTTCGGCGGCGAGACGACCACGTCGTCGCGATACTGCGCGAACATTTCGTCGTACCTGCCGGCGTTGAAGCTGCTGGCGATCTGGTCCAGCACCTGGCGGATCGCCGCCTGGTCCGCGGCGACATCCACTACGGCGGCTTCCACCACGGCGGCTTCGGGTTTGCGGCACACACGCGGCCAGCGCCAACGCGATGCCCATCAAACCCGTCAACAGGCTGCTGCGCATGGTCTTCCTCACTGTTGTTGCCGTTCTGCGGCGGTGGCATCGCGCGCGGCCTTGAACTCCGCGCCTTCCTTCCCACTCCGGCCAGTCGCGCGAGTCCGCGATCCGTCGGCCCAGCCGGTCGAGCACCTGCGCATCGGCGGCGATGCCGTCCGAGCGCCAGACAGCCGGGTCGAACTCGTCTGAAGGCTGGTGATAGCGCTCGCGCGTGTACTCGTCGTACCAGTCCTTGCCGGCCAGCGGACCGCTCGGCAATTCCTCGCCCGTCTTCAACGAAATGCCCGGCACGCCGCGCCTTGCGAACGGGAAGTGGTCGGACCGGAAATACATGCCGGCTTCCGGACGGCTCTCTGGCGTGTAATGCCGGCCAAGAGCCGTGCCGGTCTCAACCAGCAGGTCCTGGAGCGTTGTCGGCGCATCGCCACCTGTCGAATAATCCTTCGACGGCTCATAGGGACGCGGACTGTCGGTGTTGAGTAGCGCAACCGTCTTCGCCAGCGGATAAAGCGGGTGCGTCGCGTAGTACTCCGACCCCAGCAGGCCGCTTTCCTCGGCGGTCACCAGCATGAACGCAATCGAACGCTCGGGTCGCGCCGCACCGGCAAAGCCGCGCGCGATCTCCAGCACCTGCGCCACGCCGGCGGCGTTGTCGAGCGCGCCGTTGTAGATGGTGTCGCCCGACGCATCGGGTGCGCCAATGCCGAACGCATCCCAGTGCGCGGTGTAGAGGATCCACTCGTCGGGGTACTTCGTGCCGGGCAGCACGCCGATCACGTTGCTCGAGATGACCTCTTCCTTGCTCACATCGAAGCGGGTCGAGAAGGTGACTCCCTCAAGCGTGACGGGCTCGAAAAGCCTGCGTCTTGCCAGCGTCTTGAGCTGCTCGCGCAGTCGAGACCCGCCTGCTTCAGCAGACCGGCCGCCGCATCGCGCTGGATCCAGCCTTCCACGGGCGCATGCTGCGCGACCGGATCTTCGCGCCGCACGTCGAATTCATCCCCCATGTTGCTGCTCTTCACCGTGGACCAGCCATAGGCGGCGGGCTGCGGTCTCGTGGATCACGATGCACGGCCGGCGGCGCCGCGGCGGGCGGCCTCCTCGAACTTGTACGTCCAGCGGCCGTAGTAGGTCATCGCCTTGCCGCCGAACAGGCCCTGTCGCGGGTGCTCGAAGTCGGGGTCGTTGACGAGGACCAGGACGAGACCTTGCCCTTCACGTCGATGCCCTTGTAGTCGTCCCAGTTGCGTTCGGGCGCGGTGACGCCGTAGCCGACGAAGACGAGCGGTGCGTCCTTGAGATCGGCCTGCCATCTGTCCGGTCAGTCGCGGAAACGCAATACGACCTGCTCACCCTTGATCCAGTCCTGCACCTGCTTGCCCGAGCGGACCTGTACCTGCACGGGGCCGGTGATCTGCGTGCGCATCAACGGGACAGATTG
>CAWATT010000011.1:0-9547 GCA_963785055.1 uncultured Pseudomonadota bacterium
GACGGTTGCGGGCAGTCCCTACGCCATCCTCCAGGGGACGCTCGCCAACCTGAATTACACCATCGTCTACACCGGCGCTGATTTCGTGATCACGCGTCGTCCGGTACAGGTGGTAGCCGACAATCTGTCGAAGGAGATGGGCGCGCCGGATCCGGCGCTGACTTACGTGGCCACCGGGCTCGTCGGCAGCGATCTGCTAACGGGGCGCTGGTGCGCGTGCCCGGCGAAACCTATCGTAGCAGTCCGTACCTGATTTCACCGGGGACGCTGATGGATTCGGCCAATCCCAACTACACGATCGGCTACACGCCGGGCTACCTGAGCATCGAGCCGGGTGAAGTGTCGCCGTACAGTCCGGTGGTCGAAGTCGCGCTCGAACGCGCCGTGGCACAACCGTTTACGCGCAGTTGCCTGGCGGCACCGGAGGAGGACATCCTGGTCCTCGGAAGTGAGTTCGACGGACGCACAGTCGCGGCTGGACCGGGCGAGCGAAGGCGTCGCGAGCGCAAGGAAGCCCTCGCGATCTGCGTGACGCAGGCGAACTGAGCCCACGCTACTTCCCGACGCAGAAGCGGCTGAAGATCTCGCCCAGCAGCTGATCGCTGGTCAGATCACCGACCACCTCGCCCAGCGCCCCCTGCGCAAGGCGCAGTTCCTCGGCGGCGAGCTCCAGTTGCGGCGCGTCGAGGTGAGCATGGGCAGCGTCGAGATGCGTGCCCGCCCGCACCAGCGCCTCGACATGGCGCGCGCGCGCGGAGAAGCCGGCCCCTGCGCCCTCGGCCGGTCCCGCCAGCGCAGCCAGGTGCGCGCGCAGGGCTGCCAGTCCCTCACCGCTTTCTGCCGAGATGGCCAGCATGGCGTTGACGCCCTGGCCTGCCTGCGTGGGCAGCATCGGGCGTGAATCCAGCCGGTCGATCTTGTTGAGCAGCAGCGTGACGGGCACGTCCGCTGGCAGCGTCGCGCGCTCGCGCGCGAAGCCGTGCGCCTGCGGATCCTCCACCGCGTCGACGACGAACAGCACATGGTCGGCGCGTGTCGATCGCACCGCGCGCGCGGCGCATGCCCTCCTGCTCGATCGGATCGGGCGAGACCTCGCGCAGGCCGGCCGTGTCGATGAGCTCCATCGGCACGCCACCGATCACCACGCGTTCGCGCAGCAGGTCGCGCGTCGTGCCCGGCATCGGCGTGACGATGGCCGCGTCGTGGCCGGCCAGCCGGTTCAGCAGCGTGCTCTTGCCGGCGTTGGGGCGGCCGGCGATGACGATGTTCAGGCCCTCGTTGAGCACGCGGCCGTGGGCACTCGCCTGCAGCAGACGCCGCCAGGTCGCTGCGCAGCGCGTCGGCCATCACACGCAGGCGCGAAAGCGCCGCGAGGTCCAGGTGCTCGTCGGGGAAGTCGATGCCCGCCTCCACCTGCACGCGCAGCGCGACCAGCCGCTCGCGCAGCGCATTCGACGCGTGCACTGAACTCGCCCTGCAGCGAGCGCAGCGCGGCGCGTGCCGCGGCCGCGCGAACCGGCGTCGATGAGGTCGGCCATGGCCTCGGCCTGGGCGAGGTCGAGCTTGTCGTTGAGGTAGGCACGTTCGCTGAACTCGCCGGGCCGCGCGCGGCGCGCGCCGAGCTGCACGAGATGCTCGAGCAGCGCTTCGACCAGCACGGTGCCGCCGTGCCCATGCAGCTCCAGCACGTCCTCGCCGGTGAAGGAATTCGGGGCCGGGAAAGTAGAGCGCCAGGCCGAAATCGAGCGGCTCGCCGCCCGCATCGCTCCAGCGCGTGAAATGCGCGTGTCGCGGCTGTGGCAGCAGGCCGAGCAATCGCCGCGCGATCTGCGGCACCGCCGGCCCCGAGACACGCACGATGGCCACGCCGCCGCGGCCCGGCGGCGTCGCGGCCGCAGCAATCGTGTCGCGGTCGATGCGTCAGTTCCGCGTGTGCGCCCGCGGCCTCGATGCGCCGGTTGATGTTCCACTGCTGCGCGATGGTCAGGATCGTGTTCGTCACCCAGTAGAGCACCAGGCCCGCGGGGAAGAACGCGAAGGTCACCGACATCACGATCGGCAGGATCATGAACACCTTGGCCTGTATCGGGTCGGCGGGCGTGGGCTGCAGCTTGTACTGCAGGAACATCGCGCCGGCCATGATCAGCGGCAGGATGAAGAACGGATCGCGCGACGGAGAGGTCCTGGATCCAGCCGAAGAACGGCGCCTGGCGCATCTCGACGCTCTCGAGCAGCACCCAGTAGAAGGCCAGGAACACCGGCAGCTGGATCAGCATCGGCAGGCAGCTGGAGGCCGGGTTGATCTTCTCCTTCTTGTACAGCTCCATCATCGCGCGGCCGAGCTTCTCGCGATCGTCCTTGTAGGTCTCCTGGATCTGCTTCATCCGCGGCGCGACGAGCTTCATCTTGGCCATCGACTTGCCGCTGGCCTCGGACAGCGGATAGAACGCGAGCTTCAGCAGGAAGGTGACGGCGATGATCGCCAGTCCCCAGTTGTTGAAGATGTTGTGCGCCTACTCCAGCAGCCAGAACAGCGGCTTGCGCCAGGAAGGTCAGCATGCCGTAGTCCGCGGCGCGCGAGAGCTCGGGGTGGATCTCCTCGAGCTGCGTCTGCAGCTTCGGGCCGACGAACACGGTGCCGCTGATCTGGCCCGTCTCGCCCGCGCCGATGGTGCGGGTGGGGCCGACGACCGTCGCGAGGTATTCCTGGCCGCGCGCCTTCAGCGTGTAGCGGTCGGTCTCGGTCACGCTTGGCGCGATCGCGGTGACGAAGTGGTGCTGCAGCGCCGCCATCCAGCCACCGGTGATGTCGCGGTTCAGGCTCGCGTCTTCGGAGTCGTCGGTGTCGAGCTTGTCGTACTTGGTGCCGTCCCAGATGGCCGGGCCCGTGAAGGCGTAGCTGTTGACGTTGAAGTACGAGCGCTTGACCGGCGGCATGTCGTGGAGGATCTGGCTGTACGGGGCGACGGACCACGGTGATCCGGAGGCATTCGTCACCTCGTACTCGACGTCGATCGGTAACTGCCGCGCCGGAAGACGTAGGTCTTGACGACCATCACGCCCTCCGGGCGATGTCCACTTCAGCGGCACGCGCAGCTCGTCGAGGCCGGGCAGCATCTCGAAACCGGTGAAGTCGCTGGTGAACTCGGCCAGGTGGGTCGGGAACGCGCCCGTCGCTGCGCCCGCGCCGGCGAGGCCGGTCTGCAGCAGGTAGGTGTTGCCGGTGCCGTTGTTGCGGAACAGGCGGACGACTTCGGGCTGGCCCTTGACCACCGGGTACTGCACGAGGTCAGCGCGCACGAACTCGCCACCCCGCAGGCTGATGTCGACATCCAGCACGTCGGTGCGGACGTTGAGGATCTGCGCGGCAGGGACGGCGGAGGCGGCGGTCGGGGCGTCCGGTGCGGTGCCTGCAGCGGCAACGGTCGGGACGTCTCCCGAAGCGGTCGGCACGGCGGCCGCCGGTTGCCGCAGCCTGGCGGAGTCCGGCTGCCACGGCGGCACCCGGTACAGCGTGCCTGGGGAATCGCACTGGTCAGCGGTGCGGGCGGATTCGCCGCAGCAGCCGCGGCGACTGCCGCATCACGCGGCCTGAACTCCCCGACCCAGGTCTGGTAGTTCACCAGCAGGATCATCGCGAGGCCGAGCCACAGGAAGATGCGGATGTTCTTGGTTATCGATGTCGGCATGTCGGGGACAGGGACCTTTGGGTTTGTTCGGGGACGGGGTCGATGCCGCCGTCGTTGAAGGGGTTGCAGCGAAGCAGCCGCCAGGCCGCCAGCGCAACGCCACGGATGGGCCCATGCACGGCTATCGCCTTGGCCGCGTAGCTGGAGCAAGTGGGGTGAAACCGGCAGCATTGGCCCAAATGCGGGCTAATGATTAGCTGGTACCCTCTGATTAGTCCGATCAAGAAACGACGCATTGCTTTCGGATCTTTTCCCAGAGCGATTCGAGGCTCGCGCGAAGCGCCGCATTATGCGCTGTCCGCGCGCCGTTTCGAGCGCCGACGACGAGGTCGACGGCGGGCAATGTCGAGGCGACTTTGCGGAACGATTCGCGCACCTGGCGCTTCACGCGGTTGCGATGCACGGAGTCGCCCACGGTCTTCCCGGAAACCGACAGGCCCAGGCGGGCGTGGCCCAGCGAATTCGGGATGGCGTTGATGGAGAAATTCGCGTCGAGGATGCGCCAGCGCTTGGCGTAGACACGCTCGAAATCCGCGCCGGAGTGCAGCCGCTGGGCGGGGGTGAAGCCATTCCGCGGCGGGGTCGCGCCAGTCACAGGCGCTGCAGGAGCCGTCCCGTCTTTACGGGATCAGGCGCTTGCGGCCCTTGGCACGGCGCCGGGCCAGCACCTTGCGGCCGTCGGCGGTCGCCATGCGGGTACGGAAACCGTGCGTGCGGACGCGCTTGATCTTGCTCGGCTGGTAGGTGCGTTTGGTCGCCATGGCGGACTCGGGCCTGCGAAAATGGGTTCGCGAGGTTACGCAGGCGGCAAAGCCAAGTCAACTGCGCCAGCCCGCTGCGGTAGACTCCTGCCCCCCATGTCTGCCCTCCCGAACACCCCTACCCTCTGGCCGCGCGTGCTCGAGCGGCTCGAACAGGAGCTTCCGGAGCAGCAGGTGAACACCTGGCTGCGGCCGTTGCAGGCGGTGGAGGACGGCAAGGGCCTGCTGCCTGCTGGCGCCGAACCGTTTCGCGGTGGACTGGATCCGCGGCAATGCGGCCACGCGCATCGGCGAGCTGCTGCACGAGCTGACGGGCAGCGCACTGCCCTTCTCGGTGGAAATCGGCTCGCGGCCACTGGCCGTGGCACCGACGACACGCGTGGTCGAGCCCGAGCCGCCTGCGCGCCGTCGCATCACCGAACCGGTGATGCAGGTGGGCTCCCGCATGGCGGCCGAGCACACGTTCGAAGCGTTCGTCGAAGGCAAGAGCAACCACTTCGCCAAGGCCGCCGCCATGCAGGTGGCGGACAACCCGGGCAAGGCCTACAACCCGCTGTTCATCTACGGCGGTGTGGGGCTGGGCAAGACGCACCTGATGCATGCCATCGGGCACGTGATCCGCGAACGCAATCCGACAGCGCGCGTGGCCTATGTGCACTCGGAGCGCTTCGTCGACGACATGGTCAAGGCGCTGCGGCACAACCGCATGGATGAATTCAAGAACAGCTATCGCTCGCTGTCGGCGCTGCTGATCGACGACATCCAGTTCTTTGCCGAGAAGGACCGCTCGCAGGAGGAGTTCTTCCACACGTTCAACGCGCTGCTCGAGAGCCAGAACCAGATCATCCTCACGTGTGATCGTTACCCCAAGGAGATCGAGGGGCTGGAGGAGCGGTTGAAGTCGCGCTTCGGCTGGGGACTCACGGTGGCCATCGAGGCACCGGAGCTCGAGACCTGCGTGGGCATCCTGGTCAGCAAGGCCCAGGCGGCCGGAGTGGATCTGCCCGAGGAAGTCGCGTTCTTCATCGCCAAGCGCATCCGCTCCAACGTGCGCGAACTGGAAGGCGCACTGAAGCGCGTGATTGCCAATTCGCGCTTCACGGGCCAGCCGATCACCGTGGATTTCACGAAGGAAGCGCTGCGGGACCTGCTGAACCTGCAGGCGCGACTGGTCACGCTCGAGAACATCCAGAAGACCGTGGCCGATTACTACAAGCTGCGCGTGGTGGAGATGATTTCGCAGCGGCGCAGCCGTTCCGTGGCGCGTCCACGGCAGATCGCGATGTGCCTGGCCAAGGACCTCACGCAGCACAGCCTGCCGGAGATCGGCGATGCGTTTGGCGGGCGCGACCACACGACGGTGCTGCACGCGTGCCGCAAGGTGCGCGAACTGGTCGAGAGCGATTCGCGCACGCGCGAGGATTATTCGAACCTGTTGCGCACGCTGAACGGCTGACGCATCAACGGTGGGCGCGGCTTTGTGGATGAAGCTGTGGATGAGCGGAGGGATAACCCGGTGGACGGAGCTGGGGACGAATTGGGGATGAATCTGTCCACATCCCGCGCACAGGTCAGCAAGTGCTTGTGCGGGGTCTCGTCCACCAGGCGAGTCGCGGCCAGAGGTCTGAGCGGGAAGGCCAAAAGTGCCTTATCCGACATTTGCACAGCATCAATTACAACAACAATAGATTTAAACTAAGCACTCTTAAGAATTCGGAATACGAGCCGAACAAGGTCACCGCCATGAAATTTTCCGGCACACGCGAGCAGATTCTTTCCCCGTTGCAAGGCGTCATCGGCGTCGTCGAACGCAAGCAGACGATGCCGATACTGGCCAACGTGCTGCTCGCGGCGAAGAACGCGAAGCTTTCGATCACCGGCACGGACCTGGAGGTGGAGCTCGTTGCATCGAGCGAGGTCACGGTGACGCAGCCGGGCGAGATCACGGTGCCGGGACGCAAGCTGCTCGAAATCATTCGCGCGCTGCCCGAGGACGCGAAGATCACGCTGACCCTCGATGGGGACAAGGTCAAAGTTGCGGCGGGTCGCAGCCGGTTCGTGTTGTCGAGCCTGCCGGCGGCGGAGTTTCCGGTGGTCGAGAGCGTCAGCGCACAGCAGGCGCTGGTGCTGCCCCAGGCCGAACTGAACCGGCTGATCGGAAAAACGCACTTTTCGATGGCGCAGCAGGACGTTCGCTATTACCTCAACGGCACTTTGCTCGAAACGGACGGTAAAGTGCTTCGAACGGTAGCGACTGACGGTCATCGTCTGGCAATTGCAGAAACGGTGCTCACCTCGGCCACCAAGAGCGGATTGCAGCAAGTCATTGTTCCGAGAAAGGGAATTCTCGAATTGCAGCGTCTGCTGGGGTCTGACGGGGAAGTCGAAATTACGATCGGATCGAACCACGTTCGCGTCGTTATTGGCGACGTTCGATTCACCTCCAAGTTGATTGACGGCAAGTTCCCGGAATATAGCCGCGTTATCCCTGCCAATCCCACCAAGATCATCGTTTCTGACCGAGAGGCGTCTGCGGCAGGCCCTGCATCGCACGGCGATCCTGTCGAACGAGAAATACCGCGGCGTCCGCCTGAGTCTCGCGAAGAACGTATTGAAGCTGCAGGCCCACAATCCGGAGCAGGAAGAGGCCGAGGACGAAGTCGAGATCGACTACAAGGGCGAGGAGCTCGAGATCGGTTTCAACGTCACCTATCTGCTGGATGCGCTGTCTGCAGTCGACACCGAGACGGTCGAGATAGGCCTTTCGGACGCGAACAGCAGCTGTCTGATCCGCTCCCCTGGATCGACCAGCGCCCGGTACGTCGTGATGCCGATGCGGCTGTAGCGCCGCGTGTGAGCCTGGCGAGCCTCCACGTTGAGAGCCTGCGATGCCTGGCCTCAGCGGACCTCGCCCTTGCCCCCCATCTGAACGTCGTCGTCGGGCCCAACGGGTCCGGCAAGACCTCTTTGCTGGAAGCGATCTTCCTGGCCGGCCGCGGCCGCTCCTTCCGCACTCGGCACACAGAGCAGCTTATCGCCCGTGGGGCCGACCACCTGCTGGTCTTTGCCCAGACCGAGGCGCCCTTCCATCGGATCGGGTTCGAGTACCGGCGCAACGAGTCCTATACGGCCCGGCTCGACGGCCAGGACGTCCAGACGCTGGCGCAGCTACCGACGGCGTTCTTCGTTGAGGTCATCGATCCGGATGTCCACCGCCTGATCGAGGGGGGTCCGGGTGAGCGCCGGCGCTGGCTGGACTGGGGAGTGTTCCACGTGGAACACGGGTTCCTGGATCACTGGGTTCGCTACACCCGGGCGCTGCGCCAGCGGAACGCCGCGTTGAAGCTCGGCCAGGATCCGAGGATCTGGGACGGGGAACTGATCACCCAGGGCATGGAAGTGTCTGCCCTGCGTTCAGCGTGGTTCGACAGTGTCCGGCCGTTCTGGGAGAAAGCCGTCGAACGACTTTGTGGACTGCCTGTGGATATGACTCACTACCGGGGCTGGGCAGCGGATCGTGAGCTGGCCGAGGTGCTCGCCGCGAACCTGGAGAAGGACCGGGAGCGGGGGACCACTCAGTCGGGTCCGCACCGGGCGGACATCGTGCTGCGCATCGGCGGAAAGGCTGCCCGCGAAACCTTGTCCCGAGGTCAGCAGAAACTGGTCGCGGCCTCCATGGTCCTGGCGTTGCTGCAGCGACTCAGATCCAGTCAGGTCACCCCCCCAAGCCTGCTGCTCGACGACCCGGCCGCCGAGCTGGACCGGGAGCGGCTGGGTCATCTGGTCGATCTGGTGAAGGAACTGGACTGCCAGATCGTCATGACTTCGCTCGATCCGGAGCCGCGTCTTTTTGGACTTCCCGAACGTGTGTTCCACGTGGAACAGGGGCGGGTTCAGGGGTTATAATAAATAGGAGTAAGCACGGGGTTCTGAATGTCGTCGGAAGAAGTCTACGATTCCAGCAAAATCAAGGTTTTGAAGGGTCTTGATGCGGTGCGCAAACGACCCGGCATGTACATCGGTGATACCGATGACGGTACGGGCCTGCACCACATGGTGTTTGAAGTCGTCGACAACGCCATCGACGAGGCCCTGGCAGGTCACTGCAGCAACATCCAGGTCATCATCCACGCGGACGAGTCCATCACCGTCCGGGATGACGGCCGCGGGATCCCGGTAGATATCCACCCCGAAGAGGGGCGCTCGGCAGCCGAGGTCATCATGACCGTGCTGCATGCCGGCGGTAAGTTCGATGACAGCTCCTACAAGGTCTCCGGCGGCCTGCATGGCGTTGGCGTGTCTGTCGTCAATGCGCTTTCGGACGTGCTGAACCTGTCCATCCACCGCGCCGGCAAGCTGTACACGCAGCAGTACCGCCTGGGCAATCCGGTAGCGCCGCTTGCGGCAACCGGCGTTTCGAACGAACGCGGCACCGTGGTGCACTTCAAGCCCTCGTCGACGATCTTCACGAACATCGCTTTCGAGCAGGAGATTCTCGCCAAGCGCCTGCGCGAACTCTCGTTCCTGAACTCAGGCGTGCGCATCGAGCTCGTGGACGAGCGTGAAGACAAGACCGAGGTGTTCCAGCACGACGGCGGATTGAAGGCTTTCGTCGCGTACCTGAATCGCTCGCGCACAGCCATCCACCCCTCAGTGTTTCATTTTACGGTGCAAGACGGGTCAATTGGCATCGAAGTGGCCCTCCAGTGGAACGATTCCTACCAGGAGACCATGCTCTGCTACACGAACAACATTCCCCAGCGTGACGGCGGAACGCACCTCTCGGGTTTCCGGGCCGCGCTGACGCGCACGCTGAACGACTACATCGAGAAGGAAGCGAAAAAGGAAAAGATCCAGACCTCGGGTGACGATTCACGCGAGGGCCTGACCGCCATCCTTTCCGTGAAACTGCCGGACCCGAAATTCTCCTCGCAGACCAAGGACAAGCTCGTCTCGTCCGAGGTCAAGGGGCCGGTCGAAACCCGCGTCGCCGAAAAGCTCGGCGAGTTCCTGCTCGAGCATCCGGCCGAAGCGAAGGCCATCGTCGGCAAGATCCTCGATGCGGCCCGCGCCCGCGAGGCTGCGCGCAAGGCGCGG
>CAWATT010000012.1:0-213113 GCA_963785055.1 uncultured Pseudomonadota bacterium
ATACGGCCCGACTCGACGGCAGGGACGTGCAGACCCTGGCGCAGCTACCGACGGCATTCTTCGTCGAAGTCATAGATCCGGATGTCCATCGCCTGATCGAGGGGGGTCCGGGTGAGCGCCGCCGCTGGCTGGACTGGGGAGTGTTCCACGTGGAACAAGGGTTCCTGGATCACTGGATTAGGTTCAGTCGGGCGCTGCGCCAGCGGAACGCCGCGCTCAAGGTTAGGCCTGGATCCCCGCCTCTGGGATGGCGAACTGATCACCCAGGGGAGCGGGTGGCGGCACTGCGGTGGGGCAGTGGTTCGAGAGCGGCCGGCCGTTCTGGGAGAAAGCGGTCGTTCGGCTTTGTGGACTGCAGGTGGATCTGAGCTCATTACCGGGGGTGGGCGGTGGATCGCGATCTGGCCGAGGTGTTTGGCCGAGGCGTGGAGCAGGACCGGGAGCGGGGCACAACCCAGGGCGGGCCCCACCGGGCGGACGTACTGATGCGGCTGGGGGGAAAGGCGGCCCGGGAAGCCTTGTCCCGTGGCCAGCAGAAGCTGGTGGCGGCGGCCATGGTGCTGGCCTTGCTGCAGCGACTCGCGACCAGCAGGTCACCCCGCCGACCTGCTGCTGATGATCCCGCCGCCGAGCTGGACCGCGACCGACTGGGCTCACTGGTGGAGCTGGTGAAGGAACTGGACTGCCAGATTGCTTATGACTTCGCTGGATCCGGAGCAGCGGCTTTTCGGCACATCCCGAGCGTGTGTTCCACGTGGAACAGGGCGGCGTTCAGGGGGTATAATAAATAGGAGTAACCGTGGGGTCCGGAATGTCGACGGAAGAAGTCTACGATTCCACCAGTATCAAGGTGCTGAAAGGCCTGGATGCCGTACGCAAACGTCCCGGTATGTACATTGGTGACACCGACGATGGCAGCGGTCTGCACCACATGGTTTTCGAAGTGGTCGATAACTCGATCGACGAAGCTCTCGCCGGCCACTGCGACGACATCAGCATCATTATTCACCCGGACGAATCCATCACCGTTCGCGACAACGGTCGTGGCATCCCGGTAGACGTGCACAAAGAAGAAGGCGTTTCGGCAGCCGAGGTCATCATGACCGTGCTGCACGCCGGCGGTAAGTTCGATGACAACTCCTATAAAGTATCCGGCGGTCTGCACGGCGTAGGTGTGTCGGTTGTGAACGCCCTGTCCGAAGAGTTGGTTCTGACCGTTCGCCGCAGCGGCAAGATCTGAGGAGCAGATACCTCCACGGTGTTCCGGGAGCGCCGGCGGTGAAAGGCGTCGGCGAAACCGAACCCGGTACCCAGATTCACTTCAAGCCATCCGACGACCTTCAAGAACATCCACTTCAGCTGGGACATCCTGGCCAAGCGGATTCGTGAACTGTCCTTCCTCAACTCCGGTGTCGGCATCGTCCTCAAGGACGAGCGCGAAGACAAGAGATTGTTCAAGTACGAAGGCGGCCTGCGTGCGTTCGTTGAATACCTGAACCCCACAAGACGGCGGTCAACCAGGTGTTCCACTTCAACAGCGTGAAGACGGCATCGGCGTAGAAATCGCCCTGCAGTGGAACGACAGCTTCAACGAGAACCTGTTGTGCTTCACCAACAACATTCCGCAGCGCGACGGCGGTACTCACCTGGTGGGTTTCCGTTCGGCCCTGACGCGTAACCTGAACACCTACATCGAAGCGGAAGGTCTGGCGAAGAAGCAAAAGTCGCGACCACCGGCGACGATGCCCGTGAAGGCCTGACCGCGATCATTTCGGTGAAAGTGCCGGATCCGAAGTTCAGCTCCCAGACCAAAGACAAGCTGGTTTCTTCCGAAGTGAAGACCGCGGTCGAACAGGAAATGGGCAAGTACTTCTCCGACTTCCTGCTGGAGAAACCCGAACGAAGCCAAGGTGGTCGTCGGCAAGATGATCGACGCGGCACGGGCTCGTGAAGCGGCGCGTAAAGCCCGTGAGATGACCCGTCGCAAAGGCGCGCTGGATATCGCCGGCCTGCCGGGCAAACTGGCTGACTGCCAGGAAAAAGACCCTGCCCTTTCCGAACTGTACCTCGTGGAAGGTGACTCTGCTGGCGGCTCCGCCAAGCAGGGACGCAACCGTCGGACCCAGGCCATCCTGCCGTTGAAGGGCAAGATCCTGAACGTCGAGAAGGCACGCTTCGACAAGATGATCTCTTCCCGAAGTGGGCACCTTGATCACCGCGCTGGGCTGCGGCATCGGCCGTGACGAGTACAACATCGACAAGCTGCGTTATCACAACATCATCATCATGACCGATGCTGACGTCGACGGTTCGCACATCCGTACCCTGCTGCTGACCTTCTTCTTCCGTCAGTTGCCGGAGCTGATCGAGCGCGGCTATATCTACATCGCGCAGCCACCGCTGTACAAGGTCAAGAAAGGCAAGCAAGAGCAATACATCAAAGACGACGACGAGCTCAACGCGATCCTGCTGAACAACGCGGTGGACGAAGCGGCGCTGTTCGTCAACGAAGGCGCGCCGCCGCTCGCGGGCACTGGCCTCGAGATGCTCGCGCGCCAGTACATGGAAGTGCAGGCCATCATCCGCCGCTGGAGCAAGCGCTACGACGCGCGCTTGCTCGAGCACCTGATCTACCTGCCGGCTGTCACCACCGATCTCTTCGATTCACCCGACCGGCTGCGCGAATGGGGCGCCGTGCTCGAGCGCGCGCTCAACGCCCAGGACGACACCAGCAACCGCAACTACCAGCATCGAAGTGCAGGCCGCGCACGAGGCCAGCCAGCGAGGGTGACCACGCGCGACCGGCGCGGCTCACGTTGCGCCGCACCGAACATGGCACCTCGACTGACCGGGGCCTGCCGCGCGAGTTCTTCACCTCGGCCGAGTACCGCCGCATCGCCGAGCTCGGCCGTACGCTCGACGGCATGATCGGCGAGGGCGCCTATGTGACCAGCGGCACCCAGCGTCGCGATGTCGGCTCCTTCAAGGAAGCCATCACCTGGCTGTTCGACCAGGCGCGCAAGGGCCAGACCATGCAGCGCTACAAGGGCCTGGGCGAGATGAACCCGGAGCAGCTCTGGGACACGACCATCAACCCCGAGACGCGCCGGCTGCTGCAGGTGCGCATCGAGGATGCGATCGCCGCGGACGAAATCTTCAACACGCTGATGGGCGACCAGGTCGAGCCGCGGCGCGAGTTCATCGAGAAGAACGCGCTGGCGGTGTCGAACCTCGACGTCTAGGCGGGCGGTGATGCGCCGCATCGCAATCCTGCTGCTCGCCGCCACGCTCGCGGCCTGCGGTGGTGGTGGCGATGACGGCGGTGGCGGCTCACCGCCACCCACCACCGACACCACGGCGCCCTCGATTCCGCAGTCCGTCACCGCGGCCGCCCAATCCACGTCATCGATTCTCGTCAGCTGGCAGGCGTCCACGGATGTCGGCGGCACGGTCGCGGGCTATCGCGTGTACCGCGACAACGGCGCGAATCCGCTCACCACCGTGACGGGCACCAGCTACACCGACACCGGCCTGACTCCTGGCCAGCAGTACGGCTACAGCGTCAGCGCCTTCGACTCCGCTACGCCGGCGAATGTCTCTGCGCGTTCCGCCACGGCATTCGCCAGTACGCCGACGCAGGTTTCCGGTTCGGGCCTGGATACGCGGCCCGACAATTCCAGCTGCGTCGCTGGCGATCGCCCGGCACAGACCGTATCGCTGTCGCACGAACGCGCCTTCGCGAACTTGCCCTCGTTCGCGAGCCCCATCCTCATGCTGCAGGCGCCCGGCAATGCCACGCGCTGGTATGTGGTGGAACAGGCCGGTCTCGTGAAAGTGTTCGACAACCAGGCCAACGTCTCGACCACGCGTACCTTCATCGACATCCGCTCGCGCGTGGTGTCGGGCGGCGAACAGGGACTTCTCGGCATGGCGTTCCATCCCGACTTTCCCGCTGACCCACGCGTGTATCTCTCCTACACCAACGGCACCAGTGGCCTGGAATCGCGCATCTCCGTGTTCCGCACGACTGATGGGGGCCTGACCCTGGATTCCAGCGCCGAGGAAATCCTCCTCTCGACACCGCAACCGGCCGCGAACCACAACGGTGGCCACATCGCCTTCGGTCCCGACGGCATGCTGTACATCGGGTTCGGCGACGGCGGCAGCGGCGGCGATCCCTGGGGCACCATCGGCAACGGACAGCTGCTGACCACGCTGCTGGGCAAGCTGCTGCGCATCGACATCGAGGGCGTCAGCGGCAGCGCGCCCTATCGCATCCCCGCGGGAAACCCGTACGCCGGGAATGCGCCGTGTGCCCGTGGCAGTGGCGGATCCAGTTGCCCGGAAATCTACGCCTACGGACTGCGCAACCCCTGGCGATGGAGCTTCGATCGCGGCAGCGGCCAGCTTTGGCTCGCCGACGTGGGACAGGGCGCACTCGAGGAAGTCAATCGCATCACTGCGGGTGGCAACTACGGCTGGCGCTGCTTCGAGGGAACGAACAGTTACAACAGCAGTTGCGGCCCGAACAGCGCCAGCAGCCTGCCCCCGGTGGCCCAGTACGCCCGCAGTGCCGGCGTCTCCGTCACCGGGGGCTTCGTCTATCGCGGCTCGGCGATCCCCGCATTGTCGGGCCGCTATGTATTCGGCGACTTCGGTTCCGGACGCATCTGGCACATCGCGCGCGACACCGCGCCCACTCGCACAGTGACGGCCCCGGAAGCCTATGCCAGCGGCCTTGCGATCGCCTCCTTCGGCGAAGGCATCGACGGCGAGCTCTACGTGGTCGACTACGGCGGCAATCTCCACCGCCTGCGCCCAGGCACCGGCGGTGGCGGCGGCACCATTCCAGCGCAGCTCTCGGCAACGGGTTGCCTGTCGACCAGCGGCCTGATTCCCTATGCGCCGGTAGCAGGATTCTGGTCCGATGGCGCAACCAAGGAGCGTCACCTGGCGCTGCCGAACGGCACGAGCATCGCGCTGCAGGCCGATTTCGACTTCGACCTTCCCGTGGGCACCGTGCTGGTCAAGCATTTCAGCCTGGCGAGCCGCCGCGTGGAGACGCGCCTCTTCATGCGGCACACCGACGGTGACTGGGCCGGCTATACATACGAGTGGAATGCGCAGGGCACCGACGCCACGCGCGTGGTGGGGGGAAAGACCGTCCCGGTATCAGGCCAGAACTGGGTATTCCCCAGCGAGGCGCAATGCCTGGTCTGCCACACCGCAGCGGCGGGTCGCAGCCTCGGCCTCGAACTCGCGCAGCTCAACGCGCCCTTCCTCTACCCGCAGACTGGACGTACGGCGAACCAGGTGCAGACCTTCGATGCGATCCGGCTGTTCAGCGCGCCGCTGCCCGCGATGTCCACGTGGCCTTCGATGCCGGACCCTTTCGGAAGCGGCGGCACGCTGACCCAACGCGCGCGCGCGTACCTGCACACCAACTGCGCCAACTGCCATCGTCCCGGCGGCGGCACGCCCGGCGACCTGGACCTGCGCTACACCACGCCGCTGGCCAGCACCAACAGCTGCGACCGCACGCCGCAGGCAGGCGACCTTGGAATCGCCAATGCCCGTATCATCGCGCCGGGCGCCGCGAGCCGTTCGGTGCTGGCCTCGCGCGTGCAGCGGCGCGATGCTGCCGCGATGCCGCCGCTGGCAAGTACCGTTGTCGATGCGGCCGGTGCCTCGCTGCTGACCAGCTGGATAAACGGGCTGACGGGCTGCAACTGATCCCATGATCGAAACATGCGCAGATATCGAGAGCGTCCGCCGGTTCGTCAAGGCCGCTGGCTGGCGTCGCATCGGAATCGATGGCGTTGACGCTGTCGGACGGGCACACCTCGCCAAGGTGCTGTCCCGGACGATGGGATGTCCCGCCCTGGACGTGGACGACTACCTGCACCAGAACCAGGGCGGCTACGTGGAGTTCATCGACTATCCGGCACTGAACGCCGCGATGGCTTCGATTCCCTCGTTCGCAATCTCGGGCGCCTGCCTGCGAGAAGTCCTCTCCAACCTCGGAGCGTCACTGGATGGAGTCATCTACATCAAGCGGATGAGGGAGGGCCTCTGGGCGGATGAAGAGGGTTGTGTGTTTCCAGAAGGCGTCGACGCCGCGGTGGAGATGTTCGCCGCCAACCGCGCGTTGAACTCCCGGTACTTCGACGAAATGCCCGAGCAGCCTGCGCACGAGGACGATGAAGTCTCGCCGCACCTGGTGGATGAAGTCATGCGCTACCACGACACGTATGTTCCGCACGAAACGGCTGACCTCGTGTTCGAGCGCGACGACGAGACCGGATGACCCGCAAATGAAGACACTTCCCGCCTCAGCCGTAACCTACAAGCGTACACCCGACTTCACGCACGAGACGGTCCCCGCGGGACTTCTGCGCAGCCACAGCACCAAGGAAGGCGTTTGGGGCAAGATCGTCGTGCTGGAGGGAAGCCTTCTCTACCGGATCCTCGAACCGACGATGGAAGAGGTGCTTCTCACGCCGGATCGCCATGGCGTAGTCGAACCCACTGTCAGGCATGAAGTCGTCCCCTCCGCGGATGCGAAGTTCCATGTGGAATTCATGCGTGAAGAAGTGAGGGATCCAAAGCTCGAGCCCACACCAGCCGCTGAAGTTCCCGTTTCGATCCGCAAGTCCATCTATCCGCCGCCATTCTCCGCCCGCGTGGAAGGGCGCACCAAGCGCAGGCTTGGCGACCACTTCGGGCTGACGAACTTCGGCGTCAACCTGACGGAGCTGGCACCGGGTGCCGCCTCCGCCCTGTTGCACCATCACACGCTGCAGGACGAATTCGTCTATGTCGTCTCGGGCACGGCAACCCTGATGCTGGACGAGAAGGCGTACACGCTCCGGGCCGGGGATTGCTGCGGCTTCAAGGCGGGCACGGGCATCGGACACCAGCTCGTGAATCGATCCGGGGAGCCGGTGCTGTACCTGGAGGTTGGTGACCGGACGGCCGGGGACTACGCCGCATATCCGGAAGACGACCTGGCGTTCACGCAGCTCAACGACGGCGCCTGGATCCTCACGCACAAGGACGGCACTCCCTATTGAGCCTTTCGTCTGAAGACCTTCAGGCCTGCCTGCGGGTGCTCGAGGCCATCGAGGCCGACCGCGGTGTCCTGGCGCAGCTGACGCCTGAACAGCGCCGCGAACTGCTCACGCTCGCGGGCCTCGTGGCAAAGCCCGATCGCCAGGACCTGCGGCGCATGGCGAAGGCCTTTCGCCGCGCCGAGCGCGAGACCGCGCAGCTGCAGGACCGCCAGGCGCTGGATGCGTCAGGACTTCGCGTGCAACGCCGCAGCGAGACCTACGCGCCACTCTGGCTGCCACCGCCCGATCAACGAGGGCGCGTCCGCGGATGATCGTCCCCGACTCAATTCGGAGCGCGCCTGCTACGTCTGCAAGCAGGCCTACAGCGAAGTGCATCGCTACTACGATTCGATGTGCCAGCCCTGCGGTGACTTCAACTACGCCAAGCGCGAGCAGACGGCGAATCTCGGAGGCAGCGTGGCGCTCGTCACCGGCGCGCGCGTGAAGATCGGCTACCAGGCGGCGCTCAAGCTGCTGCGCGCCGGCGCGCAGGTCGTGGCACTCACGCGCTTCCCGGTCGATGCGGCCGAACGCTATGCGCAGGAGCCGGACTACGCGGATTTCCGCGAGCGGCTGCAGATCCACGGCCTCGACCTGCGCCACACGCCCAGCGTCGAACTGTTCGCGCGCTGGCTCGGCGAGCAGTTGCCGCGCCTCGACTTCATCCTCAACAACGCCTGCCAGACGGTGCGCCGGCCCGCGGGCTTCTTCCGCCACCTGCTCGAGCGCGAAGCTGCCGGATCCACAGCGCTTCCCGCCAGGGCTGCGCGCACCGCTTGCCCCGCACGATGCGCTGCTCGGTGCGCTGCTCGCGCTTGCCCGACCCGCCGCAGGGTCAGGCGCGTCGCGACCACGGTACGCGGCTACCCGCGAAGGCCTGGTCCACAGCGCCGCGCTTTCCCAGCGCCGCTATCTCGACGAGGACTATCTCGAAGGCGAGTCCCTGTTCCCGGCCGGTCGCTACGACGAGGACCGCCAGCAGGTCGACCTGCGTGAAACGAACAGCTGGCGCCTGCGCCTGCACGAAGTCCAGACGCCCGAACTGCTCGAGGTGCAGCTCGTCAACGCCATCGCGCCCTACATCCTCAACGCGCGCCTCAAGCCGCTGATGATGCGCAGCGGCGCGCGCGACCTGCACATCGTCAACGTCAGCGCGATGGAAGGGCAGTTCTACCGCACCACCAAGACCGACAAGCACCCGCACACGAACATGGCCAAGGCCGCGCTGAACATGATGACGCGCACCAGCGCGCCGGACTACGTGCGCGACGGCATCCACATGAACGCGGTGGACACCGGCTGGGTGACCGACGAGGACCCGGCCGTGCACGCGGCGCGCAAGGCGGAGCAGGGGTTCGCGCCGCCGCTCGACATCATCGATGGCGCCGCGCGCATCGTCGATCCGATATTCTCCGGCCTCAACACCGGCACCCACGTGTGGGGCCAGTTCCTCAAGGACTACAAGCCGGCGCCGTGGTGAGATCACTCCAATGAACCACAGCGAAGCAGACTTCGTCGTCATCGGCGCGGGCAGCGCCGGTTGCGCGCTGGCCGCGCGACTCAGCCAGCACTCCGATGCGCGCGTGGTGCTGCTCGAGGCGGGCGGCGAGGACGACCACACGCTGATCCGCATGCCGCTCACATGGATGCTGCTGCTCGGCAGGCCGCAGTACGGCTGGGGCACGATGAGCGAGCCCGAGCCGCACATGGATGGGCGCGTCCAGCCGCTGCCGCGCGGCCGGGTGCTGGGTGGCTGCAGCACCATCAACGGCACGATGTACATCCGCGGCATGGCAGCCGACTACGACGCCTGGCGCGACGCGGGGCTCGCAGGCTGGGGCTTCGACGATGTGCTGCCCTACTTCCTGCGCGCCGAGGACAGCTGGCGCGGCAAGAGCGCAGACCACGGCATCGGCGGGCCCATCACCGTCACGCCGATGAAGAAGCATCCCGAGCTGTATCCGGCATTCATCGCGGCCGCGCGGACACAGGGATTCCACGAGACTCCCGACTTCAACGTGCCGGCCCCGGAAGGCTTCGGCATCCCGGACTGCACCATCCGCAACGGTCGCCGCCACAGCGCGAAGAACGCCTACCTCGATCCCGCACGCGGCCGCAGCAACCTGCGCATCGAGAAGGACGCCTGGTCACCCGCATCCTGGTCGAAGGCGGCCGCGCCACCGGCGTGGAGTTCGAGCGCGGCGGCGAGAAGCACCAGCTGCGCGCGCGCGCGGAAGTCCTGCTCTGCGGCGGAACGTTCAACTCCCCGCAGCTGCTGATGCTCTCGGGCATCGGGCCCGCCGCGCACCTGCAGCAGCACGGCATCCGTCCGCTGGTGGACCTGCCCGGCGTGGGCGCGAACCTGCAGGACCATCCGATCGCGCCGTGCTTCTGGGCCGCAGCACAGCCCAACACCTTCGACCGCGACCTGCGGCTGGACCGGCTCGCCTTCAACGTGCTGCGCTGGAAGCTCACCGGCCGCGGCACGCCGGCGCAGAGTCCGCTGACCATCCAGGGCTTCATCCGCTCCAGCCCGGAACAGGACCGCCCGGACCTGCAGTTCCAGGCCAGCCATGTCTCCTACGCGGCAAAGCCCTGGTTTCCGCTGTGGCGCAAGGGCGCCGGCCACGAGATCTCCGCTGGCACGCTGCTGCTGAACCCGGAGAGCCGCGGCCGCGTGAGCCTGGCCTCGGCCGATCCGCACGCGCTGCCGAAGATCCTGCTGAACTTCCTGGCCGAGGAACCCGACCGCCGCGCCATGCGCGAGGCCATCCGCATCACGCGCCGCATCTTCAACAGCGAGCCCGCACGACCCTTCATCGCGCGCGAACTCGCGCCGGGCAAGGACGCCGACAGCGACGACGCACTGGATGCCTGGCTGCGCGCGACGGTGATCAGTGCCGCGCATCCCACCTCCACCTGCGCCATGGGCACGGATGGCAACGCGGTGGTGGATGCGCAGCTGCGCGTCCGTGGCATCGAGGGCCTGCGTGTCGCCGACTGCTCGGTGATGCCGAGGATCATCCGTGGAAACACGAATGCGCCAGCCATGATGATCGGCGAGAAGGCGGCCGACCTGGTGCTCGGCCGAACTGCGTCCCCATGAGACACCTGCAGTGCCGCGCTGCGCTCTTCGACTTCGACGGCACGCTCGCGCCGTCGCTGCCGCTGTGGATCAAGTCGTACCAGCTGGCCCTGCTTCACTACCAGGTGACGCTCACCGAGGCCGAGGTGCTGCAGCGCTGCTTTTTCCGCGACTGGAGCGACGTGGCAGCCGATCTGGGCGTCGGTTCGCCGGAGGACCTCCAGGCGCGCGTGGGTGCCAGCCTGCAGGAGGTATTCCTCGAGGCCGAGCTGTTCCCGTTGGCGCGCTCCCTGCTCGAGCACTGCCGGGCGCACGACCTGCAGACGGCACTGGTGACCTCATCGCCGCGCAGCATCGTCGGCGGCGTGCTGACGCGCCTCGACCTGCACTCGCTGTTCGATTTCACGATCTGCGGCGATGAGGTGCAGAACCACAAGCCGCATCCCGAGCCGGTCATGACCGCCCTGGCGGCGCTCGGCTTCGCGGCGCACGAGGCCGTCATGATCGGCGACTCGCATGCGGACATCCTCGCGGGCAAGGCAGCCGGTACGCGCACTGCGCTCTACCTGCCCGACGACCATCACCGCTTCCACGATACCGGACAGGCTTCGCGCCACGGCGCCCGATCACATCTTTGATGATCATGCCGAGCTGCCGCGATTCCTTGGGCTTCCAGACCTGCTTGCGGGACCGCCCTCCCTGCAGCGCGACTGATTACGTCCAGCAACGTCCGGAATTCGCCCGCTCCAGCTCGCCTCCACAAATCACTTTCCATTGTGGAAAGTCGGTGGTACATTACTTTCCGTTGTGGAAAGTGACGCGAGTGCGGGCTGAGGGAGGCACCATGAGCGAAGAGGCGAATACCCCGGAAATCGAAGATGCGCGAGCCGTGCTGAAGTCCGTGGAACAGGCGAAGCAGGCAGCCGTCGATGCAGCCCGGCCGCCAATCTGGCTGACTGCGTTCGCCACGGCCATGTTGGGCACAGCGCTGCTCGGAAGCTGGCTCATGGCGGAGGGTACAGGCTCCAGGGAGGCCGTCACGGGACTTGCCTCGCTGGCCCTCCTGGGCGCCTGGGGCACCCACTTGATCTGGCTCAGGCGACGAGGACTGAAGGTCAGGCAGATTCCCTCTGACACGGGCCGGCCGATGGTTCCTGCTTGGCCAGGCCGTCTTCGCGCTTTCCGTGATCGCGCTCACCGGATGGCTCCTGGGCAAGGGCCACGGCTGGGTCCCGTGGGTGTCCACAGGCTGTCCTCTGCACCATGTTCGCGTTTCTCATGCACCGATTTCCAACGGGAGAGCCAGCTCTCCGGAACGGCATCCATTGAGCAGCAACAGCCTCGACGAAGTGATCCACGCGCCGACCCGCCTGCAGATCTGCGCGTACCTTTCATCGATCTCGGAGGTGGAGTTCAGGAGGCTTGGCGATTTCCTCGGTGTAAGTGATTCAGTGCTCTCCAAGCACCTGAAAGTGCTTGAAGACGCCGGCTACCTGGACATCGCCAAACGCACGGAGAACGGTCGGAGCCGCACCTGGCTGGCACTCAACGGCGACGGAAGAAAGGCCTACATCAATCACGTGCGCGCACTCAGGAAGATCGTCGATCAATCTCCTCTTGCGCGATCGCGGCCGGCGAACTGATCGACGGCATGACGGAAGGCTGGACGGGCCGCTATGCTGGCGGCCGGTGCCTGGTGGACCTGATTCAGGAGGCGACATGGCAATTACCGGTGGCTGCCATTGTGGTGCGATTCGTTACCAGGCGGACGGCGAAGCGATCACCCACGCGCTGTGCCACTGCACCGATTGCCGCCGCCACGCCGGTGCCCCGATGGTTGCATGGACCATGTACAAGGACGACGCGGTGAAGGTCACGAAGGGCTCGCCGAAGCTCTATGCCTCATCCGAACATGGACGAAGGCTCTTCTGCGCTGATTGCGGCACCGGGTTGTTCTACACGAATGTCCAGATGCTGCCGGGCATCATCGATGTGCAGAGCAGCACCTACGATGACCCGAACCTGGTGCCGGCCCGCGCGCACATCCAGGTTGCAGAACGCATCGGCTGGATGGCCAGCGCGCACGAACTCCCCATGTTCGAACGCTTCCCGCCGATGTAGGAATCGTCGCCTACTTCCAGGCGCGACTGAACAATTCGTCGAGCGCGCCGGTTATGGCTTGCCCCTCGTTCGCGAGCGAGCCGACCGGCGCCCCGAGCAGATCGACGGGAACGGACACCATCTCCAGCGGATGCAGGAGGACCTTCATGCCACCAATGCGAAAGGACGGGTTGAAGGCGGGGAAGGGTGCCGGGCCAAGATGGCTTGCGCGCACCAGCGGCACGACCACGCGGCGCCGGTAGTCATCAAACTGCGCGGACTGCACGACGACCACGAACGGGATCGTGTCGGCATGCCGGCCCGGATTGCGGTGAACGTCGAACTGCGCCATCAGAGCGACGAGAACTCGTCGGCGATGGAGCCGTGTTCGCTGTTGAACGTGTTCCAGGCCGCGGCCGTGGCTTCGGAGACGCGGTGCCGGGCCAGGCCCGCCAACCGCTGCTGCTCGAGATAGTCGGCCAGCAACGTTCTCCACGACGCCGGACAGGTTGTCGGTGAGCTCGCGCACGCGGTCGACGAGGTCGGCGTTCAGCGTGAGGTTCACGGGCCGCTTCCGGGCGCTGGTGTCGAAGGCGGGCTCCATCATGCGCATGCTATGCGCATGATGGAGCCCGGTCAAACCTCCCGCGAGGCGACGGCTTGCGGACCGCAGCGAATCAATCTCCTGCTGCCATCGCCCCGCGACCAGCTTCGCGTAGATGACGTAGGCGAAGTACACGAAGAAGGTGAGCCCGCCGATGGCTACGGAGTGCTGCCACGGCACCATACCGGGGGTCGTCGAGTAACCGATATAGATGAGGACCAGCCCGGGAAGCGCCAGCCCCAGCCCCCAGGGAGCCGACAGCAGGTAATCGCGCTCGCGTTCCAGATGCCGGATGTACCAGGCAGCACAGGCGGCCGGCTCGCCGGGAAGGCGATCGGGCACACCGAGCAGGCGCATGAGCCAGGCGCCGATGGCCGCCCACCCGGCCAGCAGCAGCAGGCCCAGTCCGCAGGACCAATCCCTCGGACAGCACGGCGGCAAATACACCGCAGATCACCACCCCCAAGCAGGAAAGGACATCAACCCGCACCCGCTTGCGAACCTGCTGGTCGAGCCGCGCAGCCCGCGCCCGGATCAGATCCGGCGTGAGCTCTGCCTTCGGAGCGGCCTGCAATCTCCAGATGGATGGAATCCGGTCCTCATCAACTTTCGTCATGACTGTCTCCAGTGGGGAAGTGCTGCTGCAGGTATTTCTTCGCCCGATGAATCTTCTGGGCAACGTTGCCCGGCGAGATGCCGACGATCTCGGCAATCGCACGGGCATCCAGCCCTTCCAGGTAGAGCAGGAACACATCCTGATCCAGGGGCTTGAGTCGCTGGATCAGTGCCCGCAACTTCTCGAGGATGGCCTCCCGGTCCACGACACGCTCGGCGTCGGGGTGGTTCACCTCGTCATCGATCTCTTCCAGGCTCACCGCCGTCATGCGCCGGGCCTGGATCCGCTTGCGCACATACGTCGAGGCCGTGTTGTGCGCCACCCGGTACACCCAGGTCCGCAGTGAACACTGACCCCTGAATGTCGAAAGGCTTCGCCACAGGGCAACGTGAATGTCCTGCAGCAGGTCCTGCTGGCGGGACCGATCGATCTCGTAACCGGTCGCAAGCCTGGCCAGCGATGGACCGAACAGCGCGACGGCTTCGCCGTAAAGCGCCTCCTGATCCGGCTCCCTGTGCGAGAGGTTCGGTCACGACGTCCATGGCAAAGGTTAGTCGCTGCCGCTCCGGATCTCTGACAACACTTCACACCCAAGCGAATTCCAAGTCAGGATGTGCGGCAGCAGGCCGCCGTTTCAACAGGGCATTTTCGGATGACAGCCAGGTACGACAGCATAGGGATCAACTACGCCCGGCTTCGCCAGCCCGACCCGCGGATCGCAGAGGCGATTCATGCGGCCCTCGGGCAAGCCAGGACCGTGCTGAACGTCGGCGCCGGCACGGGTTCGTACGAGCCTGTCGACCGTCACGTCACGGCCGTCGAACCGTCCACTCGAAATGATCCGGCAAACGAGGTCCTGCCGCGGCGAAGGTCGTGCAGGCATCGGCTGAGACGACTTCCCTTCGCCGACGGCGCCTTCGACGCGTCCATGGCGATCCTGACCGTCCATCACTGGCGCAACAAGGAAGCCGGCCTGCGCGAAATGCGCCGCGTGACGCGTGGCCGCATCGTACTGCTCACCTTCGATCCGTCCCAGCGACCGTGGCTGACCGACTACCTGCCCGAGCTGGCAACGCTGGACGAAGCGCAGATGCCGCCGATGTCCGACTACCCTTGACCAGCCGGCTGCTGCGGGAGCAGCCTTCATACGGATTGCCTCCAAACCAAGAGGAGCCACGTGCCCTTGACCCACTTGGCTGGCCACTGCGACATTTTCCTTTCCTACAGCCGCGAAGACCTGCCAACGGCGCGGCACTACGCCGCCGCATTCGAGCGGGAAGGGTTCAGTGTCTGGTGGGACCAGAACCTGGATGCGGGCGAGGCTTTCGACAATGTCACCGAAAAGTCCCTGGAGAATGCGCGGGCGGTGGTGGTGCTTTGGTCCACGCACTCGGCGCAATCCCGGTGGGTGCGCGCAGAGGCCACGCAGGCCGATCGCCTGAAGAAGCTGGTGCCAGTGGAAATCGAGCCGTGCCGGCGGCCGATCATGTTCGAGCTGACGCAGACGGCTGAGCTGGCCCACTGGCGAGGCGACATGACGGACGGCGCATGGCTCGCGTTCGTTGCCGGGTTGCGCCGGTTCGTCGGCAGGGAGGCGCAGCCCGCGAAGGACATCCCCGCCAAGCCGCCCGTGCGCTCCCGCCTCAACCTGGGGCTGGTCCTCGGTGCGGTGCTCGCCGCTCGGACTGATGGCGGGCGCCCTCTGGAAGCTGCGGGGAGACGCGGCAGCGGTGGCGCCGGTGGCTGCCTCGCCGGGCCCTGCGGAGACCGAAAGCCCTTCGATCGCGGTGCTGCCCTTCGTCAACATGTCGTCCGATCCCGAGCAGCAGTTCTTCGCGGACGGGCTGTCGGAAGAGCTGCTGAACCAGCTTGCCCAGGTTCCCGGACTGCGCGTGATCGGCCGCACGTCGTCGTTTGCCTACAAGGGCCGGAACGAGGACCTGCGCCAGATCGGCGAGACGCTGGGCGTGAACCACATCCTCGAGGGCAGCGTGCGCCGCTCCGGCAACCAGCTGCGCATCACCGCGCAGCTCATCGATCCGGCCGACGGCTCGCACTTGTGGTCCGAGACCTATGATCGTGCGCTCGAGAATGTTTTTGCGATCCAGGACGAGATTGCCCGATCGGTGTCGGAGCGGATGCAGCTGACCATCGAGGGCGCAGCGAGGCGACGGCAGTTCGGCCGGCGGCACGCGCAACGTGGCCGCCTACGAGGAATACCTGCTCGGCATCAGCAAGCTGAGGGCCCTCCAACCCGATTCCGTGATGCAAAGCGTGCAGCACCTGGAGAGGGCCGTGGAACTGGACCCCGGGTTCGAGGCCGCATGGGGGGCGCTGCTTGGCGCGTACTCGGCAGTCGTCACCACCGTTCCCGAACAGCGCGCGGCTGCCCAGCGGCGTCGCAGCGAAATAATGGAGCTTGTCCTGAAGTCGGCGCCGGACTCTGCGGTCGCCACCGGCGTCAGGGCATGCGGGCCTCGCAGGCGAAGGACTACGCTACGGCGCTTGCCCTGCGGCGAGACCTGCTGGAAGTCGGCTTGCCTTCCGGACTTTCCTATGGCGCATTGCTGCTGGTGCTCGGACGGCCCTCGGCCGCCGCTGAAGTCTTTGCCGAGGGCCGGCAGAAGGACCCGCTCGTGGGGCTCTACACGGTCTACAAGATGATTGCGCACGAAACAGCGGGGCAGAACGTCCTGGCCGAGGAGGAATACCAGCGGGCGCTGGCCTCGTCGAATGTTCCTGCGAGCCTCCTGGAGGGCAGCGCGCTGGTCCGGGCGATGGGTCAAAACGATCGGCCGGCGATCGACCGGCTGTTGCCACGTGCGATTGCCTCCGGGCCCGATCAGTCGGCCGTCAACGGCGCGGCACTGAAGTTCCTCGACGAGCCGCAGGCGGCCGTGCGCGAGCTGCGCCGGTTGATGGGTGAGCCTGCAATCCAGGCCGACCTTTTCAGCATGGCGGCGCTGTCCCAGTGGGCGGCGTATTTCGGGGACGATGCGCTGGCGCTGGAGGCCCTGTTGCGCACTTCGCGCGGCGGAACCAACGTTGAAGCCTGGGGCTTCAGTCTCTGGCGCCCCATCAACCGCAGCGTACGTCGGCTGCCCGGGTTCAAGGCGCTGCTGCGTGAACAGGGCTTCGTGGATTACTGGCGCAAGAGCGGAACCTGGAACGAATTCTGCCAGCCTGCCGGGGCGGAAGACTTCGAGTGTCGCTGACGCAGACGAAGAATCGCGCCGCCTACGTCCGCATGGCCAGGCTGGGTCGCAAGGTGTGGCTGGATCACGGCGCCCTGGAGTACCACGAGTGCGTGGCCGACGACGTGAAGCCGGGCAAGAGCACCTCGTTTCCGCAGAGCGTGAAGCTCAAGAAGGGCGAGGAAGTCTGGTTCTCGTGGATCGTCTACAAGTCGCGTCGGCATCGCGATGCGGTGCTGAAGAAAGTGATGTCCGATCCGCGCATGACGGGCATGGATCCAAAGGGCATGCCGTTCGACGGCAAGCGGATGTTCTGGGGTGGATTCAAGGCAGTGGTTTCCAGCTGAGGCAGCCGGGTAGCGGCGTGCGCGGAACGCCGACTTTCGGAGTACATTCCCCCGACAACCAGGATCAGCCAGGTCCGGGGACAGGGGGAAGCGTGATCTCTCGCAGGCATCTGATCGGCAGCGGGGTGGCGGTGTCAGCCCTGGGACTCATTGGCCGAGTGGCGAGCGCGAATCACGCACCGCTCATCGCCACCAGAATCATCGTCGACATGCGTTTCGACCAGGCGCTCGCGATCGCGCTCGGGGCTTCAGCTCCAGGGGCTCGCATCATTGCCCTGCAGCGCGATGTGCTCGAACTCTGGCACGACCAGCTCGCACCCTCACCTATGCGGGCGCCGCAGGCTTTTGCAGGCGTGACCACCGAACACGGCTTCTTCACGCTGCGCACACTCGCGGCCGACCATCGCCAGCGTGTGCTCTACAGCGCCGTGCACGCCAACCGGCGCGGCGGCGAGCCGCTGGTTTCCTGGGTGATCGGCCCCGCCGCATCACGCGCCTGATCCTTCAAGGGGAATAATCGACATGGCGATACTGCCACCGGGCGTCAGCGCCGCGGACTTCGCAAAGGCGCTGCAGGAGTTCGAGGCCGCCGTCGGCAAGGAGTGGGTGTTCACCGACCCGGAAGACATCCATCCCTACCGCGACTACTTCTCGATGCTGAAGGACCAGGACGACGAGCTCGTGCCCGTCGGCGGCCGTCTGCCCCGCATCCGTCGAGCAGGTGCAGGCCGTCGTGCGCACGGCGAACCGCTACAAGATCCCGCTGTACGCGATCTCCACCGGCAAGAACTTCGCCTACGGCGGGCCCGCGCCGAACCTGCGCGGCAGCGTCACCGTCGACCTGAAGCGCATGAACCGCATCCTCGAGGTCGACGAGAAGCGGCACTTCGCGCTGGTCGAGCCCGGCGTGTCGTACATGGATCTCTACCGCCACATCGAAGAGCGCGGCCTCAAGGTCATGATCGACACGGCCGACGTCGGCTGGGGCGGCCTGATGGGCAACGCGCTGGACCGCGGCCTCGGCTACACGCTCGGGCTTCTACCGCGACCACTTCGGCGCGCACTACGGCATGGAGGTCGTGCTGCCGAATGGCGAACTGATGCGCACGGGCATGGGCGCGCTGCCCGGGTCGAAGGCCTGGCAGGACTACAAGCACGGCTATCGGTCCGGATCCCTCGGGCCTGTTCGCGCAGGGCAACTTCGGCATCGTGGTGAAGATGGGCTTCCGGCTGATGCCGCGTGCCCGAGCACTGGCGCACGGGCCTCATCACCGTGCCGAAGCGTCGCGACTTCATCCCGCTCGTCGACACGGTGAACTACCTCTCCGACCTGTTCGTGATCGGCGAGCCGCTGTACAGCTCGCCGCTGCAGGGCCTGCTCGCCGACGCCGGCGTTCCGCAAGGCCGCGCTCGCACTTCAACGAGGCGGAGATGGATCGCATCGCCGCCGCGAACAACCTGCACTCCTGGCAGGTCGAGCTGCAGTTCTACGGCTCGGAGAAGAGCACGCTCGCCAACTGGGAGTGGGCGAAGGAGCTCATCCTGCGCAGCCGTGCCCGAGGCCAACTGCTTCGACGGCGACTCGCTGAAGGTGCCGGTGACGCAGGCGCAGATCGAGGAGGCACGAACGTCCCTATCCCGCGCCCTACGCATCGGTGATGCGGCGCAACGTGATGCACGGCGTGCCCAAGCTCTACATGTGGCGCTCGCCGGGCCGCACCGACGACGATCCCGAACACCTGGAACGAGACGCACATCGGCCTGTTCTCCGTCGTCGCGCGCAGCGGCGAGGCCGTGTTCCAGGCGCAGAAGGACTTCGCCGACGTGGTCCGCCGTTCGCGACCCGGCGCCGAATACGTCGTGGCCGCGCTCATCGCGCCGCTGCAGTGGCACCAGTTCGGCTTCTTCATCGGCAACAGCTTCTTCGGCACCGCCACGCGCAACGACAACTCGCCCGAGGGCAAGCTCCGGCAGCTCAAGGAGCTGCGCGAGGTGCTGAAGATGAACGCCACAGGCCGGTTACGGCGACTACCGCGCGCCGCCATTGCTGCAGGACGACGTGGCCGAGCAGTACTCGTTCAACAACCACGCGCTGCGCCGCTTCAACGAGACGCTGAAGGACGCCATCGATCCCAACGGCATCCTGTCGCCGGGACGCGGCGGCATCTGGCCCAAGGCCCATCGGTCGCGACGGGGAGGGCTGCGCAAATGAAGTCCACGGCCGATCCGTGCTGATTCTGCCGTCGCGCTGCTGCCGCGGTCGCAGCGGCCGCCGCATCGCGCAGGACGCCGCATCCATCGCTCGCGGCAAGGAGCTGTTCACGCGATCGTGCGCCCCCTGCCACGGCGCCGACCGCGGCGACTTCGGCCGCGCCATGCTGCCGGGCACCGATGCGCTGCGCATCAAGTACCAGGGCAAGCTGCCCGCGCTGCTCGAGCAGCGCACGGACCTGACACCCGCGGTGATCAAGGTCTATCGTCCGGACCGGCACGTGGTCGATGCCACCGTTCCGCAAGACCGAGCTCAGCGACGCGCAGATCGACGAGATCAGCGCCTACATCACGGCGACGGCGCTAGCCGCCCGTTAGGAGGCCCGCATGGGAAACGCAGCGATCCAGGGCGATCTTTGGGGCACACAGGCGCGCGACTGGGCAGATGCACAGGAGCCGTTGATGCGCCCGTTGTATGCAGCCGTGCTGGAGGGATGTTCACCGGTACGCGGTGCCCTGCTGCTCGATGTCGGATGCGGCTCCGGACTGTTCTGTGGAATGGCGCGCGAGCGCGGCCTTGTTGCGTCCGGAATCGATGCTGCGGAGCCGCTGCTGGCGATTGCGCGCGAGCGCTTTCCCGGGATGCGGTTCGACCAGGGAGAAATGGAGAACCTGCCGTATCCGGATGCCAGCTTCGACCTGGTGACAGGCAACAACTCCTTCCAGTACGCGGCTGATCCCGTGGCCGCGCTGCGCGAGGCACGTCGGGTGATGAAGCCCGATGCGCTGCTGTCGATCCAGGTCTGGGGACCGGCTGAACGATGCGAGATGTCGTCATACATTGCCGCTCTCGGCAGCGTCCTGCCACCTCCACCGCCCGGCGCACCGGGCCCGTTTGCGCTGTCAGTCCCTGGCGCCCTCGAGGCACTCGTGGAGCGTGCCGGTCTGGTCCCCGAGCGCGCCGCGGATGTCGATGTGGTGTTCGATTTCGCAGATGCGGCGACTGCGATGCGCGCACTGAAGGCCTCGGGTCCGGCGATACGCGCCATCCGCCATGCCGGCGACGCCGCTGTGACGCAGGCCGTCGCAGCAGCGATGGCACCGTACCGCGGACCTGACGGTCACTTCCGCTTCCAGAACCAGTTCCGCTATCTCATCGCACATGCGTGACACAGGAGCCGACATGAACAACAAGCTTCGACAGGGTTCGATACTGATGCTGGGTGCAGGATTCGCGCTGCTCGCCAGTGCGCAGCAACCTCCCGCACCTGCCTCACCCCCTGCCCCGATGGGGTTCTTCGTCACCAGCGAAGGATCCGGCAAGGGCGGCGACCTGGGTGGACTGGCGGGTGCCGACGCGCATTGCCAGAAGCTGGCTACGGCCGTTGGCGCCGGCAGCCGGACCTGGCGCGCCTACCTGAGCACGACGGCCAGCGGCGGACAGGCGGCCGTCAACGCGCGCGACCGCATCGGCGCCGGCCCCTGGGCCAACGCGAAGGGCGAGCAGATCGCGAAGAACGTCGCCGACCTGCATGGCGACGTCGAGCGCGACCGCAACAACATCCACAAGGGCAGCGCACTGAACGAGAAGGGTGAAGTCGTTTCCGGCCGCGGCGACACGCCGAACCGTCACGACATCCTCACCGGCTCCAACTCCGAGGGGCGTCTCCTGGCCGGCGCGGAGGACAGCACCTGCGGCAACTGGACGAGCAGCACCACGGGCGGCGCAATGGTCGGCCATCACGATCGCGTTGGTGGCGGCAATACGTCCTGGAACTCCGTGCATCGCTCGCGTGGATGCGCGGTGGATCAACTCAAGGCGACGGGTGGCGACGGATTGTTCTACTGCTTTGCAGAGAAGTAGGCGTCCGCAAGAGGCGACCCTCCGGGAACCGGACGCATTACCGGTTCGCGGAGGGCCTGAGATTGCCGGTCTCTAGAACCAGCGAGCCATCTTCAGTTCGATGCCTGCTTGGACGGGTTGCAGGCAACCCCCGGGCTATCGCCAATCGCGGTCAGCACTTCCTTGAGCCACTTCGGGATCTGTCCCCAGGACTGCGTATGGTCCGCCTCCTCATCGCCCAGGACGTACTCGTCGTTCAGCCCCGAGAACGCGCAGATCGACTTTCCCTGGACTGAGTGTTCACCGGTTTTCAGGCTCTTCCCGTTCCCGGTGATCTCGCCGGCCGAGGCAGTGGCCCCACAAAACGCCAGGGCAAGTGCACAAGCCATGGCCCTCCGCCAATCATTCGATGTAACTGACATGGTACGGATCTCCTTTGGTTGTTGTAGTCCATGCCCACTCTGGACAAGGAGCGTGGTCGCCCCGGGGGAGAGTCTACTCGCCGCCTGACGCTACGGCGCGCCCGCAAGCCAGGGCGAATCCGCTCCGACCTCCCGCCACTGGCCGGGCGGTAGCCCGACCACACTGACATTCCCCACGGCGGCCCTCACCAGCCGCAGCGTCGGATACCCCACGCGCGCGGTCATGCGGCGCACCTGGCGGTTCTTGCCTTCGCGCAGCGTGAGCTCGACCCACGCGGTCGGGATCTTCGCCCGATAGCGGATGGGCGGGTCGCGCGGCCACAGGCCTGGCGGCTCATCGATCAGGCGCGCACCTGCCGGCCGGGTGGTGAAGTCGCCGAGGTTCACGCCCGCACGCAGGGTGGCGAGCGCTGCGTCGTCCGGAATCCCCTCCACCTGCGCCCAGTAGACCTTCGCGAGGTCGTGGCGCGGATTGGCGATGCGTGCCTGCAATGCCCCGTCGTCCGTCAGCAGCAGCAGTCCCTCGCTGTCGGTGTCGAGCCGACCGGCCGGATAGACATCCGGCACCTCGATGAAATCCGCCAGCGTCCGCCGCCCCGGTTCAGGGCTGAACTTGCAGGCGACGCCAAAGGGCTTGTTGAAGGCCAGGAGCAAGGGAACGGCGCGCCCGCGATCAGGCCAGGCAGCGTTCTATCAGGTCGGGCGGCACCGTCGTGGCTGGCACCCGAGCCTGGATCGGCCGCGCGCGCGCTGCCCGAACCACTCGCGCACGTCCGCGTCCAGTCCGACGCCGTGCATGTAGTTGTACAGCGCCTTGCGCAGGCCAAGCGCCGAGGAAATCGTGATCGGTGCCGGTCGGATCGTCGAACGCGACGTCGTTGTGCGCGAACGTGATCTGTTCAGGCGGTCGCAGGGTGATGCCATAGGCTTCCGGGTCCAGGCCGATGGGTGAATGCGCCGTGGCCGCGAAGCGGTGCCAGTAGGCCGACTGGATGCAGCCCGCCGCAAACAGCTGCCGCACGCGCTCCAGCGCATCGATGGTGTCCTGCTCCGTCTCGGTCGGGAACCCGTACATGAGGTAGGCGTGCACCATGATGCCGGCATCGGTGAAGGCGCGCGTCACGCGCGCCACCTGTTCGACGGTGACGCCTTTCTTCATGAGCGTGAGCAGGCGGTTCGAAGCCACCTCGAGCCCGCCGCTCACCGCGACGCAGCCGGCCTGCGCCAGCAGCGCGCACAGCTCGGGCGTGAACGTCTTCTCGAAGCGGATGTTGCCCCACCACGTGATGCTGAGCTTCTCGTCGATCAGCCGCTTCGCCAGCGAGCGCATGCCTGCAGGAGGCGCGGCCTCGTCGACGAGGTGAAAGCCCGTCTCGCCCGTCTCCGCCACCAGCGCGCGGATGCGCTGCATCACGATGTCGGTGCCCGGCGGATCGTAGCGGCCGATGTAGTCCAGCGACACATCGCAGAAGGAGCACTTCTTCCAGTAGCAGCCGTGCGCCAGCGTGAGCTTGTTCCAGCGGCCATCCGACCAGAGGCGATGCATCGGGTTGAGCATTTCCAGCACCGAGACGTACTGGTCGAGCGGCAGGCCGTCGTAGGTCGGGATGCCGGTCTCGCGCTGCGGAAAGTCATGCTGGGCAGGGTCATTCTCGAGACGGACTTCGTCGCCATCGCGCACGCAGGTACGAACCAGCGGCGTGGAGCGATCCTTGAGCCGCGACAGCAGGCTCAGCAGCGGCCGCTCGCCGTCATCCAGCGTCACGTAATCGAAATAGTCGAACACGCGCGGCTCGCGCAGCGCGCGCAGCTCGGTGTTCACCCAGCCGCCGCCGAGGACCAGCGTCGTGTCGGGAGCCATCGTCCGGATCGCACGGGCCATGCGGAATGCGCCGTAGACGTTGCCGGGAAACGGTGCGCTGATGCCGACCACGTCGGGCTGCTGCGCGACCATCAGCTCCCGCGTGAGGTCATCCAGCGTCGCATCGACCAGCGTGGGCTCGCCCTCAAGCGCCTCGTGCAACGGCTCGAAGGAAGGAGCGCTCGCGGCAAGGCGTTCGCCATAGCGGGCAAGCTCGAAGCGCGGATCGATGCCCATGCGCCACGCATCGGCAAGATCATCCACGTAAAGGCTGGCGAGGTAGCGTGCCTGTTCCGTGGTGCCCAGCGATCCGAAGGCCTCCTGCATCGGTTCGTCGAGCACCTGCGCGAAGCGCGGCCCTTCGGGAAGGAAGCGACGACCGACGATGCGCAGCGCGAGGCTCGGGTCGCGGCGCTGCAGGAAGCGGATCACCGGCTCCACCGTGGTGATGTAGCGGTCGGCATGCCCGAGGAAACTGGCAATCGACTCGGTGGGGCAGCTCTGCCGATGTGCGCGAGCGCCGCGACATGCGCTTCGCCCGCTCGCGCAGTTCCGCGGCCATCGCGGACAGCAGCGGCGCCGAATACAGCCTGAGGAACAGTGCGAGCGAGGCATCGGCCTGGGTCACCTCGATGCCCAGCTCCTTCCCGTGCATTCGCAGGAAGCCGGTCAGGTACGCCGTCGCAGGGTACGGCGTATTCAGCTGGATCATCGGTGGCGTGACGAGCAGGACGCGCATCACCCGCAGCGTAACGCAGCCGGGGGCCCGGCACGATTCTGCTAACCTAGCGGGCAGAAGCCAGACCCAACCGGCCGCAGATCAGGGAGCGATAGCATGGCAAGCACCGCTGGAAAAATGTCGCGCATGCAGCTCTTGGCCATGGTGGTGGGCAGCATGATCGGCGCAGGCATCTTCTCGCTGCCGCGCACGTTCGCCGGGGCCACCGGACCGCTCGGCGCGGTCATCGCCTGGCTCATCGCCGGCACCGGCATGTTCATGCTGGCGCGCGTGTTCCAGTTCCTCGCCGAGCGAAAACCCGCGCTGGACGCGGGCGTTTTCGCGTACGCAAAGGAAGGCTATGGCGACTACCCCGGCTTCCTCTCCGCCTTCGGCTACTGGGTCGGCAGCTGCATCGGCAATGTCTCCTACTGGGTGCTGATCAAGTCCACTCTCGGCGCGTTCTTTCCCGTCTTCGGCGAGGGCAACACGCTGGTGGCCATCCTGCTCGCGTCGGTGGGCATCTGGGCGTTCCACTTCATGATCCTGCGCGGCGTGCAGCAGGCGGCCGCGCTGAACTTCGTCGTCACCATCGCGAAGATCATCCCGATCCTCGTGTTCATCGGCATCCTCATATTCGCGTTCAATGCCGGCCTGTTCCGGCTCAACTTCTATGGCGGGGACCTCGAGGGCGGCATCTTCAGCCAGGTGCGATCCACCATGCTGGTCACGGTGTTCGTCTTCCTCGGCATCGAGGGCGCGAGTGTCTACTCGCGCTACGCGAAGGACCGGAGCGACGTCGGCTTCGCCACGATCAGCGGCTTCCTGCTGGTAACCACGCTGATGGTGCTGGTTACGCTGCTGCCGTACGCCGTGGTGCCACGGGCGGACATCGCGGCGATGCGCCAGCCGTCGATGGCAGCCTTGCTGGAGGCAGTCGTCGGACCCTGGGGCGCGGTGTTCGTCAGCGTCGGCCTGCTGATTTCGGTCCTCGGCGCCTACCTGGCGTGGGCGCTGATCTGCGCGGAGGTGCTCTCGTCCGCCGCGCGCTCGCGCGACATGCCTGCGATATTCGCCCGCGAGAACAAGGCCAAGGTGCCGTCGGCCGCGCTGTGGGCGACCAGCATCGTCATCCAGGTCATCGTCATCACGACCTACTGGTCGAATGATGCGTTCGCCCTGATGCTGAACCTCACGAGTGCGGTGACGCTGATCCCGTTCGTCCTGGTTGCCAGCTACGCGCTGAAGCTGACGCGCAGCGGGGAATCCTACGAGAAGGATCCGGCATCCGATCGCCGGCGCGACCTGACCATCGCTGTGCTGGCGACGATCTACACGGTCTTCCTGCTCTATGCCGCAGGCCTGGAGTTCATCGTGCTGACGGCGATCCTCTACGGGCCGGGAAGCCTGCTCTATGTCTGGGCGCGGCGCGAACAGGGCAAGAAGGCCTTCGAACGTCCCGCCGACAAGGTGGTGCTGGCGCTGGCCTGCGTCGGCGCCGTTGTCGGCATCTACATGATCGCCACGGGCCGCATCGTCCTGTGATCCGCTTACACCACCAAGGAGGGTAGATGGCTACTTCAACTGCCTACGGAGTCCATTCGGAAGTCGGCGTGCTGCGCAAGGTGCTGGTCTGCTCGCCCGGCCTCGCGCACACGCGGCTGACGCCCCGCAACAAGGACGACCTGCTGTTCGACGACGTGATGTGGGTCGACAACGCCAAGCGCGACCACTTCGACTTCGTCAACAAGATGCGCGAGCGCGGCGTGGATGTCGTGGAGATGCACGAGATGCTGGCGCAGACCGTGGCGCTGCCCGCGGCGCGCAAGTGGATCCTCGACAACCAGATCAACGCGAACGAGATCGGCCTCGACATCATGGCCGACGTGCGCGCGTACCTCGAGAGCCTGCCGCCCAGGGAGCTGGCGGAGTCGCTGATCGGCGGCCTTGCCGTCTCCGAAGTGCCGGACTCGTTTGCCGGCGCCATCCTGCGCGCGTTGCGTGCCGCCCCGGAGACCACCGGCTACCTGCTGCCGCCGCTGCCCAACATGCTCTACACGCGCGACACCACCTGCTGGATCTACCAGGGCGTCACGCTGAATCCCCTTTACTGGCCGGCGCGCCACGAGGAGACCATCCTCACCACGGCCATCTACAAGTTCCATCCGGACTTCGCCAAGGCCGGCTTCCCGGTGTGGTGGGGCGACCCGACGGCCCATCATGGCCTCGCCACGCTTGAAGGCGGCGACGTGCTGGTGCCGGGCAAGGGCGTGGTGCTGGTGGGACTGAGCGAGCGCAGTTCGCGTACCGGCATCCTGCAGATGGCCAAGGCCCTGTTCGACAACAAGGCGGCCGAGCGCGTAATCATTGCCTCCATGCCCAAGCTGCGCTCGGCCATGCACCTCGACACGGTGTTCACGTTCGCCGATCGCGACGTCGTCACCGTGTTCCCGAACATCGTCGACCAGATCCGGCCGATCACGCTGCGACCCAGCGACAAGGCTCCGGGCTTCGACCTGACCGTCGAGAAGAAGCATTTCAACGACGTGGTGGCCGAGGCGCTGGGCATCAAGAAGCTGCGCGTGGTGCCTTCCGGCGGCGATCACTACGCGGCGGAACGCTCGCAGTGGGACAGCGGCAACAACCTCGTGGCGACTGGCGCCGGGCGTGGTCGTCGCCTACGACCGCAACCCCACCACGAACACCGCGCTGCGCAAGGAAGGCATCGAGGTGGTCACGATTGTCGGGGCCGAGCTGGGTCGCGGTCGCGGCGGCGGCCACTGCATGACCTGCCCGATCATCCGCGACCCCGTCGACTTCTGAGGTGGAATCCTGAAGGCACCCCGACAGCTGCAACCCCTGATCGACGACGGCATCATCGACAAGGTGGTCCGTCGCCTGCGCAGCGGCAAGGAGGCCTCGGTCTTCATCGTCGACTGCGGTGGCGAGCTGCGCTGCGCCAAGGTCTACAAGGACGCGGAGCATCGCGGCTTCCACAATCTGGCGGCCTACCAGGAGGGCCGCAAGCAGCGCGGCAGCCGCGATGCGCGGGCGCTGCGCGGCGGCGGCCGTCATGGCCGCGAGCTGCAGGAAGCCCAGTGGAAGAACGCGGAGGTCGACGCGCTCTACGCGCTGGACCGCGCGAACGTGCGCGTGCCCAAGCCCTTCGGCGTGTTCGATGGCGTGCTGCTGATGGAACTGGTGGCTGACGAGCACGGCCATCCCGCGCCGCGCCTCAATGACCTCGAGATCTCCCCCGAACAGGCGCGCGAATGGCATCGCTTCCTCGTCTCGCAGGCCGTGCTGATGCTGTGCGCGGGGCTCATCCACGGCGACCTGTCCGAGTTCAATGTGCTGGTCGATGCAAAGGGACCGGTGATCATCGACCTGCCGCAGGCCGTGAACGCCGCGAGCAACAACAACGCGTTCCGCATGTTCGAGCGCGACGTGAACAACCTGCGCGAGACCTTTGGCCGCAGCGCGCCCGAGCTGCTGGAAACACACTACGCGCACGAGATCTGGGCGCTGTACAGCGCGGGCGAGCTGACGCCGGAGTCGGTGCTGACCGGGGCTTTCACGTTCGACGAGTCGGCGGTGGATGTCGAGGGTGTTCTCGCTCATATCGAGGACGAACGCCGGGAGGCTGAGGAGAGGCAGCGGCGCGCAATGGAGGCTGCCGCAGTAAACTGACGCCACGCTCATGCCTTCGCCGGAAGCTCCTTCTTCCTCGATCGAGGATTGCCTGCGCCGCGACCAGCACCGGCTGCGGCGCGAGCGCGATCGGCTGCGCGGCGACCGCCTGCGCGGCAACGACGTCGCGGCGGCGGAAGCCGCGCTCGCCGGAGAAGATCGCCGCGTCCGTCGCGGCCCGCGCCGCCCGTGCGGCCAGCGTGCCCGGATCGCCTATCCGGAAGAGCTGCCGGTCTCGGCGAACCGCGACGAGATCCGTCGCGCGATCGAGCAGCACCCGGTGGTCATCGTCTGCGGCGAGACCGGTTCCGGCAAGACCACGCAGCTGCCGAAGATCTGCCTGGAGGCCGGCCGCGGCGTCGCCGGCATCATCGGCCACACCCAGCCGCGGCGCATCGCCGCGCGCGCGGTGGCGGCGCGCATCGCCGAGGAACTGACAGCACCGCTCGGGCCAGCTGGTCGGCTACAAGCTGCGCTTCCAGGATCGCAGCCGCCCGGAAGGCCTGATCAAGCTGATGACCGACGGCATCCTGCTGGCCGAGACGCAGGGCGACCGCTTCCTCGACGCCTACGACACGATCATCGTCGACGAGGCCCACGAGCGATCGCTGAACATCGACTTCCTGCTGGGCTACCTGAAGTGGCTGCTGCCGCGCCGGCCGGATCTCAAGATCATCATCACCTCGGCGACCATCGACCCGCAGCGCTTCTCGAGGCATTTCGGCGATGCGCCGATCATCAACGTCTCGGGCCGCAGCTATCCGGTCGAGGTGCGCTATCGACCGGTCGAGCTCGACGAGGAAGACGACGAAACCGCCGCGGACGAGCAGGACGCCATCCTGCGCGGCCGTCGACGAGCTGCTGGCGCGAGCAGCCGGGCGACATCCTGGTGTTCCTCAGCGGCGAGCGCGAGATCCGCGAGACCGCCGAATCGCTGCGCAAGCACCACCCGCAGGGCTGCGAGATCCTGCCGCTGTATTCGCGGCTCTCGCAGGACGAGCAGCAACGCGTGTTCCGGCCCTCGGGCCGGCGCCGCATCGTGCTCGCGACCAACGTCGCCGAGACCTCGCTGACGGTGCCGGGCATCCGCGCCGTGATCGACACCGGCGTCGCGCGCATCAGCCGCTACAGCCATCGCAGCCGGCTGCAGCGGCTGCCCATCGAGAAGATCTCGCAGGCCTCGGCCAACCAGCGCTCCGGGCGCTGCGGCCGCGTCGGGCCGGGCATCGCGATCCGCCTCTATTCCGAGGAGGACTTCCTCGCCCGCCCGGAGTTCACCGAGCCGGAAATCCAGCGCACCAACCTCGCGGCGGTGATCCTGCAGATGCACGCGCTGAAGCTCGGCGACATCGAGGCGTTTCCCGTTCGTCGAGCCGCCCGACGAGCGCTATGTGCGCGACGGCCAGCGCACGCTGCGCGAGCTGAATGCGCTGTCGATGAACGGCAGGCTGACCGAGATCGGCCGGCACCTGTCCCGGCTGCCGCTGGATCCCGCGCCTCGGGCGCATGCTGCTGGCCGGCGCGGACGAACACTGCCTCGAGGAGGTGGCGATCATCGCCGCGGCGCTGTCCGTGCCCGATCCCGCGCGACCGGCCGGCGGACAAGCAGACCCAGGCCGACCAGAAGCACGCACCGCTGCGCGACGAGCAGTCGGACTTCCTGTCGCTGCTGAAGCTGTGGCGCGCGTTTGTCGAGCAGCGCGAGCATCTGTCGCGCGCCCGGCTGCGCGGCATGGTGCAAGGAGAATTTCCTTTCCTACCTGCGCCTCACCGAATGGCAGGACGTGCACGGGCAGGTGATGGAGGTGGTGCAAGGGCGAGCTCGCGCTGAAGACCAATCCGCAGCCGGCCACCTACGACGCCATTCACCGCGCGCTGCTCGCGGGGCTGCTGTCGCAGGTTGCGCAGCGCAAGGAGCAGGGCGAGTACCTCGGCGCCAACGGCACGAAGCTCTTCATCCATCCCGGGCTCCGGCCAGTTCAAGGCCAGGCCGCCGTGGATCGTCAGCGCCGAGCAGGTGGAGACCACCAAGGTCTACGCGCGCAATGTCGCCCGCATCGAGCCGCTCTGGGTGGAGCAGGTGGGCGAGCACCTGGTCCGCCGGCAGTACTGACGAGCCGCATTGGGAACGCCGCGCCGCGCGCGCCGCCGTGTACGAGCGCACGACGCTGTTTGGCCTGACGCTGGCATCGGGTCGCAGCGTGCCCTTCGAGCACGTGGACCCGAAAGCCGCGCGCGAGCTGTTCATCCGCCACGCGCTGGTGCGCATGGAGTACGACAGCCGCGCTCCGTTCCTGGCGCACAACCTGAAGCTGCTGGAAGAGACCGAGTACCTGCAGCAGAAGGGCCGCCGCGTGGACCTGCTCGCGGACGAGAGCCGTCTCTACGAATTCTTCGACTGCGCGCGTCCCTGAAGGGATCTCCACCGGTGCCGCATTCGAGCGCTGGCGCCGCGACGCCGAGGCAAGGGAACCCGAGGCTGCTGTGGCTCACCGAAAAGGACATTGCGGCGAGCGATGCCGAACTCGATGCCGAACGCTTTCCGGACCATCTGTCCGCCGGGCCCGTCGTCCTGCAGCTGCGCTACCGCTTCGAGCCGGGCCACGAGGACGATGGCGTGTCGGCACTGGTGCCACTGCACGTGCTGAACCAGCTGCCCGAAGACCCCTTCGTCTGGCTGGTCCCCGGCTTCTTCGACGAGAAGCTCACCGCGCTGCTGCGCTCGCTGCCGAAGAACCTGCGCGTCCACTTCGTGCCGGTGCCCGAAGCCGTGGCGAGCGTGAAGCCCCTGCTCGAGCGTGGCCAGGGCTCGCTGTATGCACAGCTGGCCAGCGCGCTGTCCCGCACCGGCGGCGTGCCCGTGCCGCGCGACGCCTTCCGCGAGGATGTGCTGCCGGCGCACCTGCGGATGAATTTCCTGCTGGTCGACGACAAGGGCGAAGTGATCGCACGTTCGCGCAGCCTCGCGGTGCTGCAGGGGCGCCATGCACAGGCCTCGGAGAAGCACTACGCACAGCAGTCGCAGCTGACCACCGGCGCGCGCAGCTGGGAGTTCGGCGACATCCCGGAGCGCATCGAGGCTGCGCCCGGATCGCGGCAACAGGTGGGCTATCCGGCCCTCGTCGACGAGGGTGACAGCGTCGGACTGCGCGCCTTCGCCACGCCCGCCGAGGCGCGCGTCAGCCAGATGCGCGGCAGCGCGCGGCTGATCCGCCTCGTGCATGGCCCGGGACTTCAAGTCGCTGCGCCGCGACCTGGCCGTGAACGTGCAGGGCGAACTCACGTACCGCGGCCTCGCGGCGCATCCGTTCCTCAACCCTGAACTGGTCGCGGGCCGCGATCTTCGGGAGGATCTTCTCGACCGTATCGTGATGACAGTGTTCCTTGAGGGTCGCGAGCCGCTGCGCAGCGCGACTGCGCTCGATGCGCGCTTGCAGACGCAGCGATCCGGCATTGGCCTGCCGTCCCAGGAGATATCGCGGGCAATCCAGGCTTCCCTGGAGCGGTTCGCGCGCATCCAGCTGGCGCTCCCAAAGGCCTCACCCACCTGCGCTGCCGACATCCGCACGCAGCTCGCATGGCTTGTTCCGGCAGGCTTCCTGCTGTTCACGCCATGGGAGCGCCTGCAGGACTTTCCGCGCTACCTGCATGCCATCGAGCAGCGACTCGAAAAGCTCAAGTCCGATCCGCGACGCGATGCGCAGCTCGTGGCCGAAGTCGCCCCGCTGGAGTCCCGCTACCGTGAAAGGGTGAAGAGGGAGCGCGGCCTGCTGCCTCCTGGTGGTGATGCGTTTCGCTGGCTTCTGGAGGAGTTCCGTGTCTCGCTGTTCGCCCAGCAGTTGAAGACCAGGGTCCCGGTTTCCGCCCGACGGCTGGCGGATGCCTGGATTGAACGGGAGAAGACGCCGCTGGACTGATGTGCAACCATGCCCGGTAGATGTGGCGCAAGTTCCGGATCGCCGTGCTGCTGGTGGTGCTCGTCCTGGTGGCGAGCAACGCGTTCATCGATCGGCGCCAGAGCCGTGACTGGACGACTACGCTGTGGGTCGGGCTGCATCCACTGAATGCGGATGGCTCGGCCGTCGCCGAACGCTACATCGGGGAGATCGAGTCGGAGCACTACGCGGCGCTCGAGGATTTCTTCGCGAGTGAAGGCGCGCGATACGGACTCACCATCGACCGGCCCGTGCATGTCGAGTTCTATCCAAGGCCCGATCGCCTGCCCCCTCCGCTGGTGCGCAACCCGGGCAAGCTCGATGCACTCGTCTGGAGCCTGCGCATGCGCTGGTATACCTGGCGCGCGCCGGACGGGCCCGGCCAGCCTTCTCCCAACGTGCGCCTGTTCGTGCTGTTCCACGATCCCGAGGTGTCTCCTTCGCTGCCGCATTCGGTGGGGCTCACGTCGGGTCTCATGGGCGTCATCCACGCCTTCGCGAGCCACGCGCAGCACGGCAGCAACGAGTTCATCATCGCGCACGAACTGATGCACACGGTGGGCGCCAACGACCGCTATGACCTCGCCACGAACCAGCCGCTGTTCCCGGAGGGCTATGCGGAGCCGGAACTCGATCCGTTGCTGCCCCAGCGCAAGGCCGAGATCATGGGCGGTCGCATCCCCATCACGCAGCGCCGGTCGGAGATTCCCTACTCGCTCGAGGAGGTGATCGTCGGGCCGATCACCGCGCGCGAGATCGCCTGGACCCCGCGTCGGAGCCGATAGTCATGGCAGGTCCCAGGTCCAGAAGGAGTGAGTCCGCTTGAAGCGTGAACTGGCATGGTCGATGGCGATGACGCTGGCACTCTTCCTGGGCAAAGGAGTAACTGCCGCTGCGCAACTGGAGGCTACGACGGCCTCCCGCCTGACAGAGCTCGAGGATCGCGAAGCGATCCGCCTCGTCCTGCGCGACTACGGGCGCCTGCTCGACGAGCGCGATTTCGACGCTTTCGGCCGACTCTTTGCATTGGATGGCGAGTACGTCAGCGCCGGCCGCACGACGCGCGGTCCGGTGGAGATCGCGGATAGCCTTCGGCGAGTCATGGCGGGCAATTCGCTGGGCATTGCCGAGCCCAACTTCCATGTGCTCTTCAACGAGCGCATCGAACTCAACGGGGATCATGCGCGCGCCACCAGCCAGTCCTTCTTCGTGGCACCGGGCGTCGACGGTTCCCCACACCTGGTCATGATGGCCAGTTATGAAGACGAACTGGTGCGCACGGGCGAGGGCTGGCGCTTCGCCAGGCGAATCGTCCGCGGCAACATGGTTCCGCGGCGGAACTGAGCGGTCCTAGCCCGCAAGCCAGGCGAAGAAGCGTCTGCCAGGCGGAGTTCGCGCCGCCAGCCGTTCCAGGTAGCCGTACCCATAGGCGAGGCCAATACCGGCCGCCAACGTCGCCAGCAGAGTGAGCCAGTGCTGGCCTGGCCCGACAATCCGGCGTACCACGCTGATCATCTGGAAATGGATCAGGTAGATGAAGATCGAGGCGGCCGCCACCTCGGCCACCACCGACTTCACGAAGGCGGGTACCTTGAGCGTCTGGACGTAGAGTACGAGCAGGAGACCGCCGCCAAACAGCAGCGTGCTCCACTCCAGGCCCCAGCGAGGAAACGAGTAGAGGGCAAGCAACAACACCGCGATCAACTTCTCCTGCTGCGTGCGGGCCAGCGCAATCGCCAGGCCGAGGGCAAACGCTCCCGCGAAATACTGCGGCACCCGCTGGAACAGGTAGTTGGTGTCCCAGAACACACCGATGCCGAGCCGCAATGCCTCGGCGATGAAGCCCAGCGCCACGGCACTGGCAAAGGGCTGGCGGCTGAAGTATCCCCGCACGCGCGCCGAGGAGAACAGCAGGGCCGCAATCGCGAAGAGCTGGACATAGATCTCCGCGAAGTAGAACGGCACGCCACTCGCGCGCGAGGGTGCGGCGGGATCGACGAAGTTGGAGAGCAGCACGTACTGCAGCGGCTCGAACGTGTGGGTCATTATCTGGGTCGGAACCGTCAGCAGCAGCGTCGGGATCGCCACCACCACGATCGTCCCGAGAATGGTGCGGACGCTGCCCTTGCGCAGGACTTCCGGCAGCTGGAAGCGCCCCAGAGCGTAGCCGCCCAATGCATAGAGCAGGAACCCGGCAGCGAAATGCCGGCTGTAGCTGAAGGCCTCCGCATGCCGCGCGATGATCACGAAGATGGCAATCGCGCGCAGCAGCGTGCTGGACTCGAGCAAGCGCCAGGATGTTCGCGCCGCACCAGGAGAGCGCTGCTCATCCACGCGCCGCTGCAGCTCGGCCACGGGCTGCGTCTCCCACTGCGCGGGAGAGAACCCGAAGCGCCGTTCGAACTCGATCGAGAAGCGGATGTAGCGCAATGAATCTCCGCCCAGCGACTCGAAGCTGTCCTGCGGGTCGATGACCACGCCCGGAAATACACTCTCGAACAACCCGCGGACGTCGCGTCCAGCGCTCGCTGCGGTCACGGGCAGTGGCGCGGCAGCGGCCTCCGGCCGGAAGGCAGCGGAGAGTTCACGGCGCAGTGGCTTGCCCGTTGCGGTGACCGGAATCGTCTCCACATGGCGTACATGCAGGTTGCCGGCGGCCGATACGCCCATTTCGCCCAGTGCCGCGGCAGCGACCTCCTTCAATTCAGCCAGCGTCTCCGGACCGCCTTGCGTCGCAACCAGCACGGCCTCGCCGCGCGACTCGTCGCGCACCCGCGCGACAGCGAAGCCGGCGCCACTCCATTTCGCGCGGATCCGGTCCTCGAGCAGGTCCGGCACGATCTTCACTCCGCCACAGTTGATCAGGTCGTCCGCCCGGCCATCGAAGAAGAGCCAGCCATGCTGCAGGTGACCCAGGTCATTGGTCTGCAGCCAGCCGTCCGCATCGCATAGGGCGTGCAGCCCCTCGCCATCGACGCGCCAGCGCGCGACGTGGGGCCCGCGGATGCGGATCCGCCCTCGTTCGTCGAGCTCGACTTCGACGGCCCCTTCAGCGCGGCCGACAGACTCCAGCGCTTCGACGGGTGCCGCCGAGACGTCGAGGAAGGTCGTGCGCGAGGCCTCGGTCAGTCCGTAGTGCTGGATGACGCGTGCGTTGGGGAACAGCGCGCACACGAGGCGCTTCTCTTCAGCCGACATGTACTGCGAGCCGATTTCCAGCCAGCGCAGGTGGCCTCCAGAGTCGCCAATGATCGCCGGCTCCTCCAGCAGGATGCGAAGCAGCGTCGGCACGGCCGATAGCGCGTTCACCTCGCGATTGCGAAGCATGCGCGCCAGCTCCAGCGGATCGAAGCCGCGCGCCGGCAGGTACGCGCGGCCACCCACGGCAGCGATGGCACGGAAGCGACCCATGCCGAAGCTGTAGGTCACCGGCACGCCGACATACTCACGCACCTCACCCGACAGGTACTGCGCGTGGATCAACCTGCGCGCGGCATCGGCCTGGTTGGTGTAGCTCAGCACGATGGCCTTCGGCTGGCCCTCCGTGCCGGAGGTGGACACCACCTGGGCGGGGTCATCGGCGTCTACCAGTTCATGACTGTCCGAGTACCAGCCGAACTCCACGGCCGGCACGATGCACCTGTCGATCGCAATGCCCGGCAATGCTTCCGCCCGGCCCGCTTCCTGGACGCCGACCAGCGTCCGGCGCTGCTGCGCGGCCAAGAATACCTCCCTGACATAGGCCAGGGAGTTGGTCAAAACGATCGCCGAGGCCTGCATGCGGGGGAGCTCGTCCTTGAAATGCCGGAGTCCCCGAACGCTACACGCTGCGGGCGGCTCTGGGGAGGCCGGGTTCACAGATTCAGGCGCCAGGCCTCCATGGAACTGTAGGCACTCACCTACATCCGGTCCCGCAACCGTCGTGTACAGTCCTCGCGAATGAAGCTGCTCCTCCGCACCGGATTCAACCGGAAGTATGTGCTGCTTCCGATGCTGGCCTGCGTCGCGTTGATAATCTGCGCGTTCCTGATCACCGAGGCGCGGCGCTCCGTCAGTCGGGCACTTGTGGTTACGGTGAACGAACAGCAGCAGGTGCTGGTGAACCTGACCGACCTGATCAACGCCGCCTACCGGTCCGAGAGCGCACAGCGCGGCTACCTGCTCACCGGCTTCGAGGACTACCTCGAACCCTATGCCGAGTCGACACGCGTGGCGCGGGACCGGATCGACGCCGTCACCGAGCATTTCGACCACGTGGGGCCGGAGGCCGCAGAGGAGCTGCGCATCATCCAGCAGCGACTCGCCGGCAAGCTGGCCGAGATGGACACGACCGTGGAGATGCGCCGCACCGGTCGCCTGCCCAACGCGCTTGCCATCGTCAACTCCGACGTCGGCCTCAGCTACATGCGCGAGATCCAGGCTTCCTTCGACCGCCTGCGCGAGAACCAGCAGCAGCAGGTCGCGGCCGCCATAAAGGAATGGCACGAGGCGATACGGGTCAGCACCCTGATCAACGTCCTCATGACGGTATTCACGCTGCTCGTGGTACTGCTGGCAGGCCTGCTGGCATCGCGGGAGATTGGCCGGCGTGCCTACCTCACGACCGAGCTGGAGCGCCAGGTCCGCGAACGCACCGGGGAGCTGCAGGAGTTGTCAGAACAGCTGATGCGCGTGAGTGAACTCGAGAAGTCCTCGCTGTCGCGCGAGCTGCACGACGAGCTCGGCAGCCTGCTGGCGGCGATGAAGATGGACCTGGCCAACCTCCGGCGCAAGCTGAAACCCGATGCCGAACTGCTGGTGCCCTGGAAGCGGCTTGAGGCCTCCATCGACGCCGGCATCGACATGAAGCGCCGGGTGATCGAGAACCTGCGGCCGACGCTGCTCGACAACCTGGGGCTGGTGGCCGCATTGCGATGGCAGGCGGAGGAAGCCTGCGGTTCGGCCGACATCGAGCTGGAGATCGATGCGCCCGAGGAGGAAGAGGTGCCGCTATCGCCGGACGCAGGCATCGCGATCTTCCGCGCAGTGCAGGAAACCTTCACGAACATGCTGAAGCATTCGAAGGCGACCCGGGCCCGCATGTACATCCGCAACGGCCCGAACGGCCTCATCGTGCAGATCAACGACAACGGCATCGGCATCGCGCCGGATGCCATGGACCGTAGCGGTGCGCACGGCCTTCAGCAGATGCGCTTCCGCATGAGGGCGATCGGCGGAGAGGTGTCGACCGTCCGGAGTCCCGACGGCGGCACCGAGACCATTATCCGTTACCGACCTGGCCCCGCAGATCCGTCATGATCGACTGCAGCTTCTCGAGGTCCTTGGACTTGTCGAGGAAGTACTCCGCGCCCAGCGCCAGCGCGCGCCGCCGGTATTCCGGCAGCGCGTAGTTCGTCAGCACCACCGTCACCGGACGCTTGTCGCGCAGTTGCGAAAGCACGCCGAAACCCGTGCCTTTGGCGAGCTGCAGGTCGAGGATCATCACGTCGATCTCGGCCAGTTGCGCCTGGCGGATTGCGCTCTGCTCGTCCGACACCACTTCGACAACGCGAACTCCGCCGTCGCTCTCGAGCATGTCGCGCAGCATTGCCGCGATGCGAGGCGAATCCTCGACGAGCAGTACTCGTAGGGCCCGGGCGTCCATTGTTCAGCCCTGGATCAGCTCGTTGCGCAGCGCGTAGGTTGTCATGTCGGCGTTCGAGGAAAAGCTCATCTTCTCGAGGATGCGTGAGCGATAGGTGGACACCGTCTTGACACTGAGGAACAGCTCGCGCGCGATGTCCGAAACCGAGCGGCCCATCGCCAGCTTGCAGAAAATCTGGAACTCGCGCTCCGAGAGCGCCGCGTGCGCCGGCTGGTCACGATCGCCGTCCAGGTCCTTCACCAGCTGCTCGGCAAGCGTGGCACTGACGTAGCGCCGACCGGAGAGCACCACGTTCACCGCCTTGATCAATTCCTCGGAGGCCGCTTCCTTCTGCAGGTACCCGGCGGCGCCCGCCTTCAGCACGTTCACCGCGTACTGGCGTTCGGGATAGCCGCTGACCACCAGCACCCGCAGCTGCGGCTGCGAGGCCTGGATGTTGCGCAGGATGTCCAGCCCGCCGCGATCCGGCATGTTGATGTCGAGGATCAGCAGGTCGAAGCGCTCGGCGCGCAGCTTGTCCAGGACTTCCTGGCCCGTTCCCGCCTCGGCGATATGGCGTGGCTTGATCTCCGACTCGAGGAACTGGCGCATGCCGGCTCTCACCATCGGGTGGTCGTCTGCTATCAGTACGGAGTGCATGGAATGATCCTCCGCCAGGGGCGTACGGCCACGCAAGAAGAATCAACGGTCGCACCGCGTAGGAATGATCCTACACGGTGACTACAGAACCTGGCGGCAGCCACTACCGGCGCACGGCGTTCATCACAAAGGCGACGACGGCGAACACCAGGAATACGACGAACAGCACCTTGGCGATGCCGGCTGCGCCGGCTGCGATTCCGGTGAAGCCGAACAGCGCTGCGATCAGTGCGATGACGAAGAAGACGACGGCGTAGTGAAGCATGACGGGTTTCTCCAGGAGTGTTCGGTCTGCATGGCCTGCAGCGAAGCATCGCAGCGACCAGCATGATGCACAGTCAGTCCCTGCAACTGCGCCATGTCAGCACCCTCCCACGCGGACGGGGCCGGGGGCCGGTAATCAAAGTCCTACAGTGCGTAAGCAACATGCCTGACTGTGTGCTGCGCTCGAAACGGCGATCCTTCAGCACCTGTTACGGAGGATATGCAAATGACGATCGGAGAGAAATTCTCAAGAATGACATCGGATGCGGGTGACCGCGCCGAGGAGCTTGCCGACCGCGCGGCAATGGCGACGGCAAGGACTGGCGAGAAGGCAGGCCGCGCGGTACATCGCAAAGGCGCCGAACTCGAGAGCTTCCTTGACGACGTGGAAGACCTCGTGCGCCGCACAACCCACCTGACAGAAGGGGAAGTCGCCGGCGTCCGTACCCGCATCGAGGGGCAGCTGGGTTCGCTGCGTGCGAACGCCAGGAGCCGCCTGGACGAGACGGTGGCCCGCACCCGTCGCGCCGCGAATGCCACGGATGAGTACGTGCACCACAATCCGTGGTCGATGATCGGCGCCGTCGCACTGACGGGCCTGGCAATCGGCGCGCTGCTGAATCGCCGCTAGTCGGCGATACAAGCACTGGCGAGGACCGGCTGCGTCAGCCCTTCACGGGCGGCAGCTGGTCTCCCGGCACCCAGAAGCCGTGCACCTGTGGCGCGGCGCGATAGGGCAGCTTCACGGTTGCAACCGGGCCTTCGCCCATGTGCTGCGTGTCGACGATCAGCAGGTCCGAGCGGCCATTCTCCTTGCTGCGCGAACACAGCCCCACGAGGTAACCATCAGCTTCTGCTGCGCCCTTGCGCCGCGGCACGAAACACATTTCCGACACCGATGAACCCTGGCCAGGGTTGAAGACATCCACCTTGCCGGTCTGGTGGTCGAACTTCAGCCACCCGCCACCGCCTGGCCCGCCACCCATCAGGAATCCGTAGCGATAGGGCTGCGTGTGGTAGCGATCGTCCTGCCGGGCCAGCGCGCCGCCGTATTGCGGATACATCACCTTCATGTCGAATCGGCCCGGGCTCTTCTTCGACGTGTCGAACGTGAAGCGCCGCACCTTGCCGGCCGCCTTCGCCGGATCAAAAGGCTCGTGCAGGTTCGGGAAGAACGGGAACTGGTTGGCGTCGCCACCGTCCATGTCCACGTACACGGTGTTGCCGTCGCTCCAGGCGCCCATCACATGGGTGCACATGGTCTGCGGTCCCTTCACCCACTGGATGTCCTTGCCGTCGCCACCGCGGCGCATCACGCCGAGCCAGGTGTCCTTGGTCGAATCCCAGCCCCAGTGCAGGCCACCGGCCTTCATCCTCTCGTCGCCGAGGTAGGCCAGCGGATAGACGAGGAACACGACGTGCTTGTCGGTGACGGCGTAGTCATGGATCTCGCTGGTATAGGGCGCCTTGACCCAGGCCGACCAGGCCGTGCGCCCGCTGCCGTCGATCTCGAACACGTGCAGGTCGTTGGTGCCCATGCCCCTGGCCTCGTAGCCAAAGGCCAGCAGGTTGCCGGTGTGCGAGTCGTTCTTCGGGTGCGCGGTGAAGGTCTCGCCTTCGAGCTTGCCGTCGAATCGGTAATCGCCGTCGAGTGTCTCCAGCGTGTGCGGATCCAGCGCCGCCGGCATCGAGTCTTCCTTCATCGCCAGCACGCGGCCGTTGTGGTACCAGACCTGCGTGTTCTGCGTGGCGCGACTCTTGCCGCGCACGCTGGGGTCGTCGGTGTACGGGTTGCGGTACACGCCATACAGCGAGCGGCGCGCCTCGTGCTGCGCCTTCCAGCGCTCGTTCTTCACCCAGCGGCTCAGGTAGTCCACATGGCCATTGCGGATGCGGAACATGCTCGCATGGCCTTCGCCATCGAAGCCGATGTCGTACTCGAGCGCCTTGGGCTTTGGGTATTGCGGATCCGGCCCGACGCGGTAGAACGCGCCGTCCAGATCATCCGGCAGGTCGCCATCGACTTCGCAGTCATACAGCGTGCTCTCGGACCGGTTCACCTGGCCGCCGAACGCGCCGCCCACGCCCGCCGAGCCGCCGGTGCCGTATTTGCCGGGTTCGGTGGGGAAGCGGACTTCGGCCTCCGCCCTGGACGGCGCCAGCGCGCCCACTGCCGCGCCAATGGCGGCGGCCCCGGTGAGGAAGGTACGGCGGTCGGTGGATTTCGGGCGATCGCCCGGATTCTGGTCGCTCATGGAATGCCCCCGGTGCCTGCATTTGCAGGATCTGCCGAAAGCATACTCCAGCGCGCCGGCCAGGCGTTGCAGGCTACTGCTGCGCCTTTGACTAGCGTGCGGGTGCCGCTGTGCCTTTCGGCAGGTCGAATTCGCCCTTGGTGCTGAAGCGTGCGGCGCTCAGGCCGCCGGTCTGGAGCTTGCCGCTCATTTCATAGGTGACTTTCTCCAAGGGCTCGCCGTCGATCATGCCGAGCACCTGGCGCGCCATGCGCAGCAGCGAGACGGTCACTGGCACCTCGATGATCTTTTCGCCAAAGCGCGGAACCGTGCCGCCCACGTCGGTGACCCCCGAGGCGAAGTCGCGCCCGAACACATCGAGGTTGACCGCCGCACCGGTAAAGACGACATCGCGGTCGTTGGGATTTTGAACTCTCAACTTCACCAGCATCCGGACTTCCATGCCCTCGCCCTGCAGTGGCTCGATGCCCGCGACCGTCACATTGAGCGGGTCCGGCAGCGTTGCGCAGCCAACGAGGGCCAGTAGAAGCGCCGCAAGGGCAGGAACGACATAACGGCGATGCGGCATCTGGAGCTCCAGGGCCGGACTGGCCCGATTGCCGCGGAGTGTGGAGCGGCCTCCGCTGCGCTGCAACCGCCGGGAGATCAGGAAGTTCGGCCGCTTTTGTGGAAAACTCGGGGGTCGGGGATGTCCATGCTGGGGGAAGTCCGGGAATGAAGTTCGTGCGCGCGGCAGTGGCGATGCTGGCTGGCCTGGCTTGCAGCTGGCCTGCCATTGCGGCGGAGCAGGCGCTTGCCCAGCACCAGCTCCTGGAGAAGAACTGCGGCAGCTGCCACAACAGCACGGACTGGGCCGGCGGCGTGGCCTTCGACACGCTGTCGCTGGAGGATGTGGGCGGCGAGAATGCCGAGGTCTGGGAGAAGACCGTCCGCAAGCTGCGCGGACACCTGATGCCGCCGCCGGGCGAGCCCCGACCGGAAGGCAAGAGCCTCGAGGGATTCGTGCACTGGCTGGAGTCGCGGCTCGACGAGGCGGCTGCAACGCACCCGGATCCAGGCTATGTCGGGCTGCACCGGCTGAATCGCACCGAGTACGCGCGCGAGATGCGTCGCCTGTTCGACATCGACGTGGATGCGGGCACGCTGCTGCCCAAGGATGTGTCGAGCGAAGGCTTTGACAACGTCGCCGCGACGCTGCGCATCTCGCCCGCCTTCCTCGACCAGTACATCACGGCTGCACGGCTGGTGAGCCGCCAGGCCATCGGCCGTGCCTCGGCCAAGCCGAGCACGCACGAATACCGCATCGACACCTATGTGGACCAGGGCCGGCACATCGACGGGCTGCCGATGGGTACGCGCGGTGGCGCCGTCGTCGTGCACGACTTTCCCGCCGACGGCGAGTACGTGTTCAACATCCGCGACTTCTTCTTCATGGGCGCGGGCTACGTGACCAAGATCGACGACCCGCACACGGTGATCCTCACCATCGACGATGTGCGCGTGTTCCAGCAATCCGTTGGTGGACCTGCGGACCAGAAGTACGTCGACCAGGAGCAGGCCATCGCGGCCGATGAAATGCAGGCGCGCTTCAACGGCATCCGCGTGAAGGTGAAGGCGGGCGAGCATCGCATCGGCGTCGCGTTCATCGCCCGCTCCATGGCCCAGTCGGATTCCTGGTTGCAGCCGGTGGCGATGCTGCCGGAGATGGAGCGCGTGCCGCGAATTCCCGGCGTGCAGGTCTCTGGCCCCTTCAACGTCACCGGCGTCAGCGAGACGGCCAGTCGCAAGCGCATCTTCACCTGCCGTCCATCGACCCCGGCGGACGAGGAACCCTGCGCGCTGAGCATCCTGTCGCGACTGTCAGCAGAGGCCTTCCGGCGCCCCATCACGACTGCGGATCTCGAGGCGCCGATGGCCTTCTACCGCCAGGCGCGCGAAACCGGGGATTTCGAGGCGGGCATCGAGAGCGGGCTCACAGCCATCCTCGCGAGCACGAAGTTCCTGCTGCGCTCCACCGCGGGCGACGTGCGCACGCTGCAGGCGGGTGTCGCGGATCTCACCGACCTTGAGCTGGCCTCGCGCCTCTCCTTCTTCATATGGAGCGAGGGGCCTGACGACGAGCTGGTGAAGCTCGCAACCGACGGCAGGCTCCGTGATCCCGGCGTGATCCAGGCGCAGGTGCGCCGCATGCTCAAGGATCCGCGCTCGGATTCACTGGTGACGAATTTCGCCTTCCAGTGGCTGAATGTCGGGCGCATGGACAACATCCATCCCGATCCGGCGCTGTACCCGAACTTCGACCTGAACCTGCGCAAGGGATACCGGGAGGAGATGCGGCTGTTCCTCGACAGCGTGCTGCGCTCGGACCGCAGCGTGCTGGACCTGCTGCGCTCGGACACCACCTTCCTCAACGAGCGTGTGGCGCGGCAGTACGGCATCAGCAACGTCAGCGGCGACCAGTTCCGCCCGGTGAAGCTCACCGATCCGAACCGGCACGGCCTGTTCGGCAAGGGCGCGATCCTCATGGCCACCTCGTACGGCAACCGCACCTCGCCGGTGCTGCGCGGCTCGTGGGTGCTCGAGGCGATCAGCGGCACGCCGCCCGCGGCGCCGCCGCTGGGCGTGGAGCAGTTCCCGGAGACCGAGGCGGGCAAGAAGGTGCTGACGGTGCGTGAGCGCCTGGAGATGCACCGCCAGGCGACCTCCTGCAACAGCTGCCATGGCGTTATCGATCCGCTGGGGTTCGCGCTGGAAAACTACGACGTCACCGGCACCTGGCGCGCGCGCGACGTGGACGCCGGGACAGTGATCGACGCCAGTGGCCAGCTTGCCAGCGGCCAGCAGGTGACCGGGCCCGCCGACCTCAGCAGCACGCTGTTGGCCAATCCCGACCAGTTCGTGCACGCGATAACCGAAAAGCTGATGGTGTATGGGCTGTCGCGCCCGGTTCGTCCACAGGACATGCCCGCGCTGCGCGCCATCGTGCGCGAGTCCGCGAAGAACGACTATCGCTTTGAGTCCATCGTCAGCGGCATCGCCACCAGCGATCCCTTCCGCAAGCGCCTGCTGCCGGCCGAGGAAAGCCCGGTGGTGACGCAAGTCGTGCAGTCGCGCGATTCGACCGCGAGGTAACCGAGCCATGTTCATCACACGCAAGCACCTGTCCCGCCGCACGCTGCTGCGCGGCGCCGGCGCGGCCTTCGCATTGCCGTTGCTGGACGCGATGATCCCCGCCGCCACGGCACTGGCGAACACCGCCGCCGCGCCGAAGTTGCGGATGGGTTTCTTCTATTTCCCGCATGGCGCGGTGATGGAGAAGTGGACGCCCAAGGGCGAGGGCACGGCATTCGAGCTGCCGATGATCCTCGAGCCGCTCGCGCCGTTCCGCGAACACATGACGGTGGTCAGCGGCCTGGGCAACAAGCCCGGCGAAAGCCGCGCAGTGCATGCACTGGTGCCGGCGACGTGGCTGTCCTGCGTGCATCCGCGCGAGACGCTGGAGCCGTACATGTCGCCGACCATCGACCAGGTGGCCGCGCAGCACATTGGGCAGGACACGCCATGGCCCTCGCTCGAGACCGCCACCGCGCAGGGCCACGGCCAGGGCAGCGCCTGCGAACGCGGCTATGGCTGCAGCTACTCGGGCACCATCTCGTTCCGTACCGCCTCGACGCCGCTGCCGGTGGAGAGCAATCCGCGCCAGCTTTACCTGCGCCTCTTCGGCCAGGGCGACTCGAAGTCCGAACGCCAGTTCCTGTCGCAGCAGACAGCCAGCCTGCTCGACATGATCTCGGTCGAGATGGACACGCTGTCGCGCAAGCTCGGCCCGGCCGACCGCCGCACGCTCGACGACTACCTCTCCAGCGTGCGCGAGATCGAACGACGCGTGCAGAACAGTTCCCAGGGCAACCTCGGCAAGCTGCAGCTGCCCGAGGTGCCGGGGGCGACGTCGGAGAACTTCGACGAGCACCTGAAGCTGATGTTCGACCTCGTCGCGCTGGCCTACCAGGGCGACCTGACGCGCGTGCAGAGCTTCATGCTGGCACCCGAGGTGAGCGAGCAGACGTACAACCATATCGGAATTCCCGATGCGTTCCATGCGCTGTCGCACCACGCGAACGACGAGGAGAAGAAGGCGCGGCTGGCAGTGATCCAGCGCTATCATACGGAGCAGTTCGCCCGCTTCGTGGACCGGCTCGCGAAGATGCCGGATGGCGATGGCAGCATGCTCGACCATTCATTGCTGCTGTTCGGCAGCAACATGAGCAACAGCAATGCACACAACCAGTATCCGCTGCCGACCGCGATCATCGGCCGCGGCGCCGGACGCGTGAAAGGTGGGCAGCACATCAGCTTCAAGGAGCGCACGCCGCTGGCGAACCTGCACCTGACGCTGATGCAGCGCGCCGGCGTGGAGCTGGACAGCGTCGGCGACAGCACGGGCGCCATCGCGGCGCTGTGAAGATGCGAACAGGCGTCCTGTTGATGGCGGCACTGCTGGCCGGCCCGGCGCTGGCGGCGGAGCCGGCCGTTCGTCACGTCGTCGAGGTGGTAGAGCATCCGGCGCCGCTGGTCGAAGCGGCGCGCGCGCGCGACCACGCCACGGTGGAAGCACTGCTGCAGGGCAAGGATCGCGCGCTGGTGAACCAGCGCTCGACCGATGGCACTACCGCGCTGCACTGGGCTGTCTACAACGACGATGTACGGCTGGTCGAGCGGCTGATCGCCGCCGGCGCGGATGTGAACGCCGCCAACGACTATCGCGCCACGCCGCTTTCCGAGGCGGCGGTGGTCGGCAACGTGGAAGTGCTGCGCCGCCTGCTGGCAAAGCGCGCGGATGTCGAGGCCGCCAATGCGGACAATCAGACGGCGCTGATGGTGCTTGCGCGCACCAGCAACGTCGAGGCCGCGAAGTTGCTGCTCAAGCATGGCGCCAAGGTGGACAACAGGGAGCAGTGGCGCGGACAGACAGCGCTGATGTGGGCTGCGGCCGAGGCGCAGCCGGAGATGGTCAAGCTTCTGGTGGCGCACGGCGCCGACGTCAACGCGCGCTCGCGCGTGAATGAATGGGAGCGCCAGGTCACCGCCGAGCCACGCATGCAGGTGCGGCCTTCCGGTGGCCTTACCCCGCTGCTCTACGCTGCGCGCCGTGGCTGCGCCGAGTGCGCGAGCCTGCTGCTGAAGTCCGGCGCCGACGTGAACCTGCCTGATCCGGATGGCATCAGCCCGCTGCTGATGTCGATCATGAACTTCGGCTTCGACACCGCCGTGGTGCTGGTGCGCGCCGGGGCCGACGTGGACAAGTGGGACACCTGGGGCCGCTCGCCGATCTACGCTGCCGTGGACATGAACACGGTGCCCACCGGCGGCCGCGCCGATCGGCCGTCGCAGGACCAGACCTCGGGCCTGGAGCTCATCAAGCTGCTGCTGGACGAGGGCGCGAACCCCAACCTGCAGCTCAAGCTGTTCCCGCCCCATCGCTCGCTGCGCGACGATCGTGGCGCGGACATGATCCTGACCGTGGGCTCGACACCGCTGCTGCGTGCCGCGCGCGCGGCCGACCTGCCGGCGATGAAGCTGCTGCTCGAACACGGAGCGAACATCGACCTGCCCACGGTCAATGGCGTCACGCCACTGATGGCTGCCGCCGGCATGGGAGTCTTTGGCCGCGACACGCGCGGCCGCTACCGGACGCCCGACCAGGCCCATGAGGCCGTCAAGTTCCTGCTCGACCGCGGCGCCAACGTGAACGCGAAGGATCGACAAGGACAGACGGCGCTGCATGGCGCAGCAGGCCTCGGCTGGAATCCGGTGATCGAGTCGCTGGCCTCCCATGGCGTGGACCTGGCTGCAAAGGACGCGCAGGGTCGCACCGCGCTGGACCTGGCGGCGGGCTCGGCATCGGGCGCAGGACGCGGCGCCACGCCAGCGCGACCTGAAACAGAAGCCTTGCTGCGCCGGCTGATGGGTCCGTCCGCGACCGCGGCCACTGCCGCCGCGCGCTGATCACCTTCAGGGGAGCCATCTTGAATCGCAGGAACTTCCTCGGCGCTGCGCTTGCGACACTGGTTCCGGGCACGGCGGCAGCCGCCGCACGGCAGAAGGCCACGACGCTCGAACTGGGCGACCGCCTCTGGATGGTCACGGGCCTCGGTGGCAACGTCGTCGTGTTCGATTCGCCCGAAGGCGTGCTGCTGGTGGATGGCGGCGGTGACGGACAGGCGGGCGAGCTGCTCAAGGTCGTGCGCACGCTGACCGGCAAGCGTGAGGTTCACACGCTGTTCAACACGCACTGGCACCGAGAGCAGACCGGCGCCAACACCACGCTTGGGCCGGCAGGCACGCGGATCATCGCGCACGAGAACACGCGGCTCTGGCTGGGCACCGACATCGACAGCAAATGGGAGAAGCGGACTTACACACGCCTGCCCAAGGACGCACGCCCGACCCAGACCTTCTATACGACCGGCAGCCTGGCGTTTGGCGGCGAAATCCTCGACTACGGCTACCTGCCGCAGGCGCACACCGACGGCGACATCCATGTGCTGTTCCGCAACGCGAACCTGCTGGTCGCGGGCGACGTGGTGCAGCTGCCGTCCTATCCGGTGATCGACACCGCCACGAATGGCTGGATCACCGGCATGGTGAACGGGTTGCAGTCGCTTTCGGTGGCCGGCAACGACGCGACGCGGATCGTGCCGGCGCGGGGCGAGGTCGTGGCGCGCGCCGCGCTGAAGGAGCAGTCGGACATGCTCGTGGCGGTGCGGGCGCGACTGGCCAAGGCCATCGCGCTGGGCAAGAGCCTGGAAGAGGCCAGGGCGATGAACCCGACCGGGGAGTTCGACGCCCGCTGGGGCGACCCGACGCAGTTCCTCGCCAATTCCTGGGCGGGAATGGTGCGCCGTCCGCAGGAACTGGGCCAGGCCGTCGTCTGAGGCGCGCCGGGCCGGCCGGGACAGGAACCTGCCAGATCCCTACAATCCTCAGCCTCAGAGCCGGCGTCACCGGCCACATGGGGAAGCAGGCACGATGAACCGGAACACACTGCCCGCCGCCGCGATGCTGCTGGGCGTACTCGCCGTTTCTCTGGCCACCCCGGCAGCCGTGGCCGCCGAGGGAACCTGCGACCGCGCCTGCCTGAAGGGCGTGATGGATCGCTACCTCGATGCGCTGGTAAAGCACGACCCCTCGTCACTGCCGATGACCTACAACGTGAAGTACACCGAGAATGGCGTACGGCTGAACGTGGGCGAGGGCATGTGGCAGACCGCATCGGCGAAGCCCACCTATCGCGTCGACGTGATCGACGAGCAGGACCAGCAGGTGGGCCTGGTGGGTCGCATCAGCGAGAACGGCAACAACAACTGGTATGGCGTGCGTCTGAAGGTCGAACCCAACCGGCAGGTGTCGGAGATCGAGGTTCTGGTCAACCGCAGCCTCAGCGCAGGTCCCGGGCCCGGCCCGGCCACGCGCTCGAACACCGAGGCGCATCCGCTGATGATGCAGGAGATTCCGGCCGCCCAGCGCTTGCCGCGCGCGCGCCTCGCAGAGATCAGCGACGCCTATTTCACCGGCCTCGACACCACCGAGAGCAGCGAGGGCGTGTCCTTCGACCCGGCCTGCCAGCGGCGCGAGAACGGCATGATCATGGCGAGTAACCCGGATGCCGAGAAGGGATCGATGCAGTGGCTGGACTGCAAGACCCAGTTCGACACCGGCTTCTCGGTGATCGTCACCGACATCCGCGAGCGCCGCTTCGAGGTGGTGGATCCGGTGACGGGCCTGGCCTTCGGCTGGGGTTACTTCGACCACAGCGGCGTGCCGGCGAAGTTCTCGCGGACGCTCGACCGCCAAATGGTGGACGTTGCGCAGACGTTCCGCCAGCCGTCGTCCTTCTATATCGCTGAAGTCTTCAAGGTCGTCGACGGCAGGATCCGCCAGATCGAGGCGGTGCTGACGACGGTTCCTTACCAGATGTCATCGGGCTGGTGAGGAACAGGATGATGAAGAACACGCTGTCGGTGTCGATCGGACGCGATTCGCCACAGGTAGACGCCTTCTGAGCGACCAGGAGCGCACCGCCGTTTCGACAGGCAGCCTGCCGTCGGCCGATCAGGTCAGGCGGCTGGTGCAGGAAGCGCACGCCCGTTTCTCGACCGCCGCGCCCGGCGCAGTCTCGACGATCTATCCGGCGCTGGCCCGCGTTCCTGCCAACCTGTTCGGCATCTGCGTGGCGGGCGTGGACGGCCGCCTGTACCCGGTTGGCGATGCGGATCACCGGTTCGCGATCATGAGCGTCTCCAAGCCCTTCATCTTTGCACTGGTCTGTGAGCAGATCGGCGCGACCAGCGCGCGCGAGCGGATCGGCGCGAACGCCACCGGCTATGCCTTCAATTCCGTCGCCGGCATCGAGCGCGCCAGCGAGGGTCGCACCAATCCGATGGTGAATGCCGGGGCGATTGCCACGACCAGCCTCATGCAGGGCGAGGATGCGGCGCAGAAGTGGCGCCACATCCAGGAGGGCCTGTCCCGCTTCGCCGGTCGTGAGTTGCCGCTGAACGAGGAGGTCTACGAATCCGCCTCCGGCAGCAATTCGCGCAACCGCAGCATCGCCTGGTTCCTGCAGAGTGTCGGGCGCCTGTACTGCGACCCGGTCGAGGCCGCGGACCTCTACACGAAGCAATGCTCGCTGGACGTCAGCGCCCGGGACCTTGCGGTGATGGGTGCGACGCTGGCGAACGGCGGCTTCAATCCGGTGACGAGGGAGCAGGTTGTCTCGCCGGAAGCCTGTCGCAGCGCGCTGGCGGTGATGCTGACGGCGGGCTTCTACGAGACTTCCGGCGACTGGTTGTGGGAAATCGGACTGCCCGGCAAGAGTGGAATCAGCGGCGGCATCGTCACCGTTTCGCCCGGCAAGGGCGGGCTCGGAACGTTCGCGCCACCGCTGGATGAGGCCGGCAACAGCGTCAGGGGCCAGCTCGTTGCACAGTTCCTCTCCCGAAGGCTGGGGCTGGACCTGCTGGAACCGAACTCATGAATTCAGTAACAACGCAATTCCAGGGACAAAAGCCAAAGTCATGACCAGCAAATCCGGAAAATCGATGGCCGTGCTCGCGGTCGTCATGTCCTTCCTGCTCGTATTCATCATGGTGCTCGATTATGTCTTCGGCGTGCGCAGCGATGCGATGCGAATGGCGCAGGCCGAGATCACGCAGTCTGCAACACTGCGGGCTTCCATCGGCGAGATCACCGATGTCGAACTGCGAAAGCTGTGGGGCTATGGCGTGACGCCGGGGCAGGGTGACGAGGAGGCGCGGTTGTCCCTGATCGTCACGGGCGAGCGCGGCCAGAAGGAACTGACCGTCCACGTTGAGAATCAGGACGGCAACTGGAAGATCGTGGAGTCCAGCGAACCGCTGTGATCGTCGACGAATGACCGTCCCCTAGAGCTGCGAACGTAGCGGCACGACGAGGCTTTCGACGAGCCTGTCCCGCAAAGGTCGCCGGTGCCACGTCTCGAGCGTGTAAGGCCGGCACTGCAGCAGGTCGCGCTCGAACACCTCGGTCATCTCCTCCGCGAAGGCCTGGTCGTAGACATTCAGGCTTGCCTCGTCGTTCAGCCGGAAAGACCGGATATCGAAATTCGTCGAGCCACCGGAAACCAGCAACCGGTCCACGATCAGCAGCTTGTTGTGCATCATCGTCGGAAGGTACTCGTGGATCTCCGCGCCAGCTTCGAGCAGGCGTCCCCAGGTCGAGCGCGAGGCGACGCGTACGGTGTCCGAGTCGATGTGCTCTCCCGGCACGATGAGGCGTAGCGTCACGCCGCGTTCAAGCGCTTCGCAGAAGGCGTTCAGCGCGAGCTCGTCGGGGACGAAATAGGCGGCCTGCAGGTCGATGGACTTCTCGGCCGCCGCAATCGACAGCAGGTACATCAGGTGCATGCTCTCGCTGCCGCCGGCCGGCGAGCTGAGAAAAAGCTGGGCAGCGCTGTCACCGGCTGAAGGCAATGCCGGGAAGTACTCCTCCCCGTTCAGCACCTCGCCTGTGGACTTGATCCAGTTGTCGTTGAAGGCGGCCTGGAACTGGGCTGCCACCGGGCCTTCGACCCGGAAGTGCACGTCGCGCCAGTGCTGGGGATCCTGGGCATGACCTTCCCACTGATCGGCAATCCCGACGCCACCCGTGAATGCCACCCGGCCATCGATGACAAGCAGCTTGCGGTGGGTGCGGTTGTTGATCCGCCCCAGGTTGTACCAGTGAAGCGGCCGGTAGCGATGCACACGGGCGCCGGCCTCCTCGATGATCTGCAGCAGTCGCTCGTCCAACTTGAGGCTGCCCATCCAGTCCAGTGTCACGCGCACCTTCACGCCGGCCCGGGCGCGTTCGGCCAGCGCCTGCGCCAAGCGCTCGCCGATGTGTCCCGACCAGTAGATGTAGGTTTCAAAGGTGATCGTCCGCTGGGCACCTTCGATCGAGGCAAGCATCTCCGGAAAGATCTGGTCGCCATTCTGCAGGGCCCGCACGGCGTTTCCGGGGACGATCGGCGGACCGAGCAGCACGGAGAGCTCGCGCCGGAACTGCGGAGTGTGCACCCCCTGGCGGTGGCGGATGTCGCGCTGCAGCTTCTTCTCGGGCCGGACGAAATTCCAGCCGATGACGATGACCAGCGCGGTGATGATCGCGGTAAGCAGGATTGACTGCATTCCGCAGTGTAGCGGCACTCCCGGCGACTTAGGACGCCTCCTACACGTGGGCGCGGCACCGACTGCCTGCGAAGCGAGCCACGCGAGACCACAGTAGGGACCTTACAGAAAGTGACCCAAGGAGGTCCTGTCCATGATACGCAACACGACCCTGGCGATTCTCGCCGCCATGCCGATCGCCCTGGCGGGATGCAACGTCATGCGCGGCGAGTCCACGCCCTCGGAATACATCGACGATGTGTCCCTCACCACCCAGATCAAGGGAAAGATGGCTGATGACCCGGCTGTCGATGCGCTGGATGTCAATGTCGACGTGAAGAACGCGAAGGTCACCCTGACCGGTCTCGCGAGCACTTCGGCCGAGAAGTCGGCCGCCACGAAGATCGCCCGCGATGTTCGCGGCGTGAAGAGCGTCGACAACCAGATCGATATCAAGGTCAATTGAGGATTCCATCATGATGAAGAACATCACAGATCGCACTGCATCCAAGCCGCTGCTTGCCGCCACGCTGCTGGCCCTGGGCTCCCTGGCCCTCGCCGGTTGCGACTCACCCACCCAGAAGGCTGCCGAAAGCCAGGCCGATGCCATGGAAAACCAGGCAGACGCAGTTCGCGAGCAGGGAGAGGCCACTGCCGATGCGCTGGAAGAGCGCGCCGACACGCTGGACCCCAAGGTCGACGGTGTCGACTCGCCCGCCGAGCAGGGCGTAGAGAACGCCGCAGATGCCGTGCGCGACTCCACCGAGGCAAAGGCGGATGCCATCGAGAACTCGGCCGACGCGGTGCGCGACGCGCCCAAGTAACCGGGCTTCAGACAGTCAAGGGCCCTCCGGTCGAGGACAAGGCGTTTGCAGGGATGCAGGCGTCTTGCCCTCCCCGGAGGGTCCGCTTGCGTGTCGACTCCATCCCGCACTTTGGTGCTAGATTCGTGCATCAGGGAACAACAACGAATGGGGGGTCATGGCCGCATCGTCGAAGCCCGGCGCGCGACGGCGTGTACCAGGACACCAACCGCGGCATCGTGCTGGTCACCCGGCCCGATGCCCATCCGACGGGATGGCCCACTACCGACTACGGCCCGGTGCGGGCTCGACTGAAGGATTCTGAAGGTGCACATGACACGACAAACCTCGGCACGACTTCGCTGGCATTGCTCACACGGTCTGCAGCGCCCGCTGCGGAGCCGGCTGCCCCTGCACTCCAGCCCGAGTACCGCAGCTTTCATATCGAAATCGACGTGAACAAGCCGGTGGCCGAGGTGTGGGAGAAAGTCGGCGGCTACTGCGACATCTCGAAGTGGATCAACAATTTCGACTGCCGCATCACCAGCGGCGACGGGGGCCTGGGCACAGTGCGCGCGCTGGCGGGAGGTCGCATCACCGAAGTGCTGATCGCCAGCAGTGAACATGGCTACGGCTACGCGCAGCCCGCGGTCCCGGGCCAGTACTACAACCTCTATCACGGCTTCATGGAGGCGCGCGCCCTCACGCCGACTACTTCGCGGATCCATTATTCGGTGATGATGGACGTGGCCAACCTGCCCGACGCGGCCGCGAAGGATGCGATCATGTCGAGCCGCAAGGCGGCCTTCGAGACCGCCCTGAAGAACATGAAGCGCATCGCCGAGGGCGGCTGATCAGTCCCGGAACAGTCGCGGCGCGAAGTCCTCGAGGTAGCGCCGCCAGTTGATCCACGTATGTCCGCCGGCGGACTCGTTGTAGACATACTTGATGCCCTGCTGGTCCAGCATTGCGCGCGTCGGCGCGACGGTGCCGTACAGGAAGTCGTCCTTGCCCATCGCGTAATAGAACAGCTTCAGGTCCCTTGAAGCCTTCTGCAGCGCGTCGGCATTGGCTCTTGACGTAGTCCGCGACGTCGTTCTGGTTGTTGCCCACGCCGAGGCCCATGCTGAACACGCCGAGGTAGCGGAACAGTTCCGGGTGCGTGAGGCCATGGCGCAGCGTGTGTGCGCCACCCATCGACAGCCCCGCCATCGCGCGGCTGCCCGGCTTGTCGATCACGCGAAAGTTCCTCTCGACATACGGGATCAGGTCCTTGATCAGGTCGTCACCGAAGTCCGTGTTGGCGAGGATGTTTCCACCGGGGCGATCTGGCGTGTGACCGAAGGGCATCACGATGATCATCGGCCTTGCCTTGCCGGCAGCGATGAGATTGTCGAGGATGTGGTGCGCGTGCCCCGTGCCGGTCCAGCTGTCGTCGCTGTCGCCTGCGCCGTGCACCAGGTAGAGCACCGGGTAGCGGTTGCCTGACTTCTGGTAGCCCGGCGGCGTGTAGACATGCGCGCGGCGCTTCGCGCCGATCGACTCCGACCAGTACTCGACCACGGATACCATGCCGTGCGGCACGTCCTTGTTCCAGGCCTGGAACCTGCCGGCATCGCCGGGCACCTCGAAGGTGGAATTCACGCCGATGCGGTCGGTCGTGAACGTGGTGGACTGCGGGTCGGGGACCTTCACGCCATTGACGCTGAAATTGAAGCGGTAGTTGTCGGGCGCCACCGGCCGGGCCGTGGTGACGCTCCAGAGACCCTTCTCGCCCTTCGTCATGGGGAGGCCCGCCGGCCCGCCCCCGATTCCCATGGGAATGACATCCGCTGCGTCAGAGCTGATCACGCTGACGGTGTCCGCATCGGGCGCACAGAGACGAAACGTCACCCGGCCGTCCGGCAGCACCTCGACCGACTTGTATGAGGCCGGTCCTGCCATGAAGCCGCGCTGCACGCAGGTATCGGCCGCCGGCTGCACCGGAGCAGCCTGCTGGGCGCCTGCCTGCGGAAGACCGACCATCACTGTCGCCAGTACGAGTCCGCTCCGGGCGAGGAACCTGAAGGAATGACACGCCATCTGAACCCCCGGAAGTTGTTGGCTGAATTGCACCGCGCCGGGATCGGCTGCGATACTGGTGACTGTACCCGCAGCACCTCATCCGTGTAAGCGTTTGCGGCCCCAGGAGACGACATGACCAATCCCGTCAAGGCCGCCCTCGTGCTCGGTGGCCTGATTGCCATCGGGCTGATGGGGCTTGGAGTCATTGCTGGCAACAGTGCGCTCGAAGTGAAGGGTCTGGAGCGCACGGTCACCGTGAAGGGCCTGGCCGAGCGTGAAGTCCCGGCCGATCTTGCGGTCTGGCCGATCCGCTTCGCGGAAGCCGGCAATGACCTCTCCCAGGTCTACGCCGCGCTCGAACGCAACAGCGCGCGCATCGTGCAGTTCCTCACGGAGCAGGGCTTCCCGGCCGCGGAGATCTCCGTTGCAGCGCCGACCGTCAACGACAAGCTGGCGCAGCAGTACGGTGGCAACGGCACGGTCGGCCTGCGCTACGCGGCCTCCCAGGCAGTGACGGTGCGCTCTTCGAACATCGACCTGGTGCGTGCTTCGGTCAGGCGCATCGCGGAGCTGGGCAAGACAGGCATCGTCTTCAGCGGCTCGGAGTACCAGGGGCAGACGGAGTACCTGTTCACGGGTCTCAACGCGCTGAAGCCGCAGATGATCGAGGAGGCCACGCGTTCAGCGCGCGAGGTGGCGGACAAGTTCGCCAAGGATTCCGCCAGCCAGCTGGGAAAGATACGCAGCGCGAACCAGGGCCAGTTCTCGGTGGAGAACCTCGACAGCAGCACGCCTCATGTGAAGAAGGTGCGCGTGGTATCGACAGTCGAGTACTACCTTTCCGACTAGCGGGATCCGGAAGTCCCGTGCCCGCAGTGGACGAAGGGACACATGAGCTCCGACTTCCTGAGCTTCTACCTGGTGCTCGAGGGAATCGCGATCCTCAGCGCGATCCACGCCCTGTTCACCGTGCGCACGGCGCAGGGCACGATCGCCTGGATCGTCGGGCTGGTCGCTTTTCCGGTCCTGGGATTGCCGCTCTACTGGTTCTTCGGGAGCCGCCGCTTCGAGTCCCACTCGCTGGCCATGCAGCAGAAGCTCGAGAAGCACAGCTTCGAAGTGCACCGGGTGCGCGACGAGATAAGACCCTTCCAGGTCGAACGCGCGGAGATCTCGCCAGCGCGGATTGCCGATATCGCAGCCATCGCGGGCGAGGAGTATCTGCGCGGCAACCGGCTCCGCCTCTTGATTGATGGCGTCGAGACTTTTGATGCGATCCTGGCCGAGATTGCGACCGCGCGGCACAGCGTTTTCGTCCAGTTCTACATCATGCGCGAGGACGGCCTGGGCCTGCGCCTGCTTGAAGCGCTGGCCACAAAAGCAGCCGAAGGCGTCGAGGTCTGCTTTCTGTTCGATGGCTTCGGCAGTTCCGCGATGACTTCCACCGTGATGAGGAAGTGGCGGGCTCGCGGGCTCAAGATGGCCACTTTCGACGCCGTGAGGGGCTGGCGCGATCGCTGGCGGCTCAACTTCCGCAACCATCGCAAGAACGTCGTCGTGGACGGACGCGTGGGATTCGTGGGTGGTCACAATGTCGGCGACGAGTACCTTGGCCTGAGTCCGAAGCGGGGAGCGTGGCGCGACACGCATGTGCGGGTGGAGGGTCCCGGCGCAATGCAGTTGCAGAGGGTCTTCGCCGCCGACTGGGCCTTTGCCACAGGCGAGCTGGTGAGAGGGGCGCTGGCAGGCGCCGGAGAACCTGCCACCGGATGGCGGTCAGCGTGCCCTGGTGCTCTCCTCCGGTCCGTCCGACAAGCTTGAGCTCTGCACGCTCTTCTTCCACCAGGCGATCGCGATGGCCGAAGAGCGCCTCTGGATCGCCAGCCCGTATTTCGTGCCGGACGAGGGCATCCTGCACGCGCTGCAACTCGCCGCCATCCGCGGCGTGGACGTCCGGATCCTGCTGCCGATGAAACCCGACCAGTGGCTGGTCTGGCTCGCGTCCTTCGCCATCCTCACCGAGCTGCAGCATCCGAATGTGCAGATCCACCGCTACACCGGTGGCTTCATGCACCAGAAGGCGTTGCTCGTGGATGATGACTTCGCCGGCGTCGGCACGGCCAACTTCGACAACCGTTCCTTCCGCCTGAATTTCGAGATCACGCTGGCCGTCGCCGACAGGACATTCGCGGCCGAGGTCGCAGCCATGTTCGAGAGGGATTTTGCTGCATCCACGCAAGTGGACGCGCACGAATACTACAGCCGCCCGCTGCTGTTCAAGGCCAGCGCCCGCGGCGCCAGGCTGCTCTCGCCGATCCTCTAGCGCGGCGAGATCTTCACTCCGGGCGGTGCCATTCCCTCGCCAGTGGTCATCGGCTGAACCGATCGCGTGCCACTGATCTGGAACCGTGCCCGGCAGCCATTGCTCACCCAGATGGCTTCATTGCGGATCTGGCCCCAGGTCTGGTTGCGGATGCAGGGCGCATTGCTGATCTGGCGAACTATCTGCACGCTGCCATGGATGTTGGCGGGGCAGCTGGCCCAGCGGTGACTGCGCGATTCGCAGACCAGCTCGAAGGGCTGGGCCGGATTCCAGCCGCCCGGCGGCGGACCCCAGCCGCCGCCATTGGAGTTCAGCGGATAATAGGAGAAGCGCCCGATGCATCCGTTGCGCACGTAGATGCCGCTCTGGTCGGCCCGCCACGTGTAGCCATCGATGCACTGCGCGCGACCGTTGTTCGCCACCAGCGATACGCGGCCATCATTGGCCGCAGCACAGAAGCTCGAAGTCTGCTGCGCGGAGCCACAGTTGATGGTGACCGGCCTGCCACCTCCACTACCCCAGCCGTCACCGCCACTCCCGCCCGCGGGACGGAACGCGAACTGCGCACGACAGCCACGCCGCACATAGATGCCCTGGGAATTCCAGCGCCAGGTGTCGTCCTCGATGCAGGGGACGGTCCCCAGTTCGCGCACCACGCGCGCCGAATTGCCGATCGCGGCCGGGCAGAAGCGCTCGCGCCCGTCGCGTGACTCGCAGGTGATGAGCTGGTCCTGCGGACCGGCGCGGAAGCTGCTCTCCTGGCCGGCTGTCGCCGGGCGCGCAGTCGATACCAGGGCACCGGCAAGCAACAGTCCCAGAATCGCATTGCGTGTCATGTCGGACTCCTTTCCGCGGTCGTGCGGCTACTCCGTGGATATCCTGGACTCTTCCCGCTCCCCATGGAGCTGCGGAGGAGACGTCGACACCTACGTCTGAGTGCCTGCGACGCTGCTAATCCGGTTCCTTGCCGTTTACCCGGTCCAGCGCCTTGCGCAGCGCATCGGACCACATGCCAACGATCCTGCGGGCTTCGGCGGAATTGCTGACTGACGTCGTCCACTGCAGCTGTCCCGTGTCCATGCCCTGTTGGGTGTCGACGACCCGCGCCAGGGTCTGCCCGGTGACGGAATCGTCAAGCTGCATCACCAGGGTCACACGCCCCGCATCCATCGTGTAGCTGCGGGACCTGCCAGCGGTCATCTTTTCGGGAGCATTGATATAGAGGTTGATCAGCGCTGCCTGGACCCGAAGCACGTCATCGCCAGTGGTCTCGACCACCTCGTAGCCGCCCTTGGCCAGGTGCTTGCTGAACTCGTCGCGAAACAGAACCGCAAGCTCCGTGCGGATCTTCTGGATGTCCTCGTTGGACAGTCGGCCCGAAACAGAGCGCGAACCGCTGTTCGGATCCCAGTCCTTGTCGAACTTCACCTCCACCGGATCGAGGCTCACGCGCTTGTACGCCTTGAACTCCACGTCGGGCCGGACGTAGACGTTGTCCAGCTTCTTGTTCTCGCGACGCACCAGCCCGTCCCATTCCTGGGGGGGCTTTTCCTTGGCCGTGCCAACCGACATGGCCGCCAGCGACAGGGCCGCAACTGCAGCCGACGCCAGCAGCGTGGTCGAAAGCAGGCGAATCGGGTTCCTGATTGCACGCATGGCCTGATCTCCCCTGGTTGCGCTTCCGCGTATCCTACCCTGCGGGGCGTGCTCTGGTCTTCCAGCGCGTCGGCGGCTACGTAATTTCCGGGCGGAACCCCCGAAACTTTACGAGGTCGGACTGGATCGTTCTTCCCGCAACCTGCAATTTGGGCAAAGTTTGGAGTCAAGAATGTCCGGCAACTCATCGAACCGTGCATTCATCGTCGTAATCACGGCGCTGTCCCACTTCCTCGCGGGTCCTGCGCAGGCCGCCGATCCGGGAGACGTCGCACGGCCACGAATCGGCCTCGTGCTCGCCGGAGGCGGAGCAAAGGGAGGCGCGCATGTCGGCGTATTGAAGGTACTCGAGCAGATGCATGTGCCCATCGACTGCATCGCCGGCACCAGCATGGGCGCGCTCATCGGGGGTGGCTATGCCTCGGGGATCTCCGCAACCGGGCTGGAGAGCTTTGTGCTGGACGTCGACTGGAAGAGGGTCGTGGGCAGCCAGGGCGGCAGGGACCTGCAGCCAATAGAACAGAAGCGCGCTGGTGTCACCTACAGCAATGACCTGGAATTCGGCATAACGCCCAACGGCGTCACGACGCCGGGCGGCCTGATCAACACGAGCAACGTCGAAGACCTGCTGCGCACCTACGTGGCGACGGCAAGGCTCGAGACGGACTTCGACAAGCTGCCGATACCCTACAGGGCAGTCGCGACCGACATGGTTTCCGGCAAGGTCATGGTCCTGGGAGAGGGAGACCTTGCTACTGCGATGCGGGCGAGCATGGCGATACCGGGGGCGTTTGCCCCGGTCGTCATTGGCGACGCCATACTTTCCGATGGCGGCCTGGTGCGCAATATCCCCATCGATGTCGCGCGCGACCTGTGCGCCGACATCGTGATCGTCGTGAATCTGGTGGAGCCTCCCGCGGACCCGGCCAAGTTGACGAGCGCACTCCAGATCTTCGGGCGCACCATGGACGTGATGATCGCCGCGAACGAGACGCTGCAGCTGCAGACGCTTCGCCCCACCGACATCCTCATCAACATCGAAATGGGCTCGATCGGCACGGCGGATTTCGAGCGCATCCCGGAGACCATTCCGCTGGGAGAGGCGGCCACACGGTCAATGTCCGCGGAACTGGCGCGCCTTGCGGTCTCCGAGACCGCCTACAACGCATGGCGGCAATCCGTGACCGAATCGCAGGAGATCGAGGCCCGTCTTGCCGGGGTGCGTTACGAGGGCCTCGATCGGGTCGATCCCGGCTACCTGGCGCAGCTCGACAGCATCAGGCCCGGGGACGTTGTCGATACGGCAGCGATCAGCCAGGAAGCGCGCAAGATGTCGGCACTCCAGGATTTCGATACGGTCAGCTACCGGCTCGACGGGGATCCCCAGTCGCCAACCCTGACCTGGCTGCCGCATGAGAAGAGCTGGGGTCCCGACTACCTGAAGATCGACGTCGGAGCCTATGCATCGCTGGACGGAGATCTCTCGTTCACGCTCTACGGTCGGCATACGCGGACGTGGGTGAACTCGCGGGGCGCGGAGTGGCGCAATGAACTCCAGATTGGCAACGCAGTCCTGCTGGCGACCAGCCTGTTCCAGCCCCTGGACGCTGCCCACCGGTTCTTCATCGAGCCGCAGCTCCGCTATTCACGGTCCGCGGAAGACATCTTCCGCGATGGCGAGCGGATTTCCCGCTACAACCTGACGGATGCTGGTGGTGTGCTGGATCTCGGCGTCAACATGGGACGTTTCGCTCAGGTTCGCGCGGGCTATGTGTACAGCAACAGGAAGGCTGAGGTGGATATCGGCCCTACGCTGTTCCCCGAGACCGATACCGTGGATGCCGGCCTGCGGTTGTCCCTGGATTTCGACAGTCGCGACACGGCGTTCAGGCCAACGCGTGGCATGGCTGCTGCGCTCGAGTACCTGAGCAGCGACGAATCCCTGGGTGCCGAGCGGGGCTGGCAGCGGGCCGAACTCGGCGTGGGGATGGCGCTACCGCTGCGACGGGACGTGTTCTGGGTAACGCTGGCTGGCGGATCTGACCTGGGTACCAGGCTGCCTGCTGATCGCGCCTTTGCCATAGGCGGGCCCAGCAGCTTTCCCGGCCTGGAGCTCGGCGAACTGCGCTCCAACAGCTACTGGACGGTCGGCACAAACTATCTCTGGAGGGTCAAGGACGTGCTGCCGATCCGGAATCTCGCGCTTTATGCAGGCCTGGGTCTGATGGGTGGCGCGGTATACGACCGCATCGATGGCGGAGGTTCTGACGACCTTTATGGTGCTTCGGTCTTCCTCGCCGGCCGAACGCAGATTGGTCCCCTGACGCTTGGCGTGGGCACCACGTCGGTGGACTCCTGGAGCCTGTGGCTGGGCATCGGTCGCCCGGCCGGTCACGGAACGATACTCGAGAGGGGCATCTTCCGCTGAATCGCACCCGCGGCCAGGGACCTCAGCCGGGCGGAGGCGCGGCCGGAACTGGCGCGGGTGCATTCTGGACTGGCGGAGGAACCGGCATGTAGATCGGTCCGGTGCCGCCATAGGCCTGCACGTAGTGCTGCGGGCCGCACTGGTAGTAGGTGACGCCGTTCACGTTGGTGACCGTCGGGTCGCAGGGAAGTACTGCCGGCGATGCTGTCGTTGTAGTCGTTGTCGTAGTTGTCTGGTCGTCATCATCGTCTTCGGAGGCCGAAATGGCGACCGCGGCGACAGTGGTGCCTACGGCGAGGCCAACGATCCAGTCGTCGTCATAGTAGCCATAGCTGCTTCCGTAGTAGCCGCCGTACATCGGAGGCGGATAGTAGATAGGTGGCGGGACAACCACTGTCGGCGGACGGGTTCCTGCACCTGGAGGGGCATAGCCTCCGGGTGGATACCCAGTTCCCGGGCGATTGCCGCCGTCCATCGGCGGGCGATCCGACGGCAGCTGCGATGCACTGGGAGGGCGCGTGCCACTTGCTGACGCGCTGTCGCGAGTGCCTGCAGAGGGCTGTTGGCCTGCCGCTTCGCGAGTGCCCGCATAGGGCTGTTGGGCCGCATCGCGAGTGCCGGCCGAGGGCTGTCGGGTTGTGTCGCGCGGAGCAGATGGCTGCGTGCGCGGAGTTGGCGTGCTCTGACGCGAAAAGCTTCCACTGGAGGCAGGGCCGCCACGGGAGTAGCCACCGCCGCCGCGACCGCCGCCACCGCGGCCGCGCGCATCGGCGGCGTCGATGGCCAGCAGCACCAGTCCCGCTGAAAGCAGGGCAACCAGCGCGAATGTGCCCGGGCGTGTTCTTCTCGTGCTCATGGGTTCACTTCCCCGTTGGAGGTTGCTGCTTCGCTGCCAGGTCCCCGCATCTGGATGGCAAAGGGAATCTGTCGTGCGTCCTTGGGCAGGGAAAGCTGGAAGGTCGAGCTCGCCAGTTCCGGATTCAGGTTCCAGTCCGACAGTTCCGACCGGAACTGCGGCTGCCCCGGGGCATCACGGTACGTGAGCACTACGCGCAACGGCAACGGATGCTCGTCCTGCGTGATCCACAACTGGAAGTCCACGGAATCCGTCCGGCCCGCGACGTGGTGCGTCGGAACACCGAGAAAATCCGTGCTCTCCACGTAGTCGATTTCGGTGACCATTGCGGGGAGCTCGGTGGCCACGCGCGTCGACAGCAGCATCCCCAGCGGCATCCGCATCCGCAAGTCGCGGACGAAGTAGACGAGTGCATCATCGAGCGATTCCGGTTGCGGCGCCTGTGCGTAGACACCGAGATCGGCGTTCAGCACGGTCATCAGCTTGCCGTCGAAGAGGGCAATATCCCGCGCGCCATCGCTGGCAATTTCCTCGACGCGCAGGCGATCGGGGCGTGCCACGAAAACGTTCCGGATTTCACCGAATTCAATCTTCTGGCCGTTCGCCTGCACCGCGTCGTAACTGTGGCGCGCCGTGACGGTAAAGTTCGTCAGGCCAGCCAGGTGCACGGTCATCGCCTTGAGGATCGCAGCGGCCTCGGGCGGTGTCTCCGTCGCGGATTCCTCGCTGGCGTCTGGCGGTGGCGTGGCAACCGTCTTACCGTTGCATCCTTGCTGCAACCGGCCAGAAGCGCGAACGCAATCAGCAGCGAGCAACCGCGGCGCCCGGATCCAGTCCTGCCCAGATGTGGCTTCATTCCTGTGTTCCCCTGCAGCCTTGGCGGCTGGCAGCACCAATGATGGTCCCGGAACTGGCCACGAAGCAATAAGGAGCGGCGCGGGCTGTGCGACTCCTTCAGGGGCCGGGCGATCGTCCAGGAATCCATTCCGTTCCCGCCAGCGGAACGCCCGGCCATCGCAGCGGCTTCGACCGTCAGGGCAACGAGGTCCTCGCGCTCCAGGTGGTGCACGTCCTGCTTGCCGCAGGCACGGGCCAGCGTCGTCAGCTCCATGGTCAGCGTCTTGAGGTAGTTGCGCACGCGGCGCGCGCCGGTCTCCACCTCCAGGCGCTGCTCCAGCACGGCGTCCTGCGTCGTCACGCCCGACCGGGACAGCGGCCCGTGTGGCAGTGGTGGCAGAAGCCGGGCTTCGTGCCGAGCGACGCGTAGTCAGCGGTGGCGTCGATGTGCTGGTCCTTCTGGACATAGCGTCGGGCTGTTGCAGCCCAGCGAGAACAGCACGCCCTGCCCGATGGACACCGCATCGGCGCCGAGCGCCAGCGCCTTGGCGGCATCTGCACCGGAGCGGATGCCGCCCGAGACGATCAGCTGCACCTTGCCGGTCATGTTCAGGTCTTCCAGCGCATCGGCGGCCTGGCGCACCGCCGCGAGCGTCGGGATGCCCACGTGCTCGATGAAGGTGAGCTGCGTCGCGGCCGTGCCGCCCTGCATGCCGTCGACGACGACGACGTCCGCACCCGAGTGCACGGCGAGCTTCACGTCGTGAAAGGTGCGCGTTGCGCCCACCTTCACGTAGATGGGCTTCTCCCAGTCGGTGATCTCGCGCAGTTCGCGGATCTTGATGGCCAGATCGTCCGGGCCGGTCCAGTCCGGGTGGCGCGAGGCCGAGCGCTGGTCCACGCCGGCCGGCAGCGTGCGCATCTTCGCGACGCGCGGATTCACCTTCTGGCCGAGCAGCATGCCGCCGCCACCGGGCTTTGCGCCCTGTCCGATCACGATCTCGATGGCGTCGCAGCGGCGCACGTCATCCGGGTTGAAGCCATAGCGCGAGGGCAGGCACTGGTAGACCAGCGTCTTCGAGGCATTGCGCTCCTCGCTGGTCATGCCGCCGTCGCCGGTGGTCGTCGACGTGCCCACTGCGGTCGCGGCGCGGCCGAGCGCCTCCTTCACGTTCGCCGACAACGCGCCGAAGCTCATGCCGGCAATGGTGATCGGGATCTCGAGCACCACCGGCTTTGACGCGAAGCGCGTGCCGAGAACGGTGCGGGTGCTGCACTTCTCGCGATAACCCTCGAGCGGATAGCGCGACAGCGATGCGCCGAGCAGCAGCAGGTCATCGAAGTGCGGCAGCTTGCGCTTGGCTCCGAGGCCACGGATCTCGTACAGGCCCGTGGCCGAGGCGCGCTGGATGTAGTCGATGGTCGCGCGATCGAAGGACGCCGACTCTTCCTGGGACAAAAGCATGGGGACAGTCACGGTCAGTACTCCTGATTCGCGTCGGCGTTCCAGTGATAGAGGCTGCGTGCAGAGGCCACCTTGCGGAAGCTGGCCGGGTCGTGCGCGAAGCCGGCGATGTCGAGCAGCGACTTCAGCGCAGCCAGGTCATCCGCGGTCATGGGCTCGAACCGCGCGTCGGCGCCAAGCGAGGCCACCTTCCCGCGCACGTAGATCACCGCCTCATAGAGCGAATCACCCAGCGCCTCGCCGGCATCGCCGCAGATCACGATGCGGCCGGCCTGCGCCATGAATGCAGTGAAGCTGCCGGCGCTGCCACCGACGACGATGTCGCCGCCCTTGAGCGAGATACCGCAGCGCAGTGACGCATCGCCTTCGATCACCAGCGTTCCGCCGTGGGCCGAGGCCCCCGCGCTGGTCGAGGCAAAGCCCTTGATGCGCACGAGGCCGGACATCATGTTCTCGGCTGCACCGGTGCCGGCATTGCCATGCACGGTCACGCGCGCATGCTGGTTCATGCCGGCGAGGTAGTAGCCGGCGTGGCCCTGGACCTCGATGTCCACCGGCGTGTCGACGCCGGCGGCGATGGCATGCGCGCCGTCGGGGTGGGTGACACGCACGAGAGCCGGCAGCTCCTGCTTCACAGCGTGGTGCAGGTACTGGTTGAGCGCGCGCAGTGCCCCGTCGCCGACGAGGCTGAACTCGCGGATAACACCCGAGACCTTCAGCGAGCCGGGCGCGGCACTCATGCGCGGCTCCAGTGGTAGATGGTCTTCGGTTGTGGCTCGAACAGCTTCGCCTTGCCCACGTCGGGCAGGTGCGCAAGCGAGCGGAACTCAGAGGCCACCGCCACGTAATCATCGGTCTCCGCGACGATCGCCGGCTTGCAGGCGAAGGGATCACGCACCAGCGCGAGGCCGTCGGCGGTGCCGATGAGGAACGTGAAGAAGCCATCGAGCGCTTCGAAACCCTTCTCGATAGCCGCGTCGATGCCGTCGCCCTCGCGCATGCGCCATTCGAGGAAGCGGCAGGCCGCCTCGGTGTCGTTGTCGGTTTCGAAGTGGATGCCCAGCGGCTCCAGTGACCGGCGAACGAGGTGCGGGTTCGACAGCGAACCGTTGTGCACCAGGCAGAAGTCACGCCCGGCGGTGAACGGGTGCGCGCGGTCGGGCGTCACGGCCGATTCGGTGGCCATGCGCGTGTGTCCCACCGCGTGGCTGCCCGAGAACGATTCAAAGTCATACCGGTCGGCGATGCTGCGCGGGGTGCCGATGTCCTTGTAGAGGTCGATGCGGCTGCCCATGGACAACGCCTTGACCTGCGGCCGGTTGGCCACGACCCAGGCGCGCAGGGCCTCGCCATCGGTGTCGGTGGTTATGATGGCGTGGCGACCGGATGCGTGGAGACTGTACTTGCCGGGCACCGCGGCCTTCACGGCCTTGAGGAATGCCTCCCAGTCCGGCTCGCCCTCTAGCTGGAACAGGCTGATCTTCGTGCCCTTCGCCAGCGGCTTGCCGTAGACAGCGAGGCCCGCCGAGTCCGGGCCACGGTCCGTCATGCCCACCAGCATGGGAACCAGCAACTCGCCCAGCCGTGCGTCCCATTCGGGGTTCTTGACCAGCAATCCAACGATGCCGCACATCAGAAGAACTCCACGTAGCGATTCGTTTCCCAGTCCGAGACGTGGCGCGCGTACTCGGTCCATTCCATCTTCTTCAGCTCGATGAACTCCTTCGCCAGCGGCGCGCCCAGGCCGTCCTGCACCACCTCGTCCTGTTCCAGCGCGGTGATGGCCTCGAGCAGGTTCTGCGGCAGCACGCCGATGCCGGCCTTCGCCAGCGCCTCGGGCGACTGTTCGTAGAGGTTGGTGTTGTTCGGCTTGCCGGGATCAAGACGACGACGAACGCCGTCCATGCCGGCTGCGATGATCGCGGCGGTGACCAGGTAGGGATTGCAGCCCGCGTCCGGCAGGCGCATCTCGAGCCGCCCGCCCGGAATGCGCACGCAGCCGGTGCGGTTGTTGTCACCGTACGCGCTGTAGGCCGGCGCCCAGGTCGCACCCGAAAGCGCGCGGCCAACCACCAGACGCTTGTAGGAGTTCACGGTCGGCGCACAGATGGCCGTCAGCGCACGCGAGTGAGCCAGCAGGCCGCCGACGAAGTGATAGGCCATCGGCGAGAGTGCCAGGCCCTGCGGATCCTTCGGATCGTGGAACAGGTTCTTCTGCTGCGCGTTGCCCATCGATATGTGGAAGTGCGCGCCGCTGCCGGTGCGGTTCGAAAAGGGCTTCGGCATGAACGTGCCGATCATGCCGTGGCGGCGCGCGACCTCGCTGACCGCCATCTTCACCAGCACGAAGTTGTCGGCACTGGTCAGCGCATCCGCGTAGGTGAAATTCACCTCGAACTGGCCGTTCGCGTCCTCGTGGTCGATCTGGTAGACATCGACGCCCGCGTCGCGCAGTCCGCCGGTGAGCTCGCCCAGGAACGCGCTGGCGCGCGACAGGCCCTTGTAGTCGTAGCAGGGCTTGTCGAGCGTGTCCGTCGCATCGAAGGGCGCAAGGCGACCGTCCGCGCCGCGCGTCAGCAGCATGAACTCCGGCTCGATGCCGGTGTACAGCGTCAGCCCTTCGTCGGCGAGCTTCTTGAGCTGTCGCTGCAGCACATTGCGCGAGCAGAAGGGCCAGGGCTCGCCCTTGACGGTGCCGTTGCAGACGATGCGGGCATAGCCCGGCATCCAGGGCAGCGGCCGCAGCGTCGGCAGGTCGCCGACGGCCATGTAGTCCGGACCGTGCGGTCCCATGCCGAAACCCCAGAGCGCGAAGCCCGCGAAGCCGGCGCCATCGCCCAGCACCATGTCGAGGTGCTCCACCGGCACGGCCTTGGCCTTGGCCGCGCCATGGATGTCGACGAACTGCGCGAGCACGTACTTGATGTCCCGCCGGCGCAGCATGACCAGCGCGTCGTCCTTCGTCATCGATGTTCTCCGGTCAGTGTTTCAGTGAGGTAGAGGCCATAGCCGGGATCCGCCCAGAGGCGCAGCCGCGGCGCGAGGTTCGCGCCAGGTTCGAGCGCAAGCACGACGCTGACGTCCGCGAGCAAGGTCATCACGACCGTGTCGGGCTGGGCCTGAAGTGCCGCGAAGTCGTAGGCACAGAATGGGGAAAGCGAGTCGAAGACAGCCGGGCCTGACAGCACGGCGCTGAAGTCGCTGCGCGGCGCGACAATGGCGCGCAGGGTGCCAGCCAAAGCCGTCTGCGCGAGCTTCGCGATCCGGACGCTGTCGACATCGTCCTCGATGATGAACTCGGTGGTGCCCAGCCGCAGGCAGCGCGAGACGCTGTCGGTCGATGCGGCATGCACTATCGCGTTCGCGCGCGCAGGCAACGCGATCCCGGCATCCTGCAGCAGCGTCGCGGCCTCCCGGCCCTTCAAGCCGAGTCGGGCGCGCGGCGGCGTGGCAGCCAGCGACAGGGGTGGCAGGCGGGTCACGATACGGCTCCCTCGCGCTGGCGCAGCTGCCCCGCGTCATAAAACGGGGTCGGGACGACACGGGCTCCATGCAGGTTGCCATCTTCGCCACGAACCGAAAGGCGTGTGCCGGTTGCCGCCAGCGACGGCTTCACGAAGGCGAGACCGATGCGACGGCCGCCCAGCGCTTCGGAGTGGGCAAGGCTGGTGACGCGCCCGGCGATGTCATTCCCGTCGATGACCAGATGGCATTCCAGTACCGGCGCGTGGGCCGAATCGAACTCGATGCCCACCAGTTGCTGCCGGTTGCCGCGCCGGCGCAGCGCCTCGAGGCTGCGCTGGCCGACGAAGAAGGGCTTGTCTGCCTTCACGATCCAGTCGAGGCCCGCTTCAAACGGATTGGTGAGCCCGTCGGTGTCCTGGCCCACGATCACGTGGCCCTTCTCGAGGCGCAGCACGCGCTGCGCTTCCACGCCGAACGGCACGATGCCCGCCTCGCGCCCGGCTTCGAACAGTCGCTTCCCAGACCTTGAGCGCCTGGTCCACTGGCACATGGATCTCGTAGCCGCGCTCGCCGACGAAGCCGACGCGTAGTACGCGGGCCGCAACACCAGCGATCAGCATCTCGCGCGCCGCGAGATACGGAAAGCTGGCGTCGTCAAGCGCCAGCGAGGTGCAGGTTGCCAGTACCGGGCCGCATGCGGGCCGGCGAGGTTCATCGCGGCGAAGTGGCCAGTGAGGTTGTGCAGCACGCAGTCGAGTCGCCACTCGAGCACGCGGCGCTGCATCTCGCGGTAGATGCTGGCCGCGCCGGTGGTGGTCGTGCTGACGTACCAGTGCTGGTCGGCGAGTCGCGCGACGACGCCATCGTCGATCACCGTGCCGGCTTCGTCGAGCGCCAGCGCGTAGCGGGTCTGGCCAACGGGAAGCTTCGCAAAGCGACCGGTGTACAGCCGTTCGAGCAGCAACGCCGCATCCGGTCCGTGAACGTCGATCTTGCCGAGCGTCGAGACATCGATGAGCGCGACGCCGGTGCGCACTGCGCGAACTTCGGCGGCAATGCACTGGGCATCGGTGGCGCCGGTCCGCGCATAGAAGGCGGGACGGCGCCAGGTGCCAGCCGGCATCCAGGAAGCATTGCGCGCCGCATGCCAGGCATCCATCGCCGTACGACGCAGCGGCGAGTGGCGCTGGCCGGCCATGGCGCCCAGCGCGATGGGCTGGTACGGCGGGCGGGCTGTGGTCAGGCCGACGTCCGCCGGCGTGCCACCGCGCAGCGCGGCGAGGTGTCGCGCCGCGTTGATGTTCGAGAGCTTGCCCTGCGATGGCCCCATGCCCACGGTGCTGTAGCGCTTCATCAGTTCGACGCTGTCGAAGCCTTCCTGCGCGGCGTTGGCGAGATCCGCCAGCGTCAGGTCCTCGTCGAGGTCGACGAACTCCTTGCCCGCCGGATGTGCGAACAGCGGGGAGGCGTGGCCTTGCGCCGTGCGCGTGCGCGGCGGTCGCTGGAGCGACGGTGAGGCGTCGCGTCGGCACCAGGCCGCGGCCAGGCGGCCAGCGCACTCGCCATCGGCCAACTTGTCGTCGACGTCGTAAACGCCGTTGACCCGTCCGGCGAAGAACAGCCCGGGTGGCGCCTCGCCCGGCAGGTGCTGGGCGATGGCTGTTTCGTAACGCGTCTGCGCGCCCGCCTGCAGCGCCAGCTGCTGCGCGGGAGACCACCCCACCGACATCAGCAGTGCATCGCACTCCACGCGCCACGATTCGCGCGAGTCCGTCAGCGTCACGGCCGAAATGCCGCCGCTCGCGCCGGCATGCGCCTCCACCGGCCGGATGCCGGTACGCAGCGCGATGCCGGCATCAAGCAATCGCTGGACATCCGCGCTGCCGACGATCGCCCTGCCACCCATTTCCGGCGTCCCTTCCAGCAGCGCCAGCTCCGCAACCTTCACGCCGCCTGCCGCCAGCTCCAGCGCGAGCGCGACCGCGTCAGGGTTTGCACCCAGCACCACGCAGCGATGCCCGGGTGCCACGGCATACCGGCGCATCAGCCGCAATGCCGCTGATCCGAGCATCACGCCGGGCAGGTCGTTGTTGCGGAACACGGCCGGTTGCTCGATGGCGCCCGTGGCCAGCACCACCGCGCCGGCACGCAGCAGCACTGCCCCGCCGTCGCTGCGCGAGCACTCCGACAGCACCAGCTCGTGGTCGCTGTAGTAGCCCACCGCACAGTGCTCCGTCAGCGTGCGGATCCGCGGTTCGAGCGCGAGCCGGGCACGCTGTTCCGCAAGGCGGTCGTCGGCCGCAGCCATTCCGCCGGTCTGCGAACCTTCGTCGACGAGGATGACGCGCGCGACGCCGCGCGCGGCAGCCGCGAGCGCCGCGGCGATGCCCGAGAGGCCACCACCGATCACCGCCACGTCGCAATGCAGGTGGCGTCGCAGCCGCGGCGCCGGACGCGAGGCCAGGTCCACGGTGCCGAGGCCGCTCATGCGACGGATCAACCGCTCGAAGCGCGGAAAGCTGCGCGGACCCCACGCCGTCTTGTAGTAGAAGCCCACCGGCAGGAAGCGCGCGAAGCGGCCGACCCAGGACGCGCGATCCTTCTCGACGCCGCCCTGCGTATTGACGGCCGAGACGTCCATGCCGGCCTGCACGAGCAGCGCATCGCCGCGCTGGTTCGGCTCGACACCGACCTGGAACAGGTTGTTCGCGTCGTGCCCGGCGGCCGAATACAGTCCGCGCCGGCGGTGGTACTTGAAGCTGCGGGCCGTGGTCATCACGCCGGCGGCGGCCAGTGCCGAGGTCAGCGTGTCGCCCTCGAAGGCGCGGATCGAGCGGCCCTCGAACATGAAGTCCAGCGGCTTCGATCGGTTGATCCACTCCCCGGCACGCGGTGGCAGGCGATACATCATGGCCGTGCCTCCAGCGGCAGCTCGTGCGCGGCGAACGTGCGCAGGATCTCGTCGCTGGCCGTGTCGCGATCGAGCATGAACCAGTAACCGGACGGAACGTGGCACCACCACTCTCGCTTGATGCCGGGCACGCTGTTGCGGTTGAACACGTACTGCGCCCAGCGCGCGTCGTCGCAGTCGGCCGGCGAGGGCATTGCGCGTACCTCTCCGCCGTAGACGAACTCGTCGGCGGGACGCAGGCCATTCAGCGGGCAAGGGATCAGCTTCATCGCGCCCTGCCCTTCAGTGCCCCACCGACGCGGCGCCCTTCTCGCCGGTCAGTTCGAAGCGCTCGAAGCGCCCCCAGTCGAAGCCCGTGATCAGTTCATGGTTGCGGCCGCTGGCCACCGTGGCCGCCATCGTCTCGCCCGCGACCGGCGTGGCCTTGAATCCCCACGTGCCCCAGCCCGCATCCAGGTAGAAGCCGCCGACCGGCGTGACGCCCATCAGCGGCGCGAAGTCCGGCGTCATGTCGGCGAGGCCCGCCCACTGGCGGTTGATCTTCACGCCCGCCAGGAACGGGAACAGGTCGAGCATGTGCGTCGCGAGGCCGGAGACGAACTCGCGCGAGGAGCGCGTCACGTGCAGCTCACGCGGATCCAGTGATGCGCCCATCACCAGCTCCCCGCGCGCCGTCTGCGACACATACACGTGCAGCGAGCCGGAGACGATGATCGGGTCCAGCCACGGCTTGACGGGCTCGGACACCATGGCCTGCAGCGGATGCACGTAGATGGGGCTCTGCAGGTCCACCATCTTGAGGATGCGCGGCGTGTAGCCGGCGACCGCGCAGATCACCACCGGCGCCGACACCGTGCCGCGAGTGGTCTGCACGCCGGTGACGCGGCCAGCCTGCGTGTTGATGCCGGTGACCTCGGTCTGCTGGTGGATCTCCACGCCGAGCCGGTCCGCGGCGCGCGCATAGCCCCAGGCCACCGCGTCGTGACGGGCCACGGCGCCCGGCGCGTGGTACAGCGCGCCGAGTATCGGCGCATGGCCGCCGCAGCTCATGTCCATCATCGGCAGCGCGCGCGCGATCTGGGCCGCGTCGACCACGCGCGAGTCCACGCCGAGGTGCCTGTTCACCTCCGCGCGCCAGCGCATCGTGCGCATGGAAGCATCGGTGTGCGCGAGCGTGTAGTGGCCGCGCGTGCTGTAGAACAGGTTGAGACCGAGCTCCTCGCTCAGGCCGCGCCACAGCTGCACGCTGCGGTCGTAGAAGCGCACGCCCTCGGGCGTCAGGTAGTTGGAACGGATGATCGTCGTGTTGCGGCCGGTGTTGCCGCTGCCGATGTAGCCCTTCTCCAGCACCGCGATGCGGCGGATGCCGTGCCGTTGCGCCAGGTAGTAGGCGCTGGCCAGGCCATGGCCACCCGCACCGATGATGACCACGTCGTAACTGCCGGCGAGCTTCTCCGGCACGCGGAACATCCGCGGTTCCGGGTAGCGGGAGGACAGGCCGATCTTCAGCAGTCGCCAGGACATGGGGCGCACAATCTCGGGTAAGCGGGACGTGCAGCGATTGTCAGGGTGTGGTTTACTAAAGGTCAAGTATGTTGCGTAAAAGTAAAGCAGCCGGGGGGCAGCGGAGCACCGACATCGCGACGCTGGCGGGAGCCAACGTCCGGCGCCTGCGCATGGCGCAGGGGCTCACGGCCACGGAACTGGCCGCGTCGGCGAACATCAGCGCTGCCATGCTGAGCCGCCTGGAGAGCGGCCATGTCTCCCCCAGCCTCGAGACGCTGGCGGCGCTGGCCGGTGCACTCGGCACCGCCTGCGCGACGCTGCTTCGCAGCCCGGACATCGAGCAGAGCGATGCGCAGCATGTGCGGCGCGGCGAAGGCCTCGAGGTGGTGCGCCGCGGGACGAAGCGCGGCCACACCTATCACCTGCTCGCGTCGAACCGCGGGCCAAAACGCCTGTTCGAGCCGTTCCTCGTCACGCTCACCAGCAAGAGCGAGGAGTTCCCGGAGTTCGACCATCCGGGCGTGGAGTTCATCCACATCCTGGAGGGCTCGCTGCGCTACCGGCACGGACCGGAGAGCTTCCTGCTCAAGCCCGGTGATTCCCTGACTTTTCGTGGCGATGTGCCGCACGGGCCGGAGGAGCTGATCAAGCTGCCGGTGCGGATGCTCTCGATCATCGTCTACGGCGGCGAGGGCGGCGCGGACTGATCAGGGCGCGGCGCTCTCCGCATCGCCACCAAAGACGCGCGCCGCTTCCCGCACATCCGCCGGCGAGAGCGCCCGCGCGCGACGCGTGGCCGGATCGATGCAGCAGCGCGCGAGCACTTCGGGCGTGATGGAGCCGAGGCCGCGGTGCCGGATCCGCAGCACGCCGGGCTCGCCTTCCACGGCACGACACTGATGCCGGTATTCCATCGCATCGAACGAGACCAGCGGGTCGTGGCCCGGACGACGGATCTCTCCCCAGGGCGCGTGGATGATCCAGACGAAGCCCTGCTCGATCAGCGAGGGCATGCAGCGCAACAGGAACAGCTGGACCAGCGCCGCGGTGTGGATGCCGTCGGCATCCGGATCCATCAACAGCAGCAGGCGGCGGTAGCGCAGCTGGCCCAGCGGCAGGGAGGTGCCCGGGGCATCGCCGAGGACAGCCGTCAGAGCCGCGAAAGCCCGGCTGGTCCGGACGCGACGCGGGCTGGCCTTGAGGGCATTCAGCGGCTTGCCCTGGAGTGAAAGCACCGCCTGCGACCGCGGGTCACGCAGCGCGGCCACGGCCTGTCCGGCCGACTCGCCCTCGACAAGGAAGAGCTCGGAATCCCGCTCCGGGGCATGGAAAAGAGAATCCAGGAACAACAGAGACCCTGAATTTGCCGGAAAAGGTGGCATATCGTAGTCTCTTGTTATCCTTTATAGTCCCTAAATAGCTCACCAAGAGTCATCGAGAGAGCTTTCATGGCAACAGTAACCCCAAGAGAACCCTCCTCGCTGCTTTCGCTGGAGGAAGTGGCGCATCAACTCGGCATACATATAAAGACTGCGCGCCGCCAGGTCCGTGAGGGTCGGCTGCAGGCCGTCAAAGTTGGTCGGCAGTACCGGGTCTCCGCCAGCGAGCTGGCCCGGGTAATGGGCCAGGGTACCGCAGCGATCCCGGTCGAACCCGTCCGCCGCGACCGCCATGTCGAAGCCTCCACCATCGTCCAGATCGACGCGATCTCCCCCGAGGATGCCACGCGCATCACCAACGGCGTGGGCGGCGCGTTCAAGGGCCGGGACCGACGCACCGACACGCCACTGCGCGTCGACACCATCTACGACGAATCGCGCGCGCGGCTGAAGGTGATCATCAGCGGCAGCCTGGCCAGCACGTCGTTCCTGCTGCAGCTCATCGCGCTGCATTCCGGATGAGCCTCTCCGGTCGACGGGCCCTGCGCTAGACTTCCGTCGATGAGTGCCTACGACTTCACCGCCCGGACACTTCAGGGCGTCGACAAGCCGCTGACCGACTATCGCGGCAAGGTGCTGCTGATCGTCAACGTGGCCAGCCACTGCGGCTTCACGCCGCAGTACACGGGCCTCGAGGCGCTGTACCGCAAGTACCACGAGCGCGGCTTCGAGGTGCTGGGCTTTCCCTGCAACCAGTTCGGGGCGCAGGAATCGGGCACCGAGGCCGAGATCGGCCAGTTCTGCAGCACCACCTACGACGTCACCTTCCCGCTGTTTTCGAAGATCGATGTCAACGGCGACAACGCGCATCCGCTGTACCGCTACCTCAAGGGCGAGAAGCCCGGCGTGCTGGGCACCGAGGCGATCAAGTGGAACTTCACCAAGTTCCTCGTCGATCGCGACGGCAAGGTGGTGAAGCGCTTCGGCTCCGCAGACAAACCAGAAGCCATCGACGCCGAGATCGTCGCACTGCTCTAGCGGGGGCTGAATGGCCGGGGGAATGACTGCGCAGGAGCGCAAGGTGGTGCTGGCCTCGTCGCTGGGCACCGTGTTCGAGTGGTACGACTTCTATCTGTACGGCTCGCTCGCCGCGATCATCGCGCAAGCAGTTCTTCTCGAACCTCGACCCGACCAGCGGCGTTCATCTTCGCGCTGCTCGCCTTCGCCGCGGGTTTCCTGGTCCGGCCCTTCGGCGCGCTGGTCTTCGGCCGGCTCGGCGACCGCGTGGGCCGCAAGCACACCTTCCTCATCACCATCGTGATCATGGGTGCGTCGACCTTCCTGGTCGGCGTGCTGCCCGGCTACGCCACGCTGGGCGTCGCGGCGCCGGTCATCCTCATCGGCCTGCGGCTGCTGCAGGGCCTGGCGCTGGGCGGTGAGTACGGTGGGGCGGCCACCTATGTGGCCGAACACGCACCCAACCACCGCCGCGGCGAGTACACGGCCTGGATCCAGACCACGGCCACGCTGGGCCTGTTCCTCTCGCTGATGGTGATCCTCGGCACGCGCACCGCGATGGGCGAGGAAGCCTTCGCGGCCTGGGGCTGGCGCATTCCGTTCCTCGTCTCGATCGTGCTGCTCGGCATCAGCGTGTGGATCCGGCTGTCGATGGAGGAGTCCCCGGTCTTCCAGTCGCATGAAGGTCGGAGGGCAAGACGTCCAAGGCGCCGCTGACCGAGTCCTTCGGGCGCTGGCCGAACCTCAAGCTGGTGCTGCTGGCGCTGTTCGGCCTGACGGCCGGCCAGGCGGTGGTCTGGTACACGGGCCAGTTCTATGCGCTGTTCTTCCTGACGCAGACGCTGAAGATCGACGGCGCCACCGCGAACCTGCTCGTGGGGCTCGCGCTGCTGATCGGCACGCCGTTCTTCCTGTTCTTCGGCTGGCTGTCGGACCGCATCGGCCGCAAGCCGATCATCCTCGCCGGCTGCCTGCTCGCCGCGCTGACGCTACTTCCCGCTGTTCAAGGCGCTGACCGTGGCGGGCAATCCGGCGCTGGCGCGCGCGCTGGCCACAGCGCCGGTGCAGCTCATCGCCGATCCGCGCGAGTGTTCCTTCCAGTTCAACCCGACCGGAACGACGAAGTTCACGTCCAGCTGCGACGTGGCCAAGCAGGCGCTGGCGAACTCGTCGGTGAACTACGAGAGCATCGCGGGTGAAGGGCGCGGCGCTCGTGCGCGTCGGGCGAGACCGAACTTGCGGCGCCGACGCTCGCACGAGGGCGATGCGCCATTCCGCAAGGCGCTCGGCGCGGCGCTTGCCGCGCATGGCTATCCGGCGTCAGCGGATCCGGCGACGATCAACAAGCCGCTGGTGGTCGCCATCCTCACGCTGCTCGTGATCTACGTGACCATGGTCTACGGGCCGATCGCCGCGGCGCTGGTGGAGATGTTCCCCACGCGCATCCGCTACACCTCGATGTCGCTGCCGTATCACATCGGCAATGGCTGGTTCGGCGGGCTGCTGCCGACCATGGCGTTCGCCATCGTCGCGCAGAACGGGCAATATCTACAGCGGGCTGTGGTATCCGGTGATCATCGCGCTGATGACGTTCGTGATCGGGCTGCTGTTCGTGAAGGAGACGCGCGGGCGCGACCTGCACGACTGAACGCAACGACTGTATGACGCCCTGGGCCAGCTCGCCCGCTGGACCGGTGGGGCGGGCGCAGCCCAAGTCTGCGTCAACACCAGAAGCACCAGTGCCACGGTGGGCGGAACGCAGTGATCACGCGTCCGCAGGCGATCACTCCCAGCCAGCAGGCCAGCGAGATCGCGCCGAACACGCGCGCGCGAACCAACGGCAGGTCATCGGCGCCCGTCGCCAGCGCGGCCCGCGCCGTGGTGGCATAGAAGATCACCATGTTGATCCCGGCAAGCACCATCAGCGCAAGCTTGAGCTGCAGCGCCGGGTTGTAGAGGTACTGGTCCGGCGCGGTGGCGATGAACAGCAACCCGGTCGTCACGCTGATCGCAAATCCGGCGACACCAACGGGAACCAGCCGGTGCAGCCCGCGCAGCGAGACGCCGCGCGCCACGCCCAGCAGCCGCAGGTCGAACATGGCCACCGTGCCAAACAGCAGGCACAGCCCGACGAAGTGGAACACTTCGGCGATGGGCCAGCCCCAGGTGGTGGTCATCAGTCCGGTGATGCCCGACTCGCTCACCGGCCCACCAGCAACACTTCGTACGTGTGCAGCAGCAGCTTGCCGGCCGCCACGCCGGCGAGCCACAGCGACAGCGCAACGGCGGCGACGGCCCGATTGGCGGACGGGCGTCGCGCGAGCACGCCCACCAGCCATGCCGCGCCGGCGAGGCAGGCGATCTTGACGGCGAACACCGGATTGGTGAGCGCCTTGGCCGGATAGGCGCACAGCAGCAGGATGCCGGAGGCAACGGCGAGGCCCGCACCGAGCCACATCACGGGGAAGAAGCCGCGGAACCGTTGCAGGACCGCTTCGCCGCCGATGCCCAGCGCGCGCAGGCAGATGGCGATGCCCCCGCCGACCAGCAGCGCCATGCCGATGGCATGGAAGATCAGTGCGACGAAATACGCGTAGGGGTCCTCGCGCATCCAGATGGAGACTGGCGCCTGCTGGATGGCGACGAAGAACGCGTCCATGCCGGCACTATAATCCGGCAACACCGCCGATGCGGTGGCGGAGGTCAGGGCCTTATCGTGATGTCGACGCGCCGCTGGCCATGGTCATCCACGCCATTCGGCGCGGGCGCTCCGTCGACCCAGCGCACCTCATACGCGGGTGCCGTCAGTCCCGCGCCACGCAGCAACTCGGCCACCTGCTCGGCCCGGCGGCGGGCGATGTCAGCCTGCTCCTGCAGCACGGTGCCGTCGGACAGCAGCACCGCGCCGCGGTGGCCGGTGATCTCGACGCGCTTCGCCGGCATCGCCTTGGCCACGTCGAGCAGCGGCGCCAGCTGGAACGGATGCTTGAAGTTCACCAGTCCGTTGAAATCGTAGGGCAGCGTGTACTCGCGTGGCTCGCGCTTCACGTCCGTGGGCTGCACCGGCATCGGCAACGTGTTGAACGCCAGGCGGCCGGCGCTCGGGCCGGGCGGCCGTGGCGGCTCGAAGGTCAGGTTGTAGCGCTCCTCGGCGGGCAGCATGCTGTGTTGCAGGAAGCATCCAGCTCCAGCGATCACCGACAGCCGCACCGGCTCGAGCACGATGCCGCCGCAGATGCGCGGTGCGTCCTTGCGCCGTCCCTCGACCAGCACGCGATGCCCGAGCCACGGTGGATTCACCGGCGCGCTGACGTCGGTCTGCAGCGTGAGGAAGTAGAGCTCGCCGTCGTACTCGGCGAGCCAGCACGGCACGCGTCGCGGTGTCGCGCACGATCGGGCAGGCGACGAAGTTGCGGATGCCGGATCGGCCGGCGCCGCGGCCTGCGCCATCGCAGGAAGCAGCAGGCCGAGCGTGCGCAGCGTGGCCTGCACGCGGCGCCTCACAGCACGCCCATGAAGTTCACGAGGTCCTGCTTCTCCTGCTCGGAGTAGCCGATGTTGTAGCGCCGGTCGTAGAAGTCGACGAGCTCGCGCAGCGTCGAGGCCGAGCCGTTCGAGAAGTACGGCGCGCGCGCCGCGAGGCCGCGCAACTGCTGCATCACGATCGTGCCGACGTCGTTGCAGCGGCCGGAGATCAGCGCGCGGCCCGGGTCCTGCGTGTAGATCACGCGGCCGAGGAACGGGTGCGGCGGCACGTCGGTCCTTGCAGGTGACCTTGAACAGCGGCAGCTGCGTCCTTCTCGGTTGTCCAGGGGTTCAGCGGCGCCTCGCGCGCCCACGGCAGGTTCGTCGTGCCGATGTCCATCCAGCCGTTGGCGACGTCCATGCCCGTCATGTGCATGCCGTGGCAGGTCGCGCAGGTGCGCTTGGTCGGGTTGCCGAGGCCCACGCTGTTCAGGTGCATCGAGTCGCGGATCCAGAACGTGCGGAACATGAAGACGTCGTGGCCGCGCTGGATCGACTCGCGCGCGGCATTGCGCGCGTTGACGCCGGCGTCGTCGCCGCGCGGCAGCTCGCGCCACTTGTCCTCCATCGGGAACACCCAGCGCGTCGTGTTGTTGCCGAGCACGCCGGCCTCGCCCTTCTGCGAGTGCCTGCGGGCCCGAGCCCCGAGGGCCCACCGGGCTCGGTGAGATTGCCGGCCGCGCGTCGATGCGCCTGCGGCCGCGTAAAGCTGCGACTCGAACTCGACGATGCCGTCGAGCTGCTCGCGCGTCAGCGGCGCGCGTCACCTGCAGGTGCGCGGTCGCGGCATCCTGCGCCTGCACCGCGAGCGTCGGCGCGCGCGCGTCGGCCATCATGTTCATGACCGACGGCTCGCCCGTGTCCGGATCGCGCGACGCAGGCAGGCCGTTCTTGCCGATGAACGGGCAGCACGCCGAAGTTCTCGTGCGTCGTGTACTTCGTGTTCGCGACGGGGCGCGGTCGCCGATACACGGACACGTGCGGCTGCCGGCGACGCGAGGCCGTGGACCGGGATGCGTGTTGCAGCCGGTCGGATCGCGCACGACCTCGAGCGTGAACTCCGGATCGAGCGGCTTGCCGTCGGCGTCGCGCGGCGGCCACGGCAGGCGACGCGGATCAGCCCGCGCTCCAGCAGCAGCGAATGCGAGGCCGGGTCCTCCTGCGGGCAGGTGCGGGCAGTTCGAGCCGTCGATCGCCGCGAACAGCGGATCGCTGCCCTGCGTGGCCTCCCAGCGCTCGCGCGCCGTCGCGGCCGACAGGCTCATCGCGTCCGCGGGCTGGTGGCAGGTGATGCAGGCGCGGCCGTTGGTGCCGAGCGGCTCGAAGAAGGGATGGCCCCAGGTATCCAGCTGCCCGCGGTCCAGCAGCACGCGGCTGGTGCCGAGTGCGTTGGCGTAGTCCAGCTGTCGCTGGCCACTCGCGACCTTGCCCGGGCCACCACCAGCGTTCCGGCGGGTCCGCTGCGCTGGCGGGGGGTGGGGCCAGCACAGCGCAAAAAGCGAAAACCGCAGCCGCGATTCCGATGGAGGCCCGGGGTCCGGTCACGATGTCCTTCAGTCTCCGAAGTTCAGTCTCACGCGTGCGCCGAACTGCAGCGGCGCACCGTAGATGATGCCACCCGTCGCGCTGGTGGAGTTCTGGATCTGCGAGGCGATGTAGGTCTCGTCGGCAAAGTTGGTCGCGAAGGCCTCGACGAGCCACATTCCGCCGCTGTCCCAGGTCAACCGGGCATCCCAGAGGCTGCGCGAAGGCACGATGGTGGTGGAGCTGGGGAACGGCGTCGCCAGCTGCTCATCGACGTGCGACCACTGGAGGCGCGGGATCAGCGTGCCCTTGCCAACGGGGAACACGTATTCGACGCCCGCGCTCATCGTCCACTCCGGCGAGAACACGAGGCTCGCGCCAGCCGGCACGATCTGCTGCGTGTTCGTGGACGTGTTCACGATCGACGCAGGCTCGGCGAACGTCGCGTCGAGCCAGCCGATGCCGGCGTTGAAGCCGAACCCGCCGAAGCGACCGAGTATCTCCAGTTCAGCGCCCCAGGCTTCGCCCGAGGCGGCGTTCTGCGTCAGCGGCAGGCCGTTATAGAGGCTGGAGAGCTGGATGTCCTTGTAGTCCGAATAGAACACCGCGCTGTTCAGGCGCAGGTGCCGGTCGAGCATCATCGTCTTCACGCCGAGCTCATAGACGAGGTTCGTCTCTGGCTCGAAGTTCGGCGTGCCCAGCGTGAGGTTCACGCCGCCGGCCTTGTAGCCCTTCGACACGGTGCCGTAGAGCATCGAATCGTCCGACCAGTGGAAGTTCGCGCCAGCCTTGCCGGTGACTTCATCCGACTCGGCCGGTGGCCCGATGCGGTCGGTGCCGGGCGGCAGCGGCGGGCCGGGCAGCGCGATGCGGTTGTAGTACTGCTCGTCCTCCGAGTAGCGCAGGCCACCGATCAGCTCCAGCTGGTCCGTGACGAACGCATTCACCTGGCCGAACACGGACATCGACTTGTTGTCAGCGTCGGTGATGATGGTCGAGGTGGAGCTGACGAAGTCGGTGGTGTTGCGGTTGTCGCGCAGCAGCGTGACCGGCACGTCCTCGTCCAGGTAGAAGGCTCCGGCCACCCACTGCACCGGGCCGTCATCGGTCGACAGCAGGTTCAGCTCGTAGATCCAGGTGACGAAACGCGTGCTGGCAAACGCAACGCGGCCGACATTCGCGGTTGGTGGTTGCGGAGGCGCGGTGGCGGTGCGGTCACCGTCGGTCTGGTCGCGCGTCTGGCCGTCCTGCCAGGAGGCCAGGAAGCGGACATCCATGCCGTCGGTGAGGCCGTAGCGCAGTTCGGCACTGGCGCGCTGGCCTTCCTGCGTCATGAACGAACGCGCGTCTTCCTGGATGGTGAACGGGTCGGTGCTGACCGTGTCGCCACGACTCTTGACCGCATTGTTGTCGGTCTCCCAGTCGAAGTGCTCGTAGAACGCAGGTTCGTCTCGCAGCTGTCCGTCGAACAGATTCCATGCGATCTGCACGCGCTGCGAGCTGTTGGCCATGTCGCCGGGCTCGCTGGGGCTCGGGCCGATGTTGTCGGTGAAGCTGTCGCGCTCGTCGTAGACCGCGGCGACACGCACGGCGAGGTTGTCGGTGAAGCCCAGGTTCGCTGCACCCACGGTGCGCATCCAGCTGTAGTTGCCGAACGTCTGTTCGAGGCTGCCGGAGTATTCGCTGAAGCGCGGCTCCGGCGTGCGTCACGTAGATCGCGCCGCCGGTGGAGTTCTGCCCGGTCAGCGTGCCCTGCGGTCCGCGCAGCACTTCGATGGATGCAATGTCGTAGAACGACTGGCCGATGAACTGCTCATGCGGAATGAGCTGGCCGTCGATGTAGTAGGCCACGCCCGGGCTGGACGTCGGCGCCGACTGCGCGATGCCGACGCCGCGGATGTTCACGAAGGTCGAGCGGTTGTACGGTTGATCACGATGGACGGCGCGACGAGCTGGATGTCGCCCAGGTCGGTGACACCGCGGCGGGTCGAGCTCCTCGCCGGTGAACACCGTTGCCGAAATCGGCACGTCCTGCAGGTTCTGCGCGCGCCGCTCGGCGGTGACGATGACTTCCTGCAGCGTGTCGTCGGTAGCCGTGACTTCAATCGGGGCGTCGCCGGCATGGGCCGCAGTCGCGGACAGGGCCAGGGCCACCGCCATGGCCACGGAGCGGCGTGCCGGAAAGTTGGTGGAGTCGGTCATGAGTGCATCCCCCGCTGTTGGACCTCGGTGGATCCCTGATGTAAGCGTTTTCACACAGCCGGGGCCCAGCGTCAAGGGGCCGCCGGGGCCCGCCATCCGGCTCTAGTCCAGCAGCGTACGCGCATCCGGCAGGTTCTCCAGGTCGAGTATCCTGCTCGCCAAAGTCGATGCCTGGGCAGTTGTTGCGGGGCGTGAGGACCTTGCGAGGCAGTCGAGGAACTTGGCGACCAGCCCCGCCTCCCCGAGCGGCCGCGCGGGACTGCCCAGCGCGTCGACCACTGAGTGGTGCAACCTGCCTCCCCCGGACAGCTGGATGGTCAGCGTGCCGGACGTGGCGCGACTGCGTTCCCAGTCCGGACGCAGGTGGAACTCCACGCGGCTGGCGAGCGCGCGCAGCGCCGGATCGGCGAGCGAGGCCGCATCGAAGCTCTCGAGCGTCACTTCGCCGCGCACCAGCGCAAGCGCGATGGTCCACGGCAGGCTGAACTTCGCGTCGATGGCGGTGTGTGGCGCACGCTTGCGCGCCAGCGGCTCAGCGAGCATGGCCTGCACGGTCCCGCCTTCCACGGTGATCAGGTCGACCTGCCCCGGGTCGATCGCGTGTTGCGAGCGCAGCTGCAGCGCGCATTCGATCGCCGCATGCGTGCCGCGACAGCTTGGCCACGGCTTGAAGCTCAGCGAGTCGATGGCCCAGCGCTCCCCGAGGTCACGCAGCAGTTCCTCACTCGAGTACTGGCCCCCAGCGAACACCGCGAAGAATCCCGCGCGCCCTTCAAACGGCTCGGCGAACCCGCGGACTCCAGCCTTCGCCAGCCGCACGCAGTCGACCGCCGCCTGGGCCGGGAACGCCTCGCGCACCGCGCGGATCGTCGAGTCGGCGCTGTGGATGATCTGTCCGCTGCAGCTGTTCTGCAGCAGCATCAACGACCATGCGTCGAGCAACTGTTCCGGCGTCAGGCGGAGCAGGCGCGCCGCACCCGCGACAGCGCCCATCGCGCCGAGAATGGGCGGCGGATACCAGCCGCCCTCCTCGAGCGGTCGCCGCAGCGACAGCCCGAGCCGGCAGCTGATGTCGCAACCCACCGCCACGGCGGCGAGCAGCTCCTTGCCCGGGAGCGGTTCACCGTGTGCCTGTGCGAGTGCAAGCACCGCCGGGATCAGCGATGCGTTGGGATGCACCGGCGCCGCGTCGAAGGCGTCTTCGTAGTCGAGCGCATGGGACATCGCGCCGTTGGCGAACGCCGCGCGCGGTGCAGACGTGCGCGCGCCGGTGCCGAGTATCGAAGCCTCGGGCGCTCCGCCCGACTCCATCGCCAGACGGATGAAGGGCTGCGCCTCGTCGGACAGGCCGCTGGCAGCGCTGATCACGCCGATGGCATCGAGCAGTGCCCGTTTCGTTGCGCTGACCGTGGGCGCAGGCATCGACGCAAACTCCAGGCCTGTTGCATGCCGCGCGAGCCTGATCGAGAGTCCGGCGGCTTCGGTAGGCTTCATGGATGACCCTGCTATAGTCTGCAAGCGCTTGCGTATGGGGGGATTCTAGAGGAATGGTTGCTGCAGCATATGCCGCTCCGGTGATCCAGCAGGGGATTGCGGCCAAGGTGCGTTGGCGGCTCGCGCTGCCCTGCATCCTGTTCATGCTGATGAGTTCGCTGGACCGCGCGAACATCAGCTTCGCGGCAGCGCGGATGAACGCGGACCTCGACTTCTCGCCAACACAGTACGGCTTCGGCGCCGGCATCCTCTTTGCGGGCTTCCTCGCGGGCCAGTACCCGAGCCTGTACCTGCTGCAGCGCATCGGCATGCGCGGCTGGATTGCGTGCTGCGCAATCCTCTGGGGTGTGTCGGCCGGGGCGTTGGGACTCATCGAGAGTCACGTCGGCTTCTACACGCTGCGCGTGCTGATCGGTGTCGCCGAGGGCGGGCTTGCGCCGGGCATCGTCTTCTACCTGAGCCAGTTCGCCACGGAGCGCGAACGGGCGCGCACGTTCACGATGCCCATGCTCGCGATTCCGATGTCGGTGATCATCGGCGGGCCGTTGTCGGGCTGGCTGCTCGGCATGACGGGGTTGCCGATTGCCAGTTGGCGCTTCATGTTCATCGCCGAGGCGATCCCTGCGATCCTGCTCGGCGTCGCCGCGCTGTTCTACTTTCCCAACAAGCCTGCGGAAGCGCGCTGGCTCAGTCCTGACGAGCGACGCTGGCTGGAAACCAACGCCGCCCGGCGCTCGGATGCCCCCAAGCGCAACGACTGGAGCGTGCTGCGGCAACCGCTCGTCTGGCTGTCGGGGCTGTTGTGGTTCTGCCTGCTGTCCAGTTCCTATGGAATGATCTTCTGGCTTCCGCAGGTGATCCAGTCGCTCACCGGACTCTCGCCGCTGGCCATCGGGTTCGTCGCCGCGTTGCCCTGGGTGGGCGTCGCCATCGGCATGTACGCCAATGCGGCGCATTCGGATCGCACCGGTGAGCGCTTCTGGCACGTGGCGCTGCCGGCGCTGCTCGCCGCATTCGCGCTGGTGGCTGCCTGGCAGTTCGGCGCCGGCGGCCTCGCGCTGGTGGCGCTGCTGGTCATGGGGCTTGGACTGGGCGGTGCACAGGGCGCGTTCTGGGCGCTGCCCACGCAGCTGCTGAGCGCCGCGGCCTTTGGCGTCGCCGTGGTCGCGATCAACATCGCCGGCAGCGCGGGCGGCCTGGTGATGCCGCACGTGATGGGAATCGCCCGCCAGCAGAGCGGCGGCTACAGCGTTCCGACGGCATTGATCGTCGTCGTGCTGCTGGTCGCCGCCGCGCTGGTCGCGACGATACGTTACTGGTATCGCCGCGAACTGGCCGCGTTGCCCTCCGCCATTGCCAGGGGGCGCTAGAAGGACGCCTTCAGCCGCAGCCAGTAGTGGCGGCCGCTGTAGTCGTAGATGCTCGACAGCGTGTGGTTGCCGTCCGGCACGTACGGCGCCGCGTCATCCATCACGTTGTTGACGCCGATTCCGACCGAGCTGTCCTTCATGCCCCAGCGCTCGCCCAGCGAGTAGTTGTACGACAGATCCCAGGCGATGAACGACTCGATGTTGGGCTTGGCCGGCGTGCCGGCGTTGGGCGTCTGGTCGTTGTCGTAGCCGTCGGTGTAGCGCAGCAGCGACTGCACCGAGTGATTGCCGAGGCCCCACATGTTGCTCATGGTCGCACGCCACGGAATCGCGAAGGATCCGCCCGCGGTGCGCGCATTGCGACTGCCCGTGATGTCGCGTCCGTTGATGGTGTACTTGTTCTGGTAGGTCGCCATGATCGTGCTGCGCAGCACGCCGAAGCTGCCGAAGTCCGTGGTGTTGTTGAGGGCCAGGTCGAAGCCCGCGGATTCCAGCGAGGCGTTGTTCACGTAGGACACGTTCAGGCCGACGATCTGGCCGACGTTGACGCCGTTGTAGATGACGATGCCCGCGTCCGGGTTGCGCACGACCTTGGTCGGGTCGAGCGTGGTGGTCAGGTTGGCGGCCAGCTCGACGGCATTCTCCAGCGAGATCTGGTCCTCGAAGGTGAAATGCCAGTAGTCCGCGTCAAAGCTCCAGCCTTCCCACGGCCTTACCGTGAAGCCGATGTTGTAGTTCTCGGAGGACTGCGGCTCCAGCAGCGGGTTGCCCTGCACCTGCGTCGGCACGCGCGACAGGTTGTCGTTGACGCGCCGTCAGGCCGTCATTCACCGCGTTGCGAGAACACGACGTTCTGGCGGTAGCGCTGGTACAGCGAAGGCGCGAGGAACGACGTGCTCCAGGTGGCCCGCACGGCGAGCAGGTCATTGGGCGTGCGGTACAGCAGGCCGAGCTTGGGGTCGGTGGTGTCGAGGCCCGGGCCGGCGGTGTTCTCGTAGCGCAGCGCACCGGTGAAATCGAGGTAGCCGCGGTCCTCGCTGGCCATCAGTGGCACGCTGACCTCGACGAATGCCGCAGTGGAGGACTGGCTCACGTCCTTGTCGAAGAACGGCGCCTGCAGGTCGCTCTGGCCGGCGTTCTGGATCGCCGGGTAGTCCGCCGACCAGTCGTCCTTGCGGTACTGCCCGCCAACCGCCACGCCCACCGTGCCGGCCGGCATGTCGAACAGTTCGCCCGAGACGATCAGGTCGATCACCTCCGCCTTGGTCTCGAAGCGCTGCCAGTCCTGCGCCGTGATGTAGGTGACCATGCTCTCGTCGTTCGCGATCAGCGAGCCCGGCGTCGTGGTCACCGACGTGCCGAAGATGTTGAAGAAGTCGCAGTTGCCGGATCCCGGGCGGATCGATCCCGGACTGCAGCGGATCGTTGGACGGCGTGAGGCAGCCCGCGCCGCCGAAGCCGGCCAGCCCGGCACGCAGGTTCGGCATCGAGAACGAGCTGCCGAAGGTGGTGTCGTTCTCGTTGTTCGATCGCGTAGACGTAGTTGGTGGTGTAGCGCCAGGTGTCGCTGCCCAGCAGCTTGCCCTCGAAGCCGCCGACGAAGCGCATCGCGTCGACCTGGTAGCGCGTGGAATTGAGGTCTTCGCGGCAGTTCTGCGATCGTGCCCGGATCACCCGGCAGGTTGCAGGTCATGCCGAAGATGCGGCTGCCGGCGAAACACCGTCACGTCTTCCCAGAACGGAATGACGGGCTGCCCATTGACGTCGAGCGCGTTCGGGTCGGTGCCGACGACGATCACCTGCGCCATTCGTGGCGCGTGCGGGAACCCAGTCGTTGACGCCGTTGCCGTCCTTGTCGAAGCCGAGCTGCACGGTGCTGCGCTGTGCGTACAGCGGCGCGCCGGCAGAGTTCTGCGCGCGGAAGGTGTTCGACGGCGCATAGCCGGGGATGATCACCGGCGGCTGGCCGGGACCCGGATTCGCGGCACCGCCCGGAGTGTCGGTGAATCGCAGTGCGCGTGCGCAGGAAGCCGGCCTCGCCGAAGAAGCGCAGCGACTCGTTGAAGTCCTTGTGCACCTCGATGAAGCCCTGGTAGCGGTCCTCGTCGGCGTTGGCACTGGTGCCGAGCGGGGCGTTCTGCTGGCAGTTGCCGGGGTAGGTGACGCCGAGGCGCGTCACCGGGTTGCCCGTCGTGTTGGCGGAAGGCGCGAAGTCGCGCGCACATCGGGTCCGCAATGGTCGTGGCGCCGGCCGCGCCCGTGAGGAGCGCGCCCGCCGCATTGCGGTTCGGCAGCGAGTAGCGTGCCGGCCACCCCGAGAGGCGGAACGCACCCTCGATGCCCGGCCGCTCGCGGATGATCTCGTAGGTTTCCCAGGTGAACGGCGCGCGATTGAAGTACTCGAACGACACCACGATGCCGGAGTTCTCGGTCTGCGTGCCCCAGATGCCGGAGAAGCGCATGTCGGTGGTGTTGCCATAGGCGCGCATGTCGCCCATGGCCTGCACTTCGAAGCCATCGAAGTTGCCGCGCGTGAGGAAGTTCGCGACGCCGCCGACGGCATCCGAGCCGTACAGCGAGGAGGCGCCGTCCTTGAGGATGTCGATGCGCTGGATGGCAATCTGCGGCACCAGCGAGTTCACGTCCACGTTGTTGACCGTCACCGCGTCGCGCGCGACGCGCCGCGAGTTCAGCAGCACCAGCGTCGCGTCGGCGCCGAGGTTGCGCAGGTTCAGGCTGCCGGAGCCGTTGGAGGAGCCCAGCGCGCGGCCGACCGTGAACGTCGTGTTGAAGCTGTAGGGCAGCTGCGTGAAGAAGTCGGCGACGGTACGCGGGGCGTGCGCGTCGAAGTCCTCCTTGGTGATCTCCTGCACCGGGGAAGCGGGCGTGAAGCCGCTGGAACGCTGGATGTACGTGCCCGTGACGACGACCTCCTCGATCTCGCCCTGCGGACGCGCCTCCTGGGCGACGGCAAGGGAAATCGGGCGTCGCGAACAGGACCAGGCCGGAAGCGGTGACGATCGGCGGCAGTTTCATCGAGATGACTCCCCAGTTGTTGGCAGGCTTTGTCGGACGGGACGCTCTGGAAGCGCTTGCATCCTTGTTTGAAGCGGGATCAGAATCGGGCCATGAAGACCCACAGGAAACACGGACTGCCGGGCGCGTTGCTGTGCGCGGCATTGCTGCTGGCCATGGCCGGCGTCGCCTTCGCGCATCATTCGACCGCGAATTTCGATCGCACGAAGGAGCAGACGATCACCGGCACGGTGACGTACTTCGGTTTCACGAACCCGCACTCGTTCTTCGATGTGGACGTGGTGAACGCCGCGGGCAAGACGGAACCCTACAAGGTGTTCACGGCTGGCCGCGTGCTGCTGGTGCGCTACGACTGGAAGGCCAGTGACATGAAGCCCGGCGACAAGGTCACCGTCACCGGTTATCCGGATCGCGATGACCCGCATTTCATGTACCTCTCGCGCGTCGAGTTCGCGAGCGGCAAGGTCTGGGAGCGCGGGCAGATTCCCGACTGACACTATTTGCGCCACGGCACGGTGCTCGGTGAGCCCTGCAGGTTCTGGTCCCAGATGTCCTGCTGGCAGAGGTATTCGCCCACTTCGATGTCCGGCGACCACTTGTAGGCCATTCTCATCGTGACCGGAGCAGTCAGCACCACCGGGTCGTGGATGGTGATCTCGTTGCGCAGTTCCTTGCGGCCTTCCGGGTTCTTGCCCAGCGGAGAGGCGCTCGACAATGCGGCGCGCGCTGCTGATGGGTGGATTCCCGAACGGCGCGCCGGCGCCTTCGCGCCGGATGCGGTCGGTCTGGATCACCAGCGTCTCGCCCTCCCAGTGGCCCACCGAGCGGCCCATCGCGGTGGGCAGCGCTTCGAGCACCGGCCTGCCGGATCCGACAGGGATGCGACGCACATTGCCGAAGATCTCGAAGAACATGGTCATCCGGCCCGGAGTGAACAGGATCTCGAACGGGTACTGCGCGATCAGTCGCATCGGGTAGGGCATGGACTCGGGTATGCAGGACGCATTGGCGTCATCGACGGTCGGATCCACCGGGCCGTACTGCGCCTTGTAGCGTTCCGCGGCCTGGCGCGCGCTCTCGGTCAGGGGCCACTGCGCCGGACGCTCGCTTCGCCGGCTGTCCGGCAGCCACACGCCGTTCATTTCGCTTGCGACGGCCGGATGGGCAGTGGCGGCGGCAGCCACGGCGGTAGTGCCTGAAGCCGCTGCGGCCTCTTCGCATACGAAGAGGGCCGCTGGCAGCGCGAGCAGCACCATCAGCAGACGGGCGTGATCGAGTGCAGTGCGCATCACTTGGGCGCCTCCGCAGTCCCCGCCGCTGCGCGCCTTGCTTCCGCGTGCTCTCCCAGCCGATGACGCCAGATGCGATCGATCCACAGGCCTTCGGAGCACTGGCCCTCGGCAAGCCGGGCATCCGGCGCCCACGCGAAGACGCGGCGCAACGTGATCGGCCGCGTGAAGTCCGCGGGATCGTCGAGGACGATGTCGTCCACGAGCAGCCGGCCGCGCCGCGGATCCTGCATGAGATGCCAGCGTTCGCGGACCACGAGCCCGCCCCCGTGCCGCAGTCCGTCGTTGTTCAGGATGGCCTGCGGCTCCAGCTCGGTGGTCTCCACGACCAGCGCATCACCCTCGAATTTTCCGCGCGACAGGCCGAACCAGGTTGGCAGGCGGTCTTCCTTCGGGGGCAACGGCCGGTCGAAAAGATACACGCGCCGCGTCTCCGTATTCAGCAGGTTCGGCTGGAAGACGAAGTACACGCGGTCCGGCGCCTGCAGCACTTCCATTGGACCGGTGCCTGCCAGCGTGTTGCGCGGAGTGCCGAGCGGCATGCAGAAAGTCGCCGGCTCGTCACGGTCCGGATCGAAGGCGTCGTAGCGCGCCCGACCCGCAGGGGTCAGTGGCAGCGGCGAGGGAAACGGCGTGGAGAGTTCATCGACCGGCAGCCAGGTACCGGAAAGATCAGGCGCGGCCGCGCGCGCCGGCTGCGCGGCGAAGCCCGCCAACAGAAAAATCGCGATTCCAAAGCACTGGCATGCCTTGTTCCTCATCCCCAAAGCGCCCCCCAATTCGTTCAACTCATTGCATGCGGTCGAATCTTAGCGGCACGCGCAGCGCGCCGATCTCCGGAAAACGTGTAGGCACGATCTGTCCATCCAGGCGGAATCCGTTCGGCGTATGGCGCAGCAGCGCCTCGAGCGCGAGGCGCATCTCCAGTCGCGCCAGCGCGGTTCCGAGGCAGGTGTGCGGCCCCCGGCCGAAGGCGACGGACTCCTTCATGTTCGGCCGGCCCAGCCGGAACTCTTCGGCGCCTCGAAGACGCTTTCGTCGCGGTTGGCCGACGCATAGACCAGCGCGATCGGCTCGCCAGCCGGAATGGTGCGGCCATGCAGCGTCACGTCGACTCTTCGCCGTGCGCGCGAAACCGCGATACGGCGTGTAGAGCCGCAGGAATTCATCGGTCGCGGCGTCAAGCGGCCCGGTTTCGGCCCGCAGCTGTGCCTGCAGCGCCGGATGGCGCGACGAGGTGGACTGCTATCGAGCCGATCATCACCGTCGGCGCGATGATGCCGACGACCAGCACCTGGCGGATGGTGCCGACGATCATTTCATCGGGAAGAGGCTGCCCATCGACGCGCGCGGCGAGCAGTGCGCTGGTCGCGTCCTCGCCGGGATCGAGCGGCTGCGCCTTGCGGTCGGCCACCACCGCGCGGGCCATCTCGTAGAGGCGCAGGCTGGTCTCCTGCGTGGCCACCATGTCGTTGGACTGCACCGCGATGTTGTAGCGGCGCCCGACGTCGGCGAGCACCGAGGCCAGTTCCGCCGGCAGGTTCATCCAGGCGTTGAACACGCGGATCGGCATGCGCGCGGAGAATTCCTCGCAGATGTCGCCGCCACCCTTCGCCGCCATCGCGCCGAGCAGTTCATCGCAGATCTAGCGGATCACCGGCTCATAGCGCGCGACGCGCGACGGCGTCAGCAGCGGAGCCAGCGCGCGGCGGTAGGGCGTGTGTTCCGGCGGATCGAGGTGCAGCGGCGGACGGCGCCCGGTGAAGGCGACCTTCGGCACGACGTTCTGCTTCGAGGTGATGTACACGTCGCTGTCGGTGGAGGCCGCGACCACGTCGGCGTGGCGCATCAGCGCCCAGAACCCGCCCCACGCATCGCTGTGCGCCACCGGGCACTCGCGCCGCAGCCGGGCATACTCGGCATGCGGACTGTCGAAGTCCTCCGGTGCGAGCGGATCGAAGTCCTGACTCATCGCCGGAGTATAGGGCGGGATGCAAGCGCTTTCACCACTTTCGTTCCGGGCCCCGGAATGCTGGACTAGGCAACCATGAGAAGCCCGAAGCCGCCTATCCCGAAGCTCGACGACGTGGCCAGCCGTGCCGGCGTCTCCACCGCGACGGTCTCGCGCTTCTACAACAACCCGGCCGTGGTGGCGCCGGCCACTGCGGAGCGCATCCGCGAGGCCATCGCGGCCACGGGCTACGTGCCCAACCTGATCGCCGGCGGCCTGGCTTCCAATCGCAGCCGGCTGGTCGCGGTGCTGGTGCCGGAGGTCGCGCAGTCGATCTTCAACGACACCATCGAGGCGATGAGCCGGGAGCTCGCGCTCGACGGCAACGTCGTGATGCTGGGGCTGACCGGCGCCGACAACAGCCGCATGCACGCAGCTGATCGACGCGGCGCTGTCACGGCGCGCCGACGGCATCATCCTCACCGGCATCGTCACCGATGCGCAGACGCGCGAGCGGCTGCACCAGCGCGACGTCACCGTGATCGAGACCTGGGGCATGCCCGAGGAGCCCATCGATATCGCCGTCGGCTTCTCGCACCAGGCCGTGGGCCGCGACATCGCGCGCTTCCTGCTCGGCCGCGGCTATAGCGCGTCCGTTGCTGACCGTTGCCGACGGCGCGCGCGCGCGCCAGCGGCGCGACGGCTTCATCGACGAGTGGCGCAAGGCAGGCGGCAGGGTGCCCGATGTCGTCGATGTGCCGCTGCCGACGCGCTTCGGGCATGCACGCCTGGTGTGGCGGCAGCTGTCGCAACTGGAGGCAAAGCCGGACGTGGTGGTGTGCGGCTCGGACATGCTGGCCCAGGGAGTGATCATCGAAGCACAGGCCGCCGGCGTGCGCGTGCCGGACCAGCTCGCCGTAGTCGGCTTCGGCAATCTCTCGATCGCCGGCGACATGCGGCCGTCGATCACGACGGTGGATGTCGACGGCGCGCGCATCGGACGGGAGGCCGTATCGGTGCTGCGGCGGCGTGCGGCCGGCGAACAGATCGTGCAGCGCGTGATCGACGTGGGCTTCCGGCTGATCGCGCGCGAAAGCGCCTGAACCGGCCGGAAGTGCCCTGGCTGCCTACTTGAAGGGCAGGCCCACGTAGTTCTCGGCGAAGCTGCGCTGCGCGGCTTCGGATCCCGCGAGGTAGTCGAGCTCGGACTGCTGCAGGCGGTAGCCGAAGGGGTCGTCCCCGAACCGATGCATCAGCGTCGTGAACCACCAGGAGAAGCGCGTAGCCTTCCACACGCGCGCCAGCGCGCGCGTGGAGTATTCCTCCAGCAGCTTGCCCGATTGCCCGTTGAGTTCAGCGGTCAGCGCCTCATGCAGCAGGCGCACGTCCGAGGCGGCGAGGTTCAGGCCCTTGGCGCCGGTGGGCGGCACGATGTGCGCGGCGTCCCCGGCCAGCAGCAGGCTTCCGAAGCGCATCGGCTCGGCGACGAAGCTGCGCAGCGGTGCGATGCTCTTCTCGATGGACTCGCCGGTAACCATGCGCTGCGCCACCGCCGGCGGCAGCCGCGAGCGCAGTTCGTCCCAGAAGCGGCTGTCGGGCCAGTCCTCGACGCGATCCTCCAGCGGGCACTGCACGTAGTAGCGGCTGCGCGTGGCGGACCGCATGCTGCACAGCGCGAAGCCGCGCTCGTGGTTGGCGTAGATCAGCTCCGGGTTCACCGGCGGCGTGTCGGACAGCAATCCGAGCCAGCCAAACGGGTAGACGCGCTCGTACAGCCGGATTCGGTCGGCGCGGCACGCTGGCGCGCGCGATGCCGTGGAAGCCGTCGCAACCGACGACATACCGTGCTTCGAGACGGTGCGCGCCGCGGGCATCGTTCCAGCTCACCTGCGGTTTCCCCTCGAGGAAGCCGGATACCGCGACATCCTTCGCCTGCCAGACCACGGTGTCGCCGGCCGCGTCACCGAGGTCCTTCTGGATCTCGGTCTGGCCGTAGACCGTCATGCTGCGGCCGGCCAGCGCCTGCAGGTCGATGCGCAGCACGCGATCGTCGAAGGCGAGTTCGACGCCGTCGTGTTCAAGGCCTTCGCGCTGCAGCCGCGCGCCGACGCCTGCCTCCTCCATCAACCTCACGGTGTCCGTTTCGAGCAGGCCGGCACGGATGCGCGACTCGACGTACTCGCGCGTCTGGCGCTCGAGCACGACGACATCGATGCCCTCGCGCCGCAGCAGCAGCGACAGCAGCAGGCCCGACGGACCGGCGCCGATGATGACGATCTGCGTATTAGCCATGATGATTCTTCCGTAGACCTGAATGTCGACTGTACCGGGGCGCCAGCGTCAGCAGAAGGATCGCGGCGACCAGCAGCGCTGCGCCAACCAGTTCCATCGCAGTCGGCTTGGGCAGGCCCCAGAACCAATGCAGGATGTAGGCTGCGAAGAACCCGGCCAGCAGGCTGGAGGATCGCTCCAGCGGCACGCAGTAGCTGTTCTCGTTCGGATTCAGCAGGATGATCGCCGCGAACACCGAGATGATGGTGAGCGAGACCGCCATGCCGAGCAGCGGCCAGAACACCGGGTCGGTCCAGACCATGGTGAAGCCCCGGAACAGCTCGCCGGACTGGTTGCCGAGGTTCAGCATCGAGACTGCCGACAGCGCGACGATGGACATCGGCAGTGCGACCAGCTTCTCCTCGACGAAATAGCTGGCGGATCATCGCCGGGTCGCCGCGCTTGCCGATGTGCGTCATCACCGCCAGCCGCATGAAATAGCCGATGGTGTAGAGCACCACCGTCGCGATGGCCAGCGGCGGCAGGTGGAAGCCGCCGCGCTGGTGGATGACCAGCGTCAGCGCGACGCCGACTATCACCAGCGCCGCCCAGCTCCACCAGCGCACGCGCCGGCCGAAGATGAGGTCGACCAGCGGCGCGATCAGCAGGATGTCGCCGCGCATCAGCAGCTGGATGAACGGGATGCTCACGTCGGTGAACGTGCAGCGACAGCGGCACGGTGAACAGCACCAGCGCCGTGCCAATGCCGGACAGCACGCGTATAGCGCGTCGGCACGGGCACGCGCAGCCGCCGAGCTGCACTGCATGCGCGTCGCGATGCCAGCCCGACAGCCAGATGAACGGGTAGGTGAGCACCAGGTTGATCATCAGCGAGGCGGGCAGCGTCTCGAGGCCCGGTCAGCGGCCGGCCCAGCGCCGGGTTGGCGCTGGCGTGGAAACCAGCCGCGTGATCATCACGTTCGGCATGTAGCTGCGGAAGTAGAGCAGCACCGTCGAGCTCGAGCGGCATCATGCGCCGCGCTTCATGCGGGCTTCCACCAGCGACATGACGCGCCCTGCCCGGACCTCGAAGCGACCGTTGAGCCCGGCCTCGGCGGTCACGGCGCGCAGGTAGTCGACCACCTCGGTGAAGCGTGGTTCGTCCGCGCGCGGCGAGCCGCGGCACGGCGTCGCGGTCGATGTACAGCGGCAGGAAGCCGGCTTCGCGGATGCGGCCGTCGGCGAATCTCCAGGCGCGCGATCATCGAGAGCCGCGAGGCGGGCGGAAAGTTGTACAGGCTGTCGAAGTCCGGCTCCCAGTCCTCGCGCGAGCTTCTGGATCTCGTGGAAGCTCGGGCCGCGCCGCATGCTCAGGCGTCATGCGCAGGTCGGTGGCGAAGTTGCACAGGCTGTAGAACACGGGCTTGCCGTCGATGCGCTCGATGCCCTTGAGGATATGCGCGTGATGGCCGAGGATCGCGTCGGCGCCGGCGTCGATCGGCTGCGCGCGCCACTTCGCGCTGGTAGTCGGCGATCACCGCGCGGACGAAGTGGATGCCCCAGTGATGCGAGACCAGCACGACGTCGGCGCTGCGCACGCGCGGCGCGGATGTCGGCCTGCATCGCGGCCAGGTCGCCGGCGTGCGCCCAGGTGTGGATGCGCGCCGGCGTGCCGGGCTGGTCGTGTTCGACCTGCTCGTAGAGCGTGTGCGCGCGCATCGGCGCGCAGCCGGGGCGCCGCGCCTCGGCCCAGTAGCGCCTGCGGCAGGATCGAGGAATAGGCGAGGAAGGCGACGCGCGTGCCGTCGGCGAGCTGGCGGATCACCGGGCTGGCGCGCTGCGGCGATGTCCGCGCCGGCGCCGACCACCGCGATGCCCGCGGCCTCGAGATGCGAGCAGCGTCTCGAAGAAGGCCTCGTTGCCCCAGTCGAGGCAGTGGTTGCCGGCGAACGACAGCACGTCGAAGCCGGCGCGCGCGATCGCGCGCGGCGCATTCGGGCTTGCGCCATCACGGCATGGCGCGCCTGCGGCAGGCGCGTGCCGCGCGTCGCGAAGCTGGTCTCGAGCTGGCCGAACACGAGCTCGGCCTCGTTCAGACGTCGCCGCGGTGCGCGGCGAAGCACTCGTCCGGGTCGTCGCGATCGGGCGCGAGATCGCCGGTGGCCAGCACGATGCCGTTCATCGTCTTCATCGTGGTTCGCCGGCACAGCTGCCCGGTCGCGCGCCGCAGGCGCGCAGCAGCTCATCGGGCCGGTACTCGATGAAGCGGTGCCGCCGGGCAGGTCCTTGCCGGCGCGAGCCAGTGCGCCGGTGCCGGTCCAGCGACCGCTTTCGATACGCCGCTCCAGGTCCGAGCGCGGCACCGAGCTCGGCCGACGTGAAGGTGCAGTGACCGGCGCGGTGCACCCAGAGCTGGGCGAGCTGCCGCTCGCGTCCGACTCGCGCACCATCGGCGCAGGCCGCCGTGCGTCGCCGGCACGGTCAGCCCGTCGCCGAGTCGTCTGCAGCGTCAGCACCGGCAACGGCAGGTCGCCGTGGGCACGAAGTTCGCGCGCATGTAGGCGACGCCCGCGGATCCGCCGCGATGCGCGGCGCGCCGCCAGCAGCGGCGAGGTCCCGTCGAGGTCGAGTCCGGCCAGCGCGTAGAACTGGCGAACGAACTCGAGCCCGGCCCGGAGCCGCGAGCTGATCGCGGTAGTCGATGCCGGTGTTCCAGGAGTAGATGCCGCCCGCGCGTCGCTCCTGGTCGATGCGCGGCACGAACACGCCCATCACGAAAGTGCTTGCGGATCTGCTCGGCCTGGGCCGCATAATCATCGGTGGGCGGTTGTGGCGTCGCCGCGATCCGACCAGGCGGGCAACTGCGCGAGCGCTGCCGCCAGCATCACGCGCGCGCGACCCTGCGGCGAGCTGCCAGGCGGAGGTCGAGCACGCGGCTGCACGCGCGGCATTGACGCGGTCATCATCGACCTGCGACGACACGGATGTCGGAATCCGGCGCGAGCAACGTGCGGAACACGAAGGCGCCATCGAGCGCGGTATTCAGCATGCCCAGCGAAGCCGGACACCGAGCCGCACATGGGCAGCGCGGCGTCGAAGCGCTCCGGGTGGCGCTCGGTCAGCGCCAGCGAGACGAGCCCGCCCATCGAGTCTGCCCCAGGCGATGGTGCGTCGTGGCGCGCCGAAGCGCTGCGCGAAGGCATCGAGCACCTCGATCTGGTCGCGCGGTGCTTCCTCGAGCGCCCAGCCCGCGCCCGAGTAGGCCGAGGCGGCCAGCGCATAGCCCTGTTCGGCGAGCAGCCAGTCGTGCAGGTCGCGCGGTGCCGTGGCGGGTGGCGCCTGGCTCGGCACGGCGGGTGTAACCGTGGCTGTAGAGCAGCAGCGTGCCGTTCCAGTTCGGCGGGCCGTTCGATAGCCCAGGGCGCACCGCCGGCGTGGTTGCCATCGATGCGTTCGGCTGCATCGGCGATGCCGGCCGTCAGTGCGCAGAGCGCAAGACCAGAGTCCCGCCAGCCGAAGCGCCATGACAGCGTGTCCCCCCGTCCTGAAGACGCCGCGAATCGTCGCACGCACCTTACGCGATTTGCAAGCGCTTGCAAACTGCTGGCCGCGCATATCCATTATTTCAACGGGGGGACCCATGGCCAGATCTGCAGCAATAAATCGTTCGCGTTTACTTGCCAGTGCATTGGCCCTGTCCGCCTTGCCGCTGCAGGCAGCGGTGCTGGGCGAAGCCGTCAGGCACCGGTCCCTGGCCCGCCGTGGCGGAACTGCGTGACGACCTGCCCACGCACACGATCTATCGCCCGGCGAAGCTGCCCGACCGCTCCGCTGCCGCTGTTCGTCTGGGGCAACGGCGCCTGCCGCGACAACGGACTCGCCCACGCCGCATTCCTGCGGCAGATCGCCTCGCAGGGCTATTTCGTCGTTTCGCTCGGGAAGCCGCGCGAGGAGCGGCCCTTCAACCCGAACCCGCAGCCACCGGCGCCGCCCGCCGCTCCTGCCGCCGGAGCAACACCCGGCGCACCGCCGCGCAACACACCCGACGAGACGCAGGCCGCGCAGATGCTCGAGGCCATCGACTGGGCGACGCGCGAGAACGCGCGCGCGGGCGGCGAATTTGCCGGGCCACATCGACCTGTCGCGCATCGGCGTGGGCGGCCACAGCTGCGGCGGCCTGCAGGCGCTGGCGGTCTCGCACGATCCGCGCATCGACACGACCTGGTGCTGAACAGCGGCATCTACGTGCGCACCGACAGACGCGCGCAGCGGCGTGAGCATCGACAAGTCGCAGCTGGCCAGGCTGCACGGACCGATGCTCTACCTCGACTGGCGGCCCGGAGGACATCGCGTACCCGAACGCCGCGGACGACGTGGCGCGCATCGGCCACGTGCCGGTGTTCCGCGCCTCGCTGCCGGTGGGCCATGGCGGCACGTTCTGGACGCAGCGCGATGGCGGCGAGTGGGCGCGCGTCGCGGCACGCTGGCTCGACTTCACGCTGAAGGACGACGCGGACGCGAGCTGGGACTTCGCCGGTCCCGCCTGCCGGCTGTGCACCGATGCGCGCTGGACCGTGCAGCAGAAGCAGATGCCGATGCCGAAGGGGCCGTTCCGCGAGTCGGTGTACGTGCCGGTGCGCGATGGCACGCGGCTCGCGATGAATGTCTACCGCGCGGCGCGCGATGGCGTTCCGGTGGCCACGCCGCAGCCGGTGGTGTTCGCGTTCACGCCGTACCGCGCACGCTTTCGTGACGCGAACGGCAAGCTCGTGGAACTGGCGCAGTTCGGGAGCGGCGGGCACACCAGCCTGCTCGATCACGGCTACGTGCTGGCGGTCGCGGATGTCCGCGGCAAGGGCGCGTCCTTCGGCGCGCGCCGCGGCTTCCAGGATCGCACCGAGGCGCAGGACGGGCATGACCTGGTGCAGTGGCTCGCGGCGCAGCCCTGGTCCAACGGCGGGTCGGCATGTACGGCTGCTCCTACCTTGGCGGCACGACCGTGCACGTGGCGACACCGCGCCACCCGCGCTGCGCGCGATCTTCACCGGCGCCACCGACCTCGACAAATACGCGTTCGTGCGCAATGGCGGCATCACCGCGCAGTTCAACACGCGGCCCGACGAGCCGCTCAGCGACGACCTGATGAGCCTGCCGCTCGACGGTGATGTCGGCGGCGAGCAGTTGCGCACCGCAGTGGCGGAGCACGCACGCAACACGCCGATGGCCGCGCTCTGGTACGGCATGCCGTTCCGCGACAGCGTTTCGCCACTGACCGGCAACCGCTTCTGGGAAGAAGCCGGTCCCTACACCTATCTCGATGCGCTGAAGGAATCCGGCATCGCGACCTACTACTGGAGCAACTGGGAGGACGAGCCGACGGCACAGGTGATCCTCGCGGCGCAGAACCTCGGCAGCCGGTTGTTGCTCGGACCCGGCAGCCACTGCGTGCCGCCGCCCGGCATGCGACTTCGCCGGGGAGGTACGCGCGTACTTCGATCAACACCTGAAAGCCGAAGGTGATGGACGCGCAGCGCAGGAGCCGGCAGCGGCGCCGCGTGTGACGTGGTGGCTGAACGGCGCGCCGAAGGGCCAGGAGTGGCAGCGCAGTGAGCAGCCGCCTGGAATCGGGCTGAAATCGGAGCGCTGGCAGCTGTCCGCGCCGGCCGCCGAGGGTGGCGAGGGGCGACTGCAGCCACGTGGAGCGAAACGCGGCGAAGCCGCCCTTCCGCGTGAACTACGACCTGGGTTCGGGCGAGTACTTCGCCTTCTGGGTGGATTCGCAGCACGGCAAGGGTGCGAGCTTCCTCAGCGAACCCGCTGGAACGCGAGCGCCTGATGACGGGCTTCCCCGTGGTGCAGCTGGCCATCACTTCCGACCGGCCCGAGCCGCTGGTCTTCGCCTACCTGGAGCGCGTCGCTCCGGATGGCAGCGCCAAGGTCATGGCCTACGGCCGGCTCGCGGCCGCCTACCGGCAGGAGAGCAAGGCACCCTACGACACGCTCGGGCTTCCCTGGCATGGCGGCCTGTCGGCCGATTTCGCGCCGTTGAGCGCGGGCCAGGCGGCCCGGCTGCGTTTCGCCCTGACTCCGGTGGCACAGGTGGTGCCCGCCGGATCGCGCCTGCGGCTGGTCGTGACCGGGGCGGACCCTCGCCAGCGGAACCTCAAGGAGATCCGCCTCGACCCGCCGCCGCTGATTTCCGTGCAGACGGGCAGGGGTGGCGGATCCTTCATCGAACTGCCGCTTGCCGAGGCGCTTCCAAGCTCCTAGTATATTGTTGACAATTTCGTTGACACTTTCAGGCGCCCACCGCGGCGCCGCGACGAACGGGGGTCAGGTCATGCGCACTAATCGGGTTTCGCTCGCGGTCCGCCGCATTCTTCTCGGGACGATGGCCGGGTGCGCAGTCGCATCGCCGTTGCTCGCGGCAGATGCCGCCGAAACGGACATCGAGGAGATCGTCGTCACCGGCACGCGCCTGCGCGGCGCCGATGCCGGCCCGGTCGGCTCGCCGCTCATCGCGCTGGATCGCGATGCGATCACCGCCTCGGGCGCGGTGACGGTCGACCGCATCCTGCGCGAGATACCGCAGAACTTCGACCTGGGCGTCAGCGAGAACTCGCGCGGCCAGTCGGGCGGCGCCGGCAACATCGTCTACGGCAACACCGTCAACCTGCGCGGCATCGGCCCGTATGCCACGCTGGTGATCGTCGATGGCCACCGCGTCACGAACAACACGCGCTCCACCGACCCGTCGATCATCCCGACGCTGGGCGTCGAGCGCATCGAGGTGCTGGCCGATGGCGCCTCGGCCATCTACGGTTCGGATGCGGTTGCCGGCGTGGTCAACGTGATCCCGCGCCGCACGCTGGATGGCGTCGAGGCCTTCGGTCGCTATGGCGTCGCCGAAACCTCGAGCTTCAACGAGTGGGTGGCCGGCATCGCGGGAGGCAAGGTCTGGGATCGCGGCCAGATCATGCTGGCGTACGAACATGTGGAACGCTCCAACCTCTCCGGTGACGATCGCGACTTCTTCACGTCCGACCAGACGGGACAGCGGCGGACGCGACTTCCGCGTGACGCAATGCAATCCCGGCACGCTGCGGATCGATCCGACGACGACTCCCGTCACCTATGCGATCCCTGCCGGCGGGCTGACGTCCGCCAATGCCGGCACGCCTGGTGGCAGGAACCGCCAACCGCTGCGACGCCATGACGGGCCAGGACCTGTTCCCGGAACAGAGCTACAACACCGCGAACCTGACCGGAACCTTCGACTTCAACGACGTGTTCACCGTCTTTGGCGATGCGTTCTACAGCAAGCGCGAGTTCCTGCGGCAGGCGGCCTACGCGACCACCACGCTGACGGTGCCGCAGACCAACGCCTGGTTCGTGACGTCCGCCGGGATTCACGGGCACCTCGTACCAGGTCGACTACAGCCTCGGCGCAGGACATTCCGCGCAACTTCACCGAGGGACATGCGGAGAACTGGCAGGTCACGCCGGGACTGCGCATGCACCTGCCCGCGCGACTGGCAGATCGAGGCGCTGATCGGCTACGGCGAAACAGACGACGATGCACGCAGCTACTACGGCACGAACGGCGCGGCACTGAATGCCGCCCTGGCGAGCAACAATCCCGCCACCTCGTTTGATCCCTATGGCCTGAACCGCACTTCGCAAAGCGTTCGCGACCTGGTCGGAAACCAGATCTTCTTCGCGCCCACGCAGAGCGACTTCGTGCTGTACGAACTGCGCAGCGACGGCAAGCTGTTCGAGCTGCCCGGCGGCGAGGTGGGCCTGGCGATGGGCCTCGAGCGACAGGAGATCGGCGTGGACCTCGGCTCGGCGCGTGGCGCGCCCACCACGCCGATCACGTGGCGGCACTTCGAGCGCGACGTCAACTCGGCCTATGTCGAGGTGCTGGTGCCGCTGTTCGGCGCGGGCAACGCGCGCGCCGGCCTTCATCGCCTGCAGCTGAGCGCCGCCGTGCGCTATGACGACTACAGTGACGTTGGCGACACCACGAATCCGAAAGTGGGCATCAGCTGGGAGCCCATCGATTCACTGAACGTGCGCGCAAGCTGGGGTACGTCGTTCCGTGCGCCGCTGATCACGCAGATCTATGGCAACAGCAACAACCTGTTCAACCAGAACTACGTGAATCCGGCCGGCGGGCCTACGCTTCCCGGCACTGCACTGTCCGGCGAGAACCTGGGCCTTGGGCCGGAAGAGGCGACCACCTGGAGCGCCGGCTTCGACTGGAAGCCCATGAGCAATCTGCAGCTCAGCTTCACCTACTTCGACGTCGAATACGAGAACCAGGTCGAGGCGTACCTGAGCAACCTCGCGATTCTCTCGCAGGAGCAGTTCCTCGCCGGCACCGACATCATCCTGCGGGGCACGGCGGCGCGCGATCGCGTGCTGCAGTTGCTGGCCGCAGGGAATCACGGTGGCCGCAGGGACATTCCCGGGTGGCAACCCGGCGAACGTGAACCTGTTCGTCGACGGGCGCAGCCAGAACCTTGGCCTGTCGTTGACGCAGGGCATGGATTTCCAGGGCATGTATGCGCTGGACACTGACTCGGCCGGCACGTTCACGTTCAGCGCCAGCGGCACCTACCTGTTCAAGCACGAAGTGGCGATCACCGCGACGGCACCGCTGGTCGACCGGCTCAACACCATCTTCAACCCGCTGGAGTTCAAGCTGCGCGCCGGCGTCGACTGGCAGCTCGGCGCGGCTCGCGCATCGGTCACGGCGCACGCATGTCAACGGCTACACGAACACGGCCGATCACGCCGAACGAGAACGTCGGCAGCTACACGCCGGTCGACGTGGCCTTCTCGTGGAACTTCGGTGACGCCGAGCTGGAACCCGCTCGACGACCTGGTGGTCGGCTTCGAGGTGCGCAATGCCTTCGACGAGGATCCGCCGTACGTGAACATCGCGCCCACCGCCGAATGGCAGCGGCGGCTACGACGCCACGGCCAGCAATCCGGTCGGACGCCTGTTCGCGGTCAGCCTGCGCAAGAAGTGGTAGCAGGCGCCTTCGCGGCCGTGCCCGGGCTCAGGGATCGAAGTGCGTGTTCAGTTCGATCAGCGCATCGAGGCCGTCACGGATGTGCTGGCGCATCGCGCGTTCGGCGTCGTCCGCGCGGCCCTCGACGATCGCCGCCGTGATGACACGGTGGTCGGCGTTGGCGCGGCGATGCGCTGCGCGGTGTAGAACGTGGAGAACAGCAGCCGGTAGATCGGGACGGTGAGCCGCGTGAGGAACTGCGCGATGTAGTCGTTGCCCGAGCCCGCGATGATCAGCTCGTGCCAGGCATCGTTGAGTCGCGCGAAGCGATCGTGATCACCGGCGCTCTCCCCCTCGTTCGAGCTCGTGCTGGATCGCGAGCAGGCGTTCGCGGCAGCGCTCGTCGCCGCGGCGCGCGCATTCCCCGGCGGCGAGGCCCTCGAGCGCCATGCGCGCCTGGTAGATCTGCCGCACCTCGTCGGGCCCGAGCTGCTTCACCGAGGCGCCGCGGAATTCCTCGATGGTGACGAGGCCTTCGCGTCTCGAGGCGCCGCAGCGCTTCGCGCACCTTGCCGCGGCTCGCGCCGCGTGGCGGCGACGATGTCGGCCTCGACCAGTCGCTGGCCCGGCACGAGGCGCCCGTTGCGGATGCGTTCGCGCACCCAGTCGGCGACGTCTGTGGCGTGCCCGCACGCTGTTCGATTTCTTCTTCGCCGGTGCGGCACGTCTTCGCCATGGTGGGTGAAATCATCGACCATTCTGGCGCAGCTCCGCAATCGCCAAGCGATGTGACGATCCTGCTCGCGGGCGATCTGGTGCTGGACGTTGCGGACGCCGATCACTGGCTTTCGGGCATCGCGCCCGCGATCCGCGCCGCGGACCTGGCCATCGGCCACCTGGAAGTGCCGCATACTCGCGCGGCACGGAACTGGCGGGCGATGTGCCCGCGCCCGGTGCACCGCCGGAGAATCTCGACGCGCTGGTTCGCGCCGGATTCGATGCGGTCACGCTGGCCGGCAACCACATCGCGGACTGCGGCGCCGAAGGCATTGCCGATACGATTGCCGGGCTCGAGCGCCTGGGGATTGCGCACACCGGTGCCGGCGCGGAATCTCGCCGCGGCGCGCGAGCCCGCGCGACTCGGGGCACGGGGCAGGCGCGTCGCGCTGCTCAGCTACAACTGCGTCGGTCCCGAAACCGCCTGGGCGACCGCCGATCGCGCGGGCTGCAACTACCTGCGGATCCTCGCTGCGGACGGCGGGCCGGTGACGCCGACCGCCGCGCTGGAGCGTGTCGATCCCCAGGCGCTGGAACAGCTGGCCGCGGATATCGCCGCTGCGCGCCGGGAGGCCCAGCTCGTGATCGTCGCCCTGCACAAGGGCATCGTGCACACGCCGGCGCGGCTCGCACCCTATGAACGGCCGCTGTCCGAAGCGGCGATCGAAGCCGGCGCGGATGTCGTCGTCGGCCACCACGCGCACATCCTGCGCGGCATCGAGCTGTACCGCGGACGCCCGATCTTCCACGGCCTCGGCAATGGCTGTGTCGTGACGCACGCGTTGAGCCCGGCCCAGGACCATCCGGCGCGCGCCGAGTGGGCTCGGCGCCGCCGCGAGCTCTTCGGCTTCGAGCCGGATCCGGCCTATACGCTGGCACCCTTTCATCCGGAAGCCGTGAATGCGGTGCTGGGCTGGCTGGTCTGGCGCGCCGACGGCCGAGTGGAAGTGTCCGTGCGTCCGGTGCATGTCGAACCACCAGGCCGGCCGGTGTGCGTCGAGGGCGCGCGAGCGCGCGAGGTGATCGACTACCTCGATCGCATTGGCGCGGACGCGCAACTGCCACCCCTGCACTGGCGGCAGGCGGGCCCGAACTGGGTGTGCCAATGAACACGCCGGGAAGCGCTGTATCGCGGACTGGTGTGGGTCGCAGGCGGAGCACTGCTGGTCGCCATGACCACGGACACGCTGGCGATGCTCGGGCGGCACCTGCGGATACCGTTGCTCGGATCGATCGAGATCGTGCAGGCCGCCGTGCTGCTGGCCGCATCCGGTTCGCTGCTGCTGGCCACGGCGCTGGATGCGCATGCGCGCGTGCACCTGCTGCAGCGACGGCTCGCGCCCGGTGGCACGCCTCGGCTTCGAGCGCTTCAGCCTCCTCGCCGCAATCGGTCTCGTGCTGGCGCTGCTGGCCGGCAGCCTGTGGATCACCATCGACCTGTGGCACGGCCACGAGGAGAGCGAGCTGCTGCGCATTCCGTGGAAGCCGCTGCGCGTGATCGTGCTGCTGCTGCTTTCAGGCCTGCTCGGGATACTGCTGCGCCGGCTGTTCGCAAGGAGCCCGTCGTGAGCGCAACGCCGATGCTGGGACTCGGCGGGGTGGTCGTGCTGCTGGGGCTGCTGCTGGCCGGAATGCCCATCGGCGTGGCGCTGGGGTTCGTCGGGCTTGTCGGCCTGGTGCTGACGATCGGGCCTGGAGCCGGCGATCATCAAGTCGGCCGTGCTGCTGTTCGAGACGCTGACGCGCTACGAGCTCGGCACGCTGCCGCTGTTCATGCTGATGGCGCACCTGTGCTTCGCCGCCGAGGCGAGCCGCGACTTCTTCGACGTGGCTGCGCGCTTCCTCGGCCATCGTCGCGGCGGGCTCGCCGTGGCTTCCGTGGCGGGCTGTGCCGGCTTCGGCTCCATCAACGGCTCCAGCCTTGCGACCACGGCGACCATCGGCCTCGTCGCGCTGCCCGAGATGCGCCAGCGCGGCTACTCGGATGCGCTTGCAACCGGCTCGGTGGCGGCCGGCGGCACGCTGGGGCAGATGATCCCGCCTTCCGGCGCGCTCATCGTCTTCGGCATCATCGCCGAGCAGTCGATCGGCACGTTGTTCACCGCGGCCATCGTGCCCGGGCTCACGCAGATGCTGAGCTATTTCCTCGTGATCGGGCTGCTGGTGGCCTGGCGCCCGAGGCTGGCGCCGCTGCTGCCGCGCGCGCCGTGGCGCGGAACGCCTCGCCGCACTGCGCCGCGTCGTGGACCTTGCCGTGCTGGTGCTGGTGGTCACTGGTGGCATCGCGATGGGCTGGGTGACGCCGTCCGAGGCCGCGGCGGTGGGTGCCGCCGGCGCGTTCGTCATCTGCGCACTGCGCGGCCGGCTGAACCGCGCCACGGTGTTCAAGGCGCTTGCGGAGACGCTGAAGACCAGTGGCCTCATCTACCTCGTCATTGTCGGCGCATTGATCTTCGCGGCGTTCATCAGCGTCACCGGCCTCACCGATTCGATCGGGAAGGGGATCGGGAGTCTCGGTCTCGGGCCGGTGGGCACGATGCTGCTCGTCGCGGTGTTCCTGCTGATCGTCGGTTCGGTGCTCGACGGCCTGGCGCTGATGCTGCTGACGACGCCCATCCTGCTGCCGCTGGTGACGGACCTGGGGCTGTCGCCGATCTGGTTCGGCATCTTCCTCGTGCGCTCGATGGAGATCGGCTTCGTCCATCCGCCCATCGGGATGAACCTGTACGTGATCCAGGGCATCGCGCCCGACGTGCCGCTGGGGCGCATCTTCAAGGGCGTGCTGCCGTTCCTGGCGGCGGACCTCGTGCATCTGGTTCTGCTGGTGCTGTTCCCGGTGATCGCGCTCGGGCTGCCGCAATGGCTGGGGAGCTGACATGTTGAGTGACGACATCACCACCGTGGTCGAAGAAATCCTGCGCGCGCCGCTGGCCGTGGCGAAGGGCGGGATCGGCTTCGTCGGTGCAGACCTGCCGGTCGACCTGTTCGTCGCGTCCGGCCGGTCCTTCGGCCACCTGCCCTGGCGCGCGGAGGGCACGACGGCCTGGGCCGATCGCTGGCTGGAGAGTCGGCTTTCCCGGCTGGACGCGCAGCATTCTCGAGGACTGGCACGGCGGGCGCTTTGACGGACTTTCGCAGGTCGTGTTCTCGCGCGTCGGATGACGCAAGCCAGCGACTCTATTACTACGTGCGTGAACTGCAGCAGCGCGGGCAGCTCGCCGGTCCGGCGCCGCTGGTCTTCGACATCGCGCTGTTGCCGCGCGAGTCGAGCCTCGCGCACACCGCGCAATCGCTGCGCTCGCTGGGGGAAGTACTCGGTGTCGATGAGGCTGCGCTGCGCGGTGCCGTGCCGAGGGTCAACGCGCTGCGCCGGCAACTGGCGCTATGGCAGTCCGGGAGGACAGGCGACGGAGCGACGTACGAGCGTCTTTCGCGGGCGACGCTGTTCAGCGATGCCACAACCTGGGCAGGGCGCGAAGCCACGCGCGCCGGCACCGGCGATGGTGCGGCGAACCGTCCTCGCGTACTGCTTGCTGGAAGTGTCCCTCCCGACCAGCGGCTGCACGAAGCCATCGAGTCAACCGGAGCCAGCGTTGTCGGAGAGGCCCACGCGCACGGCCTGCTCCGGCTGGGTGCACCGCTGGAGCCCGCGGGTGAATCGCCATTCCTCGCATTGGCGCGGCATCTGCGTGCCACGTCCGCGGCGCCTCGCAGCGTGTTCGATCGGGCGCAGTGGATTGTCGCGCAGGCACGCCAGGCGCGCGCCGCGGCCGTGGTGCTGTGGCTCACGCGCGAGGAAGAGTCGCTGGCCTGGCATGTGCCGGCACAGCGTGCCGCGTTGCAGTCGGCGGGCATTCCCTGTCTCGCGCTGACGGCGCGACGCTGGAATGCGGACGATGGTGCGGCCGGGGAAATCGCCACGTTCTGCCGGGAGATGTTGTCATGATGCCGTTGCAGGGAAGTCGGGTAATCGCGCTTGGCGACATGGCCATGCGCCCCCTCTGCCAGTTCCTGGCCTCACTCGGTGCGCAGATCCGCACCGAAGCGGCCGACGCGACGAGCGTGGCGGCAGCGGACTTCCTCGTCGAGGACGAAGGCCTCGAGCGGCTCGCCGCTCGCGGCCTCGGGCGCGCGCAGCTCGAACAGTGGAATCCGGCGCTCGTGCATGTCTCGGTGACACCCTTCGGCAGCAGCGGCCCGCGCGCGCGCTGGCGTGGCGGTGAACTCGTCGTCTCCGCCATGGGCGGCGCTCTGCGGCTGACCGGCGAGCCGGATCGCGCCCCGGTGAAGGAAGCGCTCGACGCCTGCGGTTTCCACGCCGACATGGCCGCGGCGGCCGGCGCCATGGCGGCGCATCGTGTCGCGCCAGCGCAGCGGACGCGGGCAGCACGTGGATGTGTCGATCCAGGAAGTGGCCTTCAGTCGCAACGTCAACGGCGTGCTGGTCTGGCAGTTCGACCGGCGCAAGCTGCATCGCGTGGGCGGCGCGCTGAACTACGGCAAGGCGACGGTGCGCTGCATCTGGCCGCTGGCCGACGGCTGGTGCTTCCACTCGCTGATGACCGGGCGCTTCGGTGCACCGGCCAACCAGGCGCTCGTCGACTGGATGGACGAGGCGGGCCTGCCGAATCCGTTGCGTGGCGTCGACTGGCTGACCTACAACCGCTCGACGCTTGATCCGGCCACGCGCATGCGAGTGGGAGCAGGCGATCGCGGCCTTCTTCCAGACGCGGACGCGCGCGCAGGTCCAGGTCGAGGGCCGGCGACGCGGCATCAATGCCTGTGTCGTCGCCGCGCCGGCCGATGTGCTGGCCGATCCGCACCTGCGTCGCGCGCGACTTCTGGGAGACGCGTGACGGCCTGCGCGCGCCGCGGCGGTTCGCGCTGCTCACGGACGAGAGTGCGCCGGCAGGCTCTCGGGCGGAATCGGGCGAACAGCCGGACGCGACGGTCTCCGCGACAGTTCGACGGGGTCCGCTGGCCGGCGTGCGCGTGCTGGATTTCTCCTGGGCGCTGGTCGGCTCGATCACGACGAAGATCCTCGGCGACCTGGGCTGCCGACGTGATCAAGGTCGAAAGCCGCACGCGTCCCTGCCTGTCGCGCCTCGATGTGCAGGTCTCCGCGTCGCAGCGCCGGCGACTTCGACGACAAGCCCTGGTTCGCGCACCTCAATACTTCCAAGCGCAGCCTGGCGCTCGACCTGAAGCGGCCGGAATCGCCGCGAACTGCTGGATCCGCTGCTGCGACTGGGCCGACGTCGTCGTCGAGAATTTCTCGCCCGGCACGATGGAGAAGCTGGGGCTCGGACTACGAACAGCTGGCGCAGCGCAATCCCGGCCTGGTGATGGCTTCGGGCAGCGTCTACGGACAGACCGGTCCGCTGGCACAGGAATGGGGCGTGGACGGCACCGGCGCCGCACTGTCCGGCCGCACGCTGCTGACCGGCTGGCCCGACCGCGACCCGGTGATCCCGGGCGCGGTGCCCTATGGCGACGTGATCGTGCCCTACGTGATGGCGGCCTGCATCGCCGCGGCACTGGCAGCGACGCAGCGAGTCCGGCCGGGGCTGCCACATCGATGCCGCGATGTACGAGATCTGCGTGCAGCAGATGCGCGATGCGATCGTGGCGACCGCAGCGCGGCGAGTCGGTCGCAGCGCACCGGCAATGCCGACCCGCGCGTGCTGCAACAGGACGTCTATCCGGCGCGCGGCGAGGATCGCTGGGTGGCGATCAGCGCTTTCACGCCGGATGACGTGGCACCGTCTTGCGCAGCTCGCCGGCGGCACGACCGATCGCCGAATGGACACGCCACGCAGGAAGACCACGCGCTGGTCGAGGCCTTGCAGGCGCAGGGCATCGCCGCCGGCGTCGTGCAGGACATCGAGGACCTCGTCGAACGCGACCCGGCGCTCCAGGCACGCGGCGCGCTCGTGACGCTGCCGCATCCGAAGCTCGGCCCCTTCGGGCACGTGCGCACGCCGCATCACTTTTTCCGGCGACCGCGTCGAACCCGTTCCGCGCGCCGTCACTCGGCGAACACAACCGCGAGATCGCGCTGCAGGTCGCCGGCCTGCCGGAATCGCGCTTCGCGGCGCTGCAGGCCGCAGGAGTGTTCAAATGACGGACGCCCCGAAGGACGGGCCGCGTGGACGCAAGGACCTGGCGTGCACCGCGGAGGCGACGGCCTTCCAGAAGGCCTTCGGCGCGGAGCTGCGCGAGCGCGTGGTCGAGCGTGGCGAGCCGTTCGCCGTGGCCCAGGCCGACACGCCGCACGAGATCTTCCATGCGATGGACATTCCGGTGGTCTCGAACCAGTGGTGGTCGGCCTACATCTCGGCCAAGCGGCTGTCCGGCGCGCTACTTCAAGGTGATGGACGACCTGGGCTATCCGGACAACCGCTGCAAGTACTGCTCGCTTGGACTCGCGTGCACGCTGGCCAATGATCCGGCGACCGCGCCCTGGGGCGGATTGCCGAAGCCGACGGTGCTGGTGGCGCGCCTGACCTGCGACTGCATCCAGCACGTGTTCTCGCAGTGGGCGCGACTGACTGGATACCGAGTTCTTTCCGATGGAGGCGCCGGCGTGGCAGCACACGATGCCGGAGTGGTTCCGCCATTCGCGCGACCGCTGGGAAGAGGTGTACCAGCCCGACCGCATCGCGCTGCTGGCCACCGAGATGCGCGACCTGATCGCACTGCTCGAGCGCACGCACCGGACGGCGTGTTCGACAATGGACCGCCTCGTGGCGCTGATGGAGCGCATCAACGAGCAGGAGAGGCTACTCGCCGAGGCGGCCGAGATGGTCGGCAGCGCGCGGCCCTGCCCGGTGTCCATCATCGACCAGATGCCCAACACGATGATTCCGCAGTGGCATCGCGGGTCCGACTGGGCGGTGGCGCATGCGCGGCGATTCCGCGACGAAGTGCGCGACCGCGTGGCGGCCGGGCGTGGCGTCGCGGCGAATGAGCGCCTGCGCCTGATGTGGATCGGCGCCGGCCTGTGGCATGACACGGCCTTCTACCAGGCGCTGGAGGAGAAGCTCGGCGCGGTGTTCGTCTGGTCGATGTACCTGCCTTTCGCCGGCGCCGCAGTACATCCGCGAACTGCAGGGCAGGCCCTTCGAGGCGCTGGCGAGCCGCATCTGCTCCATGAACGAGGTGCTGCACCTGCCGCCGTGGATGAACGAGTGGATGGTGAGCGAGGCGAAGCGCTGCGGCATCGATGCGGCCGTGATGCTGGTGCCGCCCGACAGCCGGCTCTCGCAGTCCGGCACGCGGCTGACCTGCGAGGCGTTGCGCGCGGCCGGCGTGCCGGTGCTGGTGCTGGATGCGGACATGGTGGACGCCAAGCACTGGGACCACCACGCGATGTCCGCGCATGTGGAGCAGTTCCTCCGGAAGGAGCAGCTGGCATGAAGAGGTCGCTGGCCGGCATGAAGGGGCTGGCGTTGCTGGCAGTGCTTGGCCTTGCGTCCTGCGCGCGCGCACCGACGCCAGCCGCCTCGGCAACATCCGCGGCGGCTACAGGCGAAGAGCCCACGGTGCTGGTCTACGCAACTCCCTACAGTCCCAACGCATCCGTTCAGTCGCGCCGACCGGCGATGGATGGACTTCGTCGAGCAACGCTCGGGCGGTTCCCTGAAGATCCAGCCCAGCTGGTCGGGGGCGCTGCTGTCGTCCGAGCACTCGATGGTCGAGCTGCGCCACGGCGTGGTCGACATCGGCCTGATCACGCCCATCTACGTGAAGGGCGGCGCGCACCTGATCCGCATCCAGTCGGGCTTCTACAGGGGCACCGATTCGATCGAGGAGCAGGTGGCGCTGTATCGCTGCCTGGCCGATGGGGACGCGCAGTTCGCGCGCGAACTCGAGGGCCTGGTCGTGCTGGCCGTGCAGGGCGGCAGCCTGCCCGGCATCGTCACGCGCGACCGCCCAGTCACGCAGCCTCGCGGACCTCCAGGGAATGCGGATCCGCGCGCCCACGGAACTGCTGCCGGTGCTGCGCGAGCTCGGCGTCGACCCGGTCAACATGCCGATGGGCGAAGTGTATTCGGCGCTGGCCAAGGGCGTGATCGATGGCGTGATCGCGCCGGAGGACACCTTCAAGTCGCTGCACTTCGCGGAGGTCGCGAAGCATTTCGCGGTTCTCAAGATTCCGCGCGGCGCCTATCCGGCGCGGGCGATGGGTGAGGCACGCTGGCAGCAACTGACCGAAGAACAGCGCGAGGTGCTGCGCGAGGGAGTCGCGGTCTGGGAGCAGGCGCTTGCCGAGGAGAACCGTCGCGCGCTGGGCGAAGGCCTGGCGCTGGCAAAGGAGTCCGGGATTCTCATCGCGAACCTCTCCGCCGGGGACCAGGCGGACTTCGATGCGCTGTATCTGCGCGAGGCGCAGCGCAACGCCGAGGCGCTGGACCGGTATGGCCTCGACGGCCGACACGTGCTCGAGAGGGCGCGCGCAAGCATCGGTCCCGATGGCCAGATCCACTGCAGGGAGAAACACTGAATGTCTGCGGTACTCGAGGGCATCCGCGTCGCGGATTTCAGCCACGTGATGGCCGGGCCCTTATGCGACGCACCTGCTGCGCCTGCTCGGCGCCGAGGTGATCAAGATCGAGGCGCCGGGCCGTGGCGATGCGATGCGCGACTACGGCACGGATCGCCGCTACGACGGCATGGCGCCCGCGTTCATCGCCGTGAACGCCGGCAAGAAGTCGATCGTGCTCGACCTGAAGCAGCCGCGGTGACCTGGAGACGGCACGTCGCATCGTCGCGCGCAGCGACGTGCTGGTGGAGAACTTCCGGCCCGGCGTGATGGCGCGACTCGGTCTGGGCCAGGAAGCGATGCGGGCGCTGAACCCGCGCCTGGTCTATTGCTCCGTGTCCGGCTACGGGCAGTCCGGCCCGCGGCGCGACTGGCCCGCCATCGACAATATCGTGCAGGCCACCAGCGGCATGATGAGCCTCGGCGGCGAGCCCGGCGCGCCGCCGATGCGCGTCGGCTTTCCGGTCGTCGACACGCTCACCGGCCAGACCGCGGCCTTCGCCATCCTGGCCGCACTGCTGCGCCGGGAGCGCGAGGGCGGAGGCGACTACCTCGACGTGGCCATGTTCGATGCGAGCCTGGCGTTCATGGCCTCGGCGGTGGTGCCCTGGCTGGTCACGGGCCGCGCACTGGAGCGTACCGGCAACACGGGCTACAGCGGCCAGCCGACCTCGGCGCTGTTCGTCGCACGCGACGGCCGTCACCTTTCGCTCGGCGTGGTGCAACAGCACCAGTTCGTGCTGCTGGCGAAGCTGCTCGGGCATGAGGAGTGGCTGCGCGATCCGCGCTTCACGGACCCGGAGACGCGGCGGAAGAACTCGGCGAGTGTGCAGGCGGCGCTCTCTGCCGTGTTTGGCCAACGCGATGCAGCGGAGTGGGAGACCGAGCTCAGTGCGGCCGGGATTCCCTGCGGCATGGTGCGCGAGATCGGCGAAGCGGTCTCGCTGCCCGCGCTGGAGGATCGACAACTGCTGCTGCCCTTGACCGTGCCCGGCCTGCCGCACAGCGAAGCGGTGCGGATTCTCGGCGCAGGCTACCGGAGTGAACAGGGCCTCGACACGCAACTCACGCCGCCGCCGCGACCTGATCAACATCGCGACGAGATCCAGCGCTGGCTTGCCAACAGCTGACCTTCTGGCCAACTGTCAAACAGCAGGCGGGCTGGTATGCTCGCGCCGCCGTGGAACAAGGGTCCACGTTCCGCAGGCGTCTGCACAGGAGTGTCGTCATGGTCTCGACTTGGGGTTCGCGCTTGATCCGGCTTGCCGCTGCAGCGGCGCTGCTGCTTCCGGTCTCTCCCGCGTTCGCGCAATGGACCGGCAAGGGGCAGCTTGGCCTGGCCCTCTCGACGGGCAACGGTGATTCGATGAACCTCAATGCGCGGGCGGAGGTCAAGCACACGGTGGACGAGTGGCAGCGCAGGCTGGCCATATCCGCCGTGTATGAGTCGGATGACGACGAGAGCACGTCGCAGATGTTCGAGGTGGAAGGGGATTCGCGCTACAGCTTCAATCCCCGCGACTTCTGGTTCGGCAGTTTCCGCTACCAGAACGACCGGTTCAGCGGCTTCCGCTACCAGGCCACGATTGCCGGCGGCATCGGCCACCGATTCATCGATACCGACCGGACGAAGCTCACGGGACAGTTCGGCCTGGGTTTCAAGGCCACGGAGACCCGGGATGCGATTGATCCGGCTACCCAGTTGCTGGTCCCAGGCGCAAAGACCGACTCGATCGCGGCAGTCGGCGGCCTGGACTGGGAGCACAAGGTCACCGACACGACAACCGTCTACAACAACTTCGCCTTTGAAGCGGCGAAGCAGAACAACTTCGTGAGGAACGAGATCGGCGTGTCCGTGGCGATGACGAGCCGGATGGCACTCGCGGTGGCCTACACGGTCCGCTACAACACGGATCCGCCGGTCGGTTACGACAAGACCGAGACGCTGCTGACGGCGAACGTCGTCTACGAAGTCAAATAGGCGGCGGCCCGGAGTGCGCTTCGATGAAGCGCTGGGCCTCTTCATTCAGCTCACGGATGTCGCGGCCCGCTGTCGGGATCGGCGGGCCGATCACCACGCGGATCGTGCCGGGCTTCTTCAGCAGGCCGCGTCGCGGCCAGAAGTAGCCGGCATTGTGCGCCACCGGCAGGATCATCCGGCCCGTCGCCTGCGCGATGGCGGCGCCGCCGGCGCCAAAGCGGCGCGTCTCTCCTGGCGGCATGCGCGTGCCTTCCGGGAACACGACGATCCACTGGCCTCCGTCCAGGCGATCGCGCCCTTCATCGATCATCTGGCGCACCGCCTTGCCGCCGGCGCCACGATCGATGGCAATGCAGCGCAGCTGGCGCAGTCCCCAGCCGATGAACGGTATCCAGGTCAGTTCCCGCTTCAGTACCCAGGCCTGCGAAGGCAGGATTGCCGCCTGCGCGAACGTCTCCCAGGCGGAGGAGTGCTTCACCAGCGCGACGTGCGTCCCGGGAGGGATGTTCTGCTCGCCCTCGACGCTGTAGCCCAGCCCGCAGGTCACCTTGAGGCTTCCGAGCAGCACCTTCGACCAGAAGCGCGCCAGCGCGAAGCGACCCGAAAGCGGCAGGAACAGCGAGGCGACGACAAAGAAGATCGCGTAAAGGAACGTGAACAGCAGGAAGAAGGCAGTGAACAGCAGCGAGCGGAGGAACTGCATCGGTTCCGCGATCAGGTGAACATCGTCACGCGGCCGCGACGGTCCTTGAATCGCCAGCCCTGCGGCGTGCGCACGAACGTGTCGCTCCAGGTGCCCAGCAGCGGGCCCGTTGCCTGGCGTCCCTTGCCCGGCTCCAGCGTGTCGTTGCCGTTGGCGCGGTAGAGCACGACCACCGACTCGCCCGTGGCCGTATCCGGGCCCGTGAGCGTGATGCGGATGTTCAGGTTCAGGTGCTGCGTGACCAGGTCCTTCGGCCGCGAAGCAAAGGCCTGCACGATGGTCTGCGCGCCGGTGACCACGTTGTCGGGCGCGGTGGGCCGCGCGAATGTCGCCTCGGGCAACAGCAGGTGGATCAACTCGTCAGTGCGGTTGGCGTCGATCAGCGAGGCGAATTCGATCACCAGGCGCTTGCAGGCCTCGATGCTCGAGAGTTCAGCCGCCGAGTAGCTTGCGGGCAGGTTCATCGTCTTGCTCCCTGGGATGCAGTTCCCGTGAAAACAGTTGCGGCCGATCCTCGAGCCAGGCCTGCAGCGCTGCGCTCACGATCTCGGGTTGTTCGAGCGTGCACATGTGGCCGCAGTGCGGCACATCCACAAGCACGCTGCGCGGAATGCGCGAGGCCATGTCTTCATGCCGCTCGACCGGGCTCCAGGAGTCCTCGTGTCCGCAGAGCACGAGTGTCGGGATCGTGAGCGTCCGCAGCAGCGCCGCGCGGTCAGGTCGCCGCAGCAGCGCCTGGATCTGCGCCTCGAACTGCGCCGGTGTCGCGCGGGCAATCATCTGGTGGATCTCGTCCATCAGCGGTTCGTCCGGGCGGTGCAGGGTGCACCATGCCCGGTGCCCATTCGCGTGCCATCGCCGCCATGCCCTGGCGCCGTGCGATATCGAGCAGCCGGTAGCGACCGATACGCTCGCGCTCGCCGGCCTCGCCCCTGGCAACCGCCTCGAAACCGGTATCGAGCAGCGCAAGGCGTTCCACCCGCTCCGGCGCCCGTGCCATGACTTCCAGCGCAACACGCCCCCCCATGGAGTGGCCCGCCAGCGCGAAGCGCGGCGGGCGCCTCCGCCAGCAGCCGCTCGGCCATGGCCCCGAGGCTGTCGGCCATGCCGTAGTCGGGCACCTGGATGTGGCAGCTGCTTCCCAGGGCGTCGATCTGGTGCCTCCAGACCGCAACGTCGCAGCCCAGGCCGGGAGCCAGGACGAGGGGAATCTGCGGGGGGCGAGAACCTTATGATCGGTCCGCGATTCTGAGGCGGGGGGCCGGATTCAGGCAATCCATGCTTCAATAGCGCCCTTCAATCGCAGGGGGCGCGGAAGAATGGTCGAGACTGGTCAGCTGCTGTGGACGCCGTCGCCGAAAGCGCATCGAACGCGCGCGGCTCACCGATTTCCGTCGCTGGCTGGCAGAGAAGCGCGGCCTGACCTTCCCGGATTTCGAGGCGCTGTGGCGCTGGTCCACCGACGGACATCGACGCGTTCTGGCAGGCCTGCTGGGACTTCTTCGGCATCGAGGCGACGCAAGCCGCCAACCGCCGTGCTGGGCAAGCGCACCATGCCGGGCACGGAGTGGTTCCCGGGCGCCGAGCTCAACTACGCGCGCCACATGCTGCGGCACGAGCGCCCCGGCGCGACGGCGGTGCTGCATCTGCAACGAGCGCCAGGGCCTGCAGGAGCTTTCCTGGGAGGAACTGGGCGGCAAGGTGCGCATCGTCGCCACGCAGCTGCGCAAGCTCGGCGTGAAGAAGGGCGACCGGGTCTGCGCCTACATGGTGAACGTCCCCGAGGCGCTGATCGCGATGCTGGCGACGACCAGCATCGGCGCGATCTGGTCTTCGGTGGGCCCGGACTTCGGCACGCCCGGCGTGCTCGACCGCTTCTCGCAGCTCGAGCCGATGGTGTTCATCCACGTGGACGGCTACCAGTACGGCGGCAAGCCGTTCGACCGGCGCGGCGAGGTCGAGAAGATCCTCGCGCAGCTCACCAGCGTGAAGCACGTGATCCAGCTGTCGCTATCTCGACCCGGCGAATCCGCAGCGCCTCACGCCCGACACGATGTTCTGGAACGAGCTGCTCGACCATCCGCCCGTGTCGCGCGAGGAGTTCCGCTACGAGGAAGTGGGCTTCAACCACCCGCTGTGGATCCTGTTCTCTTCGGGCACCACCGGGCTGCCCAAGCCGATCATGCACAGCCACGGCGGCATCATGATCGAGCAGTTGAAGCATGTGGCCTTCAACTTCGACATGCGCGCGCGGCGAGCGGCTGTTCTTCTTCACCACCACCGGCTGGATGATGTGGAACTTCCTCGTCAGCTCGCTGCTGTCGGACGTGGTTCCGGTGCTCTACGACGGCAACCCGGCCTGGCCCGATGGCGACCTGCTGTGGAAGATGGTGCAGGACGCAAAAGTGAACCTGTTCGGCGCGAGCCCGACGTACCAGTCCATCCTCGAGAAGAACGGCATCGTCCCGAAGGCGAAGTTCGACCTCTCCAGCCTCGACTCGGTGACGCTTGCCGGCTCGCCGGTGTCACCGGAATGCCAGGCCTGGTTCTACGAGAACGTGAAGAAGGATGCCTGGATCGTGCCGGGTTGCGGCGGCACGGACATCTGCTCCGGCTTCGTCGGCGGTGTCGTGACGCTGCCGGCCTACGCCGGGCGAGATCCAGGCGCGCTGCCTCGGCGTCGCCGTGCACGTGCTGGGCGAGAACGGCAAGTTCGTCACCGACGAGGTGGGCGAGATGGTCGTGACGCAGCCCATGCCCTCGATGCCGGTGGGCTTCTGGAACGACAGGAACGACGAGCGCTATACGGAAACCTATTTCAGCGACTTCCCCGGCATGTGGCGGCAGGGCGATTTCTACCGCATCAACGAGCGCGGCGGCGTGTTCGTGCTGGGACGCTCGGATGCGACGCTGAACCGCCACGGCATCCGCATCGGCACGTCCGAGATCTACCGCACCATCGTGCTGGTCCCGGGCGTGGAGGACGGCCTCATCGTCAACCTCGACCTGCCGGGCGGCAAGTTCTTCATGCCGCTGTTCGTGAAGCTCGTCGAAGGGCGCGTGCTGGACGAGGCCCTGGTCAAGGCGATCAACGACCGGCTGCGCGCCGAATACACGCCGCGGCACGTGCCGGACAAGATCTACCAGGTGCCGCGATTCCCTACACGATCAGCGGCAAGCGCATGGAAGTGCCGGTGCGGCGCATCCTGGCCGGCGTGCCGATCGCCAAGGCCGCCAACCGCGATGCGATGGCGGATCCGAAGGCGCTTGATTTCTACATCGAGTACGCCGCGAAGCAACAGGACTACAAGATCTGATGTCGAACACGGTCCATGTCGATGAGCTGATCGATCGCCAGCAGCTGACCGGGCGCAACTACTTCGTGCTGGCGCTGTTGCTGATCGCGCTGGTCTGCGACGGATTCGACCTGCAGCTGGTCGGCGTCGCGGCACCCTGGCTGACGGAGGCCTGGGGGGTGAAGCCCTCCGAGCTTGTCGGACCGGTGCAGTCCGCGAACCTGTTCGGCATGATGCTCGGCGCGATCTTCCTCGGCGGCCTCGGCGACCGCATCGGGCGCAAGCGGATCATCGTCGGCGGCACGTTTCTGTTCGGCGCGATGACACTGGCGTGCACTGCTGACCTCGACCGTGACGCAGCTGGCCATCGTGCGCTTCCTCACCGGCATCGGCCTCGGTGGCGTGCTGCCGAACGTCATCGCGCTCACGGCCGAGACAACGCCGCGGCGCAAGCGCGCAATGATGACCAGCTTCGTCATCATCGGCATGTCGCTGGGCAGCGGGCTGCCGGGCGTGGTCGCCGCGAAGCTCGCGCCGACGTACGGCTGGGAATCGCTGTTCATCGTCGGCGGCATCGTGCCGATCGTGATCGGAGTCCTGCTGGCCATCTTCCTGCCGGAGTCGCTGCTGTACCTGACGAACCGCGGCCGCGACCGCGAGCAGCTCGCGCGTCGCGTGCAGGAGCTCGACCCGCAGCTGAAGATCACGGCCGACACCACCTTCGCGCTGCGCGGAGCAGGGCGAGGCTGGCGCGCAGCAGCTTCCGCGACCTGTTCCGCCGGGGCTGCGCGTCACGACGCCGATGCTGTGGATCATGTTCGCCGGCGTGCTGCTGTCGATGCACTTCCTCAACAGCTGGATCTCGACCGTGCTGAAGCTGGGCAACCTCTCCGCCGCAGCAGTTCTCGCTCACCAACAGCGTGTTTCACTGGAGCGGCACGATCGCGACGATCTTCACCGCGTTGCTGCTGGGCCGGCTGGGCCTGCGCTGGGTGATGGTGCTGCTGCTCATCGGGCTCGGCGAGCCTGCTGTCGATCGCCACCATCGGATTCTCGTCCGCCGGGTTCCTGACGCTGGCCGTGTGCCTCGCGGGGTTCGGCATCATCGGTTGCCAGGGGGCGCTCAATGCCTCGGCGGGACTCATCTATCCGTCCAACTGCCGCACCACCGGCGTGGGCGCGGCGCTGGGGATGGGTCGCGTCGGATCACTGGCCGGCCCGCTGGTCGGCGGCTATCGTGCTCAACCTGGCGTGCCGGTGCAGCAGATGTTCTACGTGCCGATGATGCCGCTGGGACTGGCGGCGCTGGCGACCGGCGTGCTGTTGCTGCGCAAGGTGGATATCCGGCGGGAGACGGAAAGCGGGACACTGACCCATGGCATCGCGATGACTCGCTACGCATCGGTCTGGAGCAAGCTTCAGAGCGTCAGCGCACCGCCAGCTGCAGGCTGCTGTTCGTCCGGCGTCAGGCTGGTTCGCCGAGCGCTGCGCGCCGTGAAGTCGCTGCGGATCTCCAGCCACTCGGCAGCCAGTTCCACGTGCTCGCGCACCGCCCAGGTCCAGCCCAGCGTCAGCGCGTCGCCGCGCTCGTCGCCGAGCGGACCCGGGAAGGTCGTGCTGATTCTGCTGTGTCGAGAAGTCGTCTAGCGGACGGCGAGCCGATGCGCACCGAAGTTGCTGTGCCAGCAGGCAGAAGGCGGCCTCGAATTCCCAGCGGTCATGCGACCCGGGCCCGCGTCGGTGCGGCCCTCGAGCCATTGCAGCGATCAGGGTCGTGCCGCGTGGCGCCGTCGTAGCGCAGGCCCAGCGAGTCGAAGCGGGTGTTCCAGGCGTAGTCGTCGATGCGACGGCATGAACGCGGAGGGATCGGCGCGGTTGTCGTAGTGCAGGGCGCGCAGTTCGAGGCCGCTGTCGTGCTTCGCGTAACCGCCGACGTGGTAGCCCGGCCCGGTTGTCGATCTCGGCGAACAGCACGCGCTGATCGGGCCGCCATAGGCATAAGGTGCCGATGCGGCCGAATACCGGCGTCTGTCGGTCGTGCATGGCGAAGCCGCGAAGCGCGATGATGACGCCCGCAGGATCGTTCCAGCCGATACACGGCCGCATTCAGCCCGAAATCCCAGGCGACGCCGTTTGCTGGCCCAGGTGCTCGAGTTCATAGCCGACGCCGATGGTGCGCAGCTCCTCGCCCACCCAGGTGTTCAGCGCCGAACTGCTGATCGTGTAGGGGTTGCTCCAGCCGGGCGCGCGGTGCTCCAGCGAGACCGGCGGATAGAAGGCGCCGATCTTCACGTTGGATCGCCAGGCTGACTGCGGCACCGGCCGCCATTCGAGCCAGGCCTCGGTGACGTCGACGATGTGATGGTCTTCCAGGCTCCAGGCGGACAGGTCGACGTTCGCGTGCCAGTCGCCACCCGACGGAACCACGCCAGGCGAAGCGCGCGCGACCGAGGTTCAGTCCGTCGTCGTCGGCATCGAAGCGCAGCTTGCCGAGGCCGCCATCGAGAAAGCCGGGCCTGCCATTGGAGTCGACCAGTCGCAGGTCGAGACTGGCTTCGATTTCCGCATGCAGCGGGAACGCGACGATGCCGACGACGAAGGCGGCCAAAGCGGCGCAGCGCGGCGCGCATCAGTACGCGTCCCAGTTGGCCGGAACCGTGGACTCCGGCCGCAGGCGCAACGGCGCCTGTGCCTGCACCGCAATCTTCTGCTGCCCGGTGCCGGAGGAAACCGTCACATTTCCTTCGAAGATCGGCTGCATCTCGCGCGCCAGCGGATGCCAGACCTGGAGCTCGTACTCGCCGGGCTCCACCGCGGCAACGTTCCACCGGCCCGATGGCGTCGCTGCGACCGAAGTACTGTCCGTCCACGACGAAGATGTACGCACGCATCTCGTCGTGGATGTTGCAGCCGAGCGTGACCACGCCGGCGCGATCGAACTGCACCGGCGGATTGGGGCTGCCCTGATACAGCGGCAGCTGGAACTTCCTGGCCGGGGAGAACGAGTACACCTGGTGGCTCACGCTGTCGCTGTTCGGAAAGGAGACCGCGGAATTCAGCGGCACGATCAGCACGTGCGGCACGAACTTGCGGTGCTGCTGGTCCATGACCGCCTTCACCGGAGCGGCTGGCGCCCGATCGGGCTGTGTGGACCGAAGGGTGAGCACCGCGCCGGCTATCGGCTTTGCCATCCACGGCGAGCAGTTGCAGTTCCAGCGCCGCGGCGCTGGCCGGTCGTGACATAAGCGGGAACAGCAGCGCCACAGCGGCCGCGAGGGCCAGCTGCAGGTGTCTGCCCGCGTGGTATGCAGTTCCCAGTTCCATAGCCTGCTGATCGCGCTGCGGTGATGTCGGACCTAGGATGATCCGTCGCGAATTGAACCGAATCCCATGCTCTCTTTTCGCAATCGACTTCTCATCCTGCTGACGGGCCTGGTCGTCGGCGCACAGACCGTGACCTTCGTCACGGCGCTGGCCCGTACGCGCGCCACTGAACAGGAACGCGCGGACGCGCAGCTCATCGCGGGTGCCCAGGTTGCGCGCCGCGTCATCGACTACCGGGAGCGGCAGCTGGCCAACGCCGTCAGCGTGTTGACGGCCGACTATCGGGCTGCGCGAAGCGGTTGCCTCGGGTGACACGCCGACAGTGGCCTCGGCACTGGGCAACCACGCCGCACGCGTTGGCGCTGAACTGACCGTGGCCTTCGACCTCGACGGGCGCGTGATCGCCACAGGCGAGGGCACCGGAGCGATCGGTGCCGTGGCGGCGAAGGAACTCGTGCGTCACGGCGCGCATGAGCCGGGCAAGCCGCAGTTTCTCGTGGCCGACGGAAGGATCTTCCAGGTGTTCACCGCGCCGGTGCTGGCACCCGACGAGATCGCGCGGGTGGCGCTGGGTTTCGAGGTGAACTCCGCCTTCGCGAGGGAACTGCAGGACCTGATAGGCGTCCGCGTCGCGTTCCAGCCTGGCGCTGAAGGTCCGCAACTGGAGACGACGCCAGCGATTCGAGTGCTCGAGGGCGTGGAGTATCTGGCAATGACCTCGCGCATCACCACCGTGGCGCCCACGGTCGACATCGCGCTGCTCAAGCCAATGGACGAGGTGCTGGCACCCTATCGCCAGCTCGCCATGAACCTCGGGTTCGTGTTCGGCGCCACGCTGTTTGCGGCGCTTGGCGCGGGACTCTACCTCGGCCGAAGCGCGGCCCGACCCGGTGCAGCGGCTCTCGCAGGGCGCGCAGCGCATCGCGTCAGGTGACTACTCGACTCCGGTCGATGCGGGGGGGTCCCGCGAGCTGTCGAATCTGGCCAGTGCCTTCAATGCGATGCAGGCAGGCATCGCCCAGCGCGAGGCCCGACTGCTGCATGTCGCGCACCACGACGACGCCACCGGACTGCCGAACCGTCGCCTGGCCGAGGACTGGCTGGGCCAGCGGCTGCATGATGTGCCGGAGAATCGCGAGACGGCTGTGCTGATGATCGTCATCACGAACCTGCAGGAGCTATCCGCAGGACTCGGCAGGCGTTTCGCGGACGAACTGCTCGCGCACATCGCCGGTCAGCTGGCGCGCTGGCAGGGCGACAGGTCGTTGCTCGCGCGCGTCGATGAGGCCCGCTTTCTCGTGATGGTCGGCAGCGTCGGGCCCACCGAGGCGGCGGAGCTGGCGCGCGAGATCCGCGCAGTCGTGACCGAGCCGCTGCACACGGCGGGCGTCGCACTGCGCGCCACGGTGGTCATCGGTATCGCCTGCGCGCCGCTGGATTCCGGCATCGCGGCAGAAGCCCTGCGCTGCGCCGAGGCCGCGGTCGAGTCGGCCGTGCAGGCGCAGCAGAACATTGCCTTCTTCCGTCGGGCCGAAGACGAAGCGCAGCAACGGCGCCTCAAGATCGGCGTCGACCTGCCGGCCGCGCTGGCGAGCGACGGGCTGCACCTGGTGTACCAGCCGAAGCAGCGCCTGGCCGATGGCAGTTGCCGCAGCGTCGAGGCGCTGGTGCGCTGGAAACACCCCCTTTTCGGTCCGCTCCCGCCTTCCGAGTTCGTCGAGATCGCCGAGCGCACCGGTGCATCGGGTGCCCTGACGCGCTGGGTGCTGAAGAACGCGCTGACCCAGCTGGCCGACTGGCATGCTTCCGGGCTGCGCATGGAGATGGCCGTGAACCTGTCGGCGACGGACCTCATCGATCCGGAGCTGTTGCAGCACATCCTGGAGTCACTGCGCGGCGTGAAGGCGCCCGCCGACTGCCTGGTGCTGGAGATCACCGAGAGCGCGTTCATCCGCGACGCCGAGGCGGCCCGCCGGAACATCGAGCTGCTGCGCATCGTCGGCGTGCGCTTCTCGGTCGATGACTTCGGCACCGGCTATTCCTCGCTGTCGCAGCTGCGGCAGCTGGCGGTCGACGAGCTGAAGATCGACCGCTCGTTCATCCGCGACCTGACGCTGGGTTCCGAGGATGCCGCCGTGATCCGGGCCATCGTCGACCTGGGCCACGGCATCGGGCTGCGCATCGTGGCCGAAGGCGTGGAAACCCAGGAGCAGCGCCAGCGGCTCGATGGAGCTGGGTTGCGACTACGCGCAGGGCTTCCTCATCAGCAAGCCATTGCGCGCAGCAGAACTCGACGGGCTGCTCCGTTCGGGCGTGGGGCCGACATCGATGCCGGACGAAGCGGCGCGCACGATGTCGCTGCGCGTGCTCGAGCTGCGCCGCCTGATCGGCGGCACCTGACCCGCTGACGGGGTGTTCGGACGGCGCACCCGGCAGGTGCTATCTTCCCGGCCTGCGGCCCCAAGAACAGGCAGGCCCGCCACATGTCCCGACATCTTTCTCTCGTACAGCCGCGAGGACCAGGCCAGCGCAAGGCGCTTCGCCGACTCGTTGCAGCGCGAGGGCTTCAGCGTCTGGTGGGACCAGTCGCTGCGTTCGGGAGAGTCCTATGACGAGGTCACCGAGCAGGCGCTGAAGTCGCGCGAGCGCCGTCGTCGTGCTGTGGTCCAGGCACGTCGGTGGCCTCGCGCTGGGTGCGCGCAGAGGCGACGATCGCCGACCGAGCCGGCACGCTCGTGCCCGTAATGATCGAGCCCTGCGAGCGGCCGGTCATGTTCGAGCTGCGGCAGTCGGCGGACCTGGCCGGATGGCAGGGCGCACTGACCGACCCGCGTTGGCATGGCACTTCGTCGAGTGACCTGCGATGCCGTGCAAGCGACCTGGCGCTGCGGTCGCCGCCCTCTGCGCCGTGCCGCGCCAGCCGAGATACGCCCGTGGCAGCACAGATCGCGGCTGTGCGATCGCGTTGCAGCTGGCGGTGCTGGCCTTGCTGGCGCTGGCGCTGTCTGGGCGCGGGGCCGTGGGTGTTGCGAGCGGTCGGCCGGAGGCGACCCGTCGCCAGCAGACTGGACAGCGACGCTCGCCGTGCTGCCGTTCGCCAATCTCTCCTCCGACCCGGAGCAGGAGTACTTCGCGGATGGCCTGACCGAGGAACTGCTCAACTCGCTGGCGCGAGTCGACGGCCTGCAGGTCACCGGCCGCACGTCGGCTTTCTACTTCAAGGGCCGTAACGAGGACTTAAGGTCATCGGGGAGAAGCTGGGCGTCGAGCAACCTGCTCGAGGGCAGTGTGCGCAAGGACGGCGACCAGCTGCGCATCACCGCGCAGTTGATCAAGGCAGGCGACGGCTTCCATCTCTGGTCGCAGACCTATGACCGGCCGGCGACAGGACGTCTTCAAGGTGCAGGAGGAGATCGCGCGCTCAGTGGCCGAGGCGTTGCAGATCACGCTCGGTGTCGGTGAGCTGGGACACGTTGCCCGGCATGACCCGTGACGTCGCAGGCCTACGAGGCCTACCTCGAGGGCCGGCCCATGCAGCGCAAGCTAACGCGAACCGGTCGATGCCCGCAGCTCGAGCAATTCGAGCTCGCCGTGGAGCGTCGATCCGCAATTCCTGCTCGCCTGGCTGGAGCTGTCGGAGCCTACCGTCGACCTCGAATTTCGGATCCCTGGAATCCGGCCCGGAGACATGGTTGCGCGCAAGGCCGACGAAGCACTGGAGACGGCCATTCGCGCCAGCCCGGATCCAACGGCTGGCGCAGACGCTGACGCAGGGCGGCATGCGATTCCAGCGCGGCGACTGGGTCCGCAGTTGAGAGGGGCAGGCCGAGTACTGGAGGCCGTGGCGACGGACTTGCCAGCACGCCTCCGGTGGCTCGGAGGTGCAGGGAATCGCTTTGGACCGCATCGCTGGCAGTCGACAAGGCCCGCCGCGCCATCCCGGGCCTCGAGCGAGGCCGCAGCTGGGAGCCGCTCAACCTGCGCGTCGTCGCGTCAATCTCGCGGAGGCCTATGCCAACGCGCGGCCGCCTTGCGGATGCCCTCGCCGAGAATCGAAGGGGGCTGGCGATTGTCGACCGAGCGCACTGCAGTCGCGCAGCCGTGTTACACGGCAAGGCCACTGGCGATGCAGCACGACGGAGGACGCCTGGAAGCGCTGGGAGACGGCTTGCGCCGCGGAGATTCCACATTGACTCACCGACTTGCGGCGCTTCGGCCCGAGCCGGAACAGGCGCCGCCGGAATTGCGCCGATTTCTCGATGGTCCGGCATCCGGCGCAGAGGTCGCAGCTGGCTCGCGTTCGGGCAGCCTACTTCGACGACCGATGAGCTGGCGCTGAAGGTGCTGCAGGCGGACGGCCATCCCGACCGGCGCTTGCCGTTGCCTATTCGCTCTGGCGACCGGTGCATGGCTGGTGTGCGCAAGCTTCCGGGCTTCAAGGACGTCGTGCGCGATCTGGGCCTGGTGGACTACTGGCGCGAATTCGGCTGGGGCGAGCACTGCCAGCCGGTGGGCGCCGACGACTTCGAATGCCATTGAGCCGGATGCCCGCTGTCCGGCCGGCGCAGGGCCGGCCGGATTCGGCGCGATATCAGGCCTTCTTCGGGATCGCCGCTCCCGGCACCCACCAGCCGTGGATCTGGCCGACGGTGCGCGTCGGCAGCTTCACGGTGGCGATGGGACCCTGGTCGATGTGTTCGGCATCCAGGATCACGAGATCGGCACGGCCGTTCTCCGTCGTGTGCGAGGCCACGCCCATCAGGTAGCCGACGCCTTCCGGCGAGTTGGCACTCTTCGGCGCGAAGCAGGCCTCGGCCAGCTGCACGCCCTCGCCCGCGCGGTACAGCATCGAGGTGCGGTTCTGCACGTCGAAGCGCGCGTAGCAGGAGGCCGGACGCTTGTTCGGATCCTTCGGTGCCGGATCCGGGCAGGGCAGGAAGCCGTAGCGGTACGGCACGGTGTTGTAGCGGTCATCCTGCCGCGGCAGCGCGCCGATATGGTCGGGGAACAGCGTCTCGATGCCGTAGTCCTTCGGCGTCTTCTTCGACACGTCCACGGACAGCCGCGTGATGTGGCTGGCGCCGCGCACCGGGTCCCAGCTGGAGCCGTCGCGCATCGGCATGAACGGGAACGGGTTCGACAGCGACATCTCGACGTCGACGTAGAGTTTGTTGCCGTCGTCGAAGCCACCCATCATGTGCGTGGCGCTGCGCTCCGGGCCCTTGATCCACTTGACGTCCTTGCCGTCGCCGCCGCGGCGGAAGTAGCCGAAGTACGTCGGTTGACCGGGATACCAGGACCAGTGGATGCCGCCACGTTCGATCTGCGCCTGGTCGTAGGCCAGCGGGATCACGTAGAGCATCACGTACTTCTCGGTCACCTGGTAGTCGTGCAGCATGCCCACGTAGGGCACGTTGACCCACGCGTCCCACACCTTGCGGCCGTCCGGCGTGTACTCGAACACGTTCACGTCCGTCGTGTTGTGGCCCTTCGCCTCGTAGCCGAAGGCCAGCAGGTTGCCGGTGCGCGAGTCGGTCTTCGGGTGCGCGGTGAACGTCTTGCTCTGCAGCTGCCCGTTGAACGTGTACACCGGGTCCAGCGTCTCGAGCGTGTTGAGGTCCATCGCCGCGGGCGGGCTGTCTTCCTTCAGCGCGAGCAGCCGGCCGTTGTGGTGGATGATGTGCGTGTTGTGCGTGCCGCGGCTCTTGCCCTTCACGGACGGATCGTCCATGAACGGATTGCGGTACATCGGGAACAGGATCTTGCCGGCCTTCTCCTGCGCGACGAAACGCTCGTTGCGCACGAAGCGCGTCTTGTAGTCCACGCGGCCGTTCTCGAAGCGGAACACGCTGACGTGGCCTTCGCCGTCGAAGGGGATGTTGCCTGCGCGCAGCGGGAACTGCGCGTCGGGGCCAGTACGGTAGAACCCTCCGACGAGGTCGGCCGGAATCTTGCCCTCGACCTCGCAGTGGGCGATGTCCTGCTCGACCCGAAACAACTGCGGGATGCGGGGGCCGGCTGTGGCGTAGCGCTGGGCGATGTCCCGGACTGCGGTGCAGCGCCTGGCGGTGGTGCCTGCTGGGCCACGGCGCCGCCTGCGGTGAGCGCGGCACCGAGGCCGATGGCGGCCCCGCCGATGAACTGGCGACGATCGACTGATCCGGCCGGAGCGGCCTCGTCCTGGTGCTTTCGCGACATTCCCGAACCCCCGAAAAATTTCTGAATCGTTGTGCCGCGAACGCGGCATGGGCGAAGTATCGCCGCTGGCCTGCCACCTCGCACTGTGCCGGATCAAATCCGGTGATATATTTCGCAATCCGAAAATTCTGCAAGGACGCTGCCAATTCGTGAGTGCCGATTCCGTATCCCTGCCCGTGTACCGGGCCGAGCAGATCGGCAGCTTCCTGCGACCCAAGGTCCTTCTGGACGCCCGCGCCGCATTCAAGGCCGGAAGCCTCGACGCGGCGGGCCTGCGACGGGTCGAGGACTCGGCTATCGCGGACATCGTGAAGTACCAGGAGGACCTCGGACTGCTGGCGGTGGGCGACGGCGAGTTTCGCCGCACCTATTTCCATGTGGATTTCCTCACGCAGCTGGCCGGCGTCGTCGAGACCGGCGGCATGACGACGAAATTCCACAAGGTGCAGGGCGATATCGACTATGCGCCGCCGGTGATGACGGTGAATGCGCGCGTGCGTCACGCAAAGCCCATCGAGGTCGACAACTACCGCTTCCTGGCGGGCGTGGCGACCCGCGAGCCCAAGATCACGATTCCCTCGCCGACGATGCTGCACTTCCGTGCCGGCAGGAAATCGATCAGCGCGGACCTCTACCCGGACATGGATCAGTTCTACGCGGACATCGCCGCGGCCTACTGCGAGGAAGTGCGTCAGCTCGCCGGCGCCGGCCTGCGCTACCTGCAGCTCGACGACACCAACCTTGCCTATCTGTGCGATTCGGAGCAGCGCGAACGGGCCCGTACCCGAGGCGAGGATCCGAATGACCTTCCGCGCCGCTATGCCGAGCTGATCAATGCGTCGCTGGCCTCGGCGCCGGCGGGCATGACCACGGGCATCCACCTGTGCCGCGGCAACTTCCGCAGTTCATGGGCAGCCGAGGGCGGCTATGAGCCGGTGGCCGAAGTGCTGTTCAACGAAATGAACGTCGAGCGCTACTTCCTGGAGTACGACGACGTGCGCTCCGGCGACTTCGTCCCGTTGCGCCATGTGCCGAAGGGCAAGGTCATCGTGCTGGGCCTCGTGACGACGAAGCTCGGCGAACTGGAATCGGCGGATGACATCTGCCGGCGAATCGAAGAGGCGGCGAAGTACTGCCCGCTGGAACAGCTGGCACTGTCGCCGCAATGCGGCTTTGCCAGCACCGTGCACGGCAACGATGTGAGCGTGTCGCAGCAGACGGCAAAGATGCAGCTGGTGATGGAAGTGGCGCGCCGCGTCTGGGGCAGCGCCTAGCGGCCTTCAGCCACCCTGGCCAGAGGAGGCGCGGAGCTGGCGGATCTTGAGGCTGTCGGACAGGCGGGTGTTGCGCGCCGCCTGTTCCAGCAGTGCGACACACTGCGAAGGCGCGATCGGCCGCGAAAAATGGAAGCCCTGGCCGAGGCGGCAGCCCAGGTCCTGCAGCATGCCCAGCTGTTCCGCGCTCTCGATGCCTTCGGCGGCCAGCTCGATGTCGAGGCTGCGCGCCATGCTGATCACCGCGCCGACAATCGCCGCGTCGTTCGCATCGACCGGCATGTCGCGCACGAAGCTTCCGTCGATCTTGAGGCGATCGATGGGCAGGCTCTTCAGCTGGCTCACGCTCGAGTAGCCGGTGCCGAAATCGTCGATGAACACCTTGCAACCCAGCTTGCGCAGCGCCTCGAGCGCCGCGATATGGCGGCCTGCATCCTGCATCACGGCGGTCTCCGTCACCTCGAGCTGCAGCAGCGAGAGTTCGACGCCATGCCGGGCCGCCAGCCTGACAATCAACGGCACCAGCTTTTCATTCGCGAGCTGCTGCGGCGAGAGGTTCACCGCCACCGGCCGTGCGGTGAGCTGCGCTGCGCGCCACTCGGTGATCTGCCGGCACACCAGGTCGATGACCTGCTCACCCAGCGACAGGATCAGGCCGCACTGCTCGGCCAGCGGGACGAAGCGGCCCGGGGCCAGCACGCCGAGCTCCGGATGGCGCCATCGCACCATCGCCTCGAACGACACCATCTGGCCGGTGTGCAGGTCCAGCACCGGCTGGTACTCGAGGAATATCTGCTCGGTGCCGATGGCATGGCGCAGGGCCTGCTGCAGCGCCAGTCGCTCGCCGTGGCCGATGTCCATGTCGGCATCGAAGAAGCGGTAGTTGTCGCGACCGGCGTTCTTGGCTTCGTACAACGCGATGTCGGCGTGCTTGAGCAGCGACTCCAGGTCCAGGCCGTCATCCGGATACAGGCTGATGCCCACGCTCGCGGTGACGCGCACCGTTTCGCCTTCCATCTGCAGCGGCTGGCGCAGGCTGGCGACGATGCGCTCGGCGATGCCCGCGGCAGCGCTGCGTCCCGGCAGCTCGCGGGCGAGGATCACGAACTCGTCGCCGCCCATGCGGATGACGCTGTCGCCAGCGGACACGCAGGCGCGCAGGCGCTGGGCCGTGATGCGCAGCAGTTCGTCGCCCGCGGCGTGGCCCCGGCTGTCGTTGATGCCCTTGAACTCGTCGAGGTCGATGTAGAACAGCGCCAGGTCGCCCTGCGTGCCGGTGAGGTCCCGCAGCAGCTGTGGCAGCTGCGCCTTCAGCGACAGGCGGTTGGGAAGGCCGGTCAGCGGATCGTGGTTGGCGAGATGTTCGAGCGAGCGCCGGTGTTCCTCACGCTGGCGCTCAGCCTGCTTGCGCAGCGTGATGTCGCGCGCCACGAGGCACAGCAGGCGCCTTCCGGCATGCGCGACTTCACCGAGTGTCACGTCGGCGTCGATCATGCGGCCGTCGCGTGCGCGGATCCGGCACTCGCCGAAGGCCGCCACGGTGCCGCGCTGTGTTTCGCGAGCCAGGTCGCAGAGACGGTCGTAGTCCACGAACACCAGGTCGATCGGATGGCCTTCGAGTTCACCGGCGGAGTAGCCGGTCGAGCGCAGCAGCGCGGGGTTGACGTCGAGGATCAGGCCGGACTCGCCATCGGCAATCGCGATGGCCTCTTCGATGCCTTCGAGCACGGCCTGGCTGCGGGCAGCCAGGGCCGTTCGCGACGGACGAACGCGCCAGAGATACCAGCAGAACGCCAGCGCCGCGAGCAGCGAAAGCGACAGCAGCGCGGAAATTCCTTCTCCGTTGAACATCAGGACCAATACACCAAGGCCGGCATTAGCCGGCATTGGCCCGATGTTCCGTCAAACACGGCTCCGGTGGCCCGGAACCGGTTGGTAAATCCAGCTTGCCGCTGGCTCGACCGCGGTCAGGGTGTGACGGATTTCACGCTCGGCCAGAGGCCGATGATCATGCCGATCACCGCGAAATTCACGAGCTGGTATCCCGCATTGATCAGGAAGTGCTTCAGCGGCCGGCGCTCGAACAGGTAGATCACGCCGAGCGCGGTAGCGACGAAGAAAAAACCGGCGAACAGGCCCACATGCAGGCCGGAGAACAGGCCGCGATGGCCGCCCAGCATCACCGAGATGCCGATCGCGATGATCGCGTTCAGCACGAAGGCCAGGCCAAAGATGAGTGCCATGTTGCCTTCGGCTCCCTTCTCCTTCGTCATGCCCGAGGCAGCCATCCAAGGCTTGCCGAACAGCGGGCCGTACCAGCTGCCACCGATGACGAAACCGGCCAGCGCGGCGACCAGCACCGCGAAGACATTCACCGTTCCAAGATGCTGCATGTTCCCTCTCCTCTTCTTCTTGTGTCGAACTCAGCCTGGCAGTCGGGACAGGTCGGCTATGCCGGAAAACAGTGCGCGCAGTCGCGTCAGCAGTGCAAGTCGGTTGGCGCGCAGGCCCGGGTCCGGGTCCATGACCATGACCTCGTCGAAGAAGGCGTCAACCACCGGGCGCAGCTGCGCGAGTTCCTCCAGCGCCATGGTGTATTCACCGGTGGCGATGCGCCCAGGCACCGAGTGTTCGGCGGAAAGCACGGCCTGGAAGAGCGCGCGCTCTGCGTCGATACGCAGGAGTTGCTCGTCAATATGCGTATTGCCGCTGCCACCACCAGCTGACTTGGACAGGAGATTCGCGATGCGTTTGTTGGCGGCGGTAAGGCTCGCGGCTTCAGGCAATGCCAGGAACCGCAGCAGAGCACGCACGCGCGCGTCGAAATCCAGTGGCGAGCGCGGCCGCGTGGCGATCACCGCATCGCAGGCCTCGGGTGAAATGCCCGGGATCGGCGGGCCGCCGTCGGGCGGCTCGAGCCAGGCGTTGCGCTGGCGCTCCATCATGTAGTCGTACACTTGCGTGGCAACGACGTCGCGCGTTGCCAGCGGCTTGGCACCCTGCGCCAGCGGCGCTTCGAACACGCCGTGCAGGCGCAGCGATTGTTCGACGAGGTCCACGAGGTCCAGCGGCAGCTTCTTCTCGTAGATCATCCGGCCGATGCCGATGGCGGCGCGGCGCAGCGCGAACGGGTCCTTCGTGCCCGAGGGCTTCTGGCCGATCGCGAAGATGCCGGTCAGCGTGTCGAGCTTGTCGGCGATGGACACGGCAAGGCCCGCGAGTGTCGCGGGCACCGCATCCCCGGCGCCTCGCGGCTGGTAGTGGCCGGCGATGGCGCGACCGATTTCCGCGGGCTCGCCGTCCGCATCGGCGTAGTAGCCGCCCATGATGCCTTGCAGCTCCGGGAATTCACCCACGAGGTTCGTCACGAGATCGTTCTTGCACAGCAGCGCCGCGCGCGCCGCGAGGGCTTCCTCGCCGCCGATGCGCGCGGCGATGGCGCGTGCCAGTGGCTCGACGCGACGGACCTTGTCGCCGATGGAGCCGAGCTGGGCCTGGAAGGTGACGGAGTCCAGCTGCGCCGTGCGCGAGGCCAGCGGCTGCCTGCGATCCTGCTCCCAGAAGAACGCGGCATCCGACAGGCGCGGGCGCACGACGCGCTCGTTGCCTGCGCGCACGACTGCCGGATCGCTGCTCGGGATGTTCGCCACCGTGAGGAACACCGGCAGCAACCGGCCGTCCGGGCCTTCCAGCGGGAAGTAGCGCTGGTGGTCCTGCAGCACCGAGACCAGCAGTTCGCGCGGCAGGGAAAGGAAGCGCTCCTCGAAGTGACCGGCCAGCGGCACGGGCCATTCCACCAGTGCGGTGACTTCGTCGAGCAGCGCCGCGGAGATCAGCGCGCGGCCACCGTACTCAGTGGCCAGCGCCTCGACGCCGGCACGGATGCGTTCGCGCCGCAGCGCGAAGTCCGCCACCACATGGCCGCGCTTCTCCAGCGCTGCCTCATAGGTTGCAGGGGAGGCGATGTGGATGGGCTTCGTTGCGAGGAAACGATGGCCGCGCGTGGTGCCGCCCGACATCGGTGTCGAGAATGCGCGCCGGCAGCACCTCGCGGCCGAGCAGCAGCAGCAACCAATGGACCGGGCGGACGAACTGCGCCTCGCCTGCGCCCCAGCGCATGCGCTTGGGCACCGGCAGCTGGTCGAGCGCCTCGCTCACGAAGCCGGGCAGCAGATCGCGCGCCATGGCGCCGGGCTTCACGCCTGTGAAGCTGAGGTACTCGTTGCCCTTCGCGTCCTTCTCGCGGCCCAGCGCTTCGAGCGCCACGCCACAGGACTGCGCGAAGGCCAGCGCAGCACGCGTCGGCTGGCCCTGCGCATCGAAGGCCGCCGAGGCCGGCGGTCCGCGCCGCTGGAGCTTCTGCTCCGGCGCACGCAGCGACAGGCGCTTCACGCGCACCGCGAGCCGTCGCGGCGTGGCGAAGGCCTGCACGGCGCCATGCTCCAGGCCGGCCGTTGCGAGGCGCGAGACCAGTCCATCGCGGAAGGATTCGGACAACGCCAGCAGCGCCTTCGGCGGCAGCTCCTCCGTGCCCAGCTCGACCAGGAAATCCGCACGCGCGATCATGCGGCCACCATGGGGAAGCCCAGCGCCTCGCGGCTCTCGTAGTAGCGCTGCGCCACTGCGCGCGCCAGCGTGCGCACGCGCAGGATGTAGCGCTGCCGCTCGGTCACCGAGATGGCGCGTCGCGCGTCGAGCAGGTTGAAGGTGTGCGAGGCCTTGAGCACCTGCTCATAGGCGGGCAGCGCGAGCTTCGCATCGAGCAGCGACTTGCAGGCCGCCTCGTGTTCGTCGAAGTGGCGCAGCAGCATGGCAACGTCGGCCTGCTCGAAGTTGTAGGCCGACTGTTCCACCTCGTTCTGGTGGAACACGTTGCCGTAGGTGACGCGGCCGAGCGGGCCGTCGGTCCACACGAGGTCGAACATGCTCTCCACGCCCTGCAGGTACATCGCCAGGCGCTCGAGGCCGTAGGTGATTTCACCGGTGACGGGCCGGCAATCCAGCCCGCCCACCTGCTGGAAGTAGGTGAACTGCGTGACCTCCATGCCGTTGAGCCACACCTCCCAGCCCAGGCCCCAGGCACCCAGCGTCGGGGATTCCCAGTTGTCCTCGACGAAGCGCAGGTCGTGCACGAGCGGATCGATGCCGATGGCACGCAGGCTGCCCACGTAGAGGTCGAGGATGTCGAGCGGCGAGGGCTTGATGACGACCTGGAACTGGTAATAGTGCTGGCCGCGGAACGGGTTCTCGCCGTAGCGCCCGTCGGTGGGCCGGCGCGAGGGCTGCACATAGGCTGCGCTCCAGGGCTCCGGGCCGATGGCGCGCAGGAATGTGGCGGGATGAAAGGTGCCCGCGCCCATCTCCATGTCGTAGGGCTGCAGCACCACGCAGCCGCGCGCGGCCCAGTACTGCTGCAACGCGAGGATGAGGTCCTGGAAAGTCCGCGGCGGAGCTTCGTTCTTGGTCTTCTTCATGCTTCTGTACGCTTCTGTTCGTCCTGCTGTTCCTGTTCCACCGCGAGAAAGATCTCGACGAATGCACGCGCCGCCGGTGACATCGTGCGGTCCTTGAGCCGCAGGATGCTGTACCCCGTGCGCAGCACCGGCGCATCGGTTTCCAGCCGCACCAGAAGGCCCGAAGCCAGGCCATCCGCCAGCATGGCGGCGGTCCCGGGGAACACCGCGTCGCTGGACTGCGCAATCTGCCTGCCCATCGCGAGGGAGTCCACCTGTATGGCAGGGTGGACGTCAGGCAGGTTCGAGAGGGGTGCCGAGGGGAACTGGCCACCGTGCTCCACCGCGTAGCCATAGGCGCCCGGAAGAAGCGTCGTGATCATGGGGTACTCCATCACCTGCGCGAAATCAGGACAGCCCAGCTTCAGCAGCGGGTGGCCCGGGCGGCAGGCGACATACAGGCGCTGGGGTGGCACGGGGATGAGCTCGAGACGGGTGTCCTGGTCCGCATCCGCGAGCGTGGAAATTCCAAGGTCGAGGCGCTCGTGCAGCACGTCCTGCTGTATGCCCCGCGGATCCCGGGTTACGCAAAGCACGCGAATCTTCGGGTGCCGTGCAATCAGTCGGCCGATGGCCGGACCGACCGAGATCTGCGTGGGATATGGCGCGGCTCCGATCGAAAGCAGGCCTTCCTCGATGCCGGCCAGCAGCTCGATTTCCCGGCGCAGCGCGGTTTCACTGCGCAGGACCTGTTCGGCGCGCTCGATGAACACGCGACCATAGGCCGTGGGCACGACGCCAGCGCGTGTGCGGTCGAAAAGGCGCACGCCGAGTTCCTGTTCCAGCAGTGCGATCCGGCGCGTCAGGCTGGGTTGCGAGAGGTTCAGTTCGCGGGCTGCACGGGCGTAATTTCCGTGTCTCGCCAGCGCGATAGCGTGCCGCAGGGAGGGGAGCGATTTGATGATAGAAGAATTCTATTACAGACTTCCATTCTTTGCATTGGACGCATTGAAGCACCGAGAGGAAGCTTGCCGGCCAGCGCGCCTGCCGGCGTCAGCAAGAAAGCGAATGGATCGGGTGTTGCCGAAGGACTGGATCGCGCGTTGGGTGGGAGTGGGTCTGCTTTGCGCCTTGCCGCTGCTGGCAAGGGCGCAGTCGGTCGAGGCCGACCTGCCGGAAGGCTATGTGCCGAATACACCCGATTCCTATTTCATCCCGGACTTCAGCCAGGACGCCTACAAGAACACCTCGCATACCGACGCTGACGACCGCTTCTCCATCAAGCTGGGGCTGGTCGCGCTGGTGGACTACACCGATTTCGGCCAGGACGACGAAAGCATCCAGCAGGTGGGCCTGCAGGACGACGCCTGGCAGGCCCGGTCGATCCGCGCCATGGTGCGGGGCCACTTCGACCTGTGGCGCAAGTGGAATTACGTCATCAGCTACGAGTACAAGGGCTTCGACAAGGACAGCGACGCCAACTGGTCATCGACGGACATCAGCCTCTCCACCGACATCGCACATCTCGGCCAGCTTTCGATCGGCAAGCTGAAGGAGCCGTTCGTCTATGAAATGGTGGGCGATGCGGCCAACCTGCCGCACACCGAGCGCTGGCTGAACCCGTTCTTTGTCTCGCGCAACACGGGCATCCGGCTTTCGAACACGATGCCCGGCCAGCGCGGCACCTGGTCCGTCGGCGTGTACAACAACTGGCTGTCGACCGACAAGAGCTTCAGCAATGCCGGCCTGGACGTCGCAGGTCGCATGACCTGGCTGCCCGTGTGGCGCGAGGAAGGCAAGGAGTACCTGCACCTTGGCATGGCCGTGCGCTATTACAGCGGTGCGGATGGCGTGCTGCGCTTCAAGGGCAAGCCAGCCTCCAATGTCGCGGACAATTACGTTGATACGGGGAATCTCGACGGCAGCCATGCATGGAACCTCGGCCTCGAGGCGCTCTACGCGCGGCACAACTGGTCACTGCTCACTGAATACGTGCATTCGGAAGCCAGCCTGCGGGCGCGACCCAACGCCACTTTCGAGGGCTGGTACCTGACCGGTTCCTGGATCCTGTCCGGGGAGGCCCGGCCCTATGACCGCAAGGTGGCCTATGCGCGACGCGTGCAGCCCCACGGCCACTGGGGTGCCTTTGAACTCGTCGGTCGCGCGGGCCGGGTGGACCTGGATGACGCGGGCGTGGACGGCGGAAACATGGATGGCTGGTGGGCCGGCTTAAACTGGTGGGCCACGCGGCGCTGGAAGGCGAGCGTGACCTACGGGGACATCGGCCTTGACCAGGCCGGTCGTCAATGGCAATACGCGCACGTGGCTTTACCGCCTGCAGTGGATCTACTGATTACGGAGACCCTTTCAGTGAGCAAGACTTCCGACGAACTCGCACAGGAACGCACGGATCTGGCGCTGCGGCGCACCGTGATGGCCATGGACCGCACGCTGATGGCGTGGGTGCGCACGGGGCTGTCGATCATCAGCTTCGGCTTCACGATCTACAAGATCCTCGAGGCCATGCAGAACCAGGGCGCGACGTTCCGCACCGATGCCACGCCGCGGAACGTCGGCCTGATCATGGTGGGTACTGGATTGCTTTCGCTCATTCTCGGGATGGTCGAGTACATGGCTACGGTGCGGGCGCTGCGCAAGGACGGGGACGTCACGTTCGTACGGTCCTCTTCGGTGATCGCCTTCGTCATCGGCACGCTGGGCATCATCGTGTTCATCGGCATCAGCAACCAGAGCTTCTAGCCGGGAGAGCCGATGGAAACCGGGGAGATCATCCGTACAGGTGCCGCGGCGCTGCTGTTTGCGCTGGCGTTCGCCGTGGGTGGTCCGATGCGTCCGTTTGCGCGGCTCGTGCACTCGAAGCGCGGATCTGCTTTCCTTTGGCGCGGGGATGTCGGCAGCCTACATGTTCGTGCATGTGATGCCGGAACTGCACGAAACGCGCGAGGTGATCAACGAGTTCAATCCCGACCTGCCGTGGGAGGGAATGGTCGTGTATTTCCTCGCGCTGGTTGGCTTCCTCGTCTTCTACGCACTGGGACACCTGCGGCACGCTGCCCGCGGTGAGGGCGCGGGCGAGGGCGACAGCGAGGGAGAATTCGAGGGCTACCGCCTGCAGCTGGGTGGCTTTGCGGCCTACGTCTGGCTGCTGGGCTACCTGCTGGTGCGAAGCTTCGATGAATCACAGGCCTCGGTGCTGCTGTTCGCGGTGGCCATCGCGCTGCACCTGCTGTCGCTCGACCGCTCGCTGGCGCGTGAGTTCGGCGAGCGATATGCGAGCCATGGTCGCAATGTGCTCGCCGCGATGGGGCCGCTGGGCTGGATGTCCGGGTTGCTCGTGGACCTGCCGAACATCGTCAGCGCCCTGCTGGTCGCCTTCATCTCGGGCGCTGTGATCGTCAACAGCACCATCACCGAATTGCCGCAGAAGGAGGGAGGGCGACTCAAGCCGTTCATTCTGGGCGGCTTGATCTACGGCCTCGTCCTGCTTCCGTTCGGGTAGGGCCGGATTGTTCCAGCGGAGTGGAAGTTCAAGGAGCTCAGAGAATCATGGCGAAAGCAAAGTCAAAGGCGGCGACGGGCCGTAAACCCAACATCCTGGTGCTGTGGGGCGACGACATCGGGCAGTTCAACATCAGCGCGTACAACCACGGAATGATGGGCTACAAGACGCCCAACATCGACAGCATCGCAAAGGAAGGCGCGCTGTTCACCGACTGGTACGGGCAGCAGAGCTGCACCGCCGGTCGCGCCGCGTTCATCACGGGGCAGTCCCCGATGCGCACCGGCCTGACCAAGGTGGGCCTGCCCGGCGCGCCCGAGGGCATGAAGAAGGAGGACCCGACCATCGCCACGCTGCTCAAGGCGCAGGGCTATGTCACGGGCCAGTTCGGCAAGAACCACCTCGGCGATCGGGACGAGATGCTGCCGACGAACCACGGCTTCGACGAGTTCTACGGCAATCTCTATCACCTCAATGCGGAGGAGGAACCCGAGCACCCGGACTACCCGAAGAACCCGGAATTCAAGAAGAAGTTCGGCCCGCGCGGCGTGATCCACAGCTACGCCGGCGGCAAGATCACCGACACCGGGCCGCTGACGAAGAAGCGAATGGAGACCATCGACGAGGAAGTCAACGTCAAGGCTGCCGACTTCATCCGCAAGGCGCACAAGGCCGACAAGCCGTTCTTCGTGTGGTGGAACTCGACGAAGATGCACATCTTCACGCACCTGAAGAAGAACCTCGATCGGCAAGACCGGCCTCGGCGTCTATGCCGACGGCATGGTCGAGCACGACCGCCAGGTCGGCGAAATGCTCAAGCTGCTGAAGGAGCTGGGCATCGATGACAATACGATCGTGATGTACTCCACCGACAACGGCGCCGAGGTCTTCACCTGGCCCGATGGCGGCACGACGATGTTCCGCGGCGAGAAGAACACGCCGTGGGAGGGTGGCTACCGGGTTCCCTGCGCCATCCGCTGGCCCGGCACGATCAAGCCGGGCACGGTGGTCAACGACGTCGGCGCGCACGAGGACATGCTGGCGACGCTGGTTGCGGCGGCGGGCGATGACCACCGCCAAGGAGGACCTGAAGAAGGGCCGCAAGATCGGCGGGCGCAGCTACAAGGTGCACCTCGACGGCTACGACCTCGGGCCGGCGTTGCGCGACGAGACGCACTGGCCGCGCATGGAGTTCATCTACTGGACCGACGACGGCAGCGTCGCGGCGCTGCGCTACGGCAACTGGAAGGCTTCCTTCCTCAAGCAGTCGGCGCATGGCCTGCATGTGTGGATCTCGCCGTTCGAGGAGTTGCGTGCGCCCATGCTGGTGAACCTGCGCATGGATCCGTTCGAGCTCGCCCAGGACATCGGCATGGACTACAACCGCTGGTTCATCGAGCACATGTTCATGATCGCGCCCGCGGCGGCCTACGTGGCCAACTGGCTACAGAGCTTCCGGGAGTTCCCGCCGCGGCAGAAGCCGGGCAGCTTCAATCTCGAGCGCGTGATGGAAGCGGTGACGCGTTCCGGCGGCAACTGAGTTACCGGCGCCCGGGTGACCGGGCACGCAGGACGCACCGGAAACGGGGGAGGGCAGCCGCAAGGCTGCCCTTTCTTTTTGGTGCGCTGAGCAGCACCGGAATGATGCACGCTTGCGCACGACGCACTAGAATGGTGCAGAGAGGGTCTATTTTCGGGCTCTCGACTGCGTAAGTCTCTGAAAGAACTACACCCGATCCTTGGCATGAAGGCTGCACTGGTCGGGGGTCTGCCGTCCAAAGATATCCAATTTTCCTCCGGAGGAGCCATGACGACACCGAGCGACGTCCTGAAGATCATCAAAGAAAAGGAGGTCAAGTACGTCGATTTCCGTTTCTGCGATACGCGCGGCAAGGAACAGCACGTCACTGTCCCCGCCAAGACGGTCAAGGAAGACCTGTTCACCGACGGCAAGATGTTCGACGGCTCCTCGATCGCCGGATGGAAGGGCATCAACGAGTCCGACATGATCCTGATGCCGGATGCCTCCAGCGCCGTGCTCGATCCGTTCTTCGAGGAAGTCGACGCTGAACCTGCGCTGCGACATCATCGAGCCGGCCACGATGCAGGGCTATGAGCGCGACCCGCGCTCGCTCGGGCGCCGCGCCGAGGCCTACCTGAAGTCCACCGGCATCGCCGATGGCGCGCTGTTCGGGCCGGAGAACGAGTTCTTCATCTTCGACAGTGCCAAGTGGCACAGCCAGATGAACAGCACCGGCTACACCATCGACTCGTACACCGGCGCCTGGAATTCCAACACGGAGTTCGCCGATCGCCCGAACACGGGCCACCGGCCCGGCGTCAAGGGCGGCTACTTCCCGGTGCCGCCGGTGGATGCCTACCAGGACATCCGCAGCGAGATGTGCAACGCGCTGGAGGAAATGGGGCTGGTCGTCGAGGTGCACCACCATGAAGTGGCCACGGGCGGCCAGTGCGAGATCGGCGTGGGCGCCGGCTCGCTGGTGCGCAAGGCCGACGAGGTGCTGATCCTCAAGTACGTGCTGCAGAACGTCGGCGCGCGCTACGGCAAGTCGGTGACCTTCATGCCGAAGCCGCTGGTGGGCGACAACGGCTCGGGCATGCACGTGCACCAGTCGCTGCAGAAGGACGGCAAGGCGCTGTTCGCGGGCGACAAGTACGGCGGACTCTCGGAGCTGGCGCTGTACTACATCGGCGGCATCATCAAGCATGCCAAGGCGATCAATGCGTTCACCAATCCGGGCACGAACAGCTACAAGCGCCTGGTACCGGGCTTCGAGGCGCCGGTGATGCTGGCCTACTCGGCCCGCAACCGCTCGGCGTCGATCCGCATTCCGTGGGTGTCCAACCCGAAGGCGCGCCGCATCGAGGTGCGCTTCCCCGACTCGCTGGCGAATCCATACCTGGCGTTCTCGGCCATGATGATGGCCGGCCTCGACGGCATCCAGAACAAGATCCACCCCGGCGACCCCGCGGACAAGGACCTGTACGACCTGGAGCCCGAGGAAGAGAAGCACATTCCGCAGGTGTGCCATTCGCTCGACATGGCGCTGGAACATCTCGACAAGGATCGCGGCTTCCTGAAGGCCGGCGGCGTGTTCACGGACGACGTGATCGATTCCTACATCGCACTGAAGATGCAGGAAGTGACCCGCTACCGCATGAGCACGCATCCGGTCGAGCTCGACATGTACTACAGCATGTAAATGCGGTCGTACACGGCGCGCGGTGCGGACATAACGCCGCCCCGCGCGCGGTTTCCTTGAAGTGACCGGAAATGGGTTTATGCTGACGCTCGATGCGCAAAATCGCCTGTTTCCTTCTGCTGCTCGGTGGCGTGGCTTCACTGCCCGCCGCCGAGACGTGGCGCTGGCGCGATGCCAACGGGGTCGTCCACTTCTCGGACCGGCCGGTCCCCGGGGCCGAGCTGATCCATCTCGGGACGGCGCCGAAGCCCGGCACGGTCGCCACGCCGGCGAGGCAGTCCGCGTCCTCCGGCAGCCAGAATGTCAGCACCGAGGCGCAGATCGTCCCGTATGCGCGCTGCGTGCTGCTGTCCCCGGTCAACGACCAGGTGCTGCTGAACGAGACTGCCGTAAAGGTGACCTTCGACCTGCAGCCGGCGCTGCAGGGCAGCCACGAGGTGCAGGTGCTGCTCAATGGTGCGCGGTCGGCCGATTGGCCCTCGACGTCGACCGAGGGTTCGCTGGAGCTCACGGAGCGCGGCAGCTACACGCTGGTGGCGCGGGTCGTGGACGATTTCGGGCGGGACCTGTGCACCAGTCCGCAGGTGACCTTCCATGTGCGGCTGCCAACGGTGCCCGCCTTGAGGGCCACTCCGCGCTGAGCCACCGCGGGTGGAGGGGGCCGTGATGACGGCCCGTGAATACGGCGCCTCGGCGCTCTCGCACTTCGAACCGGACGAGCTGCTGGATACGCTGTCGACCGGCATCGTCGTGCTCGACAGCCAGCTGTGCCTGATCTATGCGAACGTCAGCGCGCAGGACCTGATGGCGGTCAGCGTCAAGCAGGCGCGCGGCCGCCCCTTCGGCGACCTGTTCCATGATTCGCGCCAGCTGACGGCCATCCTGCGGCGCAGCCTGGAGCGCCTGGAGACCTGTACCCAGCACGAGATGGGCCTGAAGGCGCTCGGCTCGCCGGTGCAGCGCGAGATGAACGTCGTCGACCTCATCGTCACGCCGCTGGAAGAGGGGATCACCGGCACCTACCTGCTCGTGGAGCTGGCCGATGCGACGCAGCGGCAGCGCATCTCGCGCGACAGCGACATCCTCGCCAGCATGGACGGCAGCCGGCTGATGATCCGGCAGCTCGCGCACGAGGTGAAGAATCCGCTCGGCGGCCTGCGCGGCGCAGCGCAGCTGCTGGAGCGTGAACTGACCAATCCCGCGCTGCACGAATACACGGCAGTGATCATCGCCGAGGCCGACCGGCTCAGTGCGCTGGTGGATTCGATGGCCGGCTCCAACCGGCCGGCGCAGAAGTCGATGCTCAACGTGCACGAGATCTGCGAGCACGTGCTCGCGCTGCTGCGCGCCGAGGCGCCGGCCAGCGTGCAGATCGAGCGTGACTACGATCCCAGCCTTCCCGATGGCCTGTTCGACCGCAACCAGATGGTGCAGGCGCTGCTCAACGTCGCGCGCAACGCGCTGCAGGCGGTGGGATCGCATGGCCGCGTCACGCTGCGCACGCGGGTGCGCAGCGGCGTAGGCATTGGCGCGGTGCGCCACCGTCTCGTCGCGATCATCGAGGTCGAGGACAACGGCCCCGGCGTGCCGCCGGAGCTGGCCAAGACGCTGTTCCTGCCGCTGGTCACCGGTCGGCCCGGTGGCACCGGGCTGGGGCTGGCCGTTGCGCAGGACCTGATCACACGCAGTGGAGGCATCATCGAATACAGCAGCCAGCCGGGGCGCACCGTGTTCACGCTGATCCTGCCGCTCGAGGGCATCAATCCATGAGCTACTCCGCGCTGCGCGTCTGGCTCGTCGATGACGACGCATCGATCCGCTGGGTGCTCGAGCGCGCGCTGAAGAACGCGAGCATGACGCCGCGCCTGTTCGAGTCGGCGGAGTCCGCACTGGTATCGCTGCGCACCGAGACGCCGGATGTGCTGATGACGGACATCCGCATGTCGGGCCAGTCGGGACTGGAGCTGCTCAAGCGCGTGCACGACCAGCATCCCGACCTGCCGGTGATCGTGATGACGGCGCATTCGGACCTCGGCAGCGCCGTGTCGGCCTACGAGAGCGGTGCGTTCGAGTACCTGCCCAAGCCCTTCGACATCGACCAGGCCGTGGAGCTGGTGCGCCGCGCCGCACAGGCCGCGGTGAAGTCCGGCGAAGCCGCAGCGCCGCCGGCGCAGATGTCCGAGCTGCTGGGTCGCGCGCCGGCGATGCAGCAGGTGTTCCGCGCGATCGGCCGCCTGTCGCGTTCCAGCGTGAACGTGCTGGTCACCGGCGAATCCGGCACCGGCAAGGAGCTGGCCGCGCGCGCGCTGCACGAGCACAGCCCGCGTGCCAACCGCGCGTTCATCGCGCTGAACACGTCGGCGATTCCCGGCGAGCTGCTCGAGTCGGAACTCTTCGGCCACGAGAAGGGCGCCTTCACCGGCGCGGATGCGCTGCGCCGCGGCCGCTTCGAGCAGGCCGATGGCGGCACGCTGTTCCTCGACGAGATCGGCGACATGAACCTGCCGCTGCAGACGCGCCTGCTGCGCGTGCTGGCGGAGGGCGAGTTCTATCGCGTGGGCGGGCAGACGCCGATCCACGTGGACGTGCGCGTCATCGCGGCGACCCACCAGAACCTGGAGGAACGCGTGGCGCGCGGGCAGTTCCGCGAGGACCTGTTCCATCGCCTCAACGTGATCCGCATCGAGCTGCCGCCGCTGCGCCAGCGGCGCGAGGACATTCCCGACCTGCTGGGGCACTACCTGTCGCTGGCCGCCATCGAGCTCGGCGTCGAGGCGAAGACGCTCACGAAGGATGCGCTCGAGCGCCTCACCCAGTACGGCTGGCCCGGGCAACGTGCGCGAGCTGGTGAACCTGTGCCGTCGCCTGACGGTGCTCGCGCCGGGCAGCGAAGTGCATGTCGAGGACCTGCCGACGGAGATCTCCGCCGGCAGTGCGACGATGGCTTCGGGCGAGGACTGGACCGCCAGCCTGGCCAGCTGGGCCGAGCGGGCCACGGGTGGCGGCGGTTTGCCGCTGCTCGACGTGGCGCTGCCGCAGTTCGAGCGGACGCTGATCAGCGTCGCGCTGAAGCACACGCAGGGGCATCGCCAGGCCGCCGCGAAGCTGCTCGGCTGGGGCCGCAACACGCTGACCCGCAAGCTCAAGGAGCTGGGGATGGACGACTTCCCGGAATAGCGATGCCGCGAATCGCGCTGATCCACGCGCTGGAGGAGTCTGTCGCCCCTGCGCACGCCGCGTTCCGCGCGCATTGGCCGGAAGCCGAGCTGTTCGACGTGATGGATGCCGGCCTCGCTCCGGATCTCGCGGCAGCCGGCGCGATAACCCCGGATATCGCGCGCCGCATCGAGGGCCTTGCGCACCAGGCATTGGCCACCACCGGCCCTGCGGGCACCACTGCCGGCATCCTGTACACCTGCTCCGCTTTCGGGCCCGCGATCGACGCGGTCAAACAGCTCGTGCCGGTGCCGGTGCTGCGTCCCAACGAGTGCGCCTTCGAGGCGGCGCTCGACCACGGCGGGCCGATTGGCCTCGTGGTCAGCTTCGGCCCCTCGGCTGCGGCACTGGCCGCGGAACTGCGCGACATGGCGGCGGCGCGTGGGCAGGCGGTGGAAGTGACCACCGCGCTCGCGACGGGCGCGCTCGAGGCGCTGAAGTCGGGGGACGGGCGCGGCACGACCAGTTGGTCGCTTCGGCGGCGGCGAGCCTCGATGCCGCCGTGCTGGTGCTGGGGCAGTTCTCGATGGCGAGGGCCGAGTACGCGGTGACGCAGGCATGCGCGCAACCGGTGCTGACCACGCCGCGCAGCGCCGTCGAAGGGCTGCGCCGTCGCGTCGCGCGCGGCTAGGAACATGGGCATGGGTTCGGCAAACCACAACGCTCCGGTCGCGCCTTCACAGGCAGCCGCCAGGCAGATGGAGGTTCGCATCTCGAAGGCACCCTGACCGGCGCTCGCGTAGGCTTGGCTGTCGACATAGGACAGCAACTCGTCCTTGCGGGTATTGAGGACGCGTTCCAGGAACTCCTGGTCCCAGGCGAGGTTGATCCGGCCAGAATCAGGTGTGCACGGCCAGTGCGATGTGCCGCCGGTGCTGACCAGCGCGATCCGCTCCGGTGACTTGTCGATTGCCCGGCGCAGGGCACGACCGAACTCCCACACGCGGTGCAGGGGCGTCAACGGCGGGGCCTGGCAGTTGATGTTCACCGGCACGATGGGCAGGTCGTAGTCCGGGGTGAGGAAATTCAGCGGTACGGCGATGCCATGGTCGAATTTCCACTCCTGGGCGTAGCCCACGTCGCAGGTCTGCAGCACCTCCTCGATGATCCGCAGCGACAGGCCCGGATTGGCCGGCACGCGGACGCGCGGGATCTTCAGCCAGGCCGGATCCTCTATGGGGCTCTCGTAGCTGTCGGCCATGCCGATCGAGTAGGCCGGCATGTTGTCCATGAAGAAATTCGCGAAATGCTCCGATGAAACCATCATCAGTGCCTGCGCACCGGAATCACGGATGGCCTGGCGCTGCCGATCGAAGGCGGCAACCAGCCGCTGGTACTGCTGAGGCTCCGCCAAATGGCTGCGCGCGGTGATTCCGGGCGCATGGCAGCAGAGCCCCGCGTATGCCAGGCTCATGCGAAGCCCCAGTGCGCCGGGACCGGGTAATTGCGATCGCGCCGCTCCACCTCCACGACGCGGCGAACAGCCGGCCGCTGCCAGACATTCGCCGCCACCCGGTCCCAGTTGGGGCGATCAGGCACGGACGCAATCCGCTCGTCCGTCGTCCACAGGTACATGATGAAGAGGTAGGCGTCGACGACAGAGAAGCCGTCTCCCAGGGCCCACGCGCGCCCCTGCAGCTGCTCCTCGACAACGGTCGTTGCCTTGGCCAGGTTCCGCACGCCCTGCTTGTTGACCTCCTCATTGGCGCGCGGATCGCTTCCGGCGTAGGCGGAGGAGCGGAAGATGGAACGGATGCTGGTGTGCACACTGCTGGAAAGGAAATTCATCCACTCATGGGCGCGATAGCGCCGGAAATCGCCGGTTGGCGGCAACAGCGACAACTCCGGTCGCAGGTCTCCGACGAACGTCAGGATGGCGTGCGTTTCGGTCAGGACCTCGGGGCCGATGGCGAGGGCGGGAACGGCGCCCTTCGGGTTCAGGGCGAGATAATCGGCGGACCGGTTCTGCATGGATTTGAGATCAACCAGCCGCCGATGGTAGGTCAGCCCTGCCTCCTCCAGCGCAATGTGGACCGCGAGCGAACAGGCGCGGGGATAGTAGAAGAACAGCAGCTCGCGATCCCCGACAAGCTCGCCGGCAGGCCCGGATGTCATCGGCTGTCCCCATAACGCTAATATGTTAGCATTGAGCGATGCGTCGGGAGCAGTGCCTGCGATCGCGGATCCCATGAGTCTGTACTACGTGCAGAAGCTGATGTACCAGCTGAATCGCGATCCCACTGCTCCGCCAGCGGTTCGAAACGGATGCCGCCGGACTGCTGCAGGAATACGAGCTGACCGACGAAGAGCTGGCTGCCCTGCGCGAACCCGACATTGGCCTGCTGTTCGTGTATGGCGTCAACGGGCAGCTGCTGATGCACTACGCGGCGATGCACGGCATCGAGTGGGCGGCTTACCTGGAGGCCATGCGCGAGGGCATACGCCGGCACGGACCGGTGCGCGCAGGGCTCTATCGTGATGGCCGGCGCCAAGCCGGCCTCCGACGACGACAGCCAGGGGTGACACCGCACATCGGTACGACATCGGCTGCAGCAGGACACTAGTCACGCGGCGGGCGGGAACTTCGCGGCAGCCCGCGTGGCCGCTGCCATGCGTTCGGCGGTGGATTTCGCGCTGACGTTGCGGAACTGCTGCACGATCTCGGCGGGCGCCGTCGCCGGCGAACCACTGTTGAACGGCGGATGCGGCGCGTATTCCTGGCCCAGCTGCACAAGCTGCGCCATGCGCTCACCCGCGAGCTGCGCAACCAGCGTGAGGCCGAAGTCCAGTCCGGACGTGACGCCATTGCCGGTCATCCGGTTGCGGTCGACGACCACACGCTCCGGGACCGGGATCGCGCCGAGCACCGGCAGCACCTCCATCGCGGTCCAGTGCGTCGTGGCACGGTAGCCGCGCAGCAGCCCCGCCGCGCCGAGCACCAGCGCGCCTGTGCATACGGAGGTGACCCATTGCGCCCTGGGCGCGCGCTTCGCGAGGAACTCGAGCATCTCGGCGTCTTCCATCAACGCATTCACGCCCGGGCCGCCGCCGATGAACAGCAGGTCGAGATCGGGTGCGTCGCGCAGCGCGATGTCGGGCAGCACGCGATTGCTGGTGTCCGTGGTGACCGGCGAGGTGGATTTCGCGAGCAGGTGCACCTTGGCCGTGCGGATCTTCGTCAGTGCATCGTGTGGACCCGCGAGGTCAAGGTAGGTCATGCCGTCGAACAGGATCAGTCCCATGGTGAATGGAGGCTTCTCGGCTGCAACGGTGGCGGACAGCACTGAAGCGGCGGCGAGGCTGGCACCCGCGACCTGGGTGAACTTGCGACGGTCCATGGCGATCTCCTGGTCAGCGCGGTTCGAGCGCGGACAGAACGGCGAGCGACATCGCGCGGATGCCGGTCTGGATGGTGGGTTCGGGCACTGGCGCGAATCCCGGTGAGTGGTTGGCGGGCAGCGGCGTACCGCTTGCGCTGGCCTGCGCGTACTTCACGGGGTCATACGCGCCCAGCCCGAAATAGAACGAAGGCACGCCCGCGTTGACGAACTCGGTGTAGTCCTCTCCCGCAGTCCACGCCGCGGGTGCGATCCGCGCCTTGGCGCCGAGTCCCGCGGTGAGCAGCGCGGCAGCGCGTTCGGTCACCTGCTCGTCGTTCATCACCGATTTCACGCCGCCGCGCAACTGGACCTCCGGCTCGGGCGCCCCGGCCATCGCGGCGACGGCGCTTGCGGTCCGGCGCACGCCGGCCTCGAGCTTCGCGTGCACCACGTCCGACGTGGAGCGCACCGTGCCCTGCAGCGTCGACGCTGTCGGGGATGATGTTGCCGGCGCTGCCGCCATGGATGGCGCCGATCGACACGACGCCAAACGCGGTCGGATCCTTCTCGCGGCTGACGACGCTCTGCAGGTCGACCACGAAGCGACTGGCCATCATGACCGGGTCGATGGTGGCGCTCGGGTCCGAACCATGGCCGCCGCGGCCCGTGAAGCGGACCATCAGCGACGTCCCGTTGGAGGTCATCGCACCGGTGCGCCACTGCACCTCGTCGAATGCGCCCGGCATCACGTGCAGCGCGAAGCCGGCGTCGGGCTTGCCGAAGCGCGTGAACAGGCCGTCTTCGAGCATGGCCCTCGCGCCGCTGACGCGCTCCTCGGCCGGCTGCCCGACGAACATCAGCGTGCCGCGCCAACGGTCCTTCATCGCGACCAGCGCGCGGGCCGTGCCGACCCACACGCTCATGTGGATGTCGTGCCCGCAGCTGTGGGCGACAAACGTCTCCGCGCCGTTGTACTGCGCCTTTGCGCGGCTTGCGTACGGCAGGCCGGTCTGTTCCTCCATGGGCAGGCCGTCGAGATCGGTGCGCACCATGATCAGCGGCCCGCGGCCATTGGCGAACATCGCGACCAGGCCGGTCTTGCCGACGCCCTCGGTGACCGTGAATCCGGCCTCACGCATTTCGCGGGCGAGCGTGGCCGCGGTGCGCGTTTCCTCGAAGGCGAGCTCCGGATGCGCATGCAGGTCCCTGTGCAGTGCGTCGAGTTGCGGCCACTGCGCCTTGATGGAGGCGTCGATGTTCTTCAGCAGGGCCGCTGCGTCGGGGCCCGCGGCGTTCGCCAGCGACGAGGCGAAGCAGCAGGGCGGCGAACGCGGGCCCGCGCACCGTCGTCATCTCGCAGCGGCAGAACGGACGGCCGTGACTTCAATTTCCACCAGCGCGCCGTCGAGCGCGAGCCCCGCCACCTGGACGGTCGATCGCACCGGCTTGTTGGGTTGCTCAGCCGTTCCGAAGAACTGGCGGTAGGCGGTATTCATGCCCGCGAAGTCCATCTTGCCGCCGTTGGCGGGGTCGCCCACCAGGTAGACGTGCATCTGGATGACGTCCTTGAGGTCGAGGCCCTGGTCGCGCAGCGTCTTCTGGATCGAAGTCAGCACCGCCGCAGTCTGGGCCTGCGTGTTGCCGGTGATCGACGGTCGCGTGCCGGCGGGCGCCCCGGCGGGCACGGCCCCGGGAGCCAGCGCGCCGGACAGGTACAGCGTGTCGCCCACCCAGATCGAAGAGGAGAACGGCGCTTCGGCGGTTGCGTTGCGTTTCACGACCGGCGGCTCGGCGAGGGCGAGCGGCGAGACGAAGCCCAGGCCGAGAGCGAGCAGCGCCAGCGGGATGCGCAGGCGTGCGATCAAGAGGGGCGTGTCCACGTGGAATTCTCCGGTTCGGGTGAGTGTCAGGGCTTGAGTGTACCGAGGAAGCGCGCGACGTCCTCGATGGCGAAGTCAGCCGGCAATGCGCGCGACTGCACATGCATGGCGTTGGCCCAGGGATCCGTCGCGTCGGCGCCCCGCAGCCCGGCCTGGTACTTGCGGAACGAGGCAACCACGTACCAGTCATTCAGCCGGACAAGCGATGGCGCGTGCAGCGCGGCATTGCCTTCAGCCCGTGCGCCATGGCAGGCCGCGCAATGCGCGGCGTACAGCGATCTGCCACGCCGCGCATCGCCAGCCACCGTGACCGGCGGCTTCGTGACCGGCAGCCGCGACAGCCAGGCACCGATGGCGTCGGTCTCCTCGGGACGGAGGTCGTTGGTCACCACCCGCATCTCGGTACCGGCAGGATCGGTGGCGAAGTCCTTGCCGCGATGCCGCATCCGATAGCCCTGCAGCTGCTCGGCCAGGTACCAGGGCTCGATGCCGGCAAGCGCGGGGGCGAGAATGCGCAACGTTGCCGCCGCCGGTTGCTCCGTGGCACAGCGTGCAGTACTCATAGCCGGCCGGTGCAGCCCCGGCAGCCGTGAGCGTCCGCATCAGCAGCAGCGCAAGCAGCGCGCCGGATCCGCGCAGCACGCGCCTCATGCCTGCTGCTCGCGCGCACTCAGGCGGTTCAGCGCATCGTGTGCCGACAGCACCGCGGCTTCCTGCCAGCCCGGGTGCGCCGCGACCTGGTCGCCTATCAGCAGGTGGCGCCCCTCGGCCTGGCGCAGCACGCCGAGCGTTTCGGCATCGGTCTCGCGCGCGGTACAGCCCAGCATGTGGTTCATGCGGTACCACGCCACGCTGACGCCATTCTCCACGTGACGTGCATAGTCCGGATGCAGTGCCGTCCCCTGCTGGATCGCGGCGTCGATGCGCTGCTGTGCCGACATGACGTGGAAGCGGTCGGCCGGACCCGGTTGCAGGTAGTAGCCGCCCACCACGATGCCCTTGCGGCCATGGAACCCGTGCGACGGATACTGGATCTGGCCGATGTCCTTGCCGGTCCAGGAGATGCCGCCGTAGATGCCTTCGGCTTCCCAGAAGCGCTCGCGCATCTGGAACGCGATCTTGGCCAGCTTGCCGCGCGGGCGTCGCGCGAGCTGCGCGCGGAACCCTTGCGAGAAGTTGTTGCCGACGCCGGTCAGCAGCTGGCCCGGGATGCTGTCCAGACAGTAGTCGCCGGTGAAGGTGCGCGTGCCGTCGCCGTGCCTGCAGGTGACGACCACCTGGTCCGGCGAGGTGCGGATGTCGATGACCTGCGCCTGCGTGGTGATGCGCCCGGCGAGTTGCGCCGCGAGCGCGCGCACGATCATGTCCATTCCACCCACGGGCTGCAGCACGCTCGACTGCGCCTCGCTCTCGCCGAAGTGCATGGCAGACTGCCAGAAATCCGCTTTCAGCAGCTCCTGCATCAACACGGGCTCCCGCGGCGTGCCGGCGATGTAGAGCCCGTCGCGCGCCGTGCCGGCGCGGCTGGGCGAGCCGTGGTAGCGACGATCGGCGCCGAGGTCGCCGAACTGCGTGACGAACTGCAGCAGGCGCTCGACGTCGTTGGCATCCAGCGGCTGGTCGATGCTCGCCTCCGGCAACGACTTGGCCACCAGTTCGGCCAGGAAGCCGCGCGCATCCGCGTGGTATTCGCGCTGGCGGATGCGGCGACCCTCCAGGAAACCGTCGTACTGCATCCACGCGGCGTGGCTCGCGTTCACGTGCGTCTCGAGCGGCACGCCGAGCTGCCGGCAGTAGTCGAGGATGCGGCGATGCGTGGCCGGGATGCGCGAGGCGCCGGCATTGAAGTACAGGTGCGGCGCCTCATCGAACTGGCAGACCTGGCGGTTGCCGATTTCGTCGACCACGTCGCCGTGCCGCAGCGTCAGCACGCGCCCGCCGAGTCGCGGCGCGGACTCGATCACTTCGATCTCGTAGCCGGCGCGCTGCAGCTCGAGCCCGGCGACCAGCCCGGCGATGCCCGCGCCGAGGATCAGCACGCGACGCCGGCCGCGGGCGGGCGCGAGCTGCAGCGGCGTGGCCTCGTCGAATCGCGGCAGCAGCTCGAGTGCGCCGGCGATGCGCCAGACGGCTGCCGTGCCGCCCGCGAGCGCCGCGAATTCGAGCAACTGTCGTCTTGTTGTCACGTCGTGGTCGTGCGCGTTTCGCCGTGCCGGATTGCGGCAGCCATGGTAGTCGAGCGCGGCATATGGCGCGGCTCCGCGCAGGCAACGTTTCGCAGTGTGAAATGGCTGCGCGTTCACCTCAGGAAATCACCACTTCGCCCGTAGACTCCGGCGGAAGATCCGGGCTCCCGGTGGGGCCACGAGATGACACGAGGGGGTTTCGATGAGCAGGAATTCTGGGCACCCGCATTCCGCCTTCCCGGCGGTGGCGCTTTCCGTGGCCGCAGCACTGGCAACCAGTTACGCCGCACACGGCCAGGTCGCGGACGACACCGTGCTGGCGGAAGTGCAGGTCACCGCCTCGCGCATCCAGCGAACCGGCTTCGAGGCGCCGACGCCGACGACCATGGTGGGTGCCGAACTGTTCGAGGCGCGCGCCGCAGTGCGCGTCAGCCAGGTGCTGTTCGATATTCCGGCACTGCGGCCCACCGCCACCGCCGTGCCCTTCTCGGCTTCGGCCGGTGGCGCCTACGCGAACCTGCGCAACCTGAATCCGGGCGCGCCGACGCAGACCGCCACCCGCACGCTGGTGCTGGTCGACGGCCGCCGCATCGTGCCGAACACGGCCACCGGCCTCGTGGACCTGAACTCGATCCCGACCAGCCTGATCAAGCGCGTCGAGATCGTCACCGGCGGCGCATCCGCGGCCTGGGGTTCCGACGCCGTTGCCGGCGTGACGAACTTCATCCTGAAGGACAGCCTCGACGGCTTCGAGGGAACGGCCCAGTACGGCACGTCCCAGCACGGGGACTTCGACGAGACCAACCTGTCGCTGGCCTGGGGCACGGGCTTCGCGGGAGGCCGCGGACAGGTGATGCTGGCCGGCGAATACAGTGAGCTCGATGACATCGCGACCTACGGTGATCGCTCCTGGGGAGACGACCAGTGGGGCTGGGTCAGCGGTTCCATCAACGGCACGCAGATCACGCGCATCGCACAGCCCGGGGTCGTTTCCTCTGGTGTCGCCTATGGCGGAGTGCTCGTCGCGGCCAACGGCGCGCCACTGCCGCTCACCGGCCCCACCGCCGCACTGCGCGGCATCCAGTTCGGCTTCAACGGTGCGGTGCAGCCCTTCACGTACGGCACCTTCCTGAGCAACAACCAGATGGTCGGCGGGAGCGGCCCGGTGCTGTCGACGCTCGGCAACCTGGGCTCGCCGGTCGAGCGCAAGAACCTGTTCGGGAGAACCACTTTCGAGTTCACCGACTCGCTGAAGGGGTTCGTCGAACTGGCCTACGCGCAGGCCGACTCGGTGACCAATACGCAGCCGATGTACAGCCCGAACGGCGATCCGGTGTACACGATCCGCAATGACAACCCGTTCCTGCCCGGCAGCGTCCGCGCGATCATGAGCGCCAACGCGCTGACCTCCGTGACGATGGGCCGGGTGACGCCGGAGTTCGGCGTGTACTCGGTGGGCGAATCGGGCACCGAGGTGAAGCGCATTGCCGCCGGCCTCGACGGTGATCTGGCCGGAAGCTGGAGCTGGAAGGCCTACGTCGGCGCGGGCGACACCGAGTACTACGACCGCGTGCCGAACAATGTCCGCCAGGCCAACCTGCGGGCCGCGCTGGACGTCGTGGCGGGCCCCAACGGCACGCCGATCTGCCGCATCAACTCCACCGCGCCGGCGGACATCGCCATCGTAAGCGCCGCCAACTACCAGGGGCGCGGCGCGGCTGCAGGCTGCGTGCCGGCCAATCCGTTCGGCACGAACTCGTTCACCGCCGATGTCGTGGGTTACGTGATCGGCCAGAGCTATGCCGAGTCGACACTCGAGCAGCGTACCGCCGGCGCTTCGGTGCAGGGCGACCTGTTCGATACCTGGGCCGGTACCGTTTCGATGGCCGGTGGCGTGGATTACCGCGAGGAAAGCGTCGACCAGATCGCCGATCCGGTCGCGCAGTTCACGACGCCCGCCTTCCAGACCGGTGGCTGGCAGTTCGGCAACCGCCGGCCGCTGGTGGGTTCCTATGACGTGACCGAGTTCTTCGCCGAGGCGCTGGTGCCGCTGGCGAAGGACGCCTTCCTGGCGAAGTCGCTGGACCTGAATGCGGCCGTGCGCAGCACCGACTACAGCACCAGTGGCAACGTCGTTTCCTGGAAGGCCGGCCTGACCTATGAGCCGATCACCGGACTGCGCCTGCGGGCCAACCGCTCGCGCGACATACGCGCGGCCAACCTGGTCGAGCTCTACACGCCGGGCGTCTCGATCGTCGGTGCGATCGTCGACTATGGCCGCCCCGGGAATCCCTCCTCGTCCGTGCCGACCACCACCATCGGAAACCCCGAGCTGGAGCCCGAGCTGGCGGACACCACGACGATCGGCGTGGTGTGGGAGCCGTCGTTCGCCAGCGGACTGAGCATGTCCGTGGACTACTACGACATCGACCTGCAGGACGCGATCGGGTCGCTCGGCGGCCAGAACATCGTCAGCGGCTGCTATGGCCGCTCGCCCTTCACGGCGCCGCAGCCGGAGCTGTGCGACCTCATCTCGCGCGACCCGACGACCGGCGTGATCACCAACGTCAACAACCAGACGTTGAACCTCGCGTACATCCAGACCAGCGGTGTCGACATGGAAGTCGACTACCGCTTTGCGTTCTCGAGCATTCCCGGCACGTGGTCCGTGCGACTGCTGGGGACCTACCTCGACAACTTCGACGAGAACAACGGCATCGTGACCGTGGATCGCGCCGGCCAGCTGGGCAACTCGCAGTGGCGCGTGACGGGCAGCACCACCTGGGCCACCGGCCCGGTGTCGCTGTTCCTGCAGTTGCGCTACATCGACGCGGCGCATATCGACAACACCTACGGCCCGAACGACATCTACGACAACCACGTGCCGTCGCGCATCTACGTCAACGGCTCGGCGCAGTACACGCTGTTCGATTCGGAGGCCCGCGGTCGCCTGCAGGTGTTCGGCAACATCAACAACATCCTCGACCAGGACCCGCCGATCATCCCGTCGGCGAGCGCTGCGCCCGGCCAGACCACGCTGGCACCCGACTACGACAAGATCGGCCGGTACTTCTCGCTAGGCCTGCGCTATCACTTCTGAGGAGCGCGGAACAGCGGATGAATGGTGCTGTGCTTGTCGTCGAAGACCTCCGGGCCTTCGTCGACCTGCACGGTAAGGCCCACGTAGCGCCGCTCCATCAGCGGCGCCAGCGCATCGCGCGCCGCGCCGGAGATCGCCTGGCCGGCGCGCTCGCGCACCGCAGGGCTGCGGCCGCGGCCCATGCGCAGGTTCATGTACAGGAAGGCATAGTCGTGCTTGCCGTCGGCCACCGCCGAGTGCGCGGCCGGGAACGCCAGCACGCGCACCCCGCCCGTGGGAAACACCTGCCGGTCGTCCTCGTCGCGCACTGCGAGCATCGCATCGGCGAGGCGGCGGCACAGCGCGTCGAGGTCGACCGAGGGGTCGGCGTCGAGGTTCCGCGTGTACAGGATGGTCAGGTGGGGCATGGGCGGCTCACAGCCGGCTGCGGCCGAGCGCCGCAATGCGCGGCTCGCCGACGCCAGGCAGGTCCGCAGGCATGGGCGTGATGGGGAACTGCACGTTGATCTGGCCGGTGCCGGAGCTGGGGAAGAACGGCGTGATCACCTCGGCACAGCCCGTGTAGTGCGACCAGCCGAGTGCACCGCAGATCATCGCGGTGTCGTGCATGAAGCCCTCGCCGTGGCCCTTGGCGGCGTACTCCGGCAGCATCTCGCAGAAGTCGACCCACTCGCCGCGCTTCCACATCTCCACGACATCGTGGTCGATGCGTTCCAGGAACGGGCTCCAGAGCTTGTCTCGATACTCGTCGGCCAGCCCGTTCTGCGCGAAGCGGTGCGACAGCGAGCCGCTGGCGAACATCGCGACCGTGCCGTCGTAGTGGTCCTCGACCGCGCGGCGGAATGCCCAGCCGAGCCGCGCGCTGTCCGAGAGGTTGTGCACCATGCACAGCGCCGATACGCAGATGACCTTGAAGTGCCGGTCGGTGTTCATGTAGCGCATCGGCACCAGCGTGCCGTACTCCGGCGGCAGCGTCGTGTTGGGGTGCGCCAGCGTCGCCACGCCGCGCTCGTTCGCGACCCGGGCCAGCAGCTCACCCAGCTCCGGGTTGCCGTCGTGCTCGTAGGCCATGTTGCTGATGAAGTGCGGCAGCTCGTTGCTGGTGTAGATGCCCTTGAAGTGGCGCGCACAGTTGACGTGGTAGCCCGCGTTCACCAGCCAGTGCGTGTCGAACACGATGATGGTGTCGACGCCCAGCTCCCGGCAGCGGCGGCCGATCTCGATGTGGCCGTCGATGGCGGCCTGCCGCTTGCCCTTGAAGGGGCCGTCGATCTCGCTCAGGTACAGCGAGGGCACATGGGTGATCTTCGCCGCCAGCGCAAACTTGCCCATGGTGGGTCTCCTCGTCCGTTGCGGTCAGCGACCGAACAGGTCGTCGCCAACCAGGGTGTTGATGAGGCTGCCGAGCCCCTCGATCTCGCAGCGCACTTCGTCGCCGACATCGACGTTGCGGACTCCTTCCGGCGTGCCGGTGAGGATCACGTCGCCGGCAGAGAGCGTCATGAAGGAGCTCAGGTACTCGATGAGCTCGCTGATGCCGGTGACGAGGTCCCGCGTGTTGCCGTGCTGGACCTGCTCGCCGTTGACGAACGTGCGCAGCTCCAGGTTGCCGGCGTCGGGAATGTCCGCCGCATCCACCAGCCACGGCCCGAGAACAGTGCCGCCGTCGCGGTTCTTGACGCGCAGGTTCGGGCGGTACCAGTTCTCGAGGTAGTCGCGGATCGCGTAGTCGTTGGCGATGCAGTAGCCGGCCACGTGCTGCAGCGCCTGCGCCCGTCCGACACCGCAGGCCGTCCGGCCGATGACCACCGCCAGCTCGCACTCGTAGTGCATGAAGGCCACGCCGGCGGGCCGGCGCGTCACGCCACGATGGCCGATCAGCGTGCCGGCGCCCTTCAGGAACACGAGCGGCTCCTCCTGCTTGCTGAAGGCGAGCTCGCGGGCATGGTCGGCGTAGTTCAGGCCGAGTGCAACGATCGTGCCGACGTCGAAGGGCGGCAGCCACACGACGTCGGATTCGCGCAGGCGCCGCCCGTCGGCCAGTTCGACGCCTTCCTCGCCGTTCGCGAGCCTGGCGGGCCGCGCGTCGTGGACGGCCCCGGCATGGGCAACGCGCGCGCGCTTCATGACGCGGACGCCTCGAAGCGGGTGACCAGCGGCGGCAGCGTCCCGATCTCGATGCGCGTGGTCTGCCCGGCGCGGACCCTCGGGGCCGGCGTGACCACGCCAAGGGCCAGGATGTCGCCCGCGGCCAGCGTCATGAAGTCCGTCACGTCGGCCAGCAGCCGGGCGACACCGCGGATCATCTCCGAGGTATTGGCGCGCAGCGCGAGCACGTCGTCCACGTAAATGCAGACCTCCAGCGCATCGGGATCGCCCGCGGCCGGGCGTGCCACGGCCTGCCCGAGCGGGCAGAACCCGTCACGCGCGCGCAAGCGGACCGCGGGGCGGAAGAAGGTGTCGTGCGGGATGCACACGTCGTTGACCGCGAGGAACCCCGCGACATGCCCGAGTGCCGCATCGGCCGGGACCCTGCAGGCCGTCTCTCCGAGGATGATGCCGAGCGAGGCACCGACCTCCAGCGCCTCCACGCCCGCGGGCACCACGACCGGCGCATCGGCAGCGGCCAGCGTGTTGCGCGGCTTCACGTAGAGCACGGGCGCCATTGGCGGGGCCTTGTAGGGAGGCTGCGAGGCCGCGGCACCCAGCGCGGCCAGTGCCGGACGGTGGTTCAGCAGCGTGCCATAGACAGTGCCCGTCAGGCGGAACGGCGGGATGTCGAGGTACAGCGGCGGGCAACGCGATGGTGTTCGCATGATGCCGCTCGAAATCTAATTGCTAACATGTGAAGATGTCAACGTGAAGAGCCGGGACATCACGTTCCATAATCGCAACCTGCCGCTGTTGCTGCTGCGCGGCCGCGAGCTGCTGGTCGCGCAGTTCCGGCCGCTGCTGCAGTCGCAGGGCATCACCGAGCAGCAATGGCGCGTCGTCCGGCTGCTGGTCGAAGCCGGCTCGCTCGAGCCGCGCGAGATCGGCCGGATGTGCAACCTCTCCAGCCCCAGCCTGACCGGCGTGCTCGCGCGCATGGATGCGCTGGGACTGGTGAAGCGCCGCCGCTTCGAGACGGACCAGCGTCGCATCGCCGTCACGCTCACGCCGCGCGCCCGGGCGCTGGCCGCCAGGCTCGCCCCGCGCATCGATGCGACCTACCAGGACCTGCGCGCGCAGCTGGGCGAGGAGTTGTATGCGGGGCTGCTGGACGTGATGGATCGCGTCATCCAGCAACTCGAAACAGCGCCCGCCGCGAAACGCGGCCGGCGGCAGCCCGGCCGTCGCGACGAATGACCGACAACAGCAAGGGGACACCGATGGACACGCCCGCCCTGATCATCGATGGCAAGCGCCGGACCACGGCGCGGACGCAGCAGGTGAGCAATCCCTCCACCGGCGAGCCGGTCGGCCAGATGCCGATGGCCACCGCGGCCGACCTCGACAGCGCCGTGGCGGCGGCCGGGCGCGCGTTCCGGGGCTGGAGCGTGGCATCCGACGAGACGCGTCGCGCGGCCTGCCATGCCATCGCCAGCAAGATCGAGGAGCACGCCGAGGAGCTGGCGCGGCTGCTGACGCTGGAGCAGGGCAAGCCACTCAATGGCCTGGGCTCGCGCTTCGAGATCGGCGGCGTGGTCGCCTGGACGCGCTATACCGCGGACCTGAAGCTCGAGGCCGAGGTGCTGCAGGATACGCAGGCGGGTCGCATCGAGCTGCACCGCAAGCCCATCGGCGTCGTCGGCTCGATCACGCCATGGAACTGGCCGCTGTTGATCGCCAGCTGGCACATCGTGCCGGCCGTGCGCACCGGCAACACCGTGGTCATCAAGCCTTCGCCCCATACGCCGCTGTCCACGTTGCGCATGGTCGAGCTGATGAACGAAGTGCTGCCGCCGGGAGTCGTGAACGCGGTCAGTGGCGAGGACTCGCTCGGCGCCGCGATGTCCGCCCATCCCGGAATACACAAGATGGTGTTCACGGGTTCGAGCCGCACGGGCAGGCAGGTCATGCAGGCGGCCGCGCCGACGCTGAAGCGACTGACGCTGGAGCTCGGCGGCAACGATGCCGGCATCGTGCTGCCCGACGCGGATCCGAAGGCCATCGCCCCGGGCCTGTTCTGGGGCGCCTTCATCAATGGCGGCCAGACCTGCGCGGCGCTCAAGCGCCTCTACGTCCACGAGAGCATCTACGACCGCGTGTGCGATGAACTCGTCGCGTTCGCGAAGACCGTGCCGATGGGCGACGGGTTCGACGAGTCCAGCCAGCTCGGGCCGATACAGAACAGGATGCAGTTCGACCGCGTGGTCGAGCTGGTCGAGGACGCCAAGCGCCAGGGTGCGCGCGTGCTGTGCGGCGGCAAGGCGCCCGGCGGCGCCGGCTTCTTCTACCCGATCACGCTGGTGGCAGACGTCAGCGATGGCGTGCGCCTGGTCGACGAGGAACAGTTCGGGCCCGTACTGCCGATCATCCGCTACAGCGATGCAGATGCGATCGTCGCGCGTGCCAACGACAACCCGAACGGGCTCGGCGGTTCGGTGTGGAGCAGCGACCCTGCCCATGCGCGGAACCTGGCCATGCAGCTGGAATGCGGCACCGCCTGGGTCAACAAGCACGGTGGCATCCAGCCGAACGCGCCGTTCGGCGGCGTGAAGCAGTCGGGCATCGGCGTCGAGTTCGGCGCCGAGGGCCTGAAGGAATACACGACCGTGCAGACGGTCTACTGCTGAGGCGGCGCCGGGTGCAGGAACGGCCAGGGCGAGGACTCGCCGCCCGGCGTTCCCATCACCTCGATGACCACCGGCGCATCGGCCGCCAGCGCGCGCTCGAGCGCGGGCTTCAGCGCGGCGGGACTGTCCACCCGGATTCCCATCGCGCCGAAGCTCTCGGCCAGCCGCACGAAGTCGGGGTTGGTGAGCTCCGCGCCGAGGAAGCGCCCTGAATAGCGCTCGATCTGGTCGCGGCGCACGTTGCCGTAGCTGGCGTTGTTGAACACGATCGTCACCAGCGCGATGCGGTAGCGCACGGCCGTGGCCAGCTCCTGCACACCGAACAGGAAGCCGCCATCGCCGCTGACCGAGACGACCGCCTTGTCCGGGTTCGCGACCTTCACGCCCAGCGCCGTGTTGAAGCCGAAGCCGAGGTTGTCCTGGTAGCCGCAGGTCACGTACTGGCGCGGCGCATACACCGGGAAGCCGAAGCGCGCGGTGAAACCCATCTGCGAGATCTCCTCGCAGAAGAAGCCATCGCGGGGCAGCACCGCGCGGATCACGTCGAGGTATGCCATCTGCGGCGATACGGCGCTGATGGCGGCACGTGCCCTTGCCTTCATTGCAGCAAGTTCCTCGGTGCAGTCGGGCCGCGCAGCGCCACCCCGTGCGGCGAGCGCCGCGTTCAACGCGGCCGTGCCGTCGGCCGCATCGCAGACCATTCCGGCGTCGGGTCGCAGGCGCACCATCTCGGTGGGATCGATGTCGAGGCGCAGCACCTTGATGCCCTTCGGGAACCAGCGCCAGCGCATGTAGGGCAGCTCGAGGCGGCTGCCGATGCCGATCAGCAGGTCGCAGTCCTTCCAGTATTCCCATGCCGCGACCATGGACAGGCCGAACGGGGTGTCCTCCGGGACGATGCCCTTGCCGCTGCGATGCGCGGTGACGGGTGCCTGCAGGCGCTGCGCCAGCTCCTGCACCTCAGCCGATGCGGCAAGCGCGCCGGCGCCGACACAGATCATCGGGCGCTTCGCCGCGGCAATCAGCGCGAGCGCCGCGTCGAGCGCGGCAGGATCCGGTTGCGGGGGCGGGATCGGCGCCAGTGGCGCCACCGGCGTGACCTGCGCCTTCATCCCGAACACGTCCCAGGGCGCTTCCACCGCAACCGGCCGCACGCGACCGCTGCGCAACTGCCGGAATGCCTCGGCCATCACCTGGCCGGCCTCGGTGGGATGGTTGATGCGCTCGGCCCACTTGGTGAGCCCGCGCAGCAGCGCCAGCTGGTCCGGCAATTCGTGCAGCTGGCCCCGACCCTGTCCGATGAGGTTCGCCATGATGTTGCCGGTGAGGCACAGCACCGGGGAGGTCGCGCCGTACGCGGTGCAAAGCGCGGCGCCGGAGTTCAGCAGTCCCGGGCCCGGCACCACCGTGTACGCACCGACCCTGCCGGTGGACTTCGCATAGCCGAAAGCCATGTAGCCGGCGCCCTGCTCGTGCCGCGTGGTGATGAACCGCAGCCGGTCCTGGCGCCGCGCGAGCGCATCGTTCAGGTCGTACATGTGCGCGCCCGGAATGCCGAACACGGTATCGACACCGTGCGCAACCAGCGACTCGGCCATCACGTCGCCGGTGGTCAGGATCGTCATCGCTTCACCTTGCGCTTTGTGCGCGCGCGTTCCGGGGCGGTACCCCGGGTGTCGGGGGAGACAGTTCGAGCGTGGCCTCGAGCAGCCTGAACAGCGTCGCGAGGCGCCGTTGGCCGAACTGGCTTTCGAGGTCGCGATAGCGCAGCTCCATCTGCCGGCTGATGAGCGCATGGCGCGCCTTGCCGGCGCTCGTCAGCGACACGTGCAGCCGCCGCTGGTCGCCGGCAACCTTGCCGCGACGCGCCAGTCGCAGCCTTTCAAGGCGGGTCAGGATGCCGGTGAGGCTTGGCGGCTGGAGGCAGGCGATCTTCGCGAGCTGCTGGAACTCCATGTCGTCGTGTTCATGCAGCACGCGCACGATGCGCCACTGCTGTTCGGTGAGCCCGTGCTCGTTCAGCAGCGGCCGGAAGAAACCCATGACCTGCTCGCGCGCGCGCAACAGGGCCATCGGCAGCGAGCGGTCGAAGCCGCGCATCAGTACACGCCGCCGCCCGTGGTCGTGCCGGCAGGGGCGTTCTTGTAGCGCTGCGCGAGCGACTGCGTCGCTCCCGCCAGCAGCGTGGTGTCGACGCCGACGGCCATGAACCCGCAACCCAGGCCGATGTACTTGCGGGCCAGCTTCTCGTCGGACAGCAGGCTGCCCACGGCCTTGCCCGCCGCGAGCGCGTGCGACACCACGGATTCCATGGCTGCCTGCACTTCGGGGTGCCCGGGATTGCCGCGATGGCCCAGCGTGGCGCTGAGGTCGGCCGGGCCGATGAAGATGCCATCGACGCCGGGCACGCGTGCGATCGCCGCGGCTGCCTCGACGCCGGCGCGCGTTTCGATCTGGACGATCAGGCAGATCTGCCCGTCGGCTTCGTCGAGGTAGCTGCCGATGCGGTTCCAGCGCGAGGCGCGCGCCAGCGCGCTGCCGACGCCACGGATGCCGTGCGGCGGGTAGCGCGTCGCACGCACCAGCCCGGCGGCCTGCTCGGCGCTCTCGACCACCGGGATCACCAGCGTCTGCACGCCGGTGTCGAGCAGTTGCTTGATGTGGGTGGTGCTGCCGCTTGCAGCGCGTGCGACAGCGTGCACCGGATACGGCGCAATGGCCTGCAGCTGCGACAGCACCGAGCGGATGTCGTTGGGCGCGTGCTCGCAGTCGAGCACGAGGAAGTCGAAGCCCGCGGTGGCGCAGATCTCGGCGCAGTACGCATCGGCCAGGCCCGACCACAGTCCGACCTGGAGCCGCTTTTCAAGCAGCGCGGCCTTGAACTTGTTGCGGGGCAGGTCCATGGCGTCCTCCTCAGGTGAACCGGCAGGTGATCGTGCCGAGCGGACCGTAGTCCACGCGGAAGGCATCGCCGGACACCGCCGGCACCGGCCGCGTGAACGAACCGGAGAGCACGACCTGCCCGGCCTCGAGGCCCACGTCGTACTGCGCGAGCTTGTTGGCCAGCCACACGATGCCATTGGCCGGATGATCGAGCACGCCTGCGGCCACGCCGGTTTCCTCGATCACGCCGTTGCGGTAGAGCAGGGCCGGCACCCAGCGCAGGTCAAGCTCCGATGGGCGGATGCGGTGGCTGCCCATGACCACGGCCGCGTTCGCGGCGTTGTCGGAGATGGTGTCCACCACGCGCCTCGGCCGCCGCGTGGCGGCGTCGACCTGCTCGATGCGCGCGTCGATGATCTCCAGTGCGGGGACGATGTGGTCGGTGGCCGCGAGCACGTCGGCCTGCGTCACGCCGGGGCCGCGCAGCGGCCGGGCCAGCACGAACGCCAACTCCACCTCGACCCGCGGGAACACGAAGCGGCCCATCGGCAGGTCTTCACCCGAGGTGAAGAACATGTCGTCGAGCAGCACGCCGAAGTCCGGCTCGTCGATCTGCGAGGACTGCTGCATGGCGCGCGAGGTGAGCCCCACCTTGTGCCCGCGCACGCTTCGGCCCCGGGCCAGCTTGAGCGCTACCCAGGCGTTCTGCACGGCGTAGGCGTCCTCGATGGTCATGGCCGGGTAGTCGAGCGATAGCTGCCGGAGCTGCGTCCGGCCGGCTTCCGCGGCGTCGATGCGCCGCGCCGCGTCCGCCACCTGCCCGGCCGACAGCGTGGACTCGCGGCTGCGGGCGCCGCTCGTGCTCTGGTTGCTCATGATTCGCTCCCCTGGTCCACCCGGAACATTAACATCTTCATGATAATCGGGACAACACGTCCACAGGCTGTTGCGGACACCATTAACATGTTAACGTACCCGGAACAGCACGCCGTTTCTGCGGAGGTCCCCATGAGCACGCAAGGCAAGGTCGGAATATCTTCGGGCGGGGCGCTGGCGTCCAACCTGTCAAGGCTCGAGGCGCTGCTCCAGCCGTACGCCACCTCGGGCCTGCCGCACCTCATCGATGGCGCGTCCACGCCGTCCGAAGGCGGCGCCACGTTCGAGACGCGCAGCCCGGTGGATGACAGCCTCATCGCCAACGTCGCCCGTGGCACGGCCGCCGACGTGGATCGCGCGGCCCACGCTGCGGCCAGGGCGTTTGGCCCCTGGCGCGACCTGTCGGCGGGCCGGCGGCGCGAGATCCTGCTCGCCGTGGCTGGCGCCATCGCGGAGCGCGCCGAGGAGATCGCGCTGCTGGAGTCCTGGGATACCGGGCAGGCGCTCAAGTTCATGTCGAAAGCCGCGCTGCGCGGTGCCGAGAACTTCAGGTTCTTCGCGGAACGCGCGGAGGGCGCCCGCGACGGACTGTCGCTGCCCACGGAGACGCACCTGAACTACACGCTGCGCACGCCGATCGGCCCGGTGGGCGTGATCACGCCGTGGAACACGCCGTTCATGCTGTCCACCTGGAAGATCGCACCGGCGCTGGCCGCCGGCTGCACCGTCGTGCACAAGCCGGCTGAATGGAGTCCGGTGACGGCGCTGCGGCTGGCGCAGATCGCGCTGCAGGCCGGGCTGCCGCCCGGCGTGTTGAATGTCGTGCATGGCCTGGGCGAGGAGGCCGGCAAGGCGCTGACCGAGCACCCGGCCATCAAGGCGGTGGCGTTCATCGGCGAGTCCTCGACCGGCTCCGCCATCATGCGGCAGGGCGCCGCGACGCTGAAGCGCGTGCATTTCGAGCTGGGCGGCAAGAACCCGGTCATCGTGTTCGACGATGCCGACCTGGATCGTGCCCTCGACGCGGTCGTGTTCATGATCTACAGCCTGAACGGCGAGCGGTGCACTTCTTCCAGCCGCCTGCTGGTCCAGCGGTCGATTGCCGGGCCGTTCCTCGAGCGGCTTGCGGCGCGCGTGCGCGCGCTGAAGGTGGGACATCCGCTGGATCCGGCGCACCGAGGTCGGCCCACTCATCCATTCACGCCACCTCGGCAAGGTGCTGTCGTACTTCGACATCGCCCGCGACGAAGGCGCGCAGGTGCGGGTGGGCGGCACCCGTTCGCCGGCCCCGGTGGCGGCCATTACGTGAGCCCCACGCTGCTGACCGATGCGAAGCCGACCATGCGCATCGCGCAGGAGGAGATCTTCGGGCCGGTGCTGACCTGCCTGGCCTTCGAGGATGAGGCCGAGGCGCTCGCGCTGGCGAACAACGTCCGCTACGGGCTCGCCGGCTATGTGTGGACGCGCGACGTGACCCGCGCGCTGCGCGTCTCGGAGCGCCTGGAGGCGGGCATGGTCTGGGTCAACTCCGAGAACGTGCGCCACCTGCCCACGCCGTTCGGCGGCATGAAGGACAGCGGCATCGGGCGCGACGGCGGGGACTACTCGTTCGACTTCTACATGGAGACGCGCAACATCGCGCTGGCGCTCGGCAATCACGCCATCGCGCGACTGGGAGCGGTGTGAGCCCATGCTGAAACTCAACGATCCGGGCCTGTTGCGCGACCGCTGCTGTGTTGGCGGCGAGTGGCTTGCGGCGCCGGATGGCGCCAGCATCGACGTCCGCAACCCGGCGACGGGCGCGCTGCTCGGCACCGTGCCGGACATGCGGGCGCAGGGCGCCCGCCAGGCCATCGGGCAGGCGCACCAGGCACTGGCAGGCTGGCGCGCGCGCACCGCGAAGGAACGGGCGGCGGTGCTGCGCCGCTGGTACGAGTTGACGGTGCAGCATGTGCAGGACCTCGCGACGATCCTCACCGCCGAGCAGGGCAAGCCGCTGGCAGAGGCGAGGGGCGAGATCCTGCTCGGCGCGAACTACCTCGAGTGGTTCGGCGAGGAGGCCAAGCGCGTCTACGGCGAGATCATCCCCGGGCATCAGGCCGACAAGCGGCTGCTGGTGCTGCGCCAGCCCGTGGGCGTGGTCGCGGCCATCACGCCGTGGAATTTTCCCAGCGCGATGATCTCCCGCAAGGCGGGCGCGGCGCTGGCCGCGGGCTGCACGGTGGTCTGCAAGCCGGCTTCGCAGACGCCGCTGTCCGCGCTGGCGATGGCCGAACTCGCGCTGCGCGCGGGCGTGCCCGCCGGCGTGTTCAATGTCATCACCGGCGCGGCCGCCGCCATCGGCGGCGAGTTGACCAGCAACCCGCTGGTGCGCAAGCTCACGTTCACCGGTTCCACGGAAGTGGGCAAGAAGCTGGTGCAGCAGTGTGCCGGCACGCTCAAGAAGACATCGATGGAACTGGGCGGCAACGCGCCGTTCATCGTCTTCGACGATGCGGACCTCGATGCGGCAGTGGCCGGCGCGGTGCAGGCGAAGTTCCGCAACAGCGGCCAGACCTGCGTCTGCGCGAACCGCCTGCTCGTGCAGGCCGGGATCTATGACGCCTTCGCCGCCCGGTTTGCGCAGGCCGTGGCGCAGCTGCAGGTGGGCAACGGGCTGGAGGGGCCCACCGACCAGGGCCCGCTGATCGACGCGGCGGCACTGGAGAAGGTGCAGGCGCTGGTGGCCGATGCCGTCGCGGGCGGCGCGTCCGTTGCACTGGGCGGCCAGCGCCATGCGCTGGGCGCCACGTTCTACGAGCCGACCGTGCTGCGCAACGTTTCACCGGACATGCGCGTGTCGCGGGAGGAGATCTTCGGTCCGGTGGCGCCATTGATCCGGTTCACGCACGAGGCCGAGGCCATCGCGATGGCCAATGACACCGAGTTCGGGCTCGCGGCCTATTTCTATACCCGCGACCTGGCGCGTTCGTGGCGCGTGATGGAGGCGCTCGACTACGGCATCGTAGGCATCAACGCCGGGCTGGTCACCACCGAGGTGGCGCCGTTCGGCGGCATGAAGGAATCCGGCCACGGGCGCGAGGGCTCGCGCCACGGCGTCCTGGACTACACCGAGATCAAGTACGCCTGCGTAGGGGGCATAACCTGAGCCCGGCCACGCGTTTCACCTGCCGAAAACGTCTGTCGCGGCAGTCAGGTCGCCGCGCGACACCCGCTATCTTGCTTCCGGGCTTCGGACCGGGAGAGGGGCATGCGACTGGCGACCTATCGGGCAGGTGGTGCGATCCGCTACGGGGCATCCCCGGACGGCGAGCACCTGTACGACCTTGCCCAACTCCTGCAGGCGACGACGGACCTGCCGGTACCCCATTCACTGCACGACTTCATCGACGCGGGCCCGGCGCTGTGGGAGCGGGCGCGCTCGATCCTCGACAGGCTGCCGGCCGGTGCGTCCGGCGTGCCGTTGTCGCAGGTGGAGTTCCTGGCGCCGGTGCTGCGCCCCTCGAAGATCTGCTGCATCGCGCTGAACAACAGCGCGAACGCCGAGCGCATCATCAGCGGCCCGCATCATCCGGCGATGTTCATCAAGGCGGCCAACGCGCTCGTGGGCCACGGCGGCCACATCATCTGCAAGCGCAGCTATGGCCGCGTGCACCCGGAACCGGAACTCGCCGTGGTCATCGGCAGGCTGGCGAAGGACGTGGCGCCCGAGGCCGCGTACGACCATGTGTTCGGCTACACGGTGCACAACGACATCACCTCCCCGACCATGCGCGCGGAGGACACCTTCCACTACCGTGCCATCCACCCCAAGCAAGGCACCACGCGGGAGATCGAGTACATCGACACCTGGGTCAGCTATCCGGGCCGCTACAAGGGTTGCGACACGTTCGCGTGCATGGGTCCGTGGCTGGTGACGCGCGACGAAATCCCGGATCCGCATCGCCTCGCGATCGACTGCCGCCAGAACGGCGAGGTGATCACGGCGGACAACACGGCCAACCTGTTCTACAAGGTGCCGGAGGTGCTGTCCTTCCTGAGTTCGCACATGACGCTGCTGCCGGGCGACATCGTCTCGATGGGCACGGCGCTGAAGGCATCTTCGCCCCAGGCGGGCGCCGTGCAGAACATCAACCTCGCCGTGACGGGCACGCGCGTGTCCGTCTCCATCGAGCGCATCGGCACGCTCGAGAACACCTCGATGCTCGTGGACTGAAACCCGCGGGTCGCGGCGTCACGCCGGACGCCGGCCATGGCTGAGAAGGTGGTCGTGATCCGCTCGATCACGCGGGCACTGCGCCTGCTGGATGCCATGAACGAGCGGCATGCGTGCACGCTGGCGGAGTTGAACGCCGCGACGGGCCTGCCCAAGCCCACCATCTTCCGCATCCTCGCCACGCTGCAGCACGAAGGGTACGTGGTGAGCGAGGGCCGGCTTGGCCAGTATCACGTCACCGAGAAGACGCGGCGGCTGGGCGCAGCCTATGGGCAGAAGTCGTTGCTGGTGGACGTGGGTGCTCCGCTGGTCCGCGAGGTGACGCAGCAGATCAAGTGGCCGCTGGCACTCGGTGTGCTCGACGTCGACGCGATAGTCGTGCGCTACAGCACCATGCCCTACAGCCCGCTGGCCGTGCAGGCCACGACGCTGGGGCACCGGCTCGGCCTGCTCGAATCCGCCATGGGCCTCACTTACCTCGCATTCTGCGATGCCGCGCAGAGGCAGATCCTGCTCGACCTGCTGCACTCGGCCGCGCCCGTGGAGAACCGCGAACTGCTGATCCGCTCGACGCTCGCGCTCACGCAGCAGCGCGGCTACGGCCTGCGGCTGGCCAAGGTGTCCGGCGCCAGCGCCACGGTGGCCGTGCCCATCCTCGTTCCGGCCGGCATTGCCGGCGTGCTCAGCATGACCACCTTCGGCAGGAGCATGACCGAGAAGACACTGGCCACCTACACTCCGGTGCTCAAACAGACGGCGCAGCGCATCGCGCAGCAGGTCAGTGCCCGCGAGGCCGAGGCCACTCCCGCGGGCTGAGGTGTCGCTTCAGCGCGTGTTGGACGAAGGCTGTGCGCTCGGCAGGCGTGACATCTCCGCCGGGATGCAGTGCACCTCGGAAATGTCGCGGTCGTCGCGGATGTTGTAGCGCTTGGTGTTGACCCACTCGCCTTCCCAGTGCTGCGGATCCGTCATGCGCAGTTCGATCTCGAGCACGTTGCCCTGCTCGACCAGCGTCCAGCGCTCCATGATGCGCAGCGCCTCGCCCACCGGGACGCCACTCTGGATCCAGTGGTGGCCGGGCTCGAAGTTGCGCGTCTCGACCACGAGGGACTTGCCGTCCCAGTGGCCGATCGAATCGCCATTGAAGCTGGGGATCGGATAATCCGGATCCGGATGCTTGCGGCCGTCGAGGTAGATCCAGCGGATCAGGTTCTCGAATCCCTGGATCATCACGATGGCAGTGGGCAGCTGGATGACCTGGATGGGCCAGACGCGCGTGAGGAAGCGCGGCATGCCGGGCGGATAGCACAGCGCCGTGTCGTCCTTGTAGGCCTTGCCCTCCTTGTCCGCCTGCAGCTTCTCGTTGTAGATGCGCTGCGCCTCGGGCGTCAGCTTCGGCATCGGCCAGAATTCCCAGTCCGGCGGCGGGCCATTGGTCGCCGTTCGCTGCATGAGCCACGTGCCCGTGAAGTTGGCGCCCGGCGCCGGCCGCTTCGCTTTCAGGTTGGCTTCCGCCAGCATGCTGAGCGGTTCCCCGGGACGCGGCTCGGTGATCTTCACTGCCGGCTCGACGCGCCGTTGTTGCGCCAGTCCCGGCGCCGAGGCCATGGCCAACAGCAGCAGCATGGTCGCGCCAGCCAGCAGGCGGCGCATCGGGGTCTTGGTTGCAGGCATGGGCTTGTTCCTCGCGGGCTTTCCAGGCAGCGAAACTATAGTCCAATGCCGCGGGCGGGCCGCAGGGTCGCTGCAATGTTTCGCAGGGCGGAATGCCGCGTTTCGCACACGCGCGGCGCATTCGTTATGCTATTAACGAACCCGTAGCAGGAACATGAAAATGACCAGAAACGCCATATCGGAAGGGGGTCGCGCGTTGCTCACCGTCGCGGTGATCTGCGCAGCGACGGGCACAGTCGCCATGGCGGCGGCACCCGCCACCACTGCCGTGGCAACAGTCACTGCCACGGCACCGGCCACGATCTCGATCAACAACGTGACGCGACCCAACCTGAACGGGATGTGGATCCGCAACGGAAGCTTCCTGTTCGACCCGGCGGTGCGCGATCCGCTGAAGATGAACCCGCCCTACAAGCCCGAGTGGATGAAGGAATTCGACGAGCACCGGAATCGCGTGGCCACCACGGGCGTCAATACGCTCGATCCCACCGCCGGATGCCTGCCACCGGGCATGCCACGCATGATGAGCGTGGTGTACCCGATGGAAATCCTCATGACGCCGGACCAGGTCACCATCATCACCGAGTGGATGGGCCAGATCCGCCGCGTGTACACCGATGGCCGCCCGCACCCGGAGGACCCGGATATCACCTATGTCGGCCATTCCACCGGCAAGTGGGACAAGGACGTGCTGGTGATCGACACGGTGGCGATGAAGGGCGACACGGTGCTCGACCAGACCGGCATGAAGCACAGCGACCAGATCCGCGTGACCGAGCGCATGCGCCTGATCGACCCGCAGACGCTCGAGAACCAGCTGACGCTGGATGACCCGGTGGCGTTCACGCAGCCGTGGACGGTGACCCGCACCTTCCGGCGTGCGAAGCCCGGTGACGAGATGCGGGAATTCGTCTGCATGGAAAACAACCGCAACCCGATCAAGCCCGACGGTTCCGTCGGCGTGATCCTGCAGGGGAACGAGTCGAAGTAAGTCTTCGGCAGGAGCAGTCAATGAGAGCAACTCGACGCATCGTCGGCTTCATCGCGGGCAGCCTGCTCGCCGCTGCGGCTTCGGCGCACCACTCCTTCGCCGCGTTCGACCTCGGGAAGACCACCGAAATCGAGGGCGTGCTCACCGAGGTCCGCCTCGTCAATCCGCACAGCTGGCTGGAGGTCGAGGTGGCCAGCGCGGACGGCAAACCGGTGCGCTGGGCAATCGAAGGCCTGAGCCCGCGCCAGTTGTTCGACAAGGGACTCAAGCGCTCGGCGCTCAAGGCCGGCGACAAGGTGAAGCTGGTCGTCAACCCGTTGCGCACGGGCGAGCCCGGCGGCAGCCTGGTCAGCGTGACGCTTGCCGATGGCACCGTGCTGCTCGGCGGACCCGGGCAGTAGCCCCTCCTTCAACTTTTCCCGGAGAACAGTCGTGAACAGCCTCAGCCGGATCTTCGCACTTGCCGTTGCCACCATTGTGCTTGCGGTCCCCGCGGTGGCGCACCACTCCTTCTCCATGTTCGACATGCAGCAGGAGAAAGTCGTCACGGGCGAGGTGCGCGACTTCCAGTGGACCAATCCGCACATCTGGGTGCAGGTGCTGGTCAAGGGCGAGGATGGCAAGACGGTGGAGTGGAGCATGGAAGGCAACAGCCCCAGCACGTTGAGCCGCCAGGGCTGGAGCAAGCGCTCGCTGAAGGTGGGCGACACGGTGACGATCACGTTCCATCCGCTGCGTGACGGGATGCCGGGCGGCAGCCTCGTGAAGATCGTGCTCGCGGACGGCACGGTGGTCGGCGACACCGACTGAGGTCGGGGTGACAGCCGGGGCGGCATTGCCTAGGATGCGCCGGCGATGAACGCCTTCAACACGCTGCTCGAGAACCTCGACCAGGTCTTCCTCGGCAATACCACCTCCCAGTGGCTGCGCGCCGCCGCGGCGTTCCTCGTTGTCATCCTGTTCTTCACGTTCCTGCGCCGGGTCCTCGAGCGCAAGCGGGCCAGATGGAAGGACATCGACCACCAGGCGGTGGAGCTCGCGTCACTGCTGCTGGCCAACACGCGCCGCTACATTCGCGTGATCCTCGGCCTGTACTTCGCCGGGAAGATACTGACCCTGCCGCCGGCGATCGCCCGCGCCTTCGACATGATCATCGTGGTGGGCATCGCCATCCAGCTCGCGACGTGGGCGACTGCAGCGCTGCGCTACAAGATCCAGCACCGCCAGGAAGACGGTGCCGTGGGCGCCGCGGGCGAGGGCCCGATCGCGCGTGCGCCCATCGGCCTGCTGATGTTCGTCGGCCAGTTGATCATCTGGCTGCTGGCCGGCCTGTTCGCGCTGGACAACCTGGGCATCAACATCACCGCGCTGGTCGCAGGCCTCGGCATCGGTGGCATCGCCATCGCGCTGTCGGTGCAGGCCATCCTCGGCGACCTGTTCGCCTCGCTGACCATCGCCTTCGACAGGCCTTTCGGGGTCGGCGACATGCTGCGCATCGACGAGATCGAGGGGCGCGTGGAGTACATCAGCGTGCGCAGCACGCGCCTGCGCAGCGTCACCGGGGAACAGGTGATCCTGTCCAATGCCGACATCCTCAAGAGCCGCGTGCGCAACCTCGGGCGCATGCCGGAGCGGCGCGTGCTGTTCCGGCTGCAGGTGGCCTACGAGAATCCGCCCGAGAAGGTGGAGCAGGTCGCCTCCACGGTGAGGCGCGTGGTGGAGTCACAACCCGGCACACGCTTCGCCCAGTGCCAGCTGGCGATGCTGGGAGCCTCGGCGCTGGAATTCGAGGTGGTCTACTTCGTCGCCAACCGTGACGACGTGAACCACCCCGACACCGTCGATGCCATCAATCGCGGCATCTTCAGCGCCTTTTCCGCGGCGGGCATCACGCTGGCCTACCCGACGCAGCGCGTTGTGGTCAGCGGGGCTGTACCGGGAAGCGGCTGAAGGCCTGCGACACCGCGCTGTCGACCACCGTGGCCGTGGCCTGATTGGGCGGAATCTGGCCTTCCACCGAGGCGGTCCAGATCATCTGGTTCTGCGCCCGATCGACCACATCGACCTGCAGCGTGCCTTCGCGCACCTGGCGGGTGCCAGACGTGCCGGTGCTGACGCCGATGCCCATGCTGCTGCCGCCCCAGGACCCGCGCCCGTAGGACATGCCGACATTGGCCTGCGGCGCCGAGGTCGTGACGTTGCGCGTCGTCACGTTGAAGTTCACCAGCAGGTCAGGATTGTTGGCGGTGTAGGTAAGGCCGCGGCGCTCCATCTCGCGGCGCACCGAGGTCTGGATGTGCTGCACCGTCAGCTGCGAGACGCCGCGCTGTTCGGCGGTGGTGGGTGAGAGGAAGCCCCAGGTATTGAACTGCGTGAAGTCCACGCCGGGTGCGGCGTCACTGCGCACGCGGTTGGAGTTGGAGGCGCAGCCGGCCAGCACCAGAGCACAGCCGATCAGCAGCATTGCCTTGAAACGCGTCATCCTGGTTTTCCTTGCTGAAAAGGGAAGCAAGCTTACACCCCGGCCGGTGAGCCGCGGGCCTCGCGCACGGCCCCGGACAGGCGGCGAACTCCCTCGTCGATCTGCGCTGCGCTGAGCGCGCAGAAGGGCAGGCGCAGGAAGCGCTCGCCGCCGCCCTGCGGGAAGAAGGCCAGGCCGTCGGCCAGGTTCAGGTTGACGCTTGGCCGCGGCGGCGCGCAGGCCGGTGGTCGACACGCCCTCGGGCAGCGTCAGCGAAAGGAAGAAGCCGCCGTCGGGTCGCGTGGTCACCGCGTCGGGGATGTACTTGTCGATCGCGGCAAGACAGGCGTCGAGACGCGGCGCATAGAGCGCCTTTAGCTTCTCGATCTGCGGCACGAGCTTGCCGGCCTTCAGCCACTCGAGCGTGACGCCGTGCGCAAAGTAGCCCGGGGAGATGTAGGTGTCCTCGGCGACCTTGCCGATCTTCGCCAGCGTGGCGGCGTCGCCCAGCATGAAACCCAGGCGCACGCCCGGCGCGATCAGCTTGGTGAAGGAGCTCATGTGCAGCGTGCGCTCGGGCGCGAGCGAGTACAGCGTCGGTTCCTGCACGCCGCGGTAGCGCAGCATGCGATAGGGCGCGTCCTCGAGCAGCAGCAGGTCGTGCTCTGCGTGCGATCTCCACGAGCGCGCGGCGCTTGGCGCCGGAGCACGTGGCGCCCGACGGATTCTGGAAATCCGGAATCACGTAGAACAGCTTCGGCTTGTGCTGGGAAAGCAGCTTCTCGAGTGCGTCGATGTCCGGGCCGTCGGCCTGCAGCGGCACGCCGATGACGTTCGCGCCGTGGCGGCGGAACAGCGTGATGCGCGCGGTCGTAGCTGGGGCTCTCCGTGAACACCACGTCGCCCGGCTTGATCATCGCCGTGCACAGGAACTCGACCAGCTCCAGCGAGCCGTTGCCGGTCGAGCACCTGCTCGGGTTTCACGCCCTGCCATTCGGCAAGCCAGGCGCGCATCGCGGCGAGGCCCGCGGACGGGCCGTACTGCAGCAGCACCTCGGCGTTGCCGGCATTGGCCAGTGCCCTGGCGGCGCATTCGGCGAGATCGGCCGTGGGGAAGGATTCGATCGCGGGTACGCCGCGCGTGAAGTTGATGGTCTCGAGTGCGGACATGATTTTCCGTGGATTAAGGGTCAGGCGGTGAGCTGGGCGACCGACGCCTTGCCCTGTGCGGCGAGGTAGTCGGCGATTCCCCGGTTGATCTTCGGGCAGACCAGCGGGTCGTAGAACAGCGCGGTGCCGATGCCGATGGCGGTGGCGCCGGCGATGCAGGAACTCGATGGCATCCTGGGCGGTGACGATGCCGCCCTGGCCGATGATCGGGATGCGATGCGGCTTCGCGACCTCGCTGACCTGCGCCACCTTGAGCAGCGCGATGGGCTTGATCGCGGGGCCCGACAGGCCTCCCTGGCGGTTGCCGAGCACCGGCTTGCCGGTGCGCGGGTCGATGGCCATGCCCATCACCGTGTTGATCACCGCGAGCCCGTCGCTGCCGGCCTCGATGACAGCGGCGCGCGTTCTCGTGGATGTCGGTCTGGTTCGGCGAGAGCTTGGTGATCAGCGGCTTCTTCGTGACCTTGCGGCAGGCCTCGACCACGCGCGCCGACATCTCCGGCGAGTTGCCGAACTGCACGCCGCCTTCCTTCACGTTCGGGCAGGAGATGTTGATCTCGATCGCATCGATGGGCGAGTCGTCGAAGCGTGCGGTGACCTCGACGTATTCCTCGACCGTGGAACCCGAGACATTGGCGATGAAGCGCGTCTCGCTGAAGTCCAGCGTCGGCAGGATGCCGGCGCACCACATGATCGACGCCGGGATTCTGCAGGCCGATGGCGTTGAGCATGCCCATGGGCGTCTCGTATACGCGGTGCGGCGGATTGCCGAGGCGCGCCTTGCCGGTGGTGCCCTTCAGGCAGATCGCGCCGACATCGCGGTTCGAGAAGCCGACCACGCGCGTGTACTCTTCGCCGAAGCCCACGCAGCCCGACAGCAGCACGATGGGCGAGGCGAACTTCATGCCGCAGAAGTCGAGCGCCAGCGATGCCGGCTGGCGGCGCCTGCACGGCTGGGCTCGAGGGCGGCATTCATGTTGAAATTATCGCCGAAAACGCGACCGGCCGTGGCCGCGGCCTTGGGTCCGGGGAGCGCGCGTGTTCCACATCCTGCTGTTCGAGCCCGAGATTCCGCCCAACACCGGCAATTCGATCCGGCTGACCGCCAATACCGGTGCACGCTGCACCTGGTCGGCCGGCTGGGCTTCGACCTCGACGAACCGCAGCTGAGGCGCGCCGGGCTCGACTACCACGACCTGGCCAGTGTGCGAGTTGCACACGGACCTGCCGACCTGCCTGGCCGCCATAGGGCCGACGCGACTGTTCGTGATCGAAACCGACGGCGGTCGAGCCTACGCCGAGGCCCGGTTTCAGCCCGGCGACAGCCTGCTGTTCGGACGGGAGACCTCGGGCCTGCCGGACGTCGTGAACGGCGCAATTGCCGGCGGATCACGAGCGGCTGCGCATCCCCATGCAGTCGGGCAACCGCAGCCTCAACCTGTCCAATGCCGTGGCCGTCGTCGTCTACGAGGCCTGGCGGCAGAACGGCTTTGCTACTCGAACTCCGCCCGGGCGGGCGGCGCATGAGTTCGCGCACCACTTCGGCGGCGTCGGCGCCGTCGAACAGCATCCGGCAGATGCCTTCGCAGATCGGCAGGTCCAGCGCCGTGGCGGCGCGCCACCTCGCGCAGGACGCGCGGCGGCGCGATAGCCCTCGACCACCTGGCCGATCTGCCTGCATCGCGGCCTCGGGCGTGCCGGCCGCGCGCCAGCGCCAGGCCGAAGCGGCGGTTGCGCGACTGGTCGTCGGTGCAGGTGAGCACCAGGTCGCCGAGGCCGGCGAGGCCCATGAAGGTCTCGCGCGCGCGCGCCGAGCGCGACGCCGAGCCGCGTCATCTCGTTCAGGCCGCGCGTGATCAGCGCGACGCGCGTGTTCGCGCCGAAGCCCAGGCCGTCGGACAGTGCCCGCGCCGATGGCGATGACGTTCTTCACCGCGCCGCCGATCTCCACGCCCATGATGTCGGTGGAGATGTAGGTGCGGAACGTCGGCGAGGCCAGGTCCTCGGCGATGCGCGTGGCGAAGTCGGCGTCGGGCGAGGCCACCACCATCGCGGTGGGCAGGCCGGCGCCCACTTCCTTCGCGAACGTCGGGCCGGACAGCACCGCGACCGCGTAGTTGTCGCCGAGCACCTCGTGCGCCACCTGGTGCGGCAGCAGGCCGGTGTCGCGCTCGAATCCCTTGGTGGCCCAGGCCACGCGCATGCCGGCGCGACAGGCGCGGCGCGAGATCCGTGAGGAAGCGCGCGAAAGCCGCTGCTCGGCACGGCGATCAGCACGTCGCTGACGCCCTCGAGCGCGGCATCGAGCGACGTGGCGACCTCGAGCAGGTCGTCGGAAATGCCGCGTCAGGCAGGTAGCGCCGGTTGCAGCGCTCGCGCGCGCATCTGCGCCTGCTGCGCGGCATCGCGGCCCCAGATGCGCGTCGGCTTGCCGGCGCGCGCGAACTGGATGGCGAGCGCCGTGCCCCAGGAACCGCTGCCGAGCACGGCAATGGGCGTGCGCCGCGTTCGATGGCGCAAGGTTACCGTCAGTTCGCGCCGGGGTCGTGCGAGTCGGACGCGACTGCGCCTGCGCGTTCAGGTACAGCGCGTCGAAGTTCACCGGCGGCAGCAGCAGCTGCGGGAAGCCGCCCTGGCTCACCAGCTGCGAGACCATCGAGCGCGCGTACGGGAACAGCACGCCCGGGCAGATGCTGGCGATGGCGCGCTTGGCTGTCGTCCTCGGACGAGGTTCTGCATCAGGAACGCGCCGGCCTGCTTCACCTCGACGAGGAACAGCGTCTTGTCGTTCTGCTTGGCGGACACCGTGACCGTCAGCACCACTTCGCGCAGGTCGCCCTGGATGGCGTTGCTGGTGGTCGCGAGGTCGAGGTTGATCTGCGGCTGCCCAGTTGCCGTCGGCGCGCGGACCCTGCGGCGCCTCGTAGGAGCAGTCCTTCAGGTACACGCCCTGCAGCGCCAGGTTGGGTCGGTGCTCGTCGCGGTCGCCGCGTTGGCGTTGTTCTCGTCGGCCATGGCTTATCCTCGGTTTCGAATGGAGCAGTTCAGGCGCCCGCCAGCCCGGCAAGCAGGGGATCCAGCTCGCCCGCGTCGTCCAGGGCCTTCGTGTCGTCGTAGCCGCCAACGTGGCGGTCGTCGATGAAAATCTGTGGCACCGAGGTGCGACCGCTGCGCTTGCGCATCTCGGCGCGCGCACCTTCCGACCTCGTCGATGTCGATCTCTGTCGAAGGCCACGCCCTTGGACTCGAACAGCCGCGCGCGCCCGCGCGCAGTAGGGGCACCAGTCGGTCGCATACATGACGCATCCGCGGGGCGTCGTCCATCGCTCAACCACGCTGCAGCGGCAGGCCTTCGGCGCGCCAGGCCGCAAGGCCGCCGCGCAGGTTGAAGACCTTCGTGAATCCGCCGGCATGCAGCTGGCGGGTGAGTTTGGCGGCCAGCGTGCCCGTCCTCGCAGACCAGCAGCAGCGTGCGTTCCTTGAGCTTCTTCAGCGTTTCGCCGGCGCTGTCGATCTTGCCCGGGTCGAGGTGCTTTGCGCCGCTGACATGCCCGGCAGCGAAGGCATCCTTGTTGCGCAGGTCGAGCACCTGGGCGCCCTGGTTCATCAGGCGGATGGCTTCCTGCGGCTGGACGGCCGAATAGTTCTGGCCGCGACTGCGCAGCTCGAACATGAGCACGGCGAGCGCCATCGCGACCGCAAGGCTCGCGAGGAACGGGTGATGCTGGATGTATTCGAGTAGGCGTTCTGGTCCATGGGCCGGTCAAAGGGCCGCGCATTATAGCCAGCCAAGCCCATGCTTCCCGACCTTCGCTATGCTCATGGTCCTGTTCCTGGCGCTGCCTGACTGCTGGTGGCGCTTCCGCGGCGCGGTGCGGCAGCCCAGGACCGCAAGGCACGCACCGAGGCCGACCTGAAGGCCGTGAATTCGCGCATCGAGCGGATCCGGCAGCAGGTGCAGCGTGACGCGGTCGAGAAGGACCGGCTCAACAGGGACCTCAAGGCCGCCGAGCGTCGGTTTCCAGCGCACGGAGCGAGCTGTCCCGGGTCCAGAAGGAGCGGGCGGAGCGCACCGCAGAACGCGCGCGGCTGCTCCAGGGAGCGGGCGCAGCGCGAGGCGGAGCGCGGAGAAGACCCGGAAAGCCTGGCGGCGCAGCTGCGGGCGGCCTATTTCATGGGGCGCAACGAACCGCTCAAGCTGCTGCTGAATCAGCGCAGATCCGGCCGAATTCGGGCGCAATCTGGCCTATTACGGCTACTTCGGGCGGCTGCGCGCTGACCAGATCAGGGTTATCAACGAAAATATCGCCAGAGATCGACGAAATTAACGCCAAGATCGACGAAGAAGACGCCGAACTGGCGCGACTCGAGGAACAGAACGCGGAGCGGGCTCACGGAGCTGGACTCGGCCCGCACGCCAGCGCGGACGGGTGCTGGCGAACCTGGAGCAGGAGATCCAGCAACCGCAGCGCCTCGCTGAAGCGGCTGCAGCAGCAGCAGGCCCAGCTGGAGACGCTGCTGCGCGACCTGAACCGGGCCCTGCCGAGTCCGCACCGATCGATCCGAACGACGCCTTCGCGCAAGCTGCGCGGCAAGCTTTCCTGGCCGGTGGCGGGCAAGCTGACCGCCCGTTTCGGCGAGACGCGCGCCGGCGGGGTGCGCTGGAATGGCCTGCTGATCGCGTCGGATCGCGGCACGCCCGTGACGGCCGTCCATGACGGGCGGGTGGTCTATGCCGACTGGCTGCCCGGGCTGGGCCTGCTGATCATCGTGGACCACGGCAATGGCTACCTGAGCCTGTACGGCCACAACGAGCACGCTGTTCAAGCAGGCCGGCGCGACAGTGGTCGGCGGGCGACACCATTGCGGCGGCCGGCGATTCGGGTGGCCGCAGTCACAGAGCGGGCTGTATTTCGAGATCCGCCGCGCGGCAAGCCGGTCGACCCGCGTCCGTGGTTCCGCTCGGCACTCCCCCAAGGGCTGACCGCCCGGGCGGCTCCGAAACGCTGGCACGGAAAGGCTTTGCACCGGTAATTCGCGCCTGCAAACTGCCAACTGCATCAACCCATGCCGCAACCGGCGTTAAGTCCATCCTCGACCCGGCTCAGGTAAAACGCCTCGCCGGTGAGCAAGGATCCGCCCCGCAATGACGTCAGAGCAGAATTCCAGCAACGTAACCTGGTCAGAACCTCGAGCCCTACGCGCAGCTGATTGGCGCGCTGCTGCCGCGCGCGGCCGGCGTCAGCGTCTTCGACGCCGACGGCGAGGTGCGCTGGACCAGCGAGCCCATCCGTGGACTGCCGACCTGCCGCAACTGGTGACGCCTGTCCGTGGCCGCCTCGGCGGATCGCAGGGCGAAGACCCGGCGAGCGCGTGCTGGTTGCCGGGCGATGCGTCCGGTCTACCTGTTCTGGCTGCGCGATGACGCCAGGAACGCTGATCTGCATCCTCGCCATCAGCTGGCGCAGCGGCGATTCCGAGCAGCGCACCTTCGCCTTCGTGCATTCGCTGGTGAAGCCGGCCTCGAAGTGCCTGCGCCGCGAACTGCGTGTCGCGCGACGCTGCGAGTCGCTGCGCATGAACAACACCAGTCGACCGCGACCGCGACCTGGACGTGCTGCTGCTCGCCGACGGCCGAGGCCGGAGCGCAGCGAGGGTCGGCGACGAGATCAAGAGCATGCTGCAGAACGGCGAGCACGCACCTGCTGTGCGAGTTCACCGCGCTGATCGTGCCCGAGCGCAACCTCGTGGTGATCAGCCACGGCCGAGGGCCACAACGTCGACACCTCGATGCGTCACACGCATGCATCGCCAGCTGCTGTCGCTGGCGCAGGTGCGCAGCGAGCCGGTGATGCTCAACCGCGACGGCGCGCTGCCCGGCGTGCACGCTGACCTACCGCGTGCTGTCGAGCCCGGTGCGCAATCCCGCGGGCCGCGCCGGCGGCGTGCTCGCGCTGTTCCGCGCGCTCGAGCGCCCGAATTCCGCGAGCGCGACGCGCAGCTCGCCGACCTGCTGGCGCGCCGCGCTGCCGCGCATCGATCGAGGCCAGCTACGACTCGCTGTCGGGCCTGCTGACGCGCCGCGCCTTCGAGCAGCGCGCGCCGCGCGGCGCTCGCAGCGACGTGCCGCCAGGACGCACGGGGCACTGGAGCGGGCTGTACATCGACACCGACCGCATGCACGTCATCAATGACAACTACGGCATGCACGTCGGCGACCGCCTGATCGCCAAGCTCGGCGAGCTGATCCGCTCGCGACTGGTGCCCGGCGCGCTGGCCGCACGCATTTCCGGCGACCGCTTCGCCATCCTGCTGCCCACCGGGCTGCGACGAGGCCGCTGGCCTTCGCCGAGTGCGCTGCGCCAGGGCGTCGCCGCGCTGGTGCCCGCGCACCTCGGCGCCAACGCCGACGCGAGCTTCTCGGCCTCGATCAGCATCGGCGTCGCGGCCATCGAGGCGAACCGCGCGTGGATTTCGCCGCATGCGCTTGCCGCGGCCGAAACCGCCTGCAAGGCGGCCAAGGACCGCGGCCGCAACCGCGTCGAGGTCTACCAGGCCAGCGACGTCGCAGCATCATGCGCCGCTACGAGGACATGAACATCGCGCCGAACCTGCGCGCCGCCATCGCGGAGAACCGCCTGCGCCTCGATTCGCAGCTGATCGTGCCGCTCGCACGGCACGCAACACGATGCCGCACTTCGAGCTGCTGCTGCGCATGATCGACGACCAGGGCGAGACCGTGGGGCCGGACCGCTTCCTGTCCGCCGCGGTGCGCTACCAGCTGATGCCCGACGGTGGATCGCTGGGTGGTCAAGCGAGGCCGTGCGAGCAGCTGCAAGCCGCATGCCGAGCTGCTGGCCGACCGGCCGGTGGTGTTCACCATCAACCTCTCCGGCCAGTCGCTGGGCGAGGCGGAATTCCGCGACTTCCTGGTCGATCAGATCGAGCAGCAGCGGCATTGAACCCGAAGGTCTTCTGCTTCGAGCTCACCGAGAGCGCGGCGATCGCGAACCTGGCCACGCCGAGGCGCTGATGCGCCGCCTGCGCACGCTGGGTTGCGACGTTCGCGCTCGATGACTTCGGCACCGGCCTGTCGTCGCTGGCCTACCTGCGCTCGCTGCCGGTGGACATGCTGAAGATCGACGGCAGCTTCGTGCGCGACATCCTCAAGGATCCGCGCGCCGAGTCGATGGTGCAGGCGATCGCGCAGCTGGCGCGCTCCATGAACATCGTCACGGTGGCCGAGTACGTCGAGACCGACGAGATCCGGCTGCGCGTGGCGGCGCTGGGCGTGGACTACGGCCAGGGCTTCGCCATCGCGCGGCCCGTGCCGCTGGCCGAGACGCTCGCGATCTGCCTGACCATGTGTCTCGGCGCGGCGACGGCTGATGAGCCGATCGAGACCGGACAGAAGAACGGCATCGGAGATCGTGCTGAGCGGCGACGACATCAATGCCGGAGCTGGACGCTCGGTCCGGACGACGACACGCAGCGGCGCATGCGAGACCATCCTCGGCGATCACTGACCGAGAGCAACCTCGACGGAGCCCGGGTCAAGCTCCAGCGCCTGCAGCGGGCACGACCGGCTACGACTCGCGCCGTGGAACTGCTGCACCTCCTCGTCGATTTCGTCCTGCACCTCGACAAGCATCTCGTCGAGCTGCTGGCGCGCTTCGACGTGTGGATCTACGCCATCCTGTTCCTGGTGATCTTCGCCGAGACCGGCTTCGTCGTGACGCCCTTCCTGCCGGGCGACTCGCTGCTGTTCGCGCTCGGCGCGCTGGCCGCGGTGGACACCAGCGGCACGCTGTCCGCGCCGATGCTGGCGGTGCTGCTGACCGTGGCGGCCATACTCGGCAACACGGTCAACTACGCGATCGGCAAGACGCATCGGCGAGCAGGCCTTCAGCGGGCGCTACCGCTTCATGAAGCGTGGAGTACCTGCGCCAGACCGAACGCTACTTCGAGCGCCATGGCGCGATGACGATCGTGCTGTCGCGCTTCGCGCCGATCATCCGCACCTTCGCGCCCTTCGTCGCCGGCATCGGGCGCATGAACTACGCGCGCTTCCAGGCCTACAACGTGCTGGGCGGCGCTGCTGTGGGTCAACCTGCTTCTCTGGGCCGGCTACTTCTTCGGCAACATCCCGCTGATCCGGACAACTTCGGCATCGTCACGATCGTGCATCATCGTCGTGTCGCTGCTGCCGATGGTGGTGATGATGATCCGCCAGCGACGCGAAGATTCAGCCGAACAGTGAGCGCACCGCGGCGAGCAGCACCCCGAGCAGCATGACCAGCGTGGGCAGGGCGCTCATCGCGAAGCCGAGGCCGCGGGACTTCGGGTCGCGCGACGTAGCTGAAGAAATAGAGCAGGCGGCCGCCCAGGTAGACGAACCCGAGGCCTGCCGCCCACTCGGGATCCACGCGCAGCGCGAACAGCCAGAGTGGCCGGCAGGAACGCGACCAGCTGCTCGAGCGTGTTCTGGTGGACGCGGAAATAGCGCTCGAAGACCGGATGGCCGCTGGTGGCCGGAGCGGCCACGCCATGCCTGGCGCGCGCCACACCCACGATCCAGGAGAAGGCGATGAACTGCAGCAGTGCTAGCGACGGTGACGATTTCTACCCAGGCCATGATTGACTCCCTCTTGCGCTGCGCCAGTCGGCTGGCGTGGCAGAATAGCCGAGGGATGGCCCTCAAGGGAGCTGGAACAGCAAGGTCGACGCGCGGATACGCACACCGGATCGACATCGATGCCAGCCATCGCCAGCGTCTGGACGGCCCTGACGACCACGGGGCTGCTGAGCCGCTGGCTGAGCCCGGATGCGCGCATCCGGCCGCAAGTCGGGCGGCAGCTTCTTCGCCATGCCGGCGCCCGGCCTGGCGCGCGATGCGACTCATCGACGTGTTCGAGCCGCCGCGCCGCCTGCGCCTGATCTACCTGCCGCCGCCCCACCTGCCCGGTTTCGACGACGCGGTGGCGGACGACTTCCTGCTCGAAGACACGAAGGGACGGCACCGTCGTGCGCCTGCTGTGGTCGGGCGTGCCCGAACCTCGAGGAGTGGGACCACGCACTATCGCCAGGTGCGCGTCTCGTCCGAGCGGGCGCTGGCCGCGACTCAAGGTGCTGGTGGAACAACTCGAAGCAGGGCGAACCCCCGAACCCGGAGAAAGAACATGAGCAAGTTCCTGTTGCGCGCCGTCGATCGCGGCGCTGGGCCTGTGGCTGGCGTCGCAGTGGTGAGCGGCCTCGTGTTCAAGGACTACCTGACGCTGGTGCTGGCCGCCGTGCTGCTCGGCGCGTGCCAACGCGGTGGTGAAGCCGATGCTGGTGCTGCTGACGCTGCCCATCACCGTCCTGACGCTGGGCCTGTTCCTGCTGGTGGTCAACGCCGCGGTGCTGGCGCTGGTGGCGCTGCTGCTGCCGGGGTTCACCATCGCGAGCTTCTGGCGCGCCGTGCTGGGCGCCCTGATCGTCAGCATCACCAGCATTATTGCGTCAATGGTGATCAAGTAGCGGTCTCTGGAGCCAGTATTGATCCTCTAGCGGGCCAATTGATCATCAGGACGCCCATCAGGATCACGGCGGCGCCAGCGAACTGAAGCGCCGTCATCCGCTCGCCGAGCAGCAGGTAATCCGGCCACCGAGGCGATGGCCGGGTTCACGTAGCTGTAGGTTCCGGTCTGCGCCGGCGTCGCATGCCGGGCCAGCCACCAGTAGGCGACGTACGCACAGCAGCTGCTGAACACCACGAGGTAGGCCATCGACAGCAGGCCCGCAACCGAGTGGTGCCAGGCGGCGGCCTCGCCGGCCAGCAGACCGGCCAGCACCATGAAGAGCCCGCCCAGCAGCATCTGCCCGCCACCGAAGGCGAACAGGTCCAGTGACCGGCCCGCGTTGCGCATGTAGATGGTGCCCAGCGACCAGATGAGGCAGGCCAGCAGGATGGCCAGCTGCGGCAGCAGCGGCGTGGCGCCCGCCACCGGACCGGTGTCGCCGGCAGGCCAGATCAGCAGCAGCGTGCCGGCAAACCCGATCAGCAGGCCGGCCACGGCCCGCGGAGACGGAAGGTGGCCACGTGCGCCGAAGAGCCCGAAGACGACGATCCACAACGCCGAGGATGCGTTGAGCAGTGCGGCCGTGTTCGAGGGGACCCACTGCATCGCCCACACCTGCAGGCCATTGCACAGCGCGACGCCGAGCAGCGCCATCGCCAGCACATGCCGCCAGTGTCGGCAGCAGCGCCCGCAAGTCGGCGCCGCGAACTGCAGCAATGGCCAGCAGCAGCACGCCGCTGATCGCGAAGCGGATGCCACCGAAGAGCAGCGGCGGGAGGTTCGTCACGCCGACACGGGTGGCGATGTAGCTGGTGCCCCAGACCAGGTAGACGGTGGCGAGGCACAGCACCAGCATGCGGCGCTGGTGCCGCTCGCCGGTCATGCGGACTCGCCGTCCCCGTCCTTCGCGGCCTTCGAGCCATCGCGGCTGCTGCCGCGGTTCAGGATGCGGGCGAAGATCAGCCCCGCCTCGTAGAGCAGCCACATCGGGATGGCCATCATGAGCTGCGAGAGCGGATCGGGCGGGGTCAGCACCGCCGCGACGACGAAGATGCCGATCACCACGTAGCCGCGCGAGGCGCGCAGCTTCTCCACCGACACCAGCCCGGTGAGCGTGAGCAGCACGACCACCACCGGCACTTCAAAGGCGAGGCCGAAGGCGAGGAACGTCGTCATCGCGAAATCGAGGTAGCTGTTGATGTCCGGGCTCATCTGCACGCTGGTGGGCGAGCGCGTGGCCAGGAAGTGGAACATCGTCGGGAACACGAAGCGGTAGGCAAACAGCGCGCCGGTGTAGAACAGCAGGATGGACGAGACCAGCAGCGGCACCGCAAAGCGCTTTTCCTTGCGGTAAAGGCCGGGCGCGACGAAGGCCCAGACCTGGTACAGCACGTACGGCATCGCGACGAAGATCGAGAAGAAGAACGCCAGCTTGAACGGCGCGATGAAAGGCGACATCACGCTGGTGGCGATCATGGTGCTGCCCTTGGGCAGCTGCTCGACCAGCGGACGCGCGAGGTGCTCGAAGATCTCGTTGCGGAAGAAGGCCGCCGGGATGAACACCAGGATGATCGCGATGAACGCGTGCACGAGCCGGCCGCGCAGCTCGAGCAGGTGGGAGATCAGCGTGCCTTCGGCGAGCTTCTCAGCCGGCTCGGCCATGCGGGGAATCCTGCGGATGCTCGGGCGGTTCCGAGAGGTCGTTGTGTGAGGCGTCACCCGGTGGCGGCACGACGTACTCGGGCTCGGCAGGCTCGGACTGGGCCAGGGCCTCGGGCGAAGTGACGTGGGGATGCGGGAGTGACCGGGGCTGCTGTGTCCATCGGTTCGCCACCGAACTCCGGTGGCGGCGGCGGATACGTCGGTGGCGGCGCGGAACGGGCTTCCTTCGCGCGCGCTTCCGTCATTCGATTGAGCTCTTCGAGGTTCACCTCGCTCTCGAGCTGCTCGCGGAACTGACGGGCCATGCCGCGCGCCTTGCCCACCCAGGTGCCGACCTTGCGGACCAGTCCGGGCAGGCGCGTCGGGCCCAGCACGAGCAGCGCCACGACGAACACCAGCGCGAGCTCGGAGAAATCTACCCCGAACATCGGGCGGACCGGGCCAGGCTACCGACTACCAGGCGCGATCAGGCAGAGCCTTCGCCGCCGCCCGATTTGGTCTTGTCGCTGGCGGTCTTGGATTCCGGAAACTCCGCATCGCCCTCGACCGACTGCTTCAGCTGCTTGGCGACCTTCTCGCCCTCGGCCTCGCCGTCGCTCATGGACTTCTTGAAGTTCTTGATCGCGGAGCCGACGTCGCTACCCACGGATCCCAGCTTCTTGGTGCCAAACACCAGGATGACCACGCCGAGGACGATCAGCCAGTGCCAGATGCTCAATGAACCCATCGAAGTGCTCCGTAAGTCCCCGTGCGCGGGGCCTGAAATGATAGTTCATAGGGCATGCCCGCACCCCTAAAAGTTCAGATTGTCGACGGCACTCTCAGGCTGAAGGTCACGGGACCGTCGTTGACGAGGCTGACCTGCATGTCGGCGCCGAAAACGCCCGGTTTCAACCCGGTCATGAAGCTTCCGGGCTCGCCCGAGCAGCACTTCGAACAGCGCGCGGGCCTCCTCGGGGGGCGCAGCGGTCTGGAATCCGGGGCGATTGCCTTTCGATGTATCGGCCGCGAGAGTGAACTGCGAGATAATCAGCAGATCTCCGCCGATCTGGCGCACATCAAGGTTCATTTTCCCCTGATCGTCCGGAAAAATGCGATACGCGAGCATGCGCTCGACGAGGCGGTCGGCACAGGCAATGGAGTCGCCGGCTTCGACACCGACGAGGGCCACGATACCGCGACCGATGGCGCCGACCGTGCGGCCATCGACGTCGACTCGCGCTTCTGTAACGCGTTGAAGGAGGGCGATCAAGCGGGTGCGGCTGTCAGGTGGGTAGGGAGCGTGGAAGCGTGCTCGAGATTGGCATTCTCGCCTGCCCAAACGTAAACTTCCCAGCCGCTTACGCCTGCTCCTGCCCATACGGGTCTGCCTCGGGGTTGCTTCGGATGTCGCTTCGCGCCTGGTCTGCTTCCGTTCTGTCCGCTGCCGCGCTGGCAGTGGTTTCACTGACTTCCGCTGCCCCGGCAGCGGCCGCAGGCGATGCCGCCCGTGGCAAGGAAATCGGCTACACCTGCCTCGGATGCCATGGCATCGAGACCTACAAGAACGCCTACCCCACCTATTCGGTGCCGAAGCTGCGCGGGCAGAACCACGAGTACATCGTCGCGGCGCTGAAGGAATACCGCAGCGGCCAGCGTCCGCACGCCACGATGAATGCGCATGCGACCACGCTGTCGGACCAGGACATGCTGGATGTGGCGGCGTTCCTCGGCGGCGAGGAGCTCAAGCCCATCGACCCCAAGACCCAGACCATCGTCGGCAAGGCGCCTGCTTCGCTGGCTGTCTGCGTGGCCTGCCACGGGCAGGACGGCAAGGGCATCATGGGCATCTACCCGACGCTGCGCGGCCAGCACGCCGACTACACCGAGCGCGTGCTGAACGACTACATCTCCGGCGCGCGCCGCAACGGCATCATGGCGCCGTTCGCCTCGCAGCTGAAGCCCGCCGACGTGCGCGAAATCGCGCGCTTCTTCGAGCGCCAGCGCCCCGGGCTGCAGACCGTTCCGCTGAAAGAGCGCTAGCGCCCGCTACGGATTCAGCCGGCGCAGGAACTGCGCCATCGTCGCGAGATACGCATCGCGGTTGCCCTTCTTGCGGAAGCCGTGGCCCTCGTCCTTCGCCGCGAGGTACCACACCTCGCCGCCGTTCAGCGCGCAGCTGCTGCACCATCTGCTCGGATTCGCTGGCCGGCACGCGCGGGTCGTTGACGCCCTGCACGACGAGCAGCGGCTTGCGGATCGAGCGCGCGTTGGTCAGCGGCGAGATGCGCTGCAGGAACGCGCGCATCTCGCGCGTCGCGCTCGTCGCCGTACTCGGCGCGCCGCAGGTCGCGGCGGTAGGCGGAGGTGTTCGTCAGGAAGGTGACGAAGTCGCTGATGCCGACGACGTCGACGCCGCCGGCGCAGGCGGTCGCCGTAGTGGACCATCGAGGCGAGCACCATGTAGCCGCCGTACGAGCCGCCGTGAGACCACGACGCGATTGCGGTCGAGGTCCGCGCTGCGGCCGATCCATACCAGCAGCGAGCCGATGTCGCGCACCGAGTCCTCGCGCAGCTCGCCGTTGTCGAGCCCGAGGAAGCTGCTTGCCATAGCCGCTCGAGCCGCGCACGTTCGGCGCGATCACGGCATAGCCGAGCTCGTTGACCAGGAACTGCGTGAAGGCACTCCAGTTGGGCCGGTACTGGGCTTCCGGGCCGCCGTGGATGTCGATGAGCACCGGATGCGGACCCGGCGTGCGCGGCCGGTAGACGAAGGCCGGGATCATGCGCGGCCTGCCGTTCACGCGGTCCCAGGTCGGGAACTCGACCAGCTCGGCCGGCACCAGCGCGTCGCGGTTCGACGGGCCCGATCTCGCTCTGCGTCCAGCGCGTGAGCTGTGGTGGCTGGCCGTCGGCCAGCGCGAGGACGTAAACGTCAGCGGGTGACTGTGCCGTGGAGATCTGCAGCGCGAGGCGCTTGCTGTCGCGATCGAACGCCAGTTCCTCGATCACCGCGCCCTGCGGCAGCGCCGGCAGCAGCACGTCGGCCTGCTGGACCGTGTCGTGCAGCACCAGCCGGCTGAAGCCGCCCTCGTTGATCGTGTACGCCAGGTGGCGGCCATCGCGGCTGAGTTCCATGTTGTCGATGTCCCAGCGGGACTGCGGCGCCAGCACCGTGCTCTCGTGCGTGTAGATGTCGAGGCGACGCAGCTCGATGTACTCGCCGCCATGGTCCGACAGGTAGTAGATGCTGCGGGCGTCCGGGGCAACCTGCGCCGCGGTGACCGAGAACGGGCCCTTGTCCTTCGGGCCGGGCGCGAGCGGGGTCTGCACGCCGGTCTCGACATCGACCAGCAGCAGCGCGCTGTCGGTGATGGAGGAGTAGCGCCGCACCAGCAGCTGCCGGTCGTCGAGCGTCCAGTCGAGCACGGTGAAGGAATCGCCACCGCTAGCCGGGAAAACCAGGCGCGGTGGTGCATCGGTCGTGGTGTCCACGACGTAGATGTCGTAGGACATGCCGTCGCGGCCCGTGCCGTGGAAGGCCAGGCGCTGGCCGGCATGCGCCCAGACCGGCGAGCCATGCAGCGACTTGCCGTCGGTGAGTCGCCGGGAAACGCCGCTCTTCAAGTCCAGGTGGTGCAGCTGGATGTTCTCGTTGCCCCCCACATCCTTGCCGATCAGCAGCTGCTCGGCGGAGAACGGGTTGGGCTCGGCCAGCGCGACCGGCTCGGTCTCCCAGGTGATCTGCTCGCGCAAGCCCAGAGGTGCGCGCACGCGGTGCAGTTGCGCCGTGTCGGCGAAGCGCGTGGCGATCAACAGGTCGCCGTTGGCCAGCCAGCCGGCCAGCGACGCGCCACGCGATTCCAGGTAGCGCTTCAGCCTGCCCTGCTCGTCGCCGGTGGCCTCGGGGATGCCGTCATAGATCAGCGAGCCGCGTTCGACACGCCCCGGCGGGGCCTGGGCGGGCACTGCCGTGGAAAGCAGGGTGAAGCCGAGTGCCAGCGCGAGCGGAAGCAGGCGGGCGCGCAGGCGGTTCCGGTGCAGGGTCATCATCGTGAAATTGTAACCGCGGTTGACAGCCACAAGGCTTGATTGGACTCTGATCCGACATGACGCCTCACAGTTCCGGGGAATCCCTGAAAGACACTCTGCGCGCGCTGCGTATCCATGCGGACCGCACCGTGCTCGAGACGCTCCCGCTCGGCGCGCTGACGCCCGGCGAGGTCGTGATCCGCGTGCACTGGTCCGGCATCAACTACAAGGATGCGCTCGCCGCGACGCGTCGCGCGCCGATCGTGCGCAGACCGCCGCTGGTCGGCGGCATCGATCTCGCGGGCATCGTCGAGTCTTCCGATGTGCCGCAGTTCCGGGCCGGTGACGCGGTGCTGGTCACCGGGTGCGGGTTGTCCGAGACGCGCGATGGTGGCTATGCGACACGCGCCCGCGTGCCCGCCGACGCAGTCATCCCGCTGCCGGCATCGCTGACGCTGCGCGAGGCGATGGCCCTCGGCACCGCGGGTTTCGCGGCCGGGCTTGCCGTGATGCAGCTGCAGCACAATGGCCTCGTGCCGGGAAGCGGACCGGTCATCGTCACGGGTGCAAGCGGCGGCGTCGGCAGCATCGCCATCGACCTGCTGGCAGGACTCGGGCACGAGGTCATCGCCCTGTCGCGCAAGCCGGATGAAGAGGGCTACCTTGCCGGACTCGGCGCGCGTGAAGTGATCGCGCCCGCGGCGCTCGGGATTGGCTCGCGCCCGCTGGAGGTGGAGCGGTGGGCGGGCGCGGTGGACAATGTCGGCGGTGATCTGCTCGGCACACTGCTGCGAAGCACGCGCGCGGGAGGCAGTGTCGCCGCGGTGGGCCTGGCGGCCAGTGGTGATCTTGCGGTGAGCCTGATGCCGTTCCTGCTGCGCGGCGTGAACCTGCTGGGCGTGAATTCCTCCGCGACGCCGCGTCCGCGGCGGCTCGAGGTCTGGCGGCGGCTGTCCGGCGACCTTCTCCCGCGGCACCTGGAGCGCATCGTCACGCGCACCGTGACGCTGGAGGAGCTGCCGACGGTGTTCAACGGTTATCTTGAGGGTACTGTGCGGGGCCGCACACTGGTGAGGATCGATGACAACGCCGAATGATCCAACCGCCGTGGCGCGCAGCGCGGTGCTGGATGCCGTCGCGACGGTGATGCTCTCGTTGCGGGAACACCATGTCGGGCAGGTGCTCGCGCGCGTTCCGCCAACCGCAATGCTGCCGGGAGGCGCGCGTGTCGTCGGCACCTCCTATGAGCTGGAGCCGGCGATGGCGGCGGCGCTGATGTCCAGCGTCGTCGGCGAAGAGGGCGCGCAGTTCGGGCGCCTGCTGCGCGCGCTGGCCAAGGGCGATGCCGACGCGCGGATGGCCGTGCTGAAGGGCACCGCGCCACCGACCGTTTCCGCGCTGTACCCGCACTGCGAGGGCATTCCGTTGCCGCCAGGCGGGCGGCCGGAACAGGCCTTCGGCAAGCTGGCCAACGCGATCGAGGGCATGTGGGGGCCGCGCCAGGTGCAGAAGCTGCTGGAGCAGATCGACCGCTGGATCGCGAATCCCGCCGAACTCGACGAACTGCCGCTGCAGCGCTTCGTCGCGCAGTTCGTGCGCAACGCGCCGCCGTGACTTCACGCTCGTGAGCGAAGCACTGGCGGAGGATGTATTGGCGGTGGGTGCCGGCGCACTCGGCGTCACCCTCGAGCCACCGCAGGTGCAGCAACTGATGACGTTGCTGGACGAACTGCTGCGCTGGAACCTCAACGTAAACCTCACTTCCATCGATGATCCGGCGCGCGCGCTCACCCATCACCTGCTCGATTCGCTCAGCGCGAACGACGAACTCCAGGGCAGGCGCATCGCCGACGTGGGCACGGGCGGCGGCTTCCCGGGGCTGCCACTGGCGGTGGTCAACCCGCAACGGCAGTTCACGCTGATCGATGCGGTGGCCAAGAAGCTGCGCTTCGTCGACCACGCCGTGAAGGTGCTGGGCCTGGCGAACGTCACGACCCGGCACGCGCGCGTCGAGCGCATGCAGGGTGAGGCGCCCTTTGACACGGTGATCTCGCGCGCCTTTGCGCCGCTGCCACGACTGCTCGAGTGGATGCAGCCGCTGTGCGACGAGCACACGCGTGTCGTGGCGATGAAGGGTCGCTGGCCGCCGGTGCCGGGCACCGACGATGCCGGGCCGCTGCCGCCGGGTTGGCAGCTTGAAGCGGCGCGCCGGGTTGAAGTGCCCGGCGTGTCCACCGAGCGACACCTGTTGCGGCTGACGCGAGCGCCGGCATTGCCTAGACTGGCCTGAATGAAACGGGTCATCGCGGTCGCGAACCAGAAGGGCGGAGTCGGCAAGACGACGACGGCCGTGAACCTCGCTGCCTCGCTGGCCGCGACCCAGCGGCGCGTGCTGCTCATCGACCTCGACCCGCAGGGCAATGCCACCACCGGCTGCGGCGTGGACAAGTCCTCGGTCGAGTACGGCAGCTGCGAAGTGCTGCTCGGGGAATGCACGGCCTCGCAGGCCATCGTGCCGGTGGCCGACAACACCTTCTGGCTGCTGCCCACCAACCAGGACCTGACGTCCGCCGAGGTGCGCCTGCTGACCACCACGGAAGGCCGCGAGTCGCGCCTGCGCGATGCGCTGGCGCCGGTGCGCGCGGACTACGACCTGGTGTTCATCGACTGCCCGCCGTCGCTCAACATGCTCACCGTCAATGCGCTGGTCGCGGCCGACAGCGTGATCGTGCCGATGCAGTGCGAGTACTACGCGCTGGAAGGCTTGTCTGCGCTCGTGGCGACCATAGGGCAGATCCGCGACGCCGCGAATCCCGGGCTGCACCTCGAGGGCATCCTGCGCACGATGTTCGACCCGCGCAACAACCTCGCCAACGAGGTCAGCGCCCAGCTGCTCGAGCACTTCGGCGACACGGTGTTCCGCACCGTCATCCCGCGCAACGTGCGGCTCGCCGAGGCTCCCTCGTTCGGCAAGCCCGTGCTGCTGCATGACAAGGACTCGCGCGGCGCACTGGCGTATCTTGCGCTGGCCGGCGAGATGATCCGGCGCGAGGAAGAAGCGCTGGGCGCCGTCATGACGCAGAAGAGACCGACCATGGGGCGAGGGCTGGCCGACCTGCTGGGCAAGCCACGCGAGCGCGAGGCGAACCCGATTCCGGTCGCAACCACGCCTCCTGCAGGCGATGCGCCGCGTGGTGCCGGTGGCGACGAGCTCGCGCATCTTCCCGTGACCCTGCTCGAACGTGGCCGCTACCAGCCGCGCGTGGACATGCGGCAGGAAGCGCTCGAGGAGCTGGCGATCTCGATCCGCAACCAGGGCGTGATCCAGCCGATCGTGGTGCGACCGCTGTCGCCTGCGAATGCAGCGCCCGGCGCGGTGCAGCGCTACGAGATCATCGCCGGCGAGCGTCGGTGGCGCGCGGCACAGATCGCGGGCCTTGCGACCATCCCCGCCATCATCCGTCGCGTGCCCGACGAGGCCGCGATCGCGATGTCACTGATCGAGAACATCCAGCGCGAGGACCTCAATCCGCTGGAAGAAGCGCGCGCGCTGGAGAGACTCATCGCGGAGTTCGGTGTCACGCACCAGGAAGCCGCCGATGCGGTGGGCCGTTCCCGTGCCGCCGTCAGCAATCTCCTTCGCTTGCTTGAACTGGCGCCTGAAGTGGCCGAGCTCGTGGAGAAGCGACAACTCGAAATGGGACATGCGCGCGCGCTGCTGCCGTTGAGCAATCGACGCCAGCAGGCCGAAGTCGGAATGCTGGTGGTGCGCAACGGGCTGTCCGTCCGCGAAACCGAGGCGCTGGTGCGCCGGATGCTCGCGCCGCCCGGCGCGAAGAGTGATGCTGCAACGCACAAGATCGACCCGAACGTCAGCACGCTCCAGAACGACCTCAGCGAGCGCCTCGGAGCCAAGGTGTTGATCCAGCAGGGTTCCGGCGGCAAGGGCAAGCTGGTCATCAGCTACAACAGCCTCGACGAGCTCGACGGCATCCTCGCCCATCTTCAATAGTGTAAAATCCTGCCATGGCAGCCTTGATGGGGTGCCAGCCTGTCCGTATACTGCGCGCGCTTTTCGGCCACGGGGCATTCATCAAGTGATCCAGTCGCCTGATCCGGCAACCCGGACGCTAGCGGCGCGGATCCTGCTCTGGCAGGCCGCGGTGACAGTCGCACTCGCTGTCATCTGCTGGTTCGGATGGGGTGCGCGCACGGGGCTTTCGGCCCTGGCGGGCGGCAGCATCGGTGTGCTGGCCAATCTGTTCATGACGCTGACCGCGCTGCGCCCCACGGCCAGTGCGGCCGGTGCGCTCGGCAGGATACTGCTGGGCAGTTTCATGAAGGTGGCCGTGACGGCGACGCTGTTCGTCGTCGCCGCGCGGACGGGCAAGGTGGTGTGGCCCGCGATGCTGGTCGCGTTCGTCGCGACGCTCGTGGTGTTCTGGTTCGTGCCCGTGCTCGCCACGCGCATGCGCCGGGTGAAGGTCGGGACGTAACGGAACTCTAGGATTAACCAGGCAATGGCTGCAGAGCACGGCGCAGGTCACGGCACTTCACCGACAGACTACATCTCGCACCATCTCGGCCACCTCAAGGTGGGCGAGGGCTTCTGGACTTTCCACATCGACACGCTGGTGATGTCGGCCGTCATGGGCGCCATCGTCGTGTTCGTGCTCTCGCTGGCCGCGCGGCAGGCCGCTGCGGGCCGGCAGACGAAATTCCTCGGGTTCGTCGAGCTGGTGTTCGAGTTCGTCGACAAGAACGTCAGCGAGATGTACCACGGCGACCGGCGCTTCCTCACGGCGCTGGCGCTGACGCTGTTCACGTGGATCGTGGCGATGAACGCGCTCGACCTGCTGCCGGTGGACCTGCCGGCCGAACATCGCCGGGCTATGGGCAATCAGCGGCGCCCACTGGCGCATCCTGCCCGACCGCGGACCTCAACGGCACCATCGCGATGGCCGTGGTGGTGCTGGTGCTGGTGGTGGTGTTCGCCATCAAGGCCAAGGGCGTCGCCGGCTATGCGCACGAGTGGCTCACCGCGCCGTTCGGCAAGAGCCCGCTGCTGTGGATCCCGAACATCCTGCTGAACCTCGTCGAGCTGCTGGCCAAGCCGGTGTCGCTGGCCATGCGGTTGTTCGGCAACATGTTCGCCGGCGAGCTGGTGTTCATGCTCATCGCGCTGCTGGGCCTTGCCGCAAGCAACGCGGTGGGCCTGATGGCGCTGCCATACTTCACGGGCCAGGTGATCGCCGGCTCCATCTGGGCGGTGTTCCACATCCTCATCGTGCTGCTGCAAGCGTTCATCTTCATGGTGCTGCCCATCGTGTACATCTCGATGGCGCAGGAGCACCACTGAGGCGCCTTTTTTCCTTTAATGACTGACTGACCTTTCGACCCGGAGACCACCAAATGGAAGCTATCGCAATCGTCCAGGGCTACACCGCGCTGGGTATCGGCATCATCATCGGCCTCGGCGCCATCGGCGCCTGCATCGGCATCGGCATCATGGGCGCCAAGTTCCTCGAGTCGGCCGCGCGCCAGCCGGAACTGACCCCGATGCTCACCGGCCGCATGCTGCTGCTGGCCGGCCTCATCGACGCGGCATTCATCATCGGCGTGGGCCTCGCGATGATGTTCGCGTTCGCCAACCCGCTGCTGTCGCCCCTGAGCTGAACCAAGCCGCCTGACGCGACCGGAGACTAGCAATGTCGATCAATGCGACATTCATCGCGCAGATCGTGGTGTTCCTGATCCTGCTCTGGGTGATCAACAAGTTCATCGTTCCGCCGATCTCGAAGATGATCGACGAACGGTCGAAGAAGATCGCCGAGGGGCTGGCTGCCGCCGAGCGGGGCCAGAAGGATCTGGACGAGGCCAAGTCGCGCGCCGATGAGGTGGTCCGCGAGGCGCGCGACCGTGCCAACCAGATCCTCGACCAGGCTTCGCGCCGCTCGAACGAGATCGTCGAGCAGGCCAAGCACACGGCTGTTGCCGAGGGCGACCGCCTCATCGCGGCCGCGAAGCAGCAGACCGAGCTGGAAGCCACCAAGGCCCGCGAGGAGCTGCGCAAGCAGGTCGCCGAGCTCACGGTGCGCAGCGCCTCCAAGGTGCTGGGCCGCGAGATCGACCCCGCGCGGCACGCCGACATCCTCGGCAAGCTCGCCGGCGAGATCTAGGAAGCATCGCGATGGCAGACCGGCTCACCGTTGCACGACCCTATGCCAAGGCGGCCTTTCGCCAGGCGCAGGCCGGCGGCGATCTCGGCACGTGGTCCGGGTCGCTGCAGCGTGCGGCCGTGGCCGTCGCCGATCCTCGCGTCAAAGGCCTGCTAGGCAGTCCGCGGGTTACCGACGAGCAGCTGGCGGGCCTGATCGCCGACGCCAGCAGCACCCAGGGTGACGCGCGCAATTTCATCGCGCTGCTGGCCGAAAACAAGCGCCTGCCGTTCCTGCCGGAGATCTCGCAGCTGTTCGAGCTGCTCAAGGACGAGGCCGAGGGCATCGTCGACGTGCGGATCACCTCCGCTGCGCCGATGGAGGCTCACGAGCAGGACCAGTTGGTCGCCTCGCTCGAGAAGCGCTTCGGCCGCAAGGTGCGCGTCGAGACGGACGTCGACCCGTCGCTGATCGGTGGTGCAGTGGTGCGCGCAGGCGACCTGACCATCGACGGCTCCCTGAAATCGCGGCTCGAGCGACTGTCGCTCGACCTGACCGCCTGAAGTTTCATCGAAAGGATAGAAGCCATGTCCATCAAGGCATCTGAAATCAGCGACCTCATCGGTCAGCGGATCCAGAATTTCGCAGGGGGCCGTCGAGGCCCGCAACGTCGGCAGCGTGATGTCGGTGGCCGACGGCGTGGTGCGCATCCACGGCCTCGCCGACGCGTGCTACGGCGAAATGCTCGAGTTCCCGGGCAACGTGTTCGGCCTCGCGCTGAACCTGGAGCAGGACTCGGTGGGCGCCGTGGTGCTCGGCGAGTACAAGTCGATCAAGGAAGGCGACACGGTCAAGACCACCGGCCGCATCCTCGAAGTGCCGGTGGGCCCCGAGCTGCTCGGTCGCGTCGTCGATGCGCTCGGCAACCCCGTCGATGGCAAGGGCCCGCTCAATGCGGCGAAGACCGCGCCCATCGAGCGCGTCGCGCCGGGCGTCATCTACCGCAAGAGCGTCAGCCAGCCGGTGCAGACCGGCTACAAGGCCGTCGACTCGATGGTGCCGATCGGCCGCGGCCAGCGCGAGCTGATCATCGGCGACCGCCAGACCGGCAAGACCGCGCTGGCCATCGACACCATCATCAACCAGAAGGATTCCGGCGTTAAGTGCGTGTACGTGGCGATCGGGCAGAAGGCCTCGACCATCGCCAACGTGGTGCGCAAGCTCGAAGAGCACAACGCCATGAAGCACACGATCGTCGTGGTGGCCTCGGCCGCCATGCCCGCCGCGCTGCAGTACATCAGCGCCTACTCGGGCGTGACCATGGGCGAGTACTTCATGGACAACGGCGAAGATGCGCTGATCGTCTATGACGACCTGTCGAAGCAGGCCGTGGCCTATCGCCAGATCTCGCTGCTGCTGCGCCGCCCGCCGGGCCGCGAGGCGTTCCCCGGCGACGTGTTCTATCTCCACAGCCGTTTGCTGGAGCGCAGCGCTCGCGTGAACGAGCAGTACGTCGAGATGGTCACCGGCGGCCGCGTGAAGGGCAAGACCGGTTCGCTCACGGGCCTGCCCATCATCGAAACCCAGGCGGGCGACGTGACCGCGTTCGTGCCCACCAACGTCATCTCCATCACCGACGGCCAGATCTTCCTGGAGTCGAGCCTGTTCAACGCCGGCATCCGCCCCGCCATGAACGCCGGCATCTCGGTGTCGCGCGTCGGTGGCGCCGCGCAGACCGACATCATCCGTCGCCTCGGCGGCGGCATCCGCCTCGCGCTGGCGCAGTACCGCGAACTGGCGGCGTTCTCGCAGTTCGCCTCCGACCTCGACGAGGCCACGCGCAAGCAGCTGGAGCGCGGCCAGCGCACGCACCGAGGTGATGAAGCAGAAGCAGTACGCGCCGCTGTCGGTGGCGCAGATGGCCCTCTCCATCTACGCGGTGAACAACGGCTACATGGATGCCGTGCCGCTGAACAAGGTCGTGGCCTTCGAGGCCGCGCTGCTGGGCTTCGCCATGTCGAGCCACAAGACCGACCTCGATGCGGTCAACGCCGAGCCGGTGCTGAAGAAGCACGAGGCCACGCTGAAGAAGATCGTCGAGAACTTCGTCGCGACGGGCAGCTACTAAGAAGACAACGCGATGGCCGGCACCAAGGAAATCCGCAACCAGATCGCCAGCGTCAAGAGCACGCAGAAGATCACGCGCGCCATGCAGATGGTGGCGACGAGCAAGATGCGCCGCGCCCAGGACCGCATGAAGCTGGCGCGTCCCTATGCCGAGAAGATCCGCGGCGTGATCGGCAACCTGCAGCACGCCAACCCCGATTTCCGCCATCCGTACCTCTCGACGCGCGAAGCGAAGAACATCGGCATCGTCGTGATCACCACCGATCGCGGCCTTGCCGGCGGCCTGAATGCCAACGTGTTCAAGCAGACGCTGGGACTGGTGAAGGAGTGGCAGGACAAGGGCGCGGGCGTGAGCCTGTGCGTCATGGGCGCCAAGGGCACGGCGTTCTTCCGCCGCCTCAACCTGCCGCTGCTCGCCAGCATCACCGGCCTCGGCGACAAGCCGCACATGAACGACCTGATCGGCACGGTCAAGGTCATGCTCGATGCGTATCGCGAAGGGACCATCGACCGCCTGTTCCTCGTGCACGCCGAGTTCGTCAACACGATGACGCAGAAGCCGCGCATCGACGTTTTGCTGCCGGTGGAGCCGTCGGACACCAAGGGCCTGCAGGAGCACTGGGACTACATCTACGAGCCGTCGGCCGACGATATCCTCGAAGGCCTGCTGATGCGCTACGTGGAATCACAGGTGTATCGCGGCGCGGTCGAGAACGTCGCTTCCGAAATGGCCGCGCGCATGGTCGCGATGAAGGCCGCGACCGACAACGCCGGCAAGCTCATCCACGAGCTGCAGCTGGTCTACAACAAGGCCCGCCAGGCGGCGATCACCACCGAGCTCGCGGAAATCGTGGGCGGCGCGGCAGCGGTCTGAACCGCAAGAATTCCTGAGGACATAGATAATGGCACAAGGCAAGATCACCCAGATCATCGGACCCGTCATCGACGTCGAGTTCCCGCGCGACTCGATTCCGCAGATCTACGAGGCGCTCAAGCTCGCCGACGTGGACCTGACGCTCGAAGTGCAGCAGCAGCTCGGCGACGGCATCGTGCGCGCCATCGCGATGGGCGCCTCCGAGGGCCTCAAGCGTGGCCTCGCGGTGAACACCACGGGCAAGCCGATCAACGTCCCGGTGGGCAAGGCCACGCTGGGCCGCATCATGGACGTGCTGGGCACGCCTCAGGACAACCGCGGCCCCGTTGCGGCCGAGAGCACGCTGCCCATCCACCGTCCCGCGCCCTCGTTCGACGAGCAGGCGGGCGGCCAGGACCTGCTGGTCACCGGCATCAAGGTCATCGACCTGCTCGTGCCGTTCGCCAAGGGTGGCAAGGTCGGCCTGTTCGGCGGCGCCGGCGTCGGCAAGACCGTGAACATGCTCGAGCTGATCAACAACATCGCCAAGCAGTACTCGGGCCTGTCGGTGTTCGCCGGCGTCGGCGAGCGCACCCGCGAGGGCAACGACTTCTACCACGAGATGATCGAGTCGGGCGTCATCGACGCCGAGAAGCTCGAGAACTCGAAGGTGGCGATGGTGTACGGCCAGATGAACGAGCCGCCGGGCAACCGCCTGCGCGTCGCGCTCACGGGCCTCACCATGGCCGAGTTCTTCCGCGACGAGAAGCAGGCCAACGGCCGTGGCCGCGACGTGCTGTTCTTCGTCGACAACATCTACCGCTACACGCTGGCCGGCACGGAAGTCTCGGCGCTGCTGGGCCGCATGCCTTCGGCGGTGGGCTACCAGCCCACGCTGGCCGAGGAAATGGGCGTGCTGCAGGAACGCATCACCTCGACCAAGACCGGTTCGATCACCTCCATCCAGGCCGTGTACGTGCCCGCGGACGACATGACCGATCCGTCGCCAGCCACCACGTTCGCCCACCTCGACGCCACCGTCGTGCTGAGCCGCAACATCGCCGCGCTGGGCATCTACCCCGCGGTGGATCCGCTCGATTCCACCAGCCGCCAGCTCGACCCGCTGGTCATCGGCGAGGAGCACTACAACACCGCGCGCGGCGTGCAGAGCGTGCTGCAGAAGTACAAGGAACTGCAGGACATCATCGCCATCCTCGGCATGGACGAGCTCTCGCAGGAAGACCGGCAGACCGTGTTCCGCGCGCGCAAGATCCAGCGCTTCCTGTCGCAGCCGTTCAACGTCGCCAAGGTGTTCACCGGCCAGGACGGCAAGATCGTCCCGCTGGCCGACACCATCCGCGGCTTCAAGGGCATCCTCAACGGCGACTACGACCACCTGCCCGAGCAGGCGTTCTACATGGTCGGCGGCATCGACGAGGCCGTCGAGAAAGCGAAGACGCTCTCCTAAGGAGCCGAACCTCCCATGGCCAAGACCATCCATGTCGACATCGTCAGCGCCGAAGGCGAGATCTTCGCCGGCGAAGCGGAAATGGTGTTCGTCCCGGCGAAGGAAGGCGAGCTCGGCATCACGCCGCGCCATGCGCCGCTGCTGTCGCTGATCAAGGCCGGTGAGGTGCGCGTGCGGACGTCCGAAGGCGACCAGTCGATATTCGTCAGTGGCGGTGCGCTGGAGATCCAGCCCAACCGCGTGACGATCCTTGCCGACACCGCAGTGCGCGCGAAGGACATCGACGAGGCCGCTGCCATGGCCGCCAAGCAGCGCGCGGAAGAGGCGCTGGCCAACAGCACCGACAAGATGGACCAGGCCGAGGCGCTGGCCCAGCTGCTGCAGGCTACCGAGCAGCTGCGGCTCCTCGAGAAGATCCGCAAGATCCGGAACTGACGCGCTTTGCGAATTGACACCGCCCGGCGCGGCCCTACAGAGTAGTGGCCATGCTGAGCCGGCGCCGGTTCCTCGTGAACGCCAACGTCAGGCCCGGCGCCTGAGCGCCCACCGCATGTCGAACCCGAATCCAGGCAACAGCCAGCTGCCCGTGTTCCACATCGTGGGCTTCACGGGGCATCGGCAACTCGAGGATCCCGCGCGAGCTGCGGGTGCCATCGGCGCGGCGCTGGATTTCCTGCGCGGTCTCACCCCGGACGAGTGGGTGGCGCTGTCTTCGGTGGCGGAGGGCAGCGATCAACTGTTCGTGCGCGAGGCACTGGGTCGCGGCATCTCCTGGCATGCGATCCTGCCGCTGCCGCGCACCGAGTTCTCGAAGGATTTTGGCTCAGGCGACTGGCGTGGCGTCGAAGCGCTGCTGGAACGCGCCGAGCATGTGACCGTCAGCGCCGAGAGCGGCTCTCGAGTGGACGCCTACCTCGACTGCGGGCTCGAGACCGTCAACAGCTCGGACCTGCTCATCGCCGTCTGGGACGGGGAGGCCGCGCGCGGCAAGGGCGGCACGGCCGAGGTGGTCGAGTACGCGCGCGCCATAGGCAGGCCGCTGCTCATCATCGACGCGGCCACCGGCGAACGCCGCGCTGAGAACTGGAAGAATCTCGATATCCCGGAGATCGCGCTCTACAGCCTCAACCGGCTGCCCGATGCGCGCACCGGCTGGGGCGAGAACCCCTTCAATGCCCCGGAGGAGGTGTTCGCGTTCCAGCAGAAATGCGACTACGCGGCGAGCCGCAGCGCACCGGGCGTGCGACGCATGACGGCATCCACGGTGTTGCTGCATGTGCTCGCCACCGTCATCGCCGCGGCGGGTCTGGCCTACAGCCTGCACCTGGCAGCGCTGGCCTGGGCGAAGTTCGTCTGCCTGGGCGCAGGCGTCGCGGCGGCCTTCGTGTTGCGCAGGCGCATGCATTCGGAACGCAGCTGGGTGAAGTGCCGGCTTGCCGCCGAGTTCTGCCGCTCCGCGCTGGCCACCTGGGGTCTGCCGCGGGCGACGAACCTGCTGCAGGACCTGGACCTGCCCGTGGTGCACCACCTGGCGCGCTCGCTGCGCATCCTGCACGGACGTGCGGCCTCGACGAGTCCCGGTGCCGATCGCCGATTTCCAGCGCATCTACCGCGAGAAGCGCATCCAGGACCAGCTGGCCTACTACCGGCGGCAGGAACAGCGCGCATTGCCGCTGCTGCAGCGCCTGCGCCGGATCTTCTGGGCGGCCACGATCATCGCGATGGTCTGTGTTGCCCTGTATGCGATGACGTTGTCCATGCACCTGCATGCGCCCGCCTGGTTGCAGGGAACGATGTTCGACTTCCTGCCCATCGCGCTGCCGGTGGCCGCGGCGGCCACCATCTCGATCATCTCGATCAACGACCTGCAGCGCCGGGTCGCACGCTACCGCGACATGCAGGCAACGCTGGCCGCGAGCGAGGCGCAGATCGCGTACTGCAACACCTGGGCCAGCCTCGAGCGCGTGGTGCTGCGCACCGAGCGCTCGCTGCTGCAGGAAGTGATCGAGTGGCACTCGCTGGCAAGTTTCAGCGAGTCGCACTGACGAAGCGCCGACGATGGATGAGCAGTACCGATACCGCGCGTTCATCAGCTACAGCCACCGGGACGAGCACTGGGCCGCATGGCTGCACAAGAGCCTCGAGACCTATCGCGTCCCGAAGCAGCTGGTTGGCACGACCACCTCGCAAGGCGTCGTGCCCGCGCGCCTCGCGCCGATATTCCGCGACCGCGACGAACTGGCGTCCGCGACCAGCCTCGGCGAGACGCTGTCGCGCGCATGCAGGAGTCGCAGTTCCAGGTCGTCATCTGCTCGCCGGCTGCCGCGAAGTCGCACTGGGTCAACGAGGAGATCCTGACCTTCAAGCGCCTCGGTCGCGAGGGGCGCATCTTCTGCCTGCTGGTCGGCGGCGAACCCGGCGCCTCGCTGGTGCCTGGGCTTGGCGAGCAGGAGTGCTTCCCGCCGGCGCTGCTCTACCGGCTGGGTGCCGACGGCCAGCTGACCAGCGAACGCAGCGAGCCCATTGCAGCCGATGTCCGCCCGCACAAGGATGGCCGGCAGAACGCGCGCCTGAAGCTGCTGGCCGGCATGCTCGGTGTCGGCCTCGACTCGCTGAAGCAGCGCGAGGCCCATCGCCGCCGCCAACGCCTGGCCGTGATGCTGACGGCCTCGACCCTCGGCATGGTCGTCACGTCGACGCTCGCCGTCACCGCCTGGTTCGCGCGCAATGAAGCCGAACGGCAGCGCGAGCGCGCGCAGGCCGAGGCCGAGACGGCGCGGCAGACGACGCGCTTCATGGTCGACCTGTTCAAGGTGTCGGATCCGAGCGAGGCGCTCGGCAACAGCATCACGGCGCGCGAGATCCTCGACAAGGGCGCCGCGCGCATCAAGACCGAGTTGACGGACCAGCCGGCCATCCAGGCGACGCTGATGGACACGATGGGCACGGTGTACACGAGCCTGGGACTGTACGACGCCGCCTTGCCGCTGATGCAGGAAGCGCTGGTCAAGCGCCGCGAGCTGCTGGGTCCCCGGAACCTGGAGGTGGCGCAGAGCCTCAACAGCATTGGCGAGGCACTGGGTCGCAAGGCGAGCTACGCGGAAGCCGAGCGCAGCCTCAGGCAGTCGCTGCAGATCCGGCGAACCCTGCTCGGCAACGAGAGCGCCGAGGTCGCCAGCACACTGAGTTCGCTGGCCGACGTGCTCTCCTATCGCGGCGAGTATGCGCAGGGCCTGCCGCTCATCGAGGAGGCCCTGAAGATCCGCAGGAAGCTCTTTGGCGAACAGCACCGGCTGGTTGCCGAGAGCATCGGCGACCTGGGGCAGAACTTCGGCGAGCGGGGCGAGTTCAGCCAGGCGGAGACCTACCAGCGCCAGGCGCTGTCGCTGCAGCGCGTTCTGCATGACGGGCCGCATCCGGCACTGGCCGAGGCCATCAACAACGTCGCCTGGACGCTGATGAACCTGGACAAGGCGAACGAGGCGGAACCGCTGTATCACGAGGCCCTCGTGATGCAGCGTCGACTGCTCGGCGACCTGCGCATCCCGACCTGGCGCTGGCGCTTAACAACCTCGGCTACGCGAGGGAGGCGCGCGGCAATTTCCGCGGCGCGGAGGCGGCCTACGTCGAAGCGCTCAAGATGAATCGCACGATGCTGGGTGAGCGGCATCCCGAGGTTGCCAACATGATGGGCAACCTCGCGTTTGCGATCTATGCCCAGGGACGTCGCTCCGAGGGCATCGACCTGCTGCGCTCGTCGCTGTCGATGCGCCGCGAGCTGCTCGGCGCGGATCATCCGGACGTGGCGTCCGGTGCCGCGAGTCTCGCCTACTGGCTCATAGACTCGAACCAGTACCCGGAGGCCGGGACGCTCATCGAGGAGAGCCTGCTCATCCGTCGCAAGCAGTTCGGCGAGGACAGCCCCGCCGTGGCGAGCTCCCTGACCGTGCGCGCAAATCTGCAGCTGGGCCGGCACGATTACGGTGCAGCAGCCCAGGACGCGCGCGACGCGGCAACCCTTCTCGCGGTCAAACTTGGTGCAACGCACTGGCAGGTCGCCATGGCGAACAACGCTCTTGGCGCCGCCCTGACCGGGCTCGGCCGCTATACGGAAGCCGAAGCCCTGCTGAAGACCAGCCTCCCGGGTCTCAAGGACGCCCCGATTCCGCGGGTCAGCGAGAAAGGGCAGCAGCGCCTGGCCGCTCTGTATACATCCTGGGGCAAGCCGGAGCTGGCCGCGCCGTATCTGCACCCCTAAGGTGCGCCTGAAGATATAGCCGTATGGCCGCCCGCTTATGTCACCATCAAGAGTGACAGGCTTCACGTTCTGTGTTGCGATCCGGCACCTCCCTCGAACAATAACTCCAATCAGGCAGGACGCTTTGCCATGAAATCCAGAATCTCCCGCTTCGCTGCACTGGTCTGCGCTCTCGTTGTCCCGGCGCAGATCGCGCTCGCGCAGGCCCCGGAATCCCCTGCACAGCAGGTGCTGGACCGCGTGTTTGCCTACGACACGAAGTCGGTGTTGAACATGGCGTTCAGCAACGCCGATGCCGATGCAGGGCCGTTCACCGATCTCGGCGTCAGCGGTTCAACCGTCGCCACGTGCACGCTCACGGCCGTGAAGGGCCTGTGGTGCCTGGATGGCAAGATCGTGCGCAACTGGCCGAATCCGTTGCAGCCGACGGAGTTCACCGACCCGATCAACTGCGCCGACCCTGCGCTGGGTTTTGAAACGGCAATCCCCGCCTCGTGCACCGCCATGACGGTCGATGAGACCGGCGCGATCTGGCTGGGCGGCAAGAAGCGCAACCCGCCAACTGGCCCACGCGGCCCAGCTGGATCCCCGAGGAGATCTGGGTGGCGCTGCAGACCTGGTTCAAGCCCATGGCCTGGTCAAGGTCGTTGCCAACACGGGCGGCTGCGCCACCGGCTGGACGGCGACGAGCACCGGTGCGTATTGCGCGAAGGAGCTGTACAGCGGTCGCTTCTCGTGACCAGCCTGCTCGCAGTGGATGGCGCAGCCGCTGCCAGCTTCAGGCCCCGTCCGGGCGATCCGGCGCAGGCCGGCGTGCTCGCCATAGAAGATCTGAGGAACGTCGTGTTCTTTCCGGACGCCGAGTCCACGGCTTCGATCGTCGTGGCCAATGCCCAGGGCATGGGCCTGAAGCTGGGCGAGATACTGCAGGACGTCGCCCTGCTGCAGCTGCCCGTGGCGGGCGCAACACAGAACAACGTACTGGCGACCACGAGCACGGGTCGCGTCCTCGCACGCGACACCGCGTTCAACCTCAATGCGAAAGAGGTCTTCAATATTCCGGCAAAGCGCCTGCCGACCGCGAGCAAGTGCAGCAGCCAGGCCGCGAAGTACGGCATCGAGGCTGCCGCATCCTCGGCGGTGGTGCTCGTTTCCGATCGCACCTACTGCGAAGTGCCGGCGCTCGTGCCCGCTGGCACAAGCCTCGGCACGCTCGTCAACGCGACGGTCGACGGCGTGAACCTGACGCTCTCGACCGTGGATCCCTATTGGCCGGGCACGCCACGGGCCTATCCCGTCATCGGACTTACGGTGGCGCCGGGCATCGGCATCGATTTCGGAAGCTGCCGCGAAGGCCGCTGCACCGTCATCAATTCCAGCGCCGGCGAGCCGGCTGCCGAGTGGATCGGATAAAGCTCGCCGGGAGAGGGCAACTTCGGCGCAACGGTCTTCCAGATCAAGAGCCTGCCGGACTGCCGCTATGCGGCCGAGGAGGACTTCGCGTCCACGGCGACCCGAGCGGCATCGCGCGCGCTGTGCGCCACCCCTGGCGTCGTGATCAACCCCGACGGCACCCGCGAAGTGATCGATGCGGTGACCGGAGCCGGCAGTTCCGGCTTTCCGCCAGCGGCCCAGGTACTCAACGTAACGCCGTTGCTGCCTGCCGACGTCAAGAGTGCCTTTGACAAGCAGTGGCGCTCCACCGAAGGGCCTGCCCGAGCTGCTGATCTCGCCGCAGTACCACGCGCAGCAGCGCCGGAATTATCACTTCGGCGCCATATTCGTGGTGCCTGGTCCCGACGTGCAGTTCAAGGATACCTTTACCGGCGAGTACGACGTCGTGGCCCTCGAGAACGCCACCGACCAAAGCCTGGGTTGCACGCCCGCATCCGGCTCGATATCCGAGCTGATCAACTGGGATGTGACAACGACCGTGTCCGAGTCGTATGTCAGCGTCGGCGGACCGGTACATCGACTCGCTTGCCAACGTCGGCTGCGGATCAATCAAGGGCAGCTATTCGCGCCTGTCGATGCTGCCTTATGACTTGCGGATCTCGACGGCCACCTGGGGCCCGACCATCAAGTCCACGACACCGGTCCTGACCACCGGAAACGATGCCGTATTCGCCCGGCTGGTCGACTCGCTGTTCAACGACCTCGGCCATGTGCAGAGCCAGCTGGCCTGCAAGGCAGTGGACGGTCCCGCGGCACCGCTGTCGTACAGCACCTGCAAGACGCTGGCGAGCAAGTGGGCCGAGGCGCGCTACAAGCTCGACGTCTGCCTCAGAGTGCGTTCGAGTACGCGTACAGCCGGCCGTTCTGCACGTACTATTTCCCGGAGCGCCTGGGCTGGTTCGAGGATGCACTGCCCGCAGCGCCCTATGCCGCCGACGTGGCCAATCGCCTGGGAGAGCTGAAGTCCCGCGTGGAGATCCTGCAGCACCTGTACGACACCCGCTTCCTGCCCTCGATCCCGAAGGGCGGCTTCTGCCGCGAGAAGGTTGCGGACTCGTACACGAGCCGGCATCCCCAGCCACAGTGCGTCGCGCCCTGGTAGTGGTATACAGGCAGGCATGAGCCGGCACGTGATGAACCTCGATGAGGTCCAGATCGAGGAGCGCGCGGCCTTCTTCCAGCCCAGCGGCGAGGCGGCGCAGCGCTTCGGCTCGCGCTCGGGCGCCGTCGGCGCCCGCATCGGCGCGCCGCCTGCTGGGCTACAACATCACCGTCGTGCCGCCCGGCAAGCGCGCCTTCCCGAAGCACGCCCACCACGCCAACGAGGAGATGTTCTTCATCCTCAGTGGCAGCGGCGAACTGCGCGCACGGGGACGAGACCAGCCCGCTGCGCGCCGGGGACTTCATCGCCTGCCCGCCGGGTGGACCGGAGGTGGCGCACCAGATCGTCAACACCGGCACCGAGGAGCTGCGCTACCTCGCCGTGAGCACGATGATCTATCCGGAGGCCGTGGAGTATCCGGACTCCGGCAAGGTCGGGGTGATGTCGCGCCAGATCCGGTCCGACGGCACGTTGCGCGTGTTGCGGCACATCACCCGTGAAGGCGACGCCGTCGACTACTGGGACGGCGAGTAAGCGCCTGCGACCGACGCGGGGCTAGCGCCGCGCCACCATGACCTGCTGCCCCGCCTGCGCGGCCGCCAGCGCGGTCATGTTCAGCACGCGACGCACGGTGGAGGAGGGCGTCAGCACGTGCGCGGGCTGCGCCACGCCCATCAGGATGGGTCCGACCGTCGTGCCCTCGCCGCCACAGGCCTTCAGCACGTTGAACAGGATGTTCGCCGCATCGATGTTCGGGCAGATCAGGATGTTGGCCTCGCCCGAGAGCGGACTGTCCATCAGGTTGCCCTTGCGGATCACCTCGGACAGCGCCGCGTCGCCGTGCATCTCGCCATCGCATTCGACGTCCGGAGCCAGGCGCTTGAAGATCTCGTAGGCGTCGCGCACGCGCCGGGCAGACTCACGCCGCGAGGAGCCGTAGTTGGAGTGCGAGACGAAAGCGACCTTGGGTTGAAGGCCGAACAGGCGCACTTCGCCCGATGCCTGCAGCGCGATGTGCGCGAGCAGGTCGGCAGACGGCGTCTCGTTGACGTAGGTGTCGGCGATGAACAGCGTGCGCTTGTCGATCATCAGGCCGTTCAGCGTTGCCAGCGCCGTCTCGCCCGCGCGCAGGCCGATGACGTCGCGGATGTTCTCCAGGTGCGCATCGAAGCGGCCATGCAGGCCGCAGAGCATGCCGTCGGCATCGCCGAGGTGCACCATCAGCGCGGCGATGGTGGTGGTCGAGCGATGCACCGCGGCCTTGGCCGCCTCGGGGCTCACGCCGCGCCGACCCATGATGCTGGTGGTAGGTCTGCCAGTACTGGCGAAAGCGCGGATCGTCGTCCGGGTTCACGCAGGTGACGTTCTCGCCGATCTTCAGGCGCAGGCCGGCCTTGGCTATGCGCGCCTCGATCACCGAGGGCCTGCCGACGAGCATGGGAACCGCAAGCTCGTCGTCGATGCGCGATCTGCGCCGCGCGCAGCACGCGCGGATCCTCGCCTTCCGCGTAGGCGATGCGCTTGCGCGACGAGGCCTTGCGCCGCGCCGAACACCGGGCGCGTCAGCATGCCCGCGGAGGAGAACATGCGCGTGAGCTGCGCCCGGTAGGCCTCCATGTCCACGATGGGGCGCGTCGCCACGCCGGACTTCGCCGCCGCCGCCGCGACGGCCGGCGCGATGCGCAGGATCAGGCGCGAGTCGAACGGCTTCGGGATGATGTACTCGTCGCCGAACGTGAGTTCCTGGCCCGCGTAGGCACTGGCGACTTCGTCGCTGACCTCGGCCTTGGCGAGATCCGCGATCTCCTGCACGCAGGCCAGCTTCATCTCGGCGGTGATCTTCGTCGCGCCGGAGTCGAGCGCGCCGCGGAAGATGTAGGGGAAGCACAGGACGTTGTTGACCTGGTTGGCGTAGTCCGAGCGGCCCGTGGCGATGATGCAGTCCGGCCGCACGGCCTTGGCGAGCTCGGGGCGGATCTCGGGCTCCGGGTTGGCGAGCGCGAGGATGATCGGGCGCGAGGCCATGCCGCGCACCATGTCCTGCGTCAGCACGCCGCCGGCCGAGCAGCCGAGGAAGACGTCCGCGCCCGGCATCACGTCGCCGAGCGTGCGCAGCTTCGTGTCCTGCGCGTAGCGCGCCTTCTCGGCGTTGAAGGTGTCGCCACGACCCTCGTAGATGAGGCCCTTTGAATCGCAGGCGAAGACGTTGCGCGCGATCGAGGCCCAGCTTCACGAGCAGGTCCAGCACCGCGATCGCCGCGGCGCCCGCGCCCGAGACGACGATCTTGACCTTGCCGATGTCCTTGCCGACGATCTCGAGGCCGTTGCGGATCGCCGCGGCCGAGATGATGGCCGTGCCGTGCTGGTCGTCGTGGAACACCGGGATGTTCATGCGCTCGGTCAGCATGCGCTCGATGTAGAAGCACTCGGGCGCCTTGATGTCCTCGAGGTTCATGCCGCCGAGCGTGGGCTCGAGCGCGGCATCGATGGCGATGAGCCGGTCCGGGTCGCGCTCGGCCAGCTCGATGTCGAACACGTCGATGCCGGCGAATTTCTTGAAGAGGCAGCCCTTGCCCTCCATCACCGGCTTGGCGGCCAGCGGGCCGATGTCGCCCAGGCCGAGCACCGCGGTGCCGTTGGTTACGACGCCGACAAGGTTGCTGCGCGAGGTGTAGTCCGCAGCCAGGTCGCGGATCGGCAGCGATGTCGAGGCAGGGGTAGGCGACGCCGGGCGAGTAGGCGAGCGAAAGGTCGCGCTGATTCGTCAACGGCTTGGTGGGGGAGACCGATACCTTCCCGGGCGTCGGCAGGCGGTGGTAGTCGCGGGCGGCGTCGCGCAACGCGCTTTCCGCAGGGGTGAGCTGGTCGGTCATGTCGGTCCCGGGTCAGGAAAACGCCGGCGGATTATCGCGGCATCCCCGCACCCGCGCCACCCGCAGCGGCTACACTTGCGAAGTCCCTTTCGCGGAAGCCGGCGCATGGAATTCAAGGACTATTACGCGGTCATGGGCCTCGCGCGCGACGCCACGGCCGAGCAGGTCAAGCAGGCCTACCGCAAGCTCGCGCGCAAGTACCATCCCGATGTCAGCAAGGAAGCCGACGCCGAGAAGCGATTCAAGGATGTCGGCGAGGCGTATGAAGTCCTGCGTGACCCCGAGAAGCGCGCGGCCTACGACCAACTCGGCAGCGGCCCTCGCGCGGGCGAGGACTTCCGCCCGCCTCCGGACTGGGGGTCGGGGTTCGAGTTCCGCGGCGCTGGCCGGCCCGGGCCAGGAGAGGCGGGTGGATTCGGCTATGACGGCGACGCCAGCGAGTTCTTCGAGTCGCTGTTCGGCCGGGCCGGTGCCGCGAGCGGACGGCCGCGCCGGACGCGCGACCGCGGCGAGGACCATCACGCCCGCATCGTCATCGACCTGGATGCATCGCTGGAAGGCGGAACGCGCTCGCTGACGCTGCGCATGCCGGAAGAGGGCGAAGACGGACGGCCGCTGCTGCGCGAGCGCACGCTCAACGTGAAGATCCCGAAGGGCATACAGGAAGGCCAGCACATCCGGCTGGCAGGCCAGGGCGAAAAGCCGCCCGGCGCCGGAAAACCCGGCGACCTGCTGCTCGAAGTGGCGTTCGCTCCGCACCGGCTCTACCGGGCAGAGGGGCGCGACCTGCAGTTCGACCTGCCCGTCGCACCGTGGGAAGCCGCGCTCGGCGCCACGGTTACCGTGCCGACGCCGTCGGGCCCGGTTGCGCTGCAGGTGCCGGCTGGCTCACGCAACGGTGCGCGCCTTCGCCTGCGCGGGCGCGGCCTGCCTGCCAGTCCACCGGGCGATCTCCATGCGGTACTGCAGATAGTGCTGCCTCCCGCCGACAGCGCAGCGGCGCGCGCGGCCTATGAGGCCTTTGCCGCCGCAGTGCCCTTCAACCCGCGATCCTCATTGGGAGCAGCCCCATGAACGCACAATCCGTGACCGTGCTGGTGGGTTCCATCGTCGAAGACGATGCGGTACTCGGCGTGGAAGAGCTGTGCCAGCTGTGCGCGGTGGAGCGCAGCTTCATCCTCGAGCTGATGGAGGAGGGCGCCATCGAAGGCAGGCCAGTCGATGCGCCGCGCTTCGAGGGCGCATCCCTGCGTCGCGCACGCGTCGCCGCGCGCCTGCGACGGGACCTTGGCATCAACGCGGCCGGCAGTGCGCTGGTGCTGGAGTTGCTGGAGCGACTGGCGGAGATGGAGGGTCGACTGAAAGGCTGAGCAAGCAGCAGGCGGAGCCGCCGAGATGCCCTCAGAACAGCGCATCCAGCGGACTCCTGACGGCCTTCCCGCCCCTGTTCAGCACGTGCGTGTAGATCATCGTCGTCCTGACGTCCGAGTGACCCAGCAGTTCCTGGACCGTGCGGATATCGCTGCCCGACTCCAGCAGATGGGTCGCGAAGCAATGGCGGAAAGTGTGGCACCCCGCGGGCTTGTCAATCCCCGCCCGATGCAGTGCCCACTTCACCGTTCGCTGCAGCGTGCGGGGATGCACGTGATAGCGGACGATGCCACCATCGTAAGGATCGCGGCACAGCGAATGCGAGGGAAACAGCCACTGCCAGCCCAGCGAAGTCGGGGCCGAGGGATACTTGGTCTTCAGCGCATCCGGTACGGCCACACCTGCAGCGCCCACGCTGCGCTCGCGCTGGAACCAGGCAGAAAGCGCAGCGACATGAGACTTCAATGGCGGAACCAGCCCACCGGGGATCACCGTGACCCGATCCTTGCCGCCCTTGCCATTGCGTACCACCAACTCGCGCCGCTCCAGATCCAGGTCCTTCACCCTGATCTCCAGCGCCTCCGAAAGGCGCAGGCCGCTGCCATAGAGCAGCCCCACGACCAGGCGCGATCGCCCCTTGAGTTGCGCAAACACCCGACGAACTTCGTCATGGGTCAGCACCACCGGGAGGCGCCTGGGCTTTGTCGCGCGCACCACCTGGTCGAGGAACGGGACGTCGAGCTTCAGCACCTCGCGATACAGGAAGAGGAGGGACTGGAGCGCCTGGTTCTGAGTGCTCGCGGACACCTTCAGGTCGACTGCCAGGTGCGTGAGGAAGGTCGTCATCGCGTCCGCCCCAAGCACCCTCGGGTGCTGTCCTCCGCAAAAGCGGATGTAGCGGCGGATCCATCCGATGTAGGATTTCTCCGTCCGGAGGCTATAGTGCCGCAGGCGCATGTGTTCACGGACTGCACCCAGGAGAGTCAGGGGCTTGGCCGGGATTATGTCCTCCATCTCCGTCCGCAAGACACGCCGAGGGCTCTCGGCGAATCCAAGGCTATTCAAGCACTTGAGGACCCACCAACGTTCATATCTGACACGTCTGTCGCAATATTCCAATATCGCGACAATTCCGTTTATCCCGACAATTCCAATTAATAGTTAGGCGGCAGGCCCCATCGAACTGCCGCCCTCGACTTGCCAATGGACTCGGCGACTTCTGCTGTAGCTTGGTGAGGCATTGAACCGGATGCTTGATGCAGGGTTCTCATGGCTCCGAATCGCAGATGCCCTCACATTCATCTTCGACGACCAGTACTTTCGTGACAACCTGCGCCGCTGGAGATGGTTAGGCGCTCGACGAGTGTGGGAGGCAACTCCGCTCCTTCAATGTCTGGAGCATCACGGCTGCGTCAGAGCATCGGAAACGTACTATGTCGTGCCGCGAGGAATGGAGACATGCGAGCCATTTTGGACGAGCTACGTACTGATGGTGTGGAGAGAATTCGAGCGTCTCAGTTGCCCGCTCTGGCTACCTAGATGAAGTCCGTCGATGCCCATTGGAGCGATTGCAAGCGTCAGAGCACTCAAGGACTACTGCATTGGTCAATGCATGCCGCCTAACACATCGTTGCAGCGGACCGTGATCGATAAAGTGCTCGGCCGCGGGCGAGTGAACGCCGTGCTCCACTCACCGCCGTGCGCCCGCGTGCTGAGAGGCACGCGGGCGGCCGCTGAACTCAGCCGTTAGACCTGAGGACACGTAGCACCCGTTTCTGGCGCCGGTTGCGTTGTTTCGGCGGTATGCATAGGATATGCATATGGAGATAGAGTGGGATGCCGACAAGGCGCTCGCGAACCTCAAGAAGCCGCGGGAGCTTCGAGGTCGCGGCGACATCCTCCTGCCCTGGCCTTGGCTCAAGAGGATGGGATGCCTCGGGGCGGGTAGGCGCGCTGGATCCTCATTGGCATGAGCACCAGCGCTCGCTTTGACCGTCGTCTATACCCTTCGCCTCAGGATCGGATCCGCCTCATCTCAGCGCGCAAGGCCACTCGAAAGGAGGGTCCTACTATGCGTAAACAATACGAGCCAGAGGCAAAGCGCGGCAAGAGTGTCCCGCACCTGGCTCGCCTTCAAGCAGAAGCCAAAGGCAAGACCCGCATTACCATCATGCTTGATAACGACCTGCGATGACGTTCCGGGCCGAGGCTAGTCGAGGGTACGGCCTATCAGACCCTGAACAGTCGCTGCGTCGCGGAGGGACCGCTGACAGTTGCGAAGCCACACTGCGGCGAGTGATCCGGGAGAGGAGATCAAGGCTGGCTGATCATTGCATGGCACGTCTAACAAATCGTTGGAGCGCAGCCGTGAACGATAAACTGCACATTCCAATGCGCCGAGTGCGGCGCGCTCAACTCAGCCGTTAGGCGGCGCTGAGAGTCATCCCGCAACGCCGAACCGAGTCAAGCAGGATCTGGCGTCTGGGTGGTGCGTATGCGCCTCCCCAATACGATCTCTGAGTGAGAGCCTCGCAGGACGTCGCAAATCAGGGCTTGGTGCCTCACGGTAATCGCCATTGGCGCACCTCTGAAAGCGTACGACCTTGCCTGAGGCACTCTGACGACGTCCCTTCGGCGAGGACGATGTTACGCTTCGGACAGTCGATGGCGAGGAATGGCTGGTGACCGAGCGCTTCAGCTACTGGGAGGGCGGTCTCAGAACGATCTTGGCGCTGCAACTGGATCGGAGGCGAACTGCAGTCGCATGATCGACGAACGAATCAGGAGTGCCTCAGCGGTCTCTTAGGATCGTTGCAGACTTCTCTCGCCTACTGAGCCGCTTGGCAAGTTGGATTTGGTGACCGCACGAGTGGGCCGCCAGAGACGCTAGCCGTCGGCGGTTGCATTCATGAAGGATCGCCAGGCAAAGCTCTCATGGCACTCAGTATCAGCGATGGGTGGGCGATGTCGAGATAGTCTTCGGACTCGTCGCATGCCGCCTAACACATCGTTGCAGCGGACCGTGATCGATAAAGTGCTCGGCCGCGGGCGAGTTAACGCCGTGCTCAGCTCACCGCCGCGCGCCCGCGTGCTGATGCGCTGGCGTGCGGCCGCTGAACTCAATCGTTAGGCGCATGTCTAGCTTCTTGCCCCGACTCATAAGATCAACCGCTCCGTTTGTTGACGGGGATGGCGTCAAGCTCTACACCATCTCGGCTCATGGACGCGCAGTCGACGAGGCACCCTATCTAGTTGAGCTGGATCGAGCCAAGAAGGACACCTCGGTGATCTGGAGCGCTACGCCTGCCTTTGCAATCTTCCACGATGGCGCGACGGCCATGTACCTTGTGCTTGCATGGTGGGGAAACGACAACGAACTATTCACGCGCGTCTCGGTGCGGGAGGAGAATGGGTGGGTGTCAGACCCCGAGAAGTACTCCTTCTGCCTTTGGGATATGGAGGTGATGTGGTTTGAGCGGGACGCATTCATTAGGCATATCTACAACCACGCTCCGGACATTAAGAGCTACCGGGCGCGCACCGTCAGCAACC
>CAWATT010000013.1:0-52465 GCA_963785055.1 uncultured Pseudomonadota bacterium
GCGCGTTGAAGGTGTGGAAGAACTCCTCCTGCGAGCGGTCCTTGTTGGCGAAGAACTGGATGTCGTCGATGAGCAGCGCCGACAGCCCGCGATAGCAGTCTTGAATTCGTTCATCGTGTTGTGGCGCAGCGCCTGCACCATGTTGTCGACGAAGCGCTCCGAATGCACATAGGCCACGCGGGCCGCCGGGTCGCGCTGCTTGATCACATGGCCGACGGCCTGCATCAGATGCGTCTTGCCGAGGCCCGTGCCGCCATAGATGAACAGCGGGTTGTAGGCCTTGCCCGGGTTCTCGGCCACCTGCATGGCGGCGGCCTTGGCGAAGTGATTGCTCTTGCCTTCGACAAAGCGGTCGAAGGTGGAGTCGGTATTGAGCTTCACGCCGATCTGCAGCGAGGATTCCGTGACGACACGCGTCGCGGCAGGGCGGGGCTCGGCATCGCCGTTCGCAGCCGGCGGCGGCGCAGAGCTGCCGGTTTCCACCAGCACCCCGACATCCGTGCCCACCAACTCCCGCAGCAATGCGGCGATGCGGGCGGCAGCATGCTGCTGCACCCAGTCCACGGCATAACGATTGGGCGCCAGCAGCCGCATCTGGCCATCTGCCTCCACGGCCTGCAGCGGCCGCAGCCAGGTGTTCACCTGTTGTTCCGGCAGTTCGTCGGCCAGCCGATCCAGCACTCGGGTCCAGAGTTCTGACATTTCGGAAAGTGCGGGTCCGGCTGGGCGATCAGGGGAGGGCGAGTCTACTCGCCTCGGCTCGACTTGCCATAGGCTGCAACGTGACCACGGGCCTGTTTCCGCAGTTGGTGTTGACTTGGACCCGCACCGTGCGTACCCTGCCGGACCCGAAATTTCCGACCCGTTGAACCGCCATGGCAACAAAACGCACATTCCAGCCGAGCAAGGTCAAGCGTGTCCGCACGCACGGCTTCCGTGCACGCATGGCCACCGCCGACGGTCGCAAGGTCCTGGCCCGTCGTCGTGCCAAGGGCCGCAAGCGCCTGATCCCGTAACGCAGCGGCCGCGCCCATGACTGGCGCGCCTGTTGCCCGGCAGGGCTTCGCCCCGCACCAGCGCATCCTGAACCCGGCGGCATTCGATGCCGTCTATTCCCACCGCCAGCGCGTGATGCGACAATTTCTTCACCATCAACGTCGCCCCCAATACGCTCGGTTATCCGCGCGTCGGACTGTCGATCGGCAAGAAGGCCGTGGGCAATTCCGTGGCCCGCAACCGCGTGAAGCGCCAGGTGCGCGAATCCTTCCGCACATTGCCGCGCAGCTGCCGGCCATCGATGTCGTGGTTGGCGCGCGCAATGGCGCCCGGACCGCGCATAATGCGCGCCTGCACGAGAGCCTCGACGGCCTCTGGAAAGAGATCCGAAAGACGATGCGCCGTATCCTGATTGGACTAATAAGAGGGTATCAGACCATCATTAGTCCACATCTGGGCCAATGCTGCCGTTTTCACCCGACCTGCTCCTGCTACGCGCCGTGAGGCAATTGAAATACATGGGCCGATAAAGGGACTGTCGCTCACGACCAAACGAATCCTCCGTTGCCATCCCTTCAATGAAGGCGGGATCGACCCCGTCCGAACAAACCCAAAGGTCCCTGTCCCCGACATGCCGACATCGATAACCAAGAACATCCGCACCATTCTGTGGATCGGCCTCGCGCTGATCCTGCTGGTGAACTACCAGACCTGGGTCGCGGAGTTACGGCCGCGTGATGCCGCAGTCGCCGCCGCTGCTGCGGCGAAGCCGCCCGCACCGCTGACCAGTGCGATCCCCCAGGCAGGTGGTCCGGCCGCTGCACCGACTCCGTGCCGGCGTGGTACCGGGGGCCGCACCGACCGCTGCGGGCGACGTGCCCGTCGTCGCCGCTACAGGCACCGCAGCGACGCTCCGCCAGCAGCCTCCGCCGTCCCTGCCGCGCAGTCCTCAACGTCCGCACCGACGTGCTCGATGTCGACGTCAGCCTGCGGGGTGGCGAGTTCGTGCGCGCTGACCTCGTGCAGTACCCGGTGGTCAAGGGCCAGCCCGAAGTCGTCCGCCTGTTGCGCAACAACGGCACCGGCAACACGTACCTGCTGCAGACCGGTCTCGCCGGCGCGGGCAGCGACGGGCGCGTTCCCGACCCACCTGGCCGAGTTCACGAGCGACTTCACCGGTTTCGTGATGCTGCCCGGCCTCGACGAGCTGCGCGTGCCGCTGAAGTGGACATCGCCCGAAGGGGTGAGGTCGTCAAGACCTACGTCTTCCGCAGGGGGAGTTACCAGATCGACGTCGAGTACGAGGTGACGAATGCCTCCGGATCACCGTGGTCCGTCGCCCCGTACAGCCAGATCCTCCACGACATGCCGCCGGTCAAGCGCTCGTACTTCAACGTGAACAGCTACGCCTTCACGGGCCCGGCCATCTGGGACGGCACCAAGTACGACAAGCTCGACACCGGCGACTCCGATGACGCGAGCCTGAACCGCGACATCACCGGTGGCTGGATGGCGGCGCTGCAGCACCACTTCGTCACTGCGATCGCACCAAGCGTGACCGAGACCGACCGCTACACGCTCAAGGCGCGTGGCCAGGAGTACCTCGCGACGGTCGTCGGCCCCACCCGCACCATCGGCGCGGGCGAGTCGGGACAGATCAGCGGCACCGTGTTCGTCGGCCCCAAGCTGCAGACCCAGCTTGAAAAGATCCACCCGGAGCTGTCGCGCGCCGCGGACTACGGCACGCTCACCTTCCTGGCCAAGCCGCTGTTCTGGCTGCTGCAGTGGGCCCACAACATCTTCAACAACTGGGGACTGGCGATCATCGCCGTCACCTTCCTGCTCAAGCTCGCGTTCTATCCGCTCTCCGAGGCCAGCGGCAAGTCGATGGCCAAGATGAAGATCCTCGCGCCGCGGATGAAGCAGATCCAGGAGACCTACAAGGACGATCGGGAGAAGCTCGGCCGCGCAATGATGGAGCTGTACAAGGCGGAGAAGATCAACCCGGCCTCCAGCTGCCTGCCGATGCTGATCCAGCTGCCGGTGTTCCTGGCCTTCTACTGGGTGCTGCTCGAGAGCGTGGAGATGCGCCAGGCGCCATTCTTCGGCTGGATCCAGGATCTCTCCGTGCCCGATCCGTATCTTCATCCTGCCGCTGATCATGGCCGGCGCGATGTTCCTGCAGTACAAGCTGCAGCCCACGCCCGCCGACCCGATACAGGCCAAGGTGTTCATGATCCTGCCGATCGTGATGTCGGTGACCTTCGCGTTCTTCCCCGCGGGCCTGGTGCTCTACTGGGTGACGAACACGATCCTGACCATCCTGCAGCAGTGGAACATCAACCGGCGCATCGAGGCCGCGGGCGCAACGCGGAACTGATCATCGACCGCGACACGATCGCCGCGGCCGCGACGCCGCCGGGCCGCGGCGGCGTGGCCATCGTCCGTTTGTCGGGGCCGGCGGTGCCGCAGATCGCGAGGCAGTTGATCGGCCTTCTGCCACAGCCGCGACACGCGCATTTCACGCGCTGGAGCGATGCGGGCGGCGAGCCGCTCGATTTCGGCCTGGCGCTCTACTTTCCCGCCCCGAATTCCTTCACGGGCGAGGAAGTGCTGGAGCTGCATGGGCACGGCGGCACCGTGCTGGTCGAAGCGCTGCTCGAGCATCTCGTGCAGCTCGGCGCGCGCCGCGCGCGGCCCGGCGAGTTCAGCGAACGTGCCTACCTCAACGACCAGCTCGACCTCGCCCAGGCCGAGGCCGTGGCCGACCTCATCGACGCGGGTTCGCGCGCCGCGGCACGCGCCGCGCTGCGCTCGCTGCAGGGCGAGTTCAGTGCTCGCGTCGATGCACTGCGCGAGCGGCTGGTCGCGCTGCGCGTGCAGGTGGAGGCGGGCATCGACTTTCCCGACGAGCACCTGGACCTCGCGGCGCTTTCGCGCCTGCGTGTGATGGCCGATGCGCTGCGCAGCGACCTGGCGGCGTTGCTGCAGGCGAGTGCCCACGGCCGCGTGCTCAACGAGGGCCTGAACATCGTCATCGCCGGCCGCCCCAATGCCGGCAAGAGCACGCTGCTGAACCGGCTGGCCGGCCACGACGCGGCCATCGTCACGCCGATGCCGGGTACGACGCGCGACCTGCTGCGAGAGCGCGTGGTGATCGGTGGCGTGCCGATGGAGCTCATCGACACGGCCGGCCTGCGCGAGGTCTCGCCAGATCCGGTGGAACAGGAGGGCATGCGCCGTGCGCGCGGTGCGATCGACACCGCGGACCATGTGCTGTTCGTCGTCGACGCGGTGGAGGATCCGCAGGCGCACGGCTTCGCACGCGAGCGCGCGACGCTGCCCGCGGATGTGCCCGTCACGCTGCTGTTCAACAAGATCGACCGGCTGGACTCACGCCCGGCGCTGCCCTCGCAGGCGCGCCCGGGGGTGAACGCGGCACGGGCCATCTCGGCGGAAAGCGGTGAGGGACTGGAAGCCCTGCGTGCACATCTGGCAGCGCTGGCCGGTCCGGCCGAGGGCGCAGGGGCCGGCTTCTCTGCGCGCGCGCGCCATGTCGAGGCGCTGACGCGGGCCGGCACGCATCTCGACGCCACCCATGCTCACCTCGACGCGCCGGAACTGGAGCTCGCCGCCGAGGAACTGCGCCTTGCACAGGGGGCGCTGGGCGAGGTGGTCGGTGATCTGACCAGCGATCAGCTGCTGGGTGAGATCTTCAGCCGCTTCTGCGTTGGGAAGTAGCGACGACTCAGTTTGCCGGCGCCACGCAGATCGCGAGGGCTTCTTTCCGCTCGCGAGCGCCTTCGCTCGCCCGGTCCAGCCGCGCCTGTGCGTCCTCGAACTCACTTCCGAGGACCAGGATGTCCTCTTCCGGAGCCGCCAGGCAGCTGCGCGTAAAGGGTTGTGCCACGGCGCGCTCGAGCGCGACTTCGACCACCGGGCTGTACGGCGACACTTCACCCGGCTCGATGCTCAGGTAGCCCGGCGTGTAGCCGATCGTGTAGTTGGGATTGGCCGCATCCGTCAGCGTGCCCGGTGAAATCAGGTACGGACTGCTACGATAGGTTTCGCCCGGCAGGCGCACCAGCGCCCCAGTCAGCAGATCGCTGCCGACGAGCCCGGTTGCCACGTAGGTCAGCGCCGGATCCGGCGCGCCCATCTCCTTCGACAGATTGTCGGCTACCACCTGTACCGGACGACGCGTGATCGCGAAATCAGCGCCGGTGTAGACGATGGTGTAATTCAGGTTGGCGAGCGTGCCCTGGAGGATGGCGTAGGGACTGCCCGCAACGGTCTCGCCGGGCATGCGGGTGAGGGCACCCGTCAGGGTATCGCTGCCCACGAGTCCGGTGGCAACGTAGGTCAGCGCGGGGTCCGCATTGCCGTAGATCTTGGTCCCCGGGTTCGCCACCACGCTGATCGGCCGGCGCGTGATGATGAAGTCTGCCCCGGTGTACGCAATGGTGTAGTTGGTGTTGTCCAGGGTGCCCTGCAGGATGGCGTACGGACTGCCGGCCACCGTCTCGCCCGGCGCGCGCGTGAGGGCACCCCCCAATGTGTCGCTGCCAAGCAGTCCCGTCGCAACGTAGGTGAAGGCGGGATCCGCGTCCCCATAGATCTTGGTGCCAGCATTGGCGACCACGATCAGAGGTCGGGGCGTGATGACGAAGTCGGCGCCCGTGTAGGTGATGGTGTAGTTCGGGTTGGCCAGCGTCCCCTGCAGGATGGTGTAGGGACTGCCCGCAACCGTCTCACCTGCCACACGACTGAGCGCGCCACCGGGTGTGTCGCCATTGACGAAGCCGGTCGTGGTGAAGGTCAGCACCGGATCGACATCGCCGTAGACCTTCGTGCCGTTGTTTGCGATGACATTCGCTGCGCGAGGATCGACGTAAAGAAGGCCGGCGGAATCGAAGGCCAGCGAGTAGCCGGTGAGGGCGCTGAGCGAACCGGTGGAAATACCGATCCCGTAAGGCGCGCCTGCAACCTGTGCGGTCATCGAGGCACCAGGCGAATTCAGCAGCGGAGTGCCGGAGAACGTGGAGGCCGCGCTGTCTGCAAGGATCGCACCGCCGTAGGTATTCGAGTTGAACCCCGAAACGCTCCAGGCCGTGGCCAGCAGGGCCGAGGCATCATCGCCATACGTCTTCGTCACATCGGTGGACGTGAACGTCAGCGTCCGCCCAGCAGCAAATACGTAGCGATTGCCGACTGGCACCAGCGCCGGCGCCAGCGTGCCCGACGTGGCGCCCCACACCGGCACTTGGCCGCTGGCGAGGCCACCGAACACATCGAGCGCCGGATCGGCCGAGTAGATCACCCAACGCCCAGGACCGGGGGACAGCGTCGCCCCGTTGTTCACGAACCGCGCCGCGGCATCCAGCACGATGGAGTTGTCGCCACCCGTGGCGAGCAGTGAGCGACCGCTGCCGAGCACCACATCCGCGCCCGTGCTGCGAAGTGCCAGGCTGTTCGCCTGGGCATTGCCGTTCAGGGTCAGCGAGCCAGTGCTGGTGACCGCCGCAATACCCGTGGCATTGAGGTCGGCGATCGAAAGGTCATCCGAGTCGGTGAAGCTTGCCGTTCCGCCCGATTGCAGCGTCAGTACATCAACGTCGTTGCCGGGGTTCGTCAGTACCGTGTCGCCACCGGCCTGCGCGACCAGACTCGGCGACCGGATGGCTCCGGTCTGCACCAGTGCGCCACCCGTGTTCACGCTGAGCGCGTTCGACACGGTGCTGCCCGCGAGCGTCAGGCCGTTCGTGTCCACCAGCGTGACATTGCGCGCCGAGGTCACGCCCACGTTCGAGAGGTCATTGCCGGCATTGGCCAGCGAGATGTCGCCATTGCCAGTGCTCTCGAATGTCGTCGTGCCTGACTGGGTCGCCGCATCGCCATAGAGCTGCGCGCCCACTGTCCGGATCGACGGCGACGTGATCAGCAGCGTGCCCGCTGCATCGGTGGTGACCGCATTCAGTGGCGACAAACCGCCCACCGCGCCGGCAAGGCGGGTCTGCCCCGCCGTGTTGATCGTGAGGTTCGCCGCGCCAGGGCCTGCTGCATCCACGGGTCCGGCAAAACCGATCGCACCTGCTGCCGTGCTCGTGAATGTGCGCGGCTGGGCCGCCGCAGTCGCGACGAGCTGCACGGCCTGGTTGTAGGTCTGCGCCCCGGTGGTGCGCACCGTGGCCTGGGCAGCGGTGCCCGCGGAGAATCGCGAGACGCCGGTGCCGTTGGTGGCCAGGCTGGCCAGTGCGCGCGTGGCGCCAACGAGGCCGATGAAGTTCGTCGTGCCGCTGGCGTTCACGGTCAGGGCCCGCGCACCACCGGCGTTCGAGTCGATGGCGCCGCTGAACTGGGCGTCCGTGGCGCTGACCGTGGTCGTGCCGCACAGGGAGACTGCACCGGCGAAGCTCACCGCACCGCCGCCGCTGCCCACCTGGCCGCAGACACTGGGCGCGGCCTCACCAATCGTGACGGTAGAGGCCAGCACATTGCCATTCAGGGTCACGGTACCCGGCGCATCGGTGGTGACGACGTCGACACCCGAGAGGTTGTTCAACGTCGTCGCGCCACCGGTCATCGCATTGATGTCGAAACCAGCGCCGGTGACGTTCGCCAGTGTGATCGCGCCGTTGGCCGTGCTGCGCAGCGTCACATCCGAAGCCAGCGTCAGCGGCCCCGCGTAAGCCTGCGCGCCCGTGGTCGTGACAGAATTCGTTCCGATCCGCAGGGGCACCGTGGCGCCCTGCGAAAGGGAGGCGAGCGGCGTCGTGCCGCCGACCACGCCGTTGAGCGCCACCGTGCCGGCGCCGACGGGCGTAAGGGCAAAGGCACCGTTGACGGTGCCGCCCAGCGTCAGCGTAGACGCGGCGTTCGTGGTGCCGATGCGGCTCGCCGCAGCGAGCGTGACGTTGCCTGCCAGCGAAGCCGTGCCTGCACCGGTCAGTGCGCCGGCGTTCGAGACGCCATTGCCGCTGATCGTCACGTTCTCGTTGCCGATTGCCGCGTTGCTCACACGCAGCGTTGCGCCACTGGCCACCGTGGTTCCGGTCGCCGTGCCGCCCAGTGCCGTCGCGTTCGCGGCGATGAGCGTGCCTGCATTGACCTGCGTCGCCCCGGTGTATGAATTGGCACCCGACAACGTCAACGTTCCGGTGCCACCCTTGGTGAGGTTGCCCGTTCCGGCCAGGACGCCGGAGAACGCCGTGGTCGTGGTGCCCGCTGTCGCCAGCGTTGCGCCTGCGGCGCCGAGCTGTATTGCGCCCGCCCCGGCTATGGACGCCACGGTCTCATTCGATCCGTTCAGGTCGAACGTGGCTCCCGCGAGCACGTTGAGCGCCGAGCTGTTCGACAGTCGCTCGGCCGCGCCGAGTTGCAGCGTCCCGGCATTGACGGTCGTCGCCCCCGTGTAGGTGTTGGCGCCCGTCAGCGTGAGCACGCCCGTGCCGGACTTGGCCAGGCCACCCGTGCCGCTGATCACGCCGCCATAGGCCGTGCTGCCGCCGTTCGTCCCCGTGGTCAGCGTGCCCGAGCCCAAAGTGACATTGCCCGTTCCAGAGAGTGAACCGAGCGTCTGGCTGTTGTTGTTGAGCAGCAGCGAAGCGCCCGGTGAAAGCGTCACGGCATTGCCGCCGGTGAGCCGGTTCGCGCTGCCGAAGCCCAGTGTCCCGGCCTGGACATTCAGTGCGCCGGTGAAGGTGTTCACGCCGGAGAGCGTGAAGGTGCCCGCTCCGAGTTTCGTCACCGTGCCCGTGCCCGCAAGGACGCCGGAGTACGTCGTCGATGTGCCGTTGAGGCCGGTGGTCAGCGTCCCCGCGCCGAGCGACACGGTTCCCGAGCCTGCCAGCGATCCCACCGATTCATTGAAGCCGGACAGCGCCAGTGTCGTGCCGGCCGACAGCGTCACGGCGGAGTTGTTCGCGATGCGCTCGCTGCCACCGAGCTGCAGCGTGCCGCCCGTGATGGAGGTCGCGCCCGACCAGGTATTCGCGCCGCCCAGCGTGAACGTGCCCGTGCCGCCCTTGGTGAGGCCGCCGGTGCCGCTGATCACGCCATTGAATGTGCTCGAGACATTGCCGGAGCCCACCGTCAGCGTGCCGCTGCCGAGCGTGATCGAACCGTCACCCGACAGCGAGCCCAGCGTCTCGGCGAAGCCGTTCAGCGCGAGCGTCGCACCCGTCGCGACGGTGACCGCCGAGTTGTTCGCGATGCGGTTCGCTGCGCCGAGCTGCAGTGTGCCGGCATTGATGGACGTGGCACCGGTGTAGGTGTTGTTTCCGCCCAGCGTGAAGGTGCCCGTGCCGTTCTTGACGAGGCCACCTGTGCCGCTGATCACGCCGCCCAACGTCGTGGAGGCATTGTTGCCGCCCGTGGTCAGCGTTGCCGTGCCGAGCGAGACGCCGCCGGCGCCGCCGACCGAGCCGACGGTGTCGGAGAAGTTCGCCAGGTTCAGCGTTCCGGAATTGATCGTCACCGCGGTCGAGTCCGGAAGCGCATTCGCGGCCGTCAGCTGCAGCGACCCGCCGTTGATCGTCGTCGTGCCGGTGTATGACTGGCCAGCGCGCAGCTGAAAGGCCGAAGTCCCCGCCTTCACGACTGATGTGTTGCCCGAGATCACGCCGCCCGCCACCTGCGTGCTGGTGGCCGTGGAACTCAGCGTCAGTGTGCCGCCATTGAGGTCGATATTCGGCAGGTTGGTGATTGCGCCGCCCGTGGTTGCCAGCGAAAGCCCTAGCGCCCCCGCCGTTGAAGTCACCGCCGCGCCCGCGGAGAACGAGATCGTGGACGCTGCGTTCAGCGACAGCGTCGCATTGCCGCCCGCGGTCTTGGTGATCGGCGCCGCGACGGTGAGCGTGCCTGCCTGTGTGCCGGGTGAGCCGGTGCCGCCGGTGGACACCGTGACGCTGGTGCCCGAGTTCAGCGAGGCCTGGATGGCATCGCGGTTCGCCACCGCACTGTTGCCGGTGGGCGTGAACAGGTTCGGGCTGCCGCCGTTGAAGCTGCCGTTCGAGTTCGCCGCTGTGTTGATGGTGATGTTGTAGGGGTCGAGCAGCCACTCGCCGGCAGTCCCGGCGGGCGCCGAGGCATCCACCGTGCCCAGCGCCTGCAGGTTGCCCGCGCTGCTGGTTTCCACGAATCCGCCATCGCCGCCCAACGCGCCGCCGCGCGCGGAAATCGAGCCATGGAAGCCCGTGTAGTCATCCGACCAGACGATTACGCGACCGCCATCGCCCACGCCGGAGGCATCGCCACCCATCGCATCGGCGCGCAGCGCCGCCGTCGGCGCGATCACCGTTGCGCTGGCGTTGCGCAAGCTGGCGCCGGAACCCAGGGCATCTCCGCCCACCCGGATGTCGCCACCGCCTGTGGCACCCGAGGCATCGATGAGTGCGCCTTCGAGCACCGCCACGCGCGCGCCTTCGACAGTGACACTGCCGCCGCTGCCGATCGAGTTTGTCACGTCGATGCGCGCGCCGCCGCCGACGAGCGCATCTCCCGAGGCACTCAGCACGATCTCGCCGTTCGCATTGCGACTTGCGCTGCTCGCATCGAGCACGCCACCCGCGTTCACAACCGCGCCGAACAGGCCTATGCGCCCGGCCTTCGCCACCAGTTCACCGACGTTGACGGCCGCGCCACCCTCTGGCGCGTTGATCCTCACGCGCAGGTTGGGCGAGCTCGAGGAAACCAGTTCAGCCGAGTGCCCCGCAGCCAGCAGGATCTCCCCGCCCGGCGCGCGGATCACGCCGCTGTTCTCCACGTTCGGGGCAATCAGGTAGACGCTTCCGCCAGGGCCAGCCTCAACGCTCCCGCGATTGACGACGCGCCCTTCCTGGCCCGTGCCCTCGAAGCGCTCGCGACCGGAGAGGAAATCCGCATCGGCGATGTCCAGCGACGAAGCCACGAACCCCGCCGTGTCGATGCGCGCACCCGCGCCGATGGCGATGCCGTTCGGATTGATCAGGAACACGCGGCCGTTGGACAGCAACTGCCCGAGGATCTCCGATCCCTGCGAACCGGTGACGCGATTCAGCACCGCGCTCGAGGCATTCTGCTGCACGAAGCGCGTGATCTCGTCCGGCGCGACGGAGAACCGCTCCCAGTTGATGATGGTGCCCGGCGTGTTCGTGATGGTTGTCGTGCTGCCGTCGGTGACCACCGAGGCGTTGCCATGGGTGACGTTCGCGCCACCCGGGCCGGCAAGCAGCGCGGCGGGCACGAGCAACAAGGTGAGCGGAACGGTCGACTTCAGAAGAACCATGAGAAGCCCCCGTGCCAGCGGCCGGATTGCAGGTCCAGGTCCGGGTCCGGATCGATGAGATAGCCGTAATCCAGCTGCAGCGAAAGGTTGCGGCCGTGAGCAAAGCGCAGGCCCGCGCCCACGCTGGCAATGTCGATGGAGCCGCGCTCGAAGCCGGTCGGCTGCAGCGTCCTGCCCGTGGCGCCATCGACGAACGCGGCCAGGCGCGTATTCGAGACACGCGCTCCCGGGAACAGGTTCGGCGACAGCCACTGGATCGAGCCGAGCAGTCCACGGTCGGCGGTGAACTGCCGCTCGTCGAGGCCGCGCACCGAGTGCGCGCCACCGATGCCGAACTGCTCGCCCGGCACCAGCAGGTCGTCGGTGTACTGCCCCTCGAGCCGCAGCGAGAGTTCGCCGCCACGGCCCAGTCCGTATTGCAGGCCCGCATCCAGGCCAATCGTGGAGTAGTCCGGGCTCGCACCCGCGCGCACCGCATCGAAGTCCGCCGCGCCACTCAGTGAACCGGATGGCAGGTTGTGGGAAAACCGCAGCGCAGCTCGCACATTCACACCCGCGAACATCGCGTCAGCCTGGTAACCCAGCGTGAGTGGGCTGACGCGATAGTCGGGCACCAGCTGCTCCGAGCCGCCGGCGACCTGCACGTCGTTGTCGTAGTGACGCGAGTCGTAGCCAATCCACAGCTGCTGCGCCAGCGCCGCGCGCACCGGCAGGTTCAGCAGGAAGCGGCCGCCGATCACCGACCCGCTGCCCGAGATGTCGAACACGCCGGCCACCACGCCCGAGTCGACGTTCGCGTCGCCGCCGTGGATCTCCAGCGACCCGCGCAGCCGCGGCAACGGAACCAGGTACGAAGCACCCCAGATCCGCACGTTGTCCTCGATGGGCAGCGCGAGCGTGCCGGGATCCTCGTCGCGGTGCGGCGCGGTCACGTACTGCAGGCTCAGCACATGGTCGCGGTTCCAGAGGTTCGCGTGCTGGAAGCCGATGCCGAAGCGCAGGTCTCCGGTCTCCGGCGTCCCGGTGTTGTCGAGCGTCGTCGCAAAGCGCCACGGGCGCGCATCCTGCACCTGCACCGCGAAATCGATGGTGTCCTGCAGGCCGGTCTGCATCACCACCGACGTGCGTTTCACCGGGTTCGAATTGGCCAGCAGCAGCTGCGCCTCGAGCGCGCCCATCGCGGGCACGCTGTCCGCGGCAAGCGCGGGCAGGCTGCGCAGCACATTGGCCTCGTCGTGGTGCCGTGCGCCATCGACCGTCACGCGGCCGATGCGGTACTCCAGCACGCGCAGCGTGACCAGGCCCGCGGCGGAAACGGTCTGCGGCGGTAGCCGGACCACGGCGAACGAGTGACCTTCCGCGCGCAGCGCCGCCTCGAGCGCATCGCGGGCGGCCTGCAGGTCGGCAAGCGACTTGTCCGGCCCCGTGAACGGTGCGAGCAACGCCTCGACACCCGCATCCGGCACCAGCGTGCCGTCGATGACGTAGCCGGTGACGGCAAACCTTGCGGGTGCCTGCTGCGCCAGCGCGAGGGGACAGGCGAGCAACGCAAGGAGGGCGCCCAGCGGGCGCCAGATGGCGATTCGACTTCCAGTGTCCATGCGACATATCTACCCGCCGCTCCCCCTGGAGAGGCGGGAGCAGTTCGCAGGGCCGACAGCCGGTTTGACAGGAGTCACCCAGCACGTGACGCAGTTCACGGTACGCTTGCACCCCTGATCGCCCCGCCGAGGTTCGCCGATGACCCGCCGTCTCCGCCTTGCCTCGCTGCTGTTGCCTCTGTTGCTGGCCACCACGGGCCACACGCAGCAGCCCTCGATCGACGACTTCTTCCAGGAGTTCACCGACGCCTGGGTGCGCCGCGACCCGGACCTCGCCGTCTCCACGGCGTACTTCACCGGCGCCGAGCACGATCGCCTCAGCCGCGAACTCACGCCGCTGGGCCGCGAGTACGAACTGGAAACCATCCGCATCGCGCGCGATGGCCTCAAGCGCCTCGATGGCTGGGACCGCACTGCGCTCACGCCCGCCCAGCGGCAGTCGGCCGACGTCATGCGCTGGCAGTTGCAGGCCCTCGTCGACGGCGAGGCGTTCCTCGACTACGACTTGCCGCTGGAACAGATGAACGGCGCGAACGTGAACCTGCCCGATGCGCTCATCGTCGAGCACCCGCTCAAGACTGCGCGCGACGCCGCGAACTACATCGCCCGCCTGAAGCAGGTCGACGAGCGAATGGGCGAGGCCACGGCCGAGAGCGCCCGCCAGGCGGCCAAAGGCATCGTGCCGCCGCGGTTCATCCTCGACTCGACCATCGGGCAGATGCAGCGGTTCATCGGACCTGCGCCGGCGAACAGCCCACTTGTCACGGAGTTCGCCACGAAGCTGGAAGGCGTGAAGGAGTTGACCGCCGAACGCCGCGCCCTGCTGGCGGGCGAGGCCGCAGCCATCGTCGAGCGCGAGGTCTATCCGGCGTGGCGCAAGGCCATCGCGACGCTGGAATCACAGCGTGCCAGTGCCACCGACGTGGCGGGACTCGACCGCTTTGCCGACGGCGCTTCGCTCTACGCCACGCAGCTGCGGCGCTTCACGACCACGAAGCTGACCGCGAAGGAAATCCACGACATCGGCCTGCGCGAGGTGGCCCGCATCGAGGCGGAGATGGACGCGCTGTTCCGTCAGCTGGGATACACGGAAGGCACGATCGAAGAGCGCGTCAAGCAGATTCAAGCGGACCAGGCCTACCCGGATGACGAGGCCGGCCGCAAACAGATCATGGCGGACATCGACACGACGATCGCCGACGCACTGCGGCGCACCTCCACTTCATTCGACCTGCGGCCGAAGGCGCAGGTCATCGCGCAACCCTATCCGGAGTTCCGCTGGGAGAATTCCGCGGCGAGCTATACGCCTCCTCCCGTTGACGGCTCGCGTCCCGGCATCTTCCAGATGCCGCTGCGTCCCAGCCGCCTGACGAAGTTCGGCCTGCGCTCGCTGGTGTATCACGAGACCGTGCCAGGCCATCACTACCAGGTCGCGCTGGAGAACGAGAACACCACGCTGCCCGCGTTCCGCCGAATCCGCGCACTGGGCGGGATGTCCGCCCCGGCCGAGGGCTGGGCGCTGTACTCCGAGCGCTTCGCGGTGGAAGACGGCTGGTACGACGGCGATGTCGCCGGCAAGCTCGGCCAGTTGAGCGCCGCGCTGTTCCGGGCGCGCCGCCTCGTCGTCGACACGGGCCTGCACTCGATGGGGTGGACGCGCCAGCAGGCCATCGACTACGGCATGGAGGCCAGCGAGGTGGAACGCTATGTGGTCATTCCCGGCCAGGCCACCAGCTACATGGTCGGCCAGCTGAAACTCGTCGAGCTGCGCGATCGCGCGCGCGCCGCGCTGGGCGAGGGCTTCACGAATCGCGAGTTCCACAATGTCGTGCTCGGGGCCGGCGTCGTGCCGCTGGACATCCTGGAGGCCGCGGTGGACGATTACATCGGCAGGACGCTGGCCGCCAGGAAATCCTGAACTCCCCGGTTGACGAAGCAGGAGAAGAAGAACATGTCCGCCGAATCCGCCATGCCTGCTGCAGCCGCTGGCCGCACGCGCGCCAGCACCCGCGACCGCTTCTACCTCGGCATGACGCTCGCGATGGCTGCGGTCGTACTGGTCGGCTTCACGCCCACGCTGTTCGGTCGCGCCGCCTTCGCCGTTCCGAAGATGGCGGGCTACCTCTACCTGCACGGCCTCGTGGTCGCGAGCTGGTATGCGTTGCTGGTGGCGCAGGCCACGCTGGTTGGCCGCAGCAACCTCGCGCTGCATCGCAGGCTTGGCTGGGCGAGCCTTGCTTACCTCGTGCTCATCCCGCTCGCGGGCATGGGCACGCAACTGGCCATGCCGGACCGCATGCTTGCGGCTGGCGCCGACATCACACCGCTGGCTCCGCTGATCGAGAATGTCTTCTGGCTCAATGCGTTTTCCGCCCTGCAGTTCATTGGCTTTGTCACAGCCGCGCTTCTGCTGCGCCGGCAGGGCGAATCGCACAAGCGACTCATGCTCTTCGCCGGCATCGCCATCATCCTGCCAGCGGCCGCACGCCTCTCGCGCTGGCCGATCTTCGGCAACGCCGCGCCTGACCTGAGCCAGCCCTCGAGCACCGGCAACGACGTCACTTTCGCGCTGGTCTTCCTGGTCCTGTTCACTGTCGCGATGGTCTTGCATGACCTCGCCAGCAGACGGCGCCTGCATCGCGTTACCCTCATTGGCACGGTAGTGCTGTTCGGCATGGGGATGCTGGCGCCAGTCATTGCAAGGAGCGAGACGGGCAAGGCCATCGTCTGGGCGTTGTCCTGAGCTTCAGACATGCGTTGACATGCACCTGCCCCATCCAAAGGACTGGATAGAACTTCGATCCGACGGCTTGTCGGCTGCCATCGACCCGCAGGGCGCGCAACTCTCGCACCTTCGCGATGCGCAGGGCCGCGAGCTGCTGTGGAACGGCGACCCTGCGCACTGGACCGGTCGCGCGCCGATCCTGTTTCCGATCGTCGGGTCACTCAATGAAGGCCAGTACCGCTGGAAGCAGAACACCTACGCGCTGCCGCGCCACGGATTCGCGCGCGGCCGGCGCTTCGAGGTGGTCAGCGTCGATCGCCATGCCGTGCTGATGCGCCTGCGCGATGACGAGGCCTCGCGCCTGGTCTATCCCTTCGCCTTCGAGCTCGACGTGGCGTTCCGCGTCGAAGGCTGGCAACTCTCGATCGAGGCGCGCGTTCACAACCGCGGTGAGGGGCCGATGCCGGCCAGCCTGGGCTTCCATCCCGCGTTCCGCTGGCCGCTGCCCTATGGATCCGCCCGATCGGAGCACTTCATCGAGTTCGAGCGCGACGAGCCCGCGCCGGTCCGTCGCCTCGACAAGGCCGGCCTGCTCACGCCGGAACGGCATGCCACGCCGGTGTGCGGTGCGCGTCTGCCGCTCGACGACACGCTGTTCGTCGACGATGCGCTGATCTTCGAGGCTCTGCAGAGCCAGTCCCTCGTCTACGGGGCCGAGGACGGTCCACGACTGCAGGTGGAGTTCGAGGGCGCGAACTTCCTCGGCCTCTGGACCAAACCGGGCGCCGGCTTCCTGTGCATCGAACCCTGGCACGGTGTCTCCGATCCGGTGAACTTCCGCGGCGAACTGGATTCCAAACCCGGCATGGCGCTGATCGCGCCGGGCGAGCGGCTGCAGCTCGGCATGCGCGTGGAATGCCTGCCCGAAGGCTGATACTGTCCGCATCCCACGGATGTCCCACGCAGAAGAAGGGGGTTGCATGAAACGCAGGTTTTTCACGGTACTCGCAGTGACGACGATGGCGGCGCTCGGCGCCACCCAGGCACTGGCTGGCCAGGCCGGCTTCCGTCTTCCCCCGCTGCTCGTCGAGAGCGCCGCGTTCCCGGACGGCGGCGTCGTGCCGGCCAAGTACTCCTTCGCGGGCGGCAACACGCAGCCGGACTTCAAGATCAGCAACGCACCGGAAGGCACGGTCGCCTACGCCATCATCTTCCACGACATCGACGTCGCGCTGGCGGGTGGCACGGATGACGTGCTGCACTGGACGGCCTGGAACATCCCGGCCACCGCGCCGGTCACGCAGATCGTCGAAGGCAAGCTGCCGGATGGCTCCGTGGTGGGCAAGAACATCACCGGGCAGAACACCTACATGGGTCCGGGCGCGCCTCCCGGCCCGCGCTACCACCACTATGTGTGGGAGGTCTATGCGCTGAACGCGAAGCTGGACCTGCCGCCCACCGCCACCAAGGCCGAGCTGCTTGAAGCCATGAAGGGCAAGGTCGTCGCCAAGGCCGCCTACGTCGGCCGCTTCAAGGGCGAGGCGCCCCCGGCCAGGTAGTGCTGATTCGCGGGCTCATGGCTGCCGCGCTGCTGTCCCTGGCGACAGCCGCGGCGGCGATGGAGCCAGTGGCGCCCGCGCCCGCGCAGGAGGAAGCCGGCGCGGCCGTCCCGGAGGCCATGGACGAGTCCGCTCCCGCAGAAGACGCGCTCGGTGAACCCGTGCAGGAGCCGGACCTGGCGGACCTGCCCGTCTCGGACTCGGCGCGCGTGCGACTGGAGCGCGCCCGCGGCTCCGTCATCCAGATCCGCAGCTTCTTCGGCAATGCCGCCACCAGCGCGACGCATGGCAGCGGCTTTGCCACCGGTGACGACGACCTCATCGTCACCAACTACCACGTGGTCTCCGCGGCCGTGCTGTATCCGGGCCAGTACCGCCTGGAGTTCCTCACCGACGACAACCGCCTCGGCCGGCTGCAGGTGATGGCCATCGACGTGCGCAACGACCTTGCGCTCGTGAAGGCCACCGAGGATGACCTCGACCTGCCGCCGCTGCGGCTGCGCGAGGAGATTCCGCGCCAGGGCGAGCGCGCCTACTCCATCGGCTTTCCGCTGGACCTCGGACTCACGATCACCGAGGGCGTGGCCAACGGCCTCGTCGCGAGTGGGCTGGAGGCACGCATCCACTACACGGGTGCCATCAACAGCGGCATGTCGGGCGGTCCCGCGCTGGATGCGCGCGGCGCGGTGTATGGCGTGAATGTGTCCCTGATCAGCAACCGGCAACTGGTTGGCTTCGTCGTGCCGGCGCGGCACATCACGCCGCTGCTGGCCGCGGCGCGACGACCGCTCGACGACACGCTGAGTCCGCGCCAGGTGCGCGCGCAGGTTGCCGCGCAGGTGCTCGCACACCAGGCCGAAGCGCTCGCGCCGCCCGCAGACGGCCCCGGCACGCAGGTCGTGCACGGCTACACGCTGCCGACGCAGATGGCCGCCACGCTGGAGTGTGGAACCACCGGCACGGCGGCTACGGGAACGCGGCTCAACGTTGAGCTCATCGGCTGCGGTGCGCCCTCGCGACTGCGCATCCAGCCGGGACTCGAAGTGGGCCAGATCCAGGTGCAGCACCGGGTCGTGAGCAGCACGCGGCTGCATCCACTGCAGTTCGCGCAGCGGCTCAACCGCCTCGCTACCCTGCGCCAGCCCACCGGGCTCGCGCGCGATGTGGCGGACTTCGCGTGCCGCGATTCACTCGTGTCGCTGGACGGCTTTGACGCGCGCCTCAGCACCTGCGTGCGACAGTACCGGCTGTTCGACGGGCTCTACGATTTCGAGCTCGCGCTGGTGAGCGTGAGCCACGAAGAGCATGCACTGGTCAGCCACGTGACGCTGCGCGGCACCAGCTTCGAGAGCGGGCAGGCGTTCATCCGCCGCTTCCTGGAGGCGATGCGATGGAGCCCGTGATGCTCGTCGAGGTGCTCGACGTGCACGGCCAGGTGCGCTTCCAGCACCGGCGCAATGGTGCCGGGCAGCAGCTCACCATCGGGCGCAGCCTCGCCTGCGACATCGTGCTCGACGATCCCTACGCCGCGCCGGAGCACGCGCGCGTGCAGCTGCAGGACGACGGGCGCGTGCGCGTGGAAGACCTCAATACGCGCAACGGCACGCGCGTGCACGGCAAGCGCGTCGCCGCCACGCAGGGCGAGACGGTGCAGGATGCCGAGCTCATCATCGGCCGCACACGACTGCGCGTGCGTGGCAACACGGGCGAGTTGCCGGCCGAGCGCGTGTTCAGCCGCAACCTGTTGCGTCGTCGCCGGATGGCACTGGCACTGACCGGGCTTGGGTTGTGCCTGGCCTTCGCGGTGTTCCTGCAATGGCTCCGCGCGCCGGAGCGCCTCGCGCCACGCGCGCTGGTGGCGGTGCTGGCCACCTGCGCCGTGCTGGCGGCGTGGACTTTCGTCTGGGCGCTGGTCTCGCGGCTGACGCACGGCGAATGGCGCGTGCGCGTGCACCTGGCCATCGCCTCGCTCACGGTGGCCATTGGCGCCTGGGGTTACTGGGTGAGCGGCCTCATCGCGTTCGCATTCCAGTGGCATTGGCTGCCGGTGCCGATGACCATCGCCGCCGGACTTCTCGCGTTCGCGATGACGTTCCTGCACCTGCGCTTTGCCACCAACATGCGCAGCAGCATGGCTGCCGGCCTGTCGCTGCTCGCGCCACCGCTGCTGATCGGCCTGTGGTGGCTGGGTGCGTTGCAGCGCGATCCACCGTCGGTCAACCGCCTCGCGCTGGGTCCGGATGTGCAGCCCGCAGCGCTGCGCCTTGCGCCGAGCACCGATCTTTCGGACTACCTCAGCGACTTCGCCACGCTCAAGCGCGCTGCGCGCGACAACCGGCAGGAATCGCTGCTCGAGGAACCGCTGGCCGACGCGGATTCCGACGCCGACACTCAGGCAGGCCGGATCCAGCCATAGCGCAGGTGATCCGGCTGGCCGCCGGCCGCGGCATAGCGCTCGCGCATGCGGTCGAGTTCGTCCACGGCGCCGAGCGGCTTGTCCACTTCCATCATGCGCCGGAACTCGGGCGTGAACTTCGAGGCGTAGTCGCGCGGCACCGGCTTGAACTGCGTGCCGAGGTTCGAGGCCACCTTGATGCCGTAGAGCTTCGCCGAGTTCAGGCCGAGGATCTTGCGCTTGATCGTCGGCGTCAGCGCCGGATAGCCGTAGCGCTTCTGCATCTCCTCGGGAATCTGGAAGCGCCACAGCGCCTCGATCTGCCACTGCGGTGAGCCGTACCACACCGCATCGGAGCCGAACACCACGCGGTCCGGCCCGATGAACTTCAGCAGCTGGCCGAGGAGATGCGCGGCCGCGGTCGGGAACGTGACGATGGACGAGGCCCAGGTCGTGCCGATCTCCGCGTAGGTGTTCGGCAGGTCGCGGCACAGCACCGCGTACTCGGTGGTCCAGGCGATGTCGGGAACGCCTTCGCGCAGCTTGCCCGAGCGCACTTCGGCCAGCGACTGGTAGGCAAAGAACGCCGGCTGGATGCAGGCGTGGTAGGTGATGAAGTTCAGCCCCGGCCAGTCCTTCGCCGCCTTCGGCAGGTCGGCCGGATGGCCCACCTCGGGCCGCGTCTCGGGGCCGTCGTAGAGCCCCTTGTGCACGCAGATGTTGTTGAAGCCCGGCTTCTCGGCCTTCACCTTCTGGTACAGCGACTGGATCAGCTCGAAGGTGGGATACGCCACCGCCTCGTCGTCGTGCCGCCATTGCCGCATCGGGCTCAGCGGGTCGTCGTCCACCTTGGCCGACGTGCCGATGTTGTAGCCCTTCCAGGAGTCGGGCTTCAGCTCCTCGGCCTGGCGCCGGATGTAATCGAGGTTGCCCTTGCCCACGTACAGCAGCGCGTGCGCGAGCATGCGCTGCGAGCCGGACACCTCGTTGACGAAGTCGCGCGCCGCGGCCGTCTGTGCCGCGGTGAGGATCTCGCCCTTCTGCGCCTCGGCGATGTTGCGCGGCGCCGTTGCGCCCGGTGGATCCACGACGCCCGCCGGAACGTTGGAGAGCAGCCCCACGTTCACCTGGCTGTCGAGGAACACGTCCTTGATGAACTGCGTGATGAGGAAGTTCTCGGGTGAATTCGGCAGCCCCACCAGCGCGCGGTTCCACACGCCCCAGGTGTCGCCCTGTTCGTCCTTGAGCCCGTTCGGGTTCAGCGGATTGGACTTCGAGAACGTGGACGACGGTCCCTGCGCGACGGCGCGCAGCGGTGCCGCGGCATCGAAGCGGCTGCCGCGCACCATGTGCAGCTGGTCGTCGAAGACGAAGACATCCGAAGGCGTGGCGGCCGCGGCATAAGCCTCGGGCACCAGCAGCGACAGCGGGTCGACGTCGAAGAACTGGCCGTGGATCTCGTTCATCGCGAGGAACGAGGCGGCCATGCCGCCGCTGCCCGCGAGGAACTGGCGGCGGGAGAGGCCAAGCCTTCGGCTTGCGTCCTGCACCAGCTCGTCGAGCCGCGCCTCGACGCGCTTCTGCTGCGTACTCTGCGGCAGCGGCGCGTACTCGCCGTTGGAGACCAGCTGCGTCGGGATGGGTGTGCGTGGCGTGGCCAGGTCGGCGCGCGCGCAGCCGGCGATCTGCTCCTCCGTCAGAAGGTGATCGTCAGGGATGGAAAGGCCGTTCGTCTCGTCCCACTTGGTCATCACGAACCCCCTCTTTATGTCAGCTGGTCGAGGCTAGCATCGAGGCCTTGGAGGGAACAGAGGTCCGGGAGCACAATTGTCCGCGGCGCGTCCGGTTCAAGTACAACAACATTGCGGGTGGCCGACCATGCGTACCGGGTTTCCTGTCTTCTGCGCACTCTCGCTGGCGTCGCTTGCGGCCCCGGCTGCCGCACCGCCACTGCCAGTGGAAGAGTTCACCGCCTTTCCAAAATATGACGGCCTGGCGATTTCGCCCGGGGGCAAACACCTGGCTGTGGCGCATCGGGAGGGCGACAACCATCTGCTCACCATCGTGGACTTTCCCTCGATGGCCTCCGCGCGTGGGTTTTCCTTCGGGGACCGCAGCGCAGCGAACTCACTTCACTGGGTGGACGAGCGCACGCTGCTGGTCCAGCCCTCCAGGATAGTCCCCGGGTTCAGGGACGGCATGGTGCTCGCCGGCGAGATTCTCCGCGCCGACGTGGACACCGGGAAGTCGGAGATGATCTACAGCTATATCTCGAGCCGCGACACCAGCCGTTCGCTCGCCCGTAGTCGCGAGGTGCGCAGTCTCCCCGCGGACATCCTGTCGATCCGCTCCGGGTTTCCGGACGAAGTGCTGATCCAGACCCTGGGTTCCACCACTGCCGGGGAGCAGGGGTTGGTGTTCCGCCTCAACGTGCGAACGGGCCAACTCCAGGGTGTCGCCTCGAGCCCGGTGCCCAACTCGCGCTTCGTCACCGGGCCAGGCGGCCGCGTGCTGGTGGCCCAGGGCACCACCCCTGACTACAAGCTCGTCACGTACTACCTGGAGACTGACGCCCGGACGGGAAAGCCGGCCTGGGCGCGCAAGTCCACCACGACGCGCGAAGAAGGCGAGCTGACGCCGGTTTCCTGGAGCGGCCCCGGGACGCAGTACTACGCCCTCGATAACCGCGACGACGCACCGACGCTGGGCGTCATGTTGTGGGACGCGGCGACCAACACCCAGCAGCTGTTGCATCGCAATCCCGACGCGGACTTCATCGGGGCCAGCCTCGACGCGCAGGACAGGACGTGGATGTTCAGCGGCGACGCCGGCCAGCCGTTCTACTGGTACCCGGATCCGGCGCACCCGCTTGCGCGCATGCACCGCGCGCTGGTGCAGGGACTACCCCCGGGCAACCATGTGGAGGTCACCAGCCAAACCGATGACCTGTCGATCGCAGTGGTCCGGCTCAGCTCAGGGCAGCGGCCTCCAACGTATGTCGTCGTCGACGTGAAGAGTGCGAAGCCGCTTCAGGTCATGGCCACGTATCCGGCGCTGAAGCCCGAGGCCCTGGCACCCGTCGAACCCATCGAGTTCGCCGCCCGGGATGGTCTCAAGGTGCGCGGCTTCGTGACGGCTCCGCGCGGTGTGAATGGCCAGCGCGGGGGCCACCTGCCGATGGTGGTCAGCCTCCACGGTGGGCCCCACAACGTCTACGACCGCTCCAGCTACGACTTCGAACGACAGCTCTTCGCCTCGCGAGGCTATGCCGTGCTGCAGGTGAACTTTCGCGGCTCCGGCGGAAGGGGACGTGAGTTCGAGGCCGCTGGCTACGGCCAGTGGGGGCGCAAGATGCAGGACGATGTCACCGATGCCGTTCGCTGGGCCATCGCGGAAGGCATCGCTGATCCCGCGCGGATCTGCATTTTCGGTGGAAGTTATGGCGCCTATTCCGCGTTGATCGGTGCCGCGCGCGAACCCGACCTGTTCAAGTGCGCCATCGGGCTGGCCGGCGTGTACGACCTGCCGCTGATGTTCGACAAGGGGGACATCTCGTTCGGACAGCGGGGCCGGGCCTATCTCGCGCAGGAAATGGGCAAGGACATGGATGACCTTCGGGATCGCTCGCCCGTCTACCATGCAGCCGAAATCAAGGCGAAGGTGATGCTGCTGCACGGCACCGAGGATGAGCGCGCCCCCGTGGAACATGCGCAGCGCATGCGCAAGGCGCTGATCGATGCCGGCAATCCACCGGAATGGATCGTCGAGAGCGGCGAGGCGCACGGCTTCTTCGATCCACAGAACCGTGCTGCGGCCTATACGCGAATCCTGGCGTTCATGGAGCAGAACATCGGAAAGTAGTCCGGGCGGAAATTCGGGCGAAACGCGCCCGATACCGACGGGGAAAGGGAGGGGCGCGGATGCGATAATCCGCCGATGCTCTCCCGCGCCATCGCGCTCCTCCAGAACGTCTTCGGCTACCCCGCCTTCCGCGGCCAGCAGGCCGACATCGTCACGCATGTCGCCTCCGGCGGCGACGCGCTGGTGCTCATGCCCACCGGCGGCGGCAAGTCGCTGTGCTACCAGATCCCTGCGCTGCTGCGCGAGGGCACCGGGGTCGTGGTCTCGCCGCTCATCGCGCTGATGCAGGACCAGGTGGCCGCGCTGCACGAGGCCGGCGTGCGCGCGGCGTTCCTGAACTCCACGCTCGACTGGCGCGAGGCGCAGGCCATCGAGCGCGCCGCACGCGCCGGCGAGCTGGACCTTCTCTACATGGCTCCCGAGCGCATCGTCACCGAGCGCGGCCTTGCGCTGCTCGACGAGATGAAGATCGCGCTGTTCGCCATCGACGAAGCGCACTGCGTTTCGCAGTGGGGCCACGACTTCCGCCAGGAGTACCTGCAGCTGGCCGTGCTGGCCGAGCGCTACCCGCAGGTGCCGCGCATCGCGCTCACCGCCACGGCCGATCCCGCCACGCGCCGCGAGATCCTCGAGCGCCTGCACCTGACGGACGCGCGGCTCTACGTCGAGAGCTTCGATCGCCCCAACATCCGCTACCGCATCGCGGAGAAGGACAACCCGCGCCGCCAGCTGCTGCGCTTCATTCGCGAGGAACACGCCGGCCAGAGCGGCATCGTCTATTGCCTGTCGCGCAAGTCCGTGGAAGAGACCGCCGCGATGCTCGTGGAGAACGGCATCGACGCACTGCCCTACCACGCCGGCTTCACCGGTTCCGAGCGCGAGCAGCGCCAGCGCCGCTTCATCGAGCAGGACGGCGTGGTCATGGTCGCCACCATCGCCTTCGGCATGGGCATCGACAAGCCCGACGTGCGCTTCGTCGCGCACCTCGACCTGCCGAAGAGCGTCGAGGGCTACTACCAGGAGACGGGCCGCGCCGGGCGCGACGGCGAGCCGGCCGAGGCCTGGATGGTCTATGGCCTCGCGGATGTGGTTCAGCAGCGCCGGCTCATCGAGCAGTCCGAGGCGGACGAAGCCTACAAGCGCGTGTCGAACGCCAAGCTCGACGCCATGCTCGGCCTTTGCGAAACCGTGCGATGCCGCCGGCAGTACCTGCTCGATTACTTCGGTGAGGCCAGCGGCCCCTGCGGCAACTGCGACAACTGCCTCGCGCCTCCCGACCAGTTCGACGGCACCGAGGCGGCGCAGAAGCTGTTGTCGTGCATCGTCCGCTGCCAGCAGGCCAGCGGCTTCTCTTTCGGCGCGCAGCACATCATCGACGTGCTGCGTGGCGAGCGATCGGAGAAGGTGATTCAGAGGGGCCATGATTCGCTGAGCACGTTTGGCATCGGCATGGATCTCAGCCAGGCGCAGTGGCGCGCGGTGCTGCGCCAGCTCGTGACGATGCGGCTCGTGGCGGTGGACCACGACACGTTCAACGTGCTGCGGCTGACGGAAGAAAGCCGTGCCGTGCTGAAGGGCGAGCGCCGGCTGACACTGCGTCGCGAGTCGGCAGTGCCACGGGCGACGTCCAGGAAGGGCCGCAAGCCCGCCAGGTCAGCGCCCTCCTTCGAGGGCGCGGGTTCACTGCATCAGGAGGCCGTCTTCCAGGCCCTGCGCGAGTGGCGCCGCGATGTTGCGAAGGAGCATGGCGTGCCCGCCTACACGGTGCTGCACGACGCCAGCCTGCGAGAGATCGCACAGCGATTGCCGGAAGACGAATCCGGCCTCATGGGAGTCAGTGGAATCGGCGCGGCCAAGCTCGCCCGGTATGGCCAGTCGATCGTCGAAATCGTGTCCGGCGCGAGGGCTACGCCGCTATCGTCTTGACCACGCCCGGCAGTCGATCGAGGACCAGCTGCTTCAGGTCCACCTTCGAGCTCGCATGGTCGATATCAATGCCGACGAGGTTTCCCTGGGCATCGTAGTCCAGCACCACGCCTTCCGAAATTTCGCGGCTTTCCACGCTCGGCTTTTCCGACAAGTCGATGTAGAGCGAGTCCGTCTCGGCGAAGTAATTGAGCTTCATGGCATGAAGTCCCGGTCCGGGAAGGCGTTGTGAATCGTCACCTTATCCTCCAGGGTCACGACCCTGCACAGAATTCTCGCGGGCCAGGGCCTGGCGGCCCCAGCCGGCTAAGAGTCGCGAATCCACGATTTCAGGCGCAGAGCTTCTCGAGCCGCGAGGGCATCTTCCCGACCGGCGTCCGCATCACCCGCCGCAGCAACCTGTCCGACACCAGCTCGTCCGCGTACAGCGGCTCGAGGTCCTGCGACAGCCGCAGCATCAGCGCGGCCGTCACGTCGGCGTCAGCCGCCGCGCGGTGCGCCGCGCCCTGCCAGCTCAGACCCAGCACGCGCACCAGCTCGCCGAGCGAATGGCTGCGAAGCTCCGGGTACACCCTCCGCGCCAGCCGCAGCGTGCAGATGAACGGCTGCACCAGCATCCCGATGCGCGCGAGGCGGCACTCGCGGATGAAGAAGCGCTGGTCGAAGCTGGCGTTGTGCGCGACCACCGACGCCTCGCCGATGAAGTCCGCCACCACGCGCATCACGTCGGCAACGGGTGGTGCCTCGTCGACCATCCGTTGGGTGATGCCCGTGAACGCGGTGATGTGCGAAGGCACGCGCGCCTCGCAATTCACCAGCGACTCGAAGCGATCGACGATGCGTCCACCCTCGATGCGCACGAGGCCGACTTCGGTGATCCGGTCGCCGCGTTCTGGCTGCAGGCCGGTGGTCTCGAAGTCGAGGATGACGAGTGGTTCCAGGGTCATGGGGCAGCTGCTTGGAAGGTAGTCGCACATGCTGGGGCGCAGCGCGATACCTGATGTTGATGAGGCTCTCAGATCAGAGCGAGGCGATGATTGGGCGCACTTTGGATACAGTACTTAGATAATGTTCAATAATTGTTTCATATTGTAGATCAATCAAGAACTTCTGGCTGTATCCTCATCCGTGTCCACAGAAACCCGGACGGGCAGGCCCGCAAAGCGCTATGCTGTTCGAGATCGTCTACCGTCCGTATCGGACCTTGCGCCCCAAAGGCGCATCCCGCTCGAGCCGAAACGCCTGCCGATCAGGTGTCAGGACTTCTGGTTCGCCGTCTGCCGAAACTCGGCTCTCTGCTATCCCGCGTCTCCTGTCATTTCATATCCCAGATCCTAGAGAGAGATGAGTTACATGGCCAAGATTTACGTAGGCAACCTGCCGTTTACCGCCACTGAAGACCAGGTCCGCGCGCTGTTCGCAGCCCACGGCACCGTGGAGTCGGTTGCCCTCCCCAATGATCGCGAGACCGGCCGCCCCCGCGGCTTCGGCTTCGTCGAAATGAACAGCTCGGATGCAGCCCGCGCGATCCAGGCCGTCAACGGCCAGGACCTCGGCGGTCGTGCCCTGCGCGTCAATGAGGCGCAGGACAAGCCCCGCACTGGTGGCGGCGGCGGTCGTCGGGCGGCGGCGGCGGCGGCGGTGGTCGCAGCGGCGGTGGCGGTGGCTACGGCGGCGGCGGCGGCGGTCGCTGGTAAGCAGCAGCCTCTCGCATGGCGAAGGTCAACTTCCGCCAGCAGAAGCGGGCAAAGGAACTGGCGCGTAAAGAGCGCCAGACCCAGCGCCTTTCCCGGCGCGGCGAACGTCCTCCAGAAGAGGGCGCCGCCGCGCTCGTGAATGCGGAGCCCATCGTGAATGTGATTTCCGACCCAAAGCCAGCCGGCGAGACGACTTGAGTCGTCCCTCGCGCCATGGCGTACCTACGAGCAACCGGGACAAGCTGAAACAGGACTTCACCCGGGCGGCTTCCCTGCGCCAGACTTATCCGCAACTCGCCGAAGTGCGCGTTGAACTGGAATTCCAGGACGGCACCGCACGGTCCCCGTCTCCCCAGTCTTTCTCCTATTTTCCCGCGGCGCGGAGCTTCTTCCGCTACGCCTGCCCCTGCCACAGCTGCAGCGGCGAATTCGATATTTCCGGTTACGTCGCCGAGTTGGCTGGCAAGACAGACCAGTCGCAGCGCACCTTCCGCGTGAATGTCACCTGCACGGGCCAGCGAATCCAGGAACGCAACGAGCGTGTCGCCTGCCCGATCTGCGCCCGTGTGCGCGTCAGCGCTGTCGCGCGCCCAACGGAGTAACGTTCATGGTCACCTTCGAGCCCATCATTGATCATCGCGCACGACTGGAGCGCATCCAGTTCGAAGCCAACGAGCGGCGCGAGCGGGCACTCATCGACCAGCGTTCACCGGACAACACCCCCGAGATGCGCGTGCGCGTCTGGGAGCGCCTGCACCAGGTGCGCCTGCCCAAGGATCCGGCCCACGCCATCCTGCCGCAGGTTGCGCAGCAGACCGCGCTGGACCTGTCCGACATCCTCGAAGTGCAGCGCCAGCGTGCGCAGCCGCTGGAAATCGCGCCCTGACAGCGGCGTGAGCCCCGGGCGGGTTTACTTCCCCGCCAACTGCTTCGAGAAGAACGGCAGCACCTTGTGCTCGAAGCGCTCGGCCACCTTGTTCATGTGGTCGCCTTCATACGTCTCGAACACATGATCCACGCCATTGCGCAGCAGCGCCTCGTGCGTGGCCTTGTTGCCGGCGATCAGGCCGTCCTGCAGGCCGATGTCCATCACTATGGCCGAGTAGCGCTTCAGCTGCGACGCGTACTGCGACACCATCACTGACGGCGCGTTCGCCGCATAGCGCGCGAGCACGTCCTTCTGCGGCTCGCCGTTCACAGTGGGCAGGTCGAGGAAGAACGGCGGGCGGCCGGCATTCGGCGCCCAGGCGGCCGAGGCCGCGAACGTAGTCAGGGAGAACGGCGTCTTCTTCGCGACCTCCTCGCGACTGGTGATGCTCTCCAGCGCCGCATCCGACGGAGTCACGCCGCGCGGATCCAGGCAGCAGGCGCTCATGGAGTACAGCGCAACGAACGTGTCGGGGTTCTTCATGCCGATGCGCAGCGTGCCGTAGCCGCCCATCGAGTGGCCCGCAAGGCCGCGTGCCTCGCGCTTCGCCACCGTGCGGTAGTTCGCATCGATGTAGGTGACGAGATCGCTGGCAACAAAAGACTCCCAGTCGCCCGTGGTCACCGAGTTCGAATACATCGAGCCGCCGTAGGGCGACATCGCGTCCGGAATCACCACGATCATCTCCTGCAGCTTGCCCTCGCGGATGGCGCGGTCAACGGTGGTCGGCAGGGACAGGAACTCCGCGTAGCGGCTGGCCGTGGCGCCGAAGCCGTGCAGGAAGTAGATGACCGGAAAGCGGCTCTGCGGCGACGCGGAGTAGCCCGGTGGCAGGTAGACCTGCACTTCCCGGGTGGCCGTGTCGGCCGAGAGATTCCCCGCGAGGCTCTTGCCGTGCACGGTGATCTTCTCGAGGGTGCCCGCCGTCGGCGAGGCGGCCAGCGCGCTGGCGCTCGCAAGGAGCATGAGTCCGAGCGCCAACAGCGCACGGCGCAATGAGATGATCTGGCGCATGGCTCCCCCTCGTGTTGAACTTGTGCCCGGATATTACGGGTTCCCGGGAGCCTGACGCACCATGCCCATGCTGGACCGTCGGACGTTGATCGCCGGATTCACGGCGGCCGCCACCATCAAGGCATTCGCTGCTGATACGCCACGCAGCGGGTTCGGCCCGTTGTCCACCGCCGAGGAAGTCACGAAGGGCCTGGACCTGCGCGGCAAGACGGTGGTCATCACCGGCGCCACGGCGGGCCTGGGGCTGGAGTCGATGCGGGTGCTCGCAATGCGCGGCGCCCATGTCATTGGCACGGGCCGGACAATGAACAGGCGCGCGAGGCATGCGCGGGAGTCAAGGGCACCACGACGCCTGTGGTGCTCGAGCTGACGGATTTCCAGTCCGTGGTCGACTGCGCGAACCAGATCCGCAAACTCTCGCCAGGTATCGACGTGCTCATGCTCAACGCCGGCATCGCGATGGACCGGTTCGAGCAGGTGAACGGCCTCGAGAAGCAGTTCGTCGTCAACCATCTCGGCCATTTCATCCTGGCGAACCGGTTGATGGATCGGGTCCGCGCAGCGCCGCAGGGCCGGGTGGTGACGGTCGGCAGCGGTTCGCACAACGATGCGCCGGCAGGCGGTATCCAGTTCGAGAACCTCGGGCAAGGGGTGGGAAGACAAGGCCTACGGGCATTCGAAGCTGGCCAACGGCCTTTTCTCGCTGGAGCTTTCAAGGCGACTGGCCGGAACGCGCGCCACTTCCAACTGCCTGACGCCGGGTGCCGTTCACACGGACATCTTCAACTCCTGGTCCACCAGGGTGGAGCGCGAGGCCAAGACGCCCGCCCAGGGCGCGGCCACGCAGTGCTACGTGGCCACCTGGCCGGCCCTGGCGAAGGTGACCGGCGAGTACTTCAGGGATTGCAATCCGGGTTCGCAGAGCAATTATCAGCGTGATCCGGTGATGGCAGCGAAGCTGTGGGATGTCTCTACGCAGCTCACGAAGGAATACCTCTCATGACACAGGAACGCGCGATTCTGGCTGGCGGCTGCTTCTGGGGCGTGCAGGACCTCATTCGCAAGCGCCCGGGTGTCGTCTCGACCCGTGTGGGCTACTCCGGCGGCGACGTGAAGAACGCCACCTACCGCAATCACGGCACGCACGCCGAAGCCATCGAGATCCTGTTCGACCCGGCGAAGATCAGCTATCGCGATCTGCTGGAGTTCTTCTTCCAGCTGCACGACCCCACCACGCTGAATCGCCAGGGCAACGACCTGGGCCCGAGCTACCGCTCAGCCATCTACTACACCAGCGAAGAGCAGCGGCACGTGGCCGAAGACACCATCGACGATGTGAATGCGTCGGGTCTGTGGCCGGGCAAGGTGGTGACGGAGGTGGCGCCCGCGGGGGATTTCTGGGAAGCCGAGCCGGAACACCAGGACTATCTGGAGCGGATACCGAACGGCTACACCTGCCACTACGTGCGACCAGGGTGGAAACTTCCGACTCGAGCGAAATAGCTCCCGGCAGACTCGATCAGGCGTCGAGCCAGTCCAGCGTACGCCCCACCGCCTTCTGCCAGTCGCGATACAGCCGTTCGCGCTCGCCTTCCTCCATCGCCGGCTTCCACCGTTGCGCCTCACTCCACCGGGTCTTGAGCTCTCCGGTGCTCTCCCAGTACCCCACCGCCAACCCCGCCGCGTAAGCCGCACCCAGCGCCGTGGTCTCGGTCACCCGCGGACACACCACCGCGCGACCCAGCATGTCCGCCTGGAACTGCATCAGCAGTTCGTTGCTCACCATGCCGCCATCCACGCGCAGCTCGGGCAGCGGCACACCCGCGTCGTGCTGCATGGCCTCGAGCACCTCGCGCGTCTGGAACGCCGTCGCCTCGATGGCAGCGCGCGCGAAATGCGCCCGCGTGGCGTAGCGCGTGAGCCCCAGCACCGCGCCGCGCGCGCGGGCATTCCAGTGCGGCGCGTAGAGACCCGAGAACGCCGGCACGAAATACACGCCGCCGTTGTCATCCACCTCGCGCGCAAGACCCTCGATTTCGGATGAGGAGTCGATGATCTTCAGGCTGTCGCGCAGCCACTGCACCAGTGCGCCGGCAATGGCGATGGAGCCTTCGAGCGCATAGCAGGCCGGCTCGCTGCCGAAGCGATACGCCACCGTCGAGACGAGGCCCGAGCGGGAGGGCACGACGTGCTCTCCGGTGTTCATCAGCAGGAAGCAGCCGGTGCCGTAGGTGTTCTTCACCTCGCCCGCGGCGAAGCAGGCCTGGCCCACAAGCGCCGCCTGCTGGTCGCCCAGAATGCCGGCGATAGGTACGCCGGTGAACTGATCACCCTTCGTGACGACCGATTTGTTCGCTGGAGGAAACAATCCGGGGCAAAAGTCCCCGCGGGATGCGGAAGGCATCCAGCATCGCCTCGTCCCATTCCAGCGTTGAAAGGTTCATCAGCTGCGTGCGGCTGGCGTTGGTCACGTCGGTCACATGCAGGCCGCCATCGACGCCGCCGGTGAGGTTCCAGACGAGCCAGCTGTCCATCGTGCCGAACAGCAACTCACCTCGCTCCGCGGCGGCGCGCGCACCGGGCACCTCGTCGAGCAGCCACTGCAGTTTCAGCCCGCTGAAGTAGCTCGCCAGCGGCAGGCCGGTGAGGGCGCGGATGCGGTCGGCACCACCGTCACGGGCGTAGCGCAGCGACCAGCGATTCGACGCGCGTGTCCTGCCACACCAGCGCGTGGTGCACCGGCACGTCCCGTGCGCCGGTTCCACAGCACGGTGGTCTCGCGCTGGTTGGTGATGCCGAGTCCCGCGACATCGCGCGCGGTGAGCGATGCCTTCGACAGCGCATCGGCCATCACCGCCTGCGCGTTGCGCCAGATCTCCATCGCGTCGTGTTCGACATGGCCGGGCTGCGGGAAGTGCTGCGCATGTTCGCGCTGCGCGATCGCGACGACATCGCCCTGGTGGTTGAACAGGATGCAGCGCGTGCTGGTGGTGCCCTGGTCCAGCGCGGCGATGACGGCGTGCTTCATATCAGGGCCAGGTGCCGCGGCTCCGCGCCTCGCACCAGTCGCAGGTCCACGCCGCGATCGAACGTCACGAACACACCCTCGCGACGAACCGCCAGCGCCAGCAGGCAGGCATCCGACACCTGCCGCGACGAAAGCAACCAGCGCGTGTCGATGACCGACTCATCCAGCACCGAAGGCTCATCGCTCCAGAACTCGTGGTGCGGCGTGCGCGTCGCCTCGCGCAGTCGCGCGGCCACCGCCGCGAGCGGCTGCGGGCGCGGCTAGGTCGGCAGCGACAGCAGGCGCAGGCAACCGATCTGCGTCAGCGGCGTGGACGCCCAGCCCGCATCGATGCGGGCACCGAGCCAGTCGCTGGCCGCGGCATGGTGGATATGCCCGGCGTCGAGCAGCGCGACCAGCACATTCACGTCGAGCAGCGCGCGCATCACAGCCCCAGCGAGTCCCGCAGGCGGTTCACCTGCTCGTTCGAAACCCGCTCGCTGGCGTCCGGGGCCGGGAAGGGGCGGAAGCCAAGGGCGCTGGCCGGGCCCGGCGCACCGGCGACCGGCTGGGTGAGCGCACGGCGGATCAGGTCGGAGGCGACGCGGCCAGCGGTGCTGCCCTGGCGGCGGGCGAGCTCCTTGACCGCCTCCAGGACGGGGTCATCGATGTCCAGAGTGGTACGCATAGGGTCTCAATGTGCATCTGATGCAGTGATGCTACATCATCACATGGGAAGCGTAGTCAGTTTCAAGCCCTGCGACCGCTCTTCGCAGGGGTACACTCACTCGCGCCTGCGCGCACCCCCACGAGGAGCCAGTCATGGACACCCCTCATCTCGTCGCGATGATCAACGACATCTCCGACTTCTTCGAGCACCAGGGCAACGCCGCCGAGGCGGCCGCCGGCGTGGAGTCGCACGTCGCCCGGTACTGGGAACTGCGCATGCGCGTGCAGATGCTTGCCCACTACCGCGCGGGCGGGGAGGGCCTCAGCGAGGTTTCGCTGGCCGCGGTACAACTGCTCGCGCGGGAAGGGGTCGACGCGCCGCGGATCCACGCGCTGGATGGCGGCACGGGCGGCGACGCGGGTTGATCACGCACTTATCGCAAATTTGCGATAAGCAACTTAGGGGGGCGAATGACGATCGGGACCAGGACCACTCTCGGCCTGTTGATGGCCATCTGTGCAGGGGCCATCGCCCCGAACATTGCCGCCGCTGCGCAGCCTGCCAACGCGTGCGACCGCGAATGCCTGCGCAGCCACGTCACGCAGATCCTCTGGGCCTTCGTGAGGCACGACATCAGCAAGCTGCCCGTGGCCGACCAACCTGCGCGTCACCGAGGACGCCGTCGAGAAGCCGCTCAAGGATGTCGGCCTGGTCCGTAGCGTCACCGCGCTGCGCGGCTTCCGCCAGGACTTCATCGACGAGCGCATGGGCGTGGCCGGCGCGCATGTGATGGTGGAGGAGAGCGGCGCGCCCATCATGCTGGTGGTGCGCGTGAAGGTGGTGGCAGACAAGCTCACCGAGATCGAGCTCGTCCCCACGCGCAGCCGCAGCGAGGGACTGATCTTCAACATCGATGGCCTGCGCGCGCCGAGCGCCGTGATGAACTACGCGCCGCGCCCGGAGCAGCTGCCCACGCGCGAGGAGGCCCTGAAGGCCGCGCTGAAATATCCCGGAAGGCCTCGCGCTGGCCAAGACCTTCGCGGACGTGAACGCGCCGTTCGCCCCGAATGCCTACCGCCTCGAGAACGGCCAGATGATGGCCGGGCCGGACTGCACGTTCCAGCGCGGCTGCCAGGACATCGCCACCCAGTCGCTCACCATCTTCGAGCGGCTCGGCGACCCGATGACGCGCGTGGTCGCGGTGGATGAGCGCATGGGCATCGTGTGGCTGCGCCTGGCCTGGGGCGTGCGCCAGGAGGGCGGCGACCAGCTGACGGCGTTCGAGGCGTTCAAGGTGTACGACGGGCAGATGCACGCGGTGGAGGCGTTCATCCGGATCCTGCCGATCGAGAAGCGCAACGGCGGCTGGGAGTAGCGCCGACGCCGCGCCCGCGGTACCGCGCTACTTCTCCGCGGGCACCAGCCTGAGGATCCGCCCGCCGGACTGGTGCTCCATCAGCAGCAACACCGAGCCATCCGCTGCGGTCGCCACATCGCGGATGCGGCCCAGGCCCTCGAGCAGTGTCTCGGCGTGCACCACGCGACCCTTTCTCACTTCCATGCGATACAGCTCGGTGGCCTTCAGCGAGCCCACGATGAGATCGCCGCGCCACTTCGGGAACGCCTTGCCGTCATAGATGATGAGGTTGGAGATCGCGGGTGATGGCGTCAGGTCCAGCACCGGCTGCTCGATGTCCTTCATGTCGAACGTGATGCCGAGCTCCTTGCCGTAGTCCACCGGCAGGCCCTCGTAACGCAGCCCCTTCGAGACCAGCGGCCAGCCGTAGTTGCGTCCCGGCCGCAGCAGGTTCACCTCGTCGCCGCCGCGCTGGCCCATCTCGGTTTCCCACAGCTCGCCGGTCCTGCGGTTGAACTCCAGTCCCTGCGGGCTGCGATGGCCGTAGCTCCAGATGCTGGGCACCGCGCCGGCCGTCTTCACGAACGGATTGTCGGCCGGAATGCTGCCGTCCTCGTTCACGCGGTGGACCTTGCCGTAGGGCAGCGAGAGATCCTGCACGCCGGCGAACTCGCGATCCGCCCTTGATGCCGATGGTGAAGAACACGTGACCCTTGCCGTCGAAGGCGAGGCGCCCGCCCGCGGCCATGTCCGGCATGCCGGTGTAGTTCTCGATCGGCGTCTTCCAGACGCCCTGCTGGTCCACCCACTCGCCATCGCGGATGCGCCCGCGCACCACCGCCATCATCGAGACCGGTCGCTTCGAGCTGCGCGCGGCCTCGTTGCAGTCGCTGCAGCGCTCGGTGTACGCAAGGTAGATCCAGCCGTTCTTCGCGTAGTCCGGATGCGGCAGCGACATCGAGCAGGTAGCCCAGTCCGTAGACCAGCAGGATGCCCGGCACCTGGAAGCCGTCGTTGAACACCTCGGGCGTGCCACGCACCAGCGGCGAGAGCGTGCCGTCGGGCGAGACGATGCGCAGCCCGCGCGTCTTCTCGCTGAGCAGCAGGCTGCCGTCGGGCAGCGGCGCGAGGGAATAGGGCAGTGGGTCGATGCCGGTCGCCACGGTCTCGATGCGGAACGAGTGCTTCTGGCTCGCGACCGTGCCTTCGGGAATCACCGGCGGCCTGGAGATGGCGAAGTCCGCATACGAGAGCTCGGCGCGCTTCTCCGCGATGAAGATCGCCATGCGCCGGATCTGCAGGGGATCCAGCGTCGCGGAGAACGCCGGCATGCGCTGCCCGGGCAAGCCCTGCGCAATGCTGCGCGCGATGTCGTCCACCGAGTCGCCATGGACAAGCGCGCGCCCCGCCAGCGGCAGGCCCTGCGGCGTGCCCTCGAGGTTGGCGCCGTGGCAGGCCGCGCAGACTTCGGCGTAGGTGGAGGTGAACGGGTCCGGCGGTGGCTGCGCGGTCATCGCGAGCTCAGCCATCGCCATCGCTGCCAGGGCCAGCGGAGCGAACCGGGTTGTGAGCGGGAGAATGCGTTTGTGCGCGATCGTCATGGGGTCACTCCTCGATCAGTCTGCTCATCGCCTTGAGGTAGTCGCTGAATGCCTGGCGTCCGGCCGGCGTCAGCCGCACCCGCGTCTGCGGCTTGCGGCCCAGGAATCCCTTCTCGATGGCCACATACCCAGCGTCCTCGAGCTTGCGCAGGTGCACCGAGAGATTCCCCTGCGTCGCCTCCAGCGCCGACTTGAGTTCGTTGAAGTCCGCGACTTCGGCGCTCGCCAGGTACGCGACGATGCCGAGCCGCATCCGGCCGTGGATCACGTCATCGATCTGGCCGATGTCGAACGACGCCATCGCGGATCAGGCGCCGGCGCGCGCCGAACGCATCATGCGAACGCCCGGCACCACCATCAGCGCCAGCGCAGTCGCCGCGACGAACGGCGCGAACCAGTCCGTGGCGACCACGAACCCCACGCCGAGCGCGGCGGCGAACCAGCCCCACGCGATGACGCTTTGCCACCCCTGGCGACGCAGCGCATGCACCACGATCCACGCCACGCCCTGCAGCGCGAACAGCGTCACCGGCAGCAGCTCCACGATGCGCGCATCGCCGAGCCGGCGAGCGGCCACCACGAAGGCGACCATGATCACGACATGGGCGATGAGCGTGGCCGCGAGCACCGACGCGCCCGCCCGGCCCTTCACGCTGGTGGCGGGCTGTGCCCAGTCGCCCTTCGCACCGAACAGCGCGCGCGACCGGGCTCGCGTCCACCAGAGGACACCACTGCAGGCGGAGTAGAGAACGACGTAAGCCGCGATCAGTGATCGTCCCTGCAGCGGAACGACGCCGTGCTGGGCCGCCCACGACATCAGCACATGGATGATGAGCACCACGCCGATGACGACGTAGAGCGCGCCGAAGCCCCACACGCCCGGCCGCCAGTCCTCGTCCACGAGTCCGCGCAGGAAGGCCAGGTCGCCGCGCGCCGCATCGAGATCAGACATGTTCGTCTCCTGCCGTCACTGGCGAGGGACTCTAGGCTCATTGAGTTTGAAATGCAAACTAGTTTACGAAAATCGCTGCTCCAGCCCGGATTGGCCCGAAATCGTCACGCTCTGGACGTCAATTCCCTTTATTGTTTCTCCAGAGGCGCTCTTGTGGCATGGGGGTAACGTGGTGACCAATAGAACAGTGACGATCCGAGTGAAACCTGGCTTCCTGCTGGCGGCATTCCTCGCCTTCTACAGCATGCCTGGCGTAGCCCAGCTGCCCCCGGGCGTCACGCCTGAAATGGTTGCCACGGCGCTGCCGGAAGAGGGCGCACCCCGAGCCGAGCCCGGCCCGCATGCCGTGACCTCCGGACCCGCCTTTGGCGCGGAAGGCCTGAAGGTCTTCCGTCCCGCGGACTTGAGCCACTTCGCCGCCAGCGAACGACTGCCCGTGGTGGTGTGGGGCAATGGCGGTTGCGCCATCGAAGGCGCGCGTTACGCGGGCTTCCTCGAGACCATCGCTTCACACGGATTCGTGGTGGTCACCACCACCTCGGGCGCGGCAGCGGCCCCAGCCCCCGCGGCATCCGCTCCGGCCGCGCCCGGCGCACCGCGCCGCCAGGCCACCGCCGCGGATCTCGCCGCCGGCATCGACTGGGCCGCTCGCGAAGACCAGCGCGCCGGCTCGCCACTCGCCGGCCGCATCGACACGAAGAAGGTCGCCGTGATGGGCCAGTCCTGCGGCGGCCGGCTCTCGATCGAGCTCGGCGCCGATCCGCGCGTCGGCACCATCGGCGTGTTCAACGCCGGCCTGCAGCCGGCGCAGATGACCATGCTCGCGCCGCTGCATGGCCCGGTGCTGCTGATCAACGGCCACGAGCGCGACTTCATGCACGGCCCGTCGAAGGCCACGTTCGATGCCATCGACAAGCTGCCCGTGTTCTACGGAGCGCGCCATGGCGCCGGCCACACGGCCACGGCCTATCACGCGGGCGGCGGCGAGTTCGCGAACGTCGCGTCGAACTGGCTGCGCTGGCAGTTCAAGGGCGACGAGAAGGCGGGCGCGATGTTCAAGGGCGAGAAGTGCGCGCTGTGCACCAACGCCAACTGGGACGTGGCGGCGAAGCGCCTGGGGGACTGACGTTGACCGCGGTCTCCAGACCTACCGCCCCGGCGCTCACCCCAGGTCAATCAGCACCACATCCGACTCCTCGCGCACGCGATCGAACAGCAGCTCGCGCCCATCCGGTGAAAGGTCGAAGTCGCCGAGATGGTATTCGGTGCCGAAGCGCGTCAGCTGCCGCTCCTTGCCGCGTGGCGAAGTCGATCTCCCAGAACTCCGTCGTCTGCAGGTCGCCCTTGCGCACGAGCAGTCGCGGCGCGGCATCGGTGCCGGGAAGGAACACGGTGCGCCCGGCGCCGCGCGGCAGCCTTATCGACGGAATGGCGTGCGACTTGCCGTCGGCCGTCACCGCCGCCAGCTCGAATATCGGCCCCACCTGCTCGCCGCCATAGACGATGAAGCCGCCCTGCGGCGACCAGGTGGGATCCACCGCGTGATGCTCCGTGAGGCGCACCGGCTCGCCGCCGTCCACGGGAATCCTGTACAGGCGCACGCCTTCGGCGCGTTTCGACCGCCGATCGCGATCCACTTGCCGTCGGGCGACCAGGCGGGTGAACCGCGCACCTGCAGATCCGCGGCCAGCGCGCGCATCCCGGTGCCGTCGGCGTTGCCGACGTGCGGCGCGTCATCCCGTCGCGCAGCACCGGAGAACGCGATGCGATGGCCGCCGGGCTCCAGCGCCGGCCCGCCCACCACGGAGCCGCGCGTCGGGCTCCAGATCTCGGAGGTCGAGGCCGCCTCACTGCGCCAGATGCCGCTGCCGGCTTCACTCGTCGACACGTACAGCAGGTTGTTGCCCAGGCGTCGCGGCGACGTGGCGCCACGCGTGGATATCCGCACGCGATCAGCCTGTTCGGCGACTGCGCCCGCGCCCACCGGAATGCTCCAGAGGCTGGAGCGCTGCGTGCTCACCGTGGCCACCAGGCGCCCGCCCGAGCGGTTCGCGGCAAGCGACGTGAATCGCTCCAGCCCCGGCCGGACGGCGCGCACCTTGCGGCTTTCGACATCGAGCAGGTGGATCGTGAGCCCCGCGCCCCGGGATTCCTCGGCGAGGAACGCCAGCGTCCGCGCATCGAGGAACACCGGGATGCACCATGCGGGTGGGCGGGGAGGTCAGCTGCTCCGGCGTTCCACCGGCGGCCGGAATGCGCCAGATCGACATGCCGTCCAGCACGTCCGTGCCGTGGAGGAAGTACAGGAAGGCACCATCCGGAGACCAGGTGGGGAAGTGGTTGTGCTCGCCGGCAGCGCTGACGAGCAGCTGCCGTCACACCGTCGCTCGCCGCATCGCGCACGGACAGCGGATCGCCCGGTTCACTGGTGTGATACGCGAACGAGCTGCCGTCGGGTGACCACGCGAACTCGACGGCGCCGTCCACCAGCGGACGCACCGCACCGCCCAGCACCGGCACGCTCCACGCGTTGCCGTCGCGTTCCTCGGGCTTGATCTCGCCGATGAACTGGATCTGCGATCCATCGGGCGAAAAGCCCATCACGCGGGTCTCGGGACTGTACTGCGGGATGTTCTGCCCCTGCGTGAGGTTGCGGAACTCGTTGGTGCCGACGCGCGTGATCCAGACGTCGTTCGTGGCCATCGCGGTCGGAGATGAAGGCCACCAGCGTGCCATCGGGGGAGATCGCTGCCTGCTCCTCGACGCCCTCGAAATCGGTGAGCCGGTACATGCCGGCCGGGCCGCTGCCTTGAGGCAAGATCCTGCAGGCCGCCGGGGAGGTTGCCGAGTTCCTGGCCGATGTCGCGTGCGGGCGAGGAGCTGGCCGTGGCGGAGCCATCGGCCTCCGGTCGCGCACCAGCCACCATGCCAGGCCTGCGGCCAGGACCACGCCCGCAGCGCCGCTAGCGGCCAGGCGCAACGGAGTTCGCCGCGAGCGCAGCGATGGGGAGGCAGCACGCGGTGCAGGGATTGAGGCCGCATGGCACGCGCGTCGCCGGACACCTGACGCCGCAGGCCGGCGACGAAGGACTGCCAGCGCGTGTCGGCCCGCGTCGCCGCTCCACCCGGCCAGATCCGCGGTGTGCGTGAGCTCGAACATGATCGGCCGGTCGCAGGGCTCCAGCATCACCGGCACCAGCGTGCCGTAGCGGTCCGCGAGCGTGGCCTCGGACCGCACCCAGCGCGACTGCACGGAGCGGCGCGTCCACAGCACCACCACGGCACGGGCTTCCTTCAGCGTGCGCTCGGTGACCTGGTCAAAGCTCTCGCCGGCGTTGAGGGCCTGGTCCCACCAGACATCGAAGCCTTCCTGCTCCAGCCCCTCGGCGAAGCGGCGGGCGATTGCCTGGTCCTCTCGGCAGTAGGAAAGGAAGATGTCGGGCATGCGCGGCGAGTCTGCGCCAGTGCGGGCGGTCGGGCCAGCGCGAAGGGTGACTCCTCAGGCCCGCGGCAGGTAGCGAACGCCCTCGATCCCCTCGAAGTCCGCGTCCTGCGTCCACAGCGTGGCGCCGTTGCGCCGCGCCGTGGCCAGCATCACGCTGTCGGCCATCGGCAGTCGATGCGCCAGCGAAAGCCGCGCCGCTTCCAGCGCGGTCGCCCGGTCGAGATCCATCACCTGGCCCTGCTCCATCAGCGCCACCTTCTTCAGCGCTTCGTCCTCTCCCACTTGCTGGCAGATGCGCTTGAACACCTCGAAGAGGCAGAGCGACGGCACCAGCAGCGTGGCAGGGGACTCGATCGGCCTCCGAGAACGCTTCCGCGTTCGGGCCGTCGGCGAAGTACTCCAGCCAGGCCGAGGAATCGACCACGTTCACAGGCGATCCGGGTCCCGGGGCACCTCCGTGTCGATGCCCTTGAGCGACCCGCGTGCGGACTTCATCGACGGCACCGGCACCAGCTCGATGCGGCCGGCGTACTCGATGGCGTGCAGCTTCTCGCCCGGCCGGATGCCCAGGGACTCACGCATGCGCGCGGGGATCACGATCTGGTACTTGGAGGAGACCGTGAGGGTTGTCATACCGATATCGTATCGATAATGCATACGTAAAGTGACTTGATTGACGAATTCACGGAGTACTGAATCAAATACAAACACATAAAGCCCCGAAAGCTGCACTATTGATTCAGCTGGGTAGTTAATTGCTTGCCGAACAGGCAGTAGGGTCGCTGAGGCCCCGTACCACCCACGCCAAACTGACCCAAGCCAGGCGCATCGGGTAGGCGGGGTGGCTCGCCGGGCGGACGGCCAAGTCTGGTCGCCTGGCAAGGACAAGAAATGCCTCGGAATCATGACAAAGCCAGGGCGGTTGTCCGGACCCTCGCTGATGTAGATTTCGCCGTGATATCCCAAGAAGAACACTCATGGTTCGCCCCAAGAGCTCCACCCATAGGCCCTCCTTGGCACTCAGCAGTCGGGCGCCATGAGTCCTGAGCGTCTGCGTGAACTGATCGCACTTGGCGAGACACTGGCCGTCGAGTTCAAGGGAGAGGAATCAAGGCCGCTCAATGACCGCGACCTGGTCGAGGCGGTTGTATGCATTGCCAACCAGACCACTGGTGTTCCGGGGTTGCTGCTCGTGGGAGTGGAGGACGACGGTCGATTTACCGGGGCCCGTCCACGCCATGTGGGGTTTACAGATGCAGATCGAGTGGCTGCGCTCATAGCTGCGCGCACGCGACCGAATCTGCCGGCTCACGTCACCGTGACGAATATTGGAGACAAGGACATCCTTGTCATCGAGGTTCCAACTCAGCGCTCTCCTGTCGGGACCAGCGATGGCGTATTCCTGCGTCGGGCCCTGGGTGGCGATGGTCGTCCCGCGTGTGTACCGATGGATGCGGCTGCGCTGCAATCGCTTCAGGCCGACCGTGGCTTGCTCGATCCCTCCGCGCAGATCGTCGCCGCCGCGCGATGGGAGGACCTCGACCCGCTGGAATTCGAACGCTTCCGGCGTAGTGTTCGCGAGCGGCGGGGCCGCAGCGACGAATCACTACTGGCGCTCCCGGATCTGGATCTGGCCAAGGCGCTTGGCCTGGTTGAGGCCAATGGAACGGTGCGGGGTGTTCGCCTTGCAGCGCTTCTCCTGTTTGGCAAGGACGAAGCGTTGCGGCGATTCCTTCCGGGGCACGAGGTGGCCTTTCAGGTACTGCGTGGCCTGGATGTAGAGGTGAACGACTTTTTCCGCTGGCCACTGCTGCGGGTAATGGAGGAGATTGAAGCGCGAGTCCGCGCTCGAAACGGTGAACAGGAGCTGATGGTCGGCCTGCTTCGCGTCGGTGTGCCGGATTATTCCGAGCGGGCTCTGCGAGAGGCTGTGGCCAACGGACTGATCCACCGTGATTACCAGCGGCAGGGCGCTGTGCACATCCAGTGGCGCTCGGATCGCATCGAGATCAGCAGTCCTGGCGGATTTCCGGAGGGCGTGCGCCTGGACAACCTGCTCGTCACGGCGCCTCGTCCGCGTAACCCACTCCTCGCCGATGCCTTCAAGCGCGGAGGCATAGTTGAGCGTACGGGTCGAGGCATTGACACGATATTTTACGAACAGCTGAGGAACGGCCGCCCCGCGCCCTCCTATGAGTGGAGCGACGGAACTGTCGTCTCCGTTTCCATTCCAGGCGGGGAGGCGAACCTGGACTTTGTGCGTCTGCTCGTGACAGAAGCACAGGGCGGGCGCGTGCTAACCCTCGACGAGCTGCTGGTACTCAATGCGCTTTGGCAGGAACGGAATCTCGCGACCGGCGATGCGGCATTGCTCATCCAGAAGCCCGAGGCCGAAGCCCGGGCTGCCCTGCATCGGCTACTGGAGGCCGGCCTGATCGAGGAGCGGGGCCAGAAGAAGGGTCGAACGTGGCACCTGTCGGCAGCAGCTTATCGGGCCCTCGGCGACAAGGCAGCATATGTCCGCCAGCGAGGCTTCGAGCCCCTGCAACAAGAGCAGATGATTCTGCAGTATGTGGAAAAGCACGGCCGGATCACGCGCCAGGAAGCTTCCGGGCTGTGCCGGATAAGTGGTCCACAGGCATACCGGCTGCTGGATCGCCTCTTGAAACAAGGACATTTGATCCGCACCGGCCGTCGAGGCCGCGGAGTGGCCTACGCACGGATAAACCGGTAAATGCACGGAATGCACGGATAAACGCTAGAAATGCACGCTTATCCGTGGAATGGACCTATTTTCATCCACTCGCAAAGCCTTCGGCATTGGCCACCAGGGCTGAGCGGTACGCTGACCTCCACCGCCCGACCAGAACGCAAGACGTTCCCAAGCATCGTCCGGCGGACCTGCTCATTGATCCGCTCGGTGGAGACGCCGTACAGCCGCGTCAGCTGACCAGGCATTCCCCAGCTTGCGCCGCACCACCTCCTATATTAAAGTAAAAGCATATTTCTTTAATAAACGGCGCCGCTATTAAAGCTGACTAGAGCAGGGATTGCCATGATCAGAGGCCCCACCGGCCACTTCGAGGCCACCACTACCGCCGGCGAAACCATCCGGGCCTTTGTTCCAGATCCTCTGCCCCCGTTTCCGCCCCTCGACCTGAGCGGTCCCTGCCAGCGCCTGCTCGAGCAAGCAGTCCTCGGCTGCGGCCGGCTGGACGGCATCACCGCCCTGCTGCCGGACCCGCCCTGTTTCTCTACGCCTACGTGCGCCGGGAGGCCGTCCTCTCCTCCCAGATCGAGGGCACGCAGTCGTCGCTCTCCGACCTGCTCCTGTTCGAGCTCGACGAAGCCCCCGGCGTGCCGTTCGACGACGTGGTGGAAGTCTCCAACTACGTCGCCGCCCTCGAGCACGGCATGGCGCGGCTGCGCGAGGGCTTTCCGCTCTCCAACCGCCTGCTGCGCGAGATGCACGCGCGAGCTGCTCGCCAGCGGCCGCGGCAGCGACAAGCAGCCGGGCGAGTTCCGGCGCATCGCAGAACTGGATCGGCGGCACCCGCCCCGGCAACGCCCGCTTCGTGCCGCCGCCGCCCGCACGCGTCGAGGCCTGCATGGCCGCGCTCGAGCGCTTTCTCCACGACGACGACCGCCGCCTGCCCGTGCTGTCAAGGCCGCGCTGGCCCACGTCCAGTTCGAGACCATCCATCCCTTCCTCGACGGCAACGGCCGCGTCGGGTCGCCTGCTCATCGCGCTGCTGCTGCACCAGGAGCGGCGTGCTGCAGCAGCCGCTGCTGTACCTCAGCCTCTACTTCAAGCAGCACCGCGCCGAGTACTACGACCTGCTCGACCGCGTGCGCACCGAGGGCGACTGGGAGGCCTGGCTCGACTTCTTCCTCGAAGGCGTGGCCACCACCGCGGGTGCCGCGGTGAGCACGGCGCATCGACTATTGGCGATGTTCCGCAAGGACGAGCAGCGGCTTGCCGGAATGGACCGTGGTGCGGCCAGTGCGCTGCGCGTCTACACCGCCCTGCGCGCCCGGCCGATCGCGACGATCCAGGACCTGGCCAATCGTTCGGGCGTGTCGTTTCCGACCGCCGCCAAGGCGATGGAGGCGCTGGTGGGCGAGGGCGTTGCCCGGGAGTTGACCGGCCAGCGAAGGAACCGGGTATTTGCCTATGACGAGTACGTGAAGGTGTTGAATGAAGGGGCGGAGCCGCTGCCGTAGCCTATCCCTCCGGAATCCTTGAGCGCATCCAGGTGCATCTCGATGGCATCCCGGATGAGCCGCTTCACTTCGCGACGTGTCTCGGCGACCGCCACGCATCCGGGCAGGTCACCGCGCTCGACCAGACGCCGCAGCGCGAGCACGGCCGGGTAGAACCGGACATTGTAGTTCACGGCGAACACGCGCTTCACGGCCTGCGCTGCTTGAACGATCCGCGCCGTTTCGCGCGTGTTCATGGCCAGCGGCTTTTCGCAAACCACGTGTTTGCCCGCCCGCAGCGCGGCCAGCGACATCTCGCAATGGAACCGATTGGGCGTGGTGATGTGGACCACGTCCACCTCCGGGCAAGCCAGGAGATCTCGGTAATCGGCGAACGCCTGTGGAATGGCTAACCGGGCGGCGGCCTTGGCGCCCAAGTCAGCCACATCGCAGATCGCGGTCACGGTGACCCCGAGGCGCCGCAGCGCCTCGACATGGACCGGACCTATGAAACCGGTGCCAATGACACCGGCCTTCACGGCATGAATGGATTGGTTTGATTTCATTGTTTGAGGATGCTCCCCAAGATTGGTTTCGAGTTCAAGACTGAGCCTTAGGACGTTGCCGCCGAAAACACCACCACGCGCGGTTCGCCCGCCGACCCGACCGCGACCTGCACGCGGTCGCGTTGTCGGCAGCCGGCCCTCGCCCACTATCCGTGCCGGTCCGCGGATCGAATACGCGATAGGCCGTGGCACGTCGTGCGAGTTGATCCCGATGCCGCCGCCTTCAGGGCAGATAGAGCACAAAGAGCTTGCCCGGCACGGCCAGTCCCGCGTCGTCCGTAGGTGTAGGTCCAGTTGGGCTGCATCTCGGCAAAGGGCAGGCCGTCGAAGATCTTCGCGGCGATGCCCGGGTAACGCGAGCCCTCAAAGTCCAGCGCCTCGCGCCAGCCAGCGCCGGGGGCGGTGCACCAGTCGGCGTGATCCGGTTCGTTGGCGTGCAGCCGCCACTGCCAGAGGCTGCCGGCGCCATAGACCAGGCCCATCGTGCCGCCGGCGGTGAGATTGCACCAGGCCTCATGGCCCTGCCACCAGCCGGCGCCGCGACCGGTCTGGCCGATGTTCTCGTAGGTGGGCTCGCCGTTGGCCACGGCTTTGACCGGGAGGTTGCGCCACATGTCGGCCACGCGCTCGGGCACGTGCTCGCCGTTGTGGCCGGTCTGGCACCACTGGAAATCGAGCCAGTCCTTGTCCTGATGCGTGCGATTCAGGGAATGGGGCGCGTAGTGAATCCCCGTCGGTTGTCGGTAGGCGTCCCATTCCTCGATGGCCTGCCCTGCGCGGTCGAGCTGCTCGACGATCGCCGGATCGGTCGCCGGCCCGTCGCCGCCCACCAGCCAGATCGCCGGCCGGGCGCCGTAGCGGGCCACGAGATAGCGGCAGTAGCGCGCGTAGTCCTCCGCGCTCACGACGTTGCCCGGCCGTGCGACGGCCCTTCCAGCCGTAGCCGTGGAAGACCGGTTGGTAAACGGGCGCGATGCCGTGCGCCACGAGGATGCCGGTGAGCCGGTCGAACATCTGGAAATACTCGGGGCGCAACTGGCTGCAAGGTCCCCTTCGGCAAGATCCTCGAATCCGACGTCGAAACCCAGGTCTTCCGTGCGCGAGCGGGGCCCCTTGCAATCCATGTCCGGCTGCACGGTCATGAGCAGCGCGGCGTTGAAGCCTTTGGCCTGGCGGTCTCGCGCGTAGACTTCCGCCTGCTCGACGGTTGCCCGCCACGGCAAGGCCCACGCGGTGTCCGCGCACAACAACCGCGGCCGGCCATCGGCATGAATCAGATTCCGGCCGCCGGGCGGAATGCTCCAGAATCCATGCCGTGTGAAGATCGTCGCGGGCTCCGACGCCGCGGGGCCGGCGGTGAGCAGTTCCCGAATGCCCGCGCAAGCCCGGGATCGCCATCGCGGTCGGAGGTCGTCCAGCGCCAGGTGCCTGACGATTTCGTCGAGGCGAACCGCACGCGGAACGTGCGCCCGCCATCCCAGAACATCGGCCGCCGGATCTTCGTGCCGTCCTCGTGGGTGAAGTCCGCCCAGGCTTCGATGTCGGTGTAGGGATTGGCCGTGTCGCGTGAGGCAGTGAACGTGAGTTCGACTTCCTGCCATTGCGGGGCGGTGGGGGCGGTTTGGGCGGCCTCCATCCGGGCAGCCGACACAAGCCAGAGCCCGCTGATCGCGAGAAGCAGGACGGTGTGGCTCATTTCGCCTCCAGCACGAGCGCCCGGTCCTGATCGGGCACGCGGGCCTCAGCTCGTTGGTCTCCCAGGGCGCGATCTCGTAGGACGGCCCATCGCGGCGTGAAGGCTATCACGCGCACTCAGCGGAAGTTCTCGACGAGGACGAGGTCGCTCCCGTAGGCGTCCTGCTGGTCGTAGACGACCCAGCGGCCGTCCGGCGAGACCGTGAGTCCCGAGTGGTCCGTCTTCGCGATCTCGGCGAGATCGCGGAGCGGCCGCTGGCGAACTCGTAGACCCTCAGCGGCCGGCGTGCCATCCGGTCGTGCGTCGAAGATAGCAGAGGCCATGGTCGTAGACGTCCCAGCCAGTGAAGATCGCCTGCTGGGCCTCCACGATCTTCGTCCTCGTCGCCCCCCGCGACCGGCACCTCCAGATCGCCTTGCCCTTCGGGTAGAAGACGAAACGGCCGTCGGGGGACTCCTCGGGAGCGAACCGCACCCGGCCGCGCGAGAGGACGGGCGGGGCCCCCGGCCGCGGGCATGCGGACGGCGCTCGCGCCATCGTCGCCTGAGGAAGTCGATCGATCGCCCGTCCCTCGTCCAGCACGGGAAGTCTCGTCGATGGGGGACTCGGTGAGGCGGTGCGGAGGTCCTCCCGCCGTCGCGACGGTGTAGAGGTCCCACAGGGGCCCGTCGAGCCGCCCGGGGTCGGCCAAGTGGCCGAAGGCGAGAGTCCGACCGTCGGGCGACCAGCGCGGGATACCTCGACGACCCCTTGCCGAGAGTCGTCACCTGGACGACCCCCGAGCCGTCGCTGGTCGGGCCAGCCAGATCTCGAGGGTCCCCGTCCGGTTCGAAGCGAACGCGATCGAGCGGCCGTCGGGCGAGAAGGCCGGCATCGCGTCGTCGCGCGTCGAGGCCACGATCCGGCTCGGGCTCTCGCGATGCGTCGCCGTCGGCCCGCTCACCCGCCACAGGTTCGATGTCCGAATGGACGGTCACGAAGACGAGGCGGTCTCTCTGCCGTGAGAGCGCCGCATTCGCCGGCACCGCCGGTGCCCAGGCTCGAGCGGCTGGGGCTCGCCGCCCCCGGGCGGGGAGGCGCCACAGGGCTCGATGCCCAGGTCCGGGGCTGCGACAGGATCAGGCTGGAGCCGTCTGCCGTCCAGGCCATCGCGAGACGTCGAGGGCCCCCGAGCGCGTGAGGCGCGTCAGCGCCCGGGAGGCAGTGTCGACGGTGTAGACGTGGTCGGTTCCGCCCTTGTCGTCCGCGTGAACGCGAGTCCGCCCGTCCGGTGAGAAGGCCGGGGAGTGGTCGCCGCACCATTGGCGGGGGCGCTATCCCCACCGTCCTCGGGGCGGGTGAGGGGCCTGCTTCTGGCCGGTGGCCAGGGCCAGCAGCGCGATGTGGCTCGGCCCGCTCGCGCGGCACGGTCCACGAGAGCGATGTGGCCCCGTCCGGAGACCACGACAAGCCGCCATTCGGACCCGCTAGACTGCGTGGCCAGGACGCTCTCGCGGCCCTCCGAGCGAGGAGATCGCCACGATCCGTGTCTCCTTCGTGACCGATCCGGTGAAGGCGACGCGCGGAGGGGCGCACGAAGGCGATGCGGCTGCCGTCGGGGGACCAGGTCGGCGTCGCTTCCTTCTCCGGAGTGTCGGTGAGGCGCAGCTCGGTCCCGCCGTCGATGAGGCGAACGTAGAGATCGAAGTTCGTCGCGCCCTCGTCCTTGCGCACGTACGCCACCCGCGTCCCGTCCGGCGACAGGCTGGGCGTCTGCTCCTCGCCCGGGTGGCTCGTCAGCGGGACGATGCGCGGCGGCGCGAGGGTCTCCGCCGGCGTCGACCGGCGCCACGTCGACGATCCCGACCGCCGTCAGGACCGCCGCGCCGAGCACTCCCGCGGCCCACGGCCACCACCGACGCCGACGTCGCGCCAGACCGCCCGTTGCGCGCCCCGACTCCGAGTCGAGCTGGTCCAGCACCTCCACCAGCGCGACCCGGAAGTCCGCCGCCGACTGGAAACGGCGGTCCGGGTCCTTCCGCAGCGCTCGCGCGAGCACCTGATCGAGCGGCGGCGGCACTCCCTTCTTCCGCTCTCCCGCCGGCACCGGGTCGTCCCGCAGGATCGCGGAGAGAATCGACGCCCGGCTCTTCCCGGGAAACGCCCTCTCCCCCGTCACCATTTCGTAGAGCACGCTCCCGAGCGAAAAGAGATCGCTCCGGGCGTCCACCGGACGCCCCTCCGCCTGCTCCGGCGACATGTACGCCACCGTCCCCACCACCTGGCCGTCGCGCGTCACCAGCGCGTCCTTGTCCTCGGTGGGCGTCTCCCGCCAGTCGCCTTCGACGAGCTTCGCCAGGCCGAAGTCCAGGACCTTGGCGACCCCGCGCTCCGTCACCACCACGTTCTCGGGCTTGAGGTCCCGGTGGACGATCCCCCGCGCGTGCGCCGCGGCGAGCGCGTCCGCGACCTGGATCCCCAGCGTCACGGCCTCCCGCAGGCGCAGCTGACCGATCCGCTCCCGCAGCGGTCGGCCCTCTACGAGCTGCATCACGATGTACGGCACGCCCTCGTGCTCGCCCACGTCGTAGACGGCCACCACGTTCGGGTGGTCGAGGGCCGAGGCCGCCCGCGCCTCCTGCGCGAGCCGCCGCCGCCGCTCCGGGTCCGATGCTTGCGCTTCGGGGAGGAGCTTGAGCGCGACCTCACGCCCGAGGCGTGGGTCGTGCGCGCGGTAGACCTCGCCCATCCCGCCCGCACCGAGCGGCGCGACCACGCGATACGGGCCGACCTCCGCACCAGGAGTCAGGGGCACAGTGGGCTTTCCGGTTGGCCGCCATTCTACGCCCCGACCATCGGCTGATCGAGGTGCGACTGGAAGGGTAGGTCCCCCCTAAGTCGAGCCGACCACGCTGAAGATGCCGTTCAAGACCCAGGATCGAAAGGGCGCGGATCGGGTGGCCGAACAGATGACGGGATGTCCTCTCAACGCCCCGGTGTCCAGGGCGCGCCGGCGGCCTCGAGGTCGGCCTTCAGGCGCGCCAGGTCACCTTCGAGCAGCGCCTTCAGGTCCCGTGTCAGCACCTCAAGGGCGCCGCCGGCGATCTCGATGTCGCGACGCTGGGTGGCGGTTGGCATCTGCCGCGTCTCCCAATGCCCGCCCATCACCTCACCCACGCGGCCGCTGATGGATGGCGCGTCGGACTCGTTCAGCGCCTGGCGTGCGGGGTCGCCCGAAAGCCGCAGTGAAAGCGCCGCGAGGCCCTTGGTCACCGAGTCCATCCGGGCGAACAGGTCCGGGTTGGCGCGGGGCGTTTGCAGCAGGGCCGCCCGCATGTGCCGGAGTTGCTCGCGCACGCCGCCAATCCTCTCCTCCGCGGCAGCGACCTGTCGCCGCAGTTCGGCGGTCTGTTGCTGGAAGGCGGCCACCGCCGCGAAGTCCGTGCCGCTCGGAGCCGTGGGTACCGGCTTCACTTCGAACGATTGCGGAGTTCCCACGCGACGAACACCATTCGCGGAGACCACCATCAGCTCCGCCGAGTAGCGGCCCGGGGCGGTCAGAGGGCCGATGGGAGACCCGGCCCAGGGAGGCCTGAATGCCGGCGGATTCAGGTCGACAGGGTCCGGGCTCGGACCGCGCAGGTCCCAGTTCACGCGATGCAGGCCGGCCTTGGCCGGTCCCTCGATCCAGCGGACCTTTCGACCCGCGGCGTCGGAAATCACCAGCAGGACCTTCGGTCCGCTTTCGAGCGCCTCCTCGCGGAGCCGGTCGAATCCCGGGAACGGCGTGTCCGCCCCCTTCTCGCGCAAGTGTCTTCTCGCTGGCCTGACGCGCTTCCTTGGCCGTGGTGGGCGCTTCCTTCAGGTAGTAGGTCAGAAGCGCGCCCATCGGCGGGTTCGGTGTGGTGAAGTCGTCGGTTCCTTTCTCGGGCCGCCCGGGTGCCTGTCCCGGTTGATAGGGCACGAACCACCACGCGTCGCGCACCGGGAACAGCGCGCCTTCGGCGGCAAGCGCGCCCGCCGCGATCTCGCGAAGCGGGCTGTAGTCGTCGAGCACATAGAAGCCGCGCCCGAAACTGGCGGCGACGAGGTCGTTGTCCCGGCGATGGAGCTTGATGTCGCGGAACGAAATGGTGGGCACACCGCCGCTCAGCTTGAACCAGTTGACGCCGCGGTTGGTGCTCACGTAGATCCCGAACTCGGTTCCGAGGAAGAGCAGGTCGGCGCGGACATGATCCTGCTGGATCGCCCACACGATGGTTCCCTTGGGCAGGTCGCCCGAAATGGAACGCCAGGTCCGGCCGAGGTCGGCGCTCTCATAGACATAGGGAGAGAAGTCGCCGTTCTTGTGGTTGTCGGCCACGACGTAGATGGTGCGCGCGTCGTGGAGCGAGGCCTCGACGTCGTTGATGAAGCTGGCGGCGGGCAGGCCGGGAAGAGCCGAGGCGCGGGTCCAGCCTTGACCGCCGTTGTCGGACACCTGGACCAGACCATCGTCCGTTCCCACCACCAGCACTCCCGCCTGAAGCGGCGACTCGCTGATGGCGGTCGTGGTCGCGTACTTGGACATCGCGCCGTGATCGAAGAGCGAGTCGACGCTCCAGGTCCGCCCGAGGAACTTCTGCTCGTAGCGATTGCGCCCGAGAGTGAGGTCGCCGCTGATCGCGGTCCACGCGCTGCCCCGGTCGTCGCTGCGCCAGAGACGCTGCGAGCCGTAGTAGATCCGGTCGGGATTGTGGGGACTGACCAGCAGGGGCGAGTCCCAGTTCCAGCGCTCGGCCGGATCTCCGGGCGCGGGCTGCGGACGGATGCCCAGCCCCTCGTCGCTCCGGCGGTCCTTGCGGATCAGGTTTCCCTCCTGCCACATCATGTAGAGGATGTCGGGATCGCGCGGGTCGAAGGCCACGCCGTATCCGTCGGCGCCAAGCGGCACGTACCAGTCCTGGTTCCGGATGCCGTCGCGGTTCATGGTGCGCGACGGGCCATGCAGGGTTCCGAGGTCCTGCGCGCCGCCGAGGATGTCGTAGAAGGGCACGCGATTGTTGAGCGCCACCTTGTAGAACTGCGACACCGGCAGGTTCGGGAAGTGTCGCCAGGTCTTTCCTTCGTCGAAGCTCTCGTAAACGCCGGAGTCGGTGCCGACGATCAGGTGGCGGCCATTGGCGGGGTCGATCACCAGCGCGTGGTTGTCGCTGTGCTTGTCGTGCCCGGTTTCGAGGATCTCGAAGGTGGCGCCGCCGTTCCGCGTCACCTGAATGAAGACGTCCATCTGATAGACGAGTTCGGGATTGACGGGCGAGGCCTCGATCTCCTGATAGTAATGAGGGCCGGTGCCGCCGGAGATGTAGCTGTTGCGTCTTGAAGTCGTCCTCGATCGTCTTGCGCAGGTTGCCCTGGTGCAGCGCCGCCGCCGGGTGGTACATCGGCATCGACCCACTGGCTCGCCGACCTTCTTCGCCTGGCCGTGGATCTTGCCGATCGGCTGACCCGGCAGGAAGCGCGCCAGCGAGTAGCGGCCGAGCGTCACGATGACCTTCGGGCTGCGATGATGTCGATCTGCTGCGTCAGCCAGTCGCGAGCAGGCCGCGATCTCGTCCGGCAGCGGGTCGCGGTTGCCGGCGGCCGGCACTTGACGACGTTGGTGATGAACACGTCGGTGCGCTTGAGGCCGATGCTGGCGAGCAGCTGCTCGAGGAACTGCCCGGCTGCGCCGACGAACGGCCGTCCCTGCTGGTCCTCGTAGTAGCCGGGGCCTTCGCCGATGAGCAGGATCTCGGCGTCGACCGGCCCTCGCCGGGCACGGCGCGCGTGCGGCCGGTGAGAGCGCGACAGGCGTGGCAGCCGTTGACGCCCTTGTTGAGGTCACCCAGCGCGGTACGGCGTTCGGCTAGCTCCATGATGGCCACCGAAACGAGAAAGAGGCGCTGCAGGCGCCTCTCGGTTGAGTCTGAAAACCTGTCTCTGGTCACTGCTCAAGCCCCCGGCGGTGATAGCTCAGGTTACACCGCATGCCGGAAGCGGGT
>CAWATT010000014.1:0-11416 GCA_963785055.1 uncultured Pseudomonadota bacterium
TGCCAGCCCGCGCCCTGCGTCACCTGCACCGGCTCGCCGGGGCGGTCGAGGCTGACGCGATACAGCTGGCGCTCGCGCGGATTGTCGCCGGGCGATACGAAGTACAGTTGCCGGCGCCTTTCGTCGACGCCGCGGACTGCCGGCAGGCCGCGCGTGCTCACCGTGCTGTGTTCGCCGCGCGTCAGTTGCGCCAGTTCGCGGCCGTCGAAATCGTACAGGTACAGGTGCTGGAAGCCGCTGCGGCTCGAGGCCCAGATGAACTGCCGCCGGTTGTCGAGGAACGTGAGCTCATCGTTCAACGGCACCCAGGTGCTGCTGCGTTCGGTGAGCAGCGTGGTGGCTGTGCCGGTGGCGGGGTCGACCTTCAGCAGGTCCAGTGTCTTCTGGTCGCGGCTCTGGCGCTGCACGGCCAGCAGGCTGCCGTCCGGAAAGAAATCCACGCGCGCGAGGTAGATGTCCGTCGTGGGTCCGAGATCCACGCGCACGGGCTTGTCCAGCGCCGCCAGCGGCGCGACGTAACAGCTCAACGAGCGCGTTGGCCTGGCCGGTAAACGGGTAGCGCTGCCGCACCACCTCGACGCTGCGCGCGTTGATCTCGAAGCGCTCGGTCTCCGGCACGCCGGATTCGTCCACGCGCGCGTACGCGAGCCGCGTTTCATCGGGCGACCACCAGTAGCCGGTGTCGCGGTTCATCTCCTCCTGCGCGATGAACTCGGCCACGCCGAAGCTGGTGGTGCCGCCGCCACCGCGCGTGACCGCGATTTCCCGGCCGTCCACCAGTTCGATGGCGTAGAGGTTCTGGTCGCGCACGAAGCTGACGTAGCGGCCCTGCGGCGAGAAGCGCGAATCGGTTTCGTAGCCCGGCGTCTGTGTCAGGCGGCGCACGGCGGTCGAAGGCGGCGCTGCAAGGTCGTAGACGTAAAGGTCCCCGCCCAGCGGCACGAGGATGCGGCGCGAGTCCGGAGCGAAGTCGTATTCCAGGATGCCGGAGTAGGCCGAGGTGCGCTGGCGCTCGCGTCGCGCGGCTTCCTCGGCCGACAGCGTTGCACCCGGGGCAGAAGCGCGCGGGAATCGATGAGCCGGCGGTGTTCGCGCCGGGCGATGTCGTAGGCCCAGAGATCCAGGCGGTCGCGGTCGTCGTCGGCGCCACGCAGGTAGGTGACCTGTTTGCCGTCCGGGGAAATGCGGGGACTTCGAAGGCTCGCGCCGGCCAGGTCGGGCGCGGCGAACAGCCGTTCGATGGTGAGGGCCTCGGCGGCCGGCGCAGCCGGGATCACGGCCAGCCCCGCTGCAAGGATCAGGGTCTGGAGGAGCCACGAATGGCGCCTGCCTCGCATAAAATCAGCGCTGGAACCCCGAGGAGTTGTCATGGCCGATAGTGTAGGCAGCCCCGCCCGCGGACGTCACCCGCGGCTGTCCATTCTCGCTGGAGCCCTGTGTGCCGTGCTGACCGCCAACGCCCAGGCCGCCCAGGCGGCCATTCCGTCCGTCCCGCCCGGCGCCTATCCGAAGGTCGAGCGCGGCAGCGTGGTGGACGAGTTCCACGGCACGAAGGTCGCCGACCCCTATCGCTGGCTCGAGGCGCTGGACAGCCCGCAGACGCAGGAGTTCGTGAAGGCCCAGAATGCCCTCGCCGAGCCGTTTCTCGAGGCATTGCCGGATCGCGAGCGCTTCCGCCAGCGGCTCACGGCGCTCTACCAGTACGAGCGCTTCGGACTGCCCATGCACGAGGGCGGGAACTATTTCTACCAGCGCAATGACGGCAAGCAGGACCAGGCGGTGCTGTATGTGGCCGACAGGCCCGATGCGACGGGCCGCGTGTTGATCGACCCGAACACGCTGCGCGGCGATGCCACGGTGGCGCTGTCCAATTACGAACCCTCGCCGGACGGCAAGCTGCTGGCCTATTCGCTCTCCGATGCGGGCTCGGACTGGAACACCTGGCATGTGCGCGACGTGGCGACGGGCCAGGACCGCCCGGACAAGCTCGTGAACACGAAGTTCACGTCGGTGTCCTGGGCGCGCGATGGCTCGGGCTTCTACTACAGCGCCTACCCGAAGGGCGACGACCAGCTGCAGGCGGTGGTGCACTTCCACAAGCTCGGCGATCTGCAGTCCGCGGACCGCGAGGTCTACGCGGTGAAGGACCATCCCACGCGCGTGCCCTATGGCACCGTCACCGAGGATGGCCGCTACCTCGTGCTGTCGATCTCCGACAGCACGATGAGCAACGGCGTGCTGGTCATGGCGCTGGATGGCAGCGGCACCGTGATGCCGCTGTTCACGCGCTACGACGGCATCTACGACTACCTGGGCTCGCGCAAGGGCGCAGCCGGCACCGAGCTCTTGTTCAAGAGCAATTCCGGTGCGCCCAACGGCCGCATCATCGCCGCCGACATGGGGCTGCCGCAGGCGCGCTGGGGCGAAGTCCGCGTGCCGGAGTCGAAGCAGGTGCTGGAGTCGGCCTCGCTGGTCGGCGACCGGCTGGTGGGAAACTACCTGCAGGACGCGAGCTCGCGGCTGCGGCAGTTCGCGGCGGCAGATGGCAAGGCGCTGGGCGAGATCCCGTTGCCTGGACTTGGCACCGTGGCGGGCCTGTCGGGCCAGCCGGATGAGCGGGAGGCCTGGTTCAGCTATACGGACTATTCGACCCCGACGCGCACCTACAGCCTCGACACGCAGACCGGTGCCACCGCGCTGCTGCGCGAGCCGAAGATTCCTGCGGACATCACGCCGTATGTCACCGAGCAGGTGTTCTACACCGAGCCGCGACGGCACGCGCGTGCCGATGTTCATCGTCCGCCACAAGGACATGCCGCGCGACGGCACCGGCGCGGTGATGCTCTATGGCTACGGCGGCTTCGATATCTCGATGACGCCGTCGTTCTCCTCGGCGACCATCGCATGGCTGGAGCGCGGCGGCATCTACGCCGTGGCGAACCTGCGCGGCGGCGGCGAGTATGGCGCGGCCTGGCATGAGGCCGGGACACGCGCGAAGAAGCAGAACGTGTTCGATGATTTCATCGCGCGCGGCCGAGTACCTCGTGCAGCGAGAAGTACGCGGCGCCGAAACGCATCGCGATCCGTGGCGGCAGCAATGGCGGCCTGCTGGTGGGTGCGGTGATCACGCAGCGCCCCGAGCTGTTCGGCGCGGCGCTGCCGGCGGTCGGCGTGCTCGACATGCTGCGCTATCACCTCGCCAGCGCGAACGCGCGCCAGTGGTCGGACGACTACGGCCTGTCGGAGAACGCTGAGGACTTCAAGGCGCAGCTACGCCTACTCACCGGTGCACAACACCAGCCGGCAGGAGCTGCTACCCGCCCACGCTGATCACCACCGCCGCGCACGACAATCGCGTGGTGCCCTGGCACAGCTTCAAGTTCGCCGCGGCGCTGCAGGCGGCGCAGGAATGCGATAACCCCGTGCTGCTGCGCGTGGAGACGCGAGCCGGCCATGGCGCGGGCAAGCCGGTGTGGATGCAGATCGAGGAGCTCGCGGAGGAGTGGGCGTTCGCGGCGGCCGCGCTAGGATTGCCCGCGCCCTGAGTCCGGGCACATCGTCGCCCTGGGCAGTCCGGGGCGGAATCGTCGTGGGATCCGACGGCGCCTCGCCCGGGATGACGCGCGCTTCGCTGAACCAGGCGCCGAGGTCCACCATCCTGCAGCGTTCGCTGCAGAACGGCCGCCAGGTCGAGACCTCGATCCCACGGCACCTCGCGCTTGCAGGTGGGGCAATGGACGACCGGCGCGCTCATCGTTCGCGATCAGGCACAGGTGATCAGCTGGAAGTCCACGTCGCCCTCGGCCTGCGTGGGCCGCGACGCCAGCCCGTTCCAGTGCAGGAAGCGCACGCTGCAGCGGTGGTGGCTGCCACTGATCTCTGGATAGATTCCGCATTCGGCCGGCAGGCAGATGCGCAGCAGCTGCAGCGGCGTGTCGCGGTCGAAGTTGATCATGTAGCTGCCGCCCGGCGCGCTCTCCTGGCGGCTGCGGCCGTTCTGGCGCGTCAGCCACAGCACCTCGGACACCGCATCGCACAGCGGCCGCAGCATCGCCAGCCACTCGCTGAAGGCCTGGCTGCGGTTCGCGGCGTCCTGGTTCAGCCAGAAGTAGAAGTCCGGCAGGTCGAACTCGCAGGTGCCGCCCGGAATGGCGCTGCGGTGCTTGATGGCGGCGAGGAATTCGGAGTCGCGCAGCGGTTGCAGATAGGCAGCGCCAGCCGCGGCGAGCGCCGTGCGCAGCCTGACGAGGTTGTTGGTCAGCGTGCGCAGGCGCGCGGTGTCGACCCCGGGCTTGGTCTCGAACTCCTGCAGCTGGTTGAGGTGGCGCTCGATCTCCTTCAGCACGTCCGAGCGCACGTCGGTGCGCGTCGTGATGGCCAGGATGTCGATGAGGCTGGCCACCGCCGCGCGGCTGCCCCACTGGGAGGCCTTCTCGTTGTGGTACAGCGCCTGGTTGTAGAGGTAGTCCAGGCGCAGGAAGGTCCGCATCCGCTCGTTGAGCGGCTGCTCGAAGATCAACGGCGCGCCGGCCGTGACCGGCCTTTCGGCGTGGGCTTCCTGGGGCATCAGGCTATTTTGCATAACCCGGCGCCCCGAGGTAAGCCCGATGGAGCTTTTCCACCTGCGAGGCGAGGTGGGCCACCTGCCCATCGTTCACGATCACATCGTCCGCAATGGCCAGTCGCTGCGCGCGCGTGGCCTGCGCATCGAGGATTCGCTGCGCGGCCGCGGCGTCGATGCCGTCCCGCTGCATGAGGCGCAGCAGTTGCCGGGCGGGTTCGCAGTCCACGACCAGCACGCGGTCGTAGCGCCCGTGCGTGCCGGTCTCGACCAGCAGCGGCACGGCGATGAGCTGGTAGGGGCCGCCGAGGCGCGCGGAGCGCGCGTCCGTCTCCTCGCGGATGCGGGGGTGCAGGATCGCCTCGAGGTCGGCGCGAGCCGTGGAGTCCTGGAACACATGTGCGCGCAGCGCGGCGCGATCCAGCGTGCCGTCGGCGGCGAGGATCTTGTCGCCAAAGCGCTGCCGGATGGCCTGCAGCGCCGGCGCGCCGGGCAGCACCAGCTCGCGTGCAATCTGGTCGGTGTCGATGAGGCGGGCGCCGAGCGTCTCGAACAGCCTCGCGACGGTGGACTTGCCGCTGGCGATTCCGCCGGTCAGCGCGATGCGTGGAATCCGTCGGCCCGCGTGTTCAGCCCGGGCCATACAGGGCGAGGTAGCGGCTGACCAGCTCCGGGCCGATCACCAGCATCAGCCAGCCCGCGGCGGCGAGATAGGGGCCAAAGGCCATGGGCACGCCGTGTTCGCGCTTGCGCAGCACGATGGCGAGGATGCCGACCAGTGCGCCGACGCCGGCCGCACCGATGATCACCGGCAGCAGCATCTGCCAGCCCAGCCAGGCGCCCAGCGCCGCGAGCAGCTTGAAGTCGCCATAGCCCATGCCTTCCTTGCCGGTCACGCAGCCGGAAGAGGTGGTAGACCAGCCAGAGGCTCAGGTAGCCGGCAATCGCGCCGATCACCGCGCTGCGCAGGTCCACCGGCAGGCGCGCGCCGGTGGCCACAGGCAGCCACAGCGCACAGGCCAGGCCGATCCACAGCAGCGGCAGCGTCAGGCTGTCCGGCAGCAGCTGGGTGTCGATGTCGATGAAGGCCAGCGCGATGAGGAACCACGTCAGCACCAGGCCCGCCACGGCGGCCCAGCCGAAGCCGAATTTCCAGGCGACGATGCGCGGACATCACGCCGGTGAGCATCTCCACCAGCGGGTAGCGCTTGCCGATCGGCCGGCTGCACCTGGCGCACTGGCCCCTCAGCAGCAGGTAGCTCAGCACCGGGATGTTCTGCCAGCGCGCGTGATGGGCGCCTTGCAGCCCGGGCAGGCCGAGCCCGGCTTGAGCAGGTTGTAGCGCGGCTCCTCGGGCGGCGTCTTGCCGTCGAGCGACAGGCACTCGCGCCGCCAGGCGCGCTCCAGCATCACCGGCACGCGGTGGATCACGACGTTGAGGAAGCTGCCGACCAGCAGCCCCACGAGCAGGACGAAACCGATGAACGCCGGCGCCGAGCGCGCGAACAGTTCGATCACACGACCTGGCCGAGCTTGAAGATGGGCAGGTACATCGCGATGACCATGCCGCCGACCAGCACGCCGAGGATGGCCATGATCAGCGGTTCAAGCAGGCTCGACATCGCGTCGACGGCGTTGTCCACCTCGGCCTCGTAGAACGTCGCGACCTTGCCGGACATCTCGTCGAGCGCGCCGGCCTCTTCGCCGACCGCGATCATCTGGATCACCATGTTCGGGAACAGGTTGGTGTTCTCCATGGCGCGCTGCAGGCGCGTGCCGGTGGCGACCTCGTCGCGCATGGCCAGCGTCGCGTTCTCGTAGACGATGTTGCCGGTGGCGCCGGCGACGGATTCCATCGCCTCGACCAGCGGCACGCCGGCGGCGAACATGGTCGACAGCGTGCGCGAGAAGCGGGCGATGGCGGCCTTGTTCATGATCGGGCCGATGATGGGCAGCTTCAGCGTGATCCGGTCGAGCGTCTCGCGCATCTTGCGCGAGCGCTTCTTGAAGTAGAAGAACGCATAGCCTGCGCCGCCGATCACCAGGGCAAGGAAGATGCCCTTGGTCTGTATGAACTTCGACATGCCGATCACCATCTGCGTGAAGGCAGGCAGTTCGGCGCCGAAGTCCTTGAACAGAGCCTCGAACTGCGGGATCACGAAGATCAGCAGGATGAGCGTCACGATCACCGCGACGACGAGCACCGCCGTCGGATAGAACAGCGCCTTCTTGACCTTCTTCTTCAGCGCCTCGGTCTTTTCCTTGTAGGTGGCGACCTTGTCGAGCAGGGTCTCCAGCGCGCCGGCCTGTTCGCCGGCCTCGACCAGGTTCACGAACAGGTCGTCGAAGTACAGCGGGCGCTTGGCCAGCGACTCGTGCAGCGAGATGCCGCCCTCGACGTCGGACTTGATGTCGAGGATCAGCTTCTGCATGGCCGGCTTTTCGTGGCCGGCGCCGACGATGTCGAAGGACTGCACCAGCGGTATGCCCGCGGCCATCATCGTCGACAGCTGGCGGCTGAACACCGCGATGTCGCCCGGGATTGATCTTGCCGCCGCCCATCCGCTGCGACTGCTTCTTGACCTTGCTCGGCGCGACGCCCTGGCGGCGCAGCTCGGCTCGCAGCGACTGCTCGTCCTTGGCCAGCGACTTGCCGCGGACCATCTTGCCGCGCTTGTCCTTGCCTTCCCAGACGAAAGGGATGTCGCGCTTGATTGTGCGGATCGCGGAACGTGGATTGCGCCATGAGTGAGTGCCCTTACTCGATCGTCACGCTGTTGATTTCTTCGAGGCTGGTGAGCCCGGCCTGCACCTTGGCGAGGCCTGCGCGGCGCAGGTCCCAGACGCCGGCGCCCTTCGCCGCGTCGTTGATGTCGATGGCGTTGCCGCCAGCCATGATGATGCGGCCGATGTCCTCGGTGACCGGCATCACCTGGTAGATGCCGACGCCGACCCTTGTAGCCGTCGGTGCAGCTGCCGCAGCCCTTCGGCGCGTACATCTGGATGCCCTGGGCGATCTCCTCTTCGGGGAAGCCTTCCTTGCGCAGGGCCTCTGGCCGGAACGTCGATGCGGCTGCTTGCAGTTGCCGCACAGGCGGCGCGCGAGGCGCTGCGCGATGATCAGGCTCACCGAGGTCGCGATCGCATAGGGCTTCACGCCCATGTCCACCAGTCGCGTCAGCGTCTGCGGCGCGTCGTTCGTGTGCAGCGTGGAGAGCACCAGGTGGCCGGTCTGCGCGGCCTTGATCGCGATCTCCGCCGTCTCGAGGTCGCGGATTTCGCCGACCATGATGACGTCCGGATCCTGGCGCAGGAACGAGCGCAGCGCGGAGGCGAAGGTGAGGCCCGACCTTCGGGTTCACGTTGACCTGGTTGCACGCCGGGCAGGTTGATTTCCGCCGGGTCTTCCGCGGTCGAGATGTTCGTGTCTTCGCGGTTGAGGATGTGCAGGCCGGTGTACAGCGACACGGTCTTGCCCGAGCCGGTGGGGCCCGTGACGAGGATCATGCCCTGTGGCTTGGCCAGGTACTTCAGGTACAGGTCTTTCTGGAACGGCTCGTAGCCCAGCGCGTCGATGCCCAGCATCGCCTGCGACGGGTCGAGGATACGCATCACGACCTTTTCGCCGTACAGCGTCGGGCAGGTGCTGACGCGGAAGTCGATGGCCCGCGTCTTCGACAGCTTCATCTTGATGCGGCCGTCCTGCGGCACGCGACGCTCGGCGATGTCGAGTCGCGACATCACCTTCAGGCGCGCGGCCAGCTTGTCGGCCAGCTGCACGGGCGGCTGCGCGACTTCCTTCAGCACGCCGTCCATGCGGAAGCGCACGCGGTAGATTTTCTCGTAGGGCTCGAAGTGGATGTCCGAGGCGCCGCGTCGTATCGCGTCGAGCATCAGCTTGTTGACGAAGCGGACGATCGGGGCGTCCTCGACGTCGTCGCGGCTGACAGCCTCGCCTTCCAGGTCGTCGCCGCCACTGACCTCGAGTCCTTCGAGGTCGACACCATCGTCGTCCACCGACAGCGCATTGGCATCTGCGACTCGACCTGTTCGATCGCCTTGTCGACGGCCTTCTGCAGCTTGTCGTCCTCGACGATGACCGCATCGACGGACAGGCCGGTCTGGAACTTGATCTCGTCGATGGCGTGCAGGTCGGTGGGATCGGACACGCCGAGGAACAGCCGCTTGCCGCGACGGAACATCGGCAGCACGCGGTGCTTGGCCAGCAGCTTGTCGGAGACCAGGCGGGTGACTTCCGAGTCGATCGACAGCGAATCCAGGTCGAGCAGCGGAACGCCAAACTCTGTCGAGGCAGCGATCGCAACGTCGCGGGCCTTGGCAGCGCCGCTGCCGACCAGCTGGGTCACGAAATGCGACTTCTGGTCGCGGGCTGCCTGCAGCGCGCTGAGCGCCTCGTGTTCGCTGACGACCCCGTCCTGCACCAGGCGCTGCGGCAGGCCCGAAAGCAGGCCGATGCCGCGGGTGGTCTGGGCCAGGGAAGCGTTTTCACTCATGGACTTGCGAGATTCTGTGGGGTCGGGTGTGAAGGTTGAGTCTAGTGAAGGTCCGGGGCAAGGCAACTGTCAAATCTCGTCCGGAGTTTGACATACCCGAATGCGCATCCCCGTGACTGGCTTCCCAAAAGAGAAAGCCCCTCCGGGGAGGGGCTTTCGATGGGCAGGAGCGTCTCCTGCCCGAGCTGGAGGGAACCGCTTAGACGCGGCACTCCGCCGGCACGTACTTGTTGTTGGCGGCGCCGCGCTGACCACGCAGTCCCAGGTCGACGTTGTCGTTGGCAGCCAGCGTCGGGGTCAGCGTCGAACGCAACGTTCTTCGCCGTCGCGTCCATGGTCACCGTGATGACGCCCGTGCCGTCGGCGCAGGCCAGCGACGTGACGTGCGAGTTGGCACGGAGCCGCGGCCCACGTGTTCACGCCCAGGCAGTTGCCAGCAGCCGGCAATCGCACCGGCGTTGGCAATGTTCTCGCCGATGGTGGCCTTCGCCGCCGCCGCCGCATTCACGCCTTCGCTCACTCGCGCACGGACCGTGTAGTCCGAATAGGCCGGGATCGCGATCGCGGCCAGGATGCCGATGATCGCGACAACGATCATCAACTCGATCAGGGTAAAGCCCTTCTGCATGCTCTTCATTTGAATAATCTCCTTGAGAAAACCACTTCGTTGACTAGCGACTCGGCACCATGCCGGTGTGCTGTATGGAGCAAGCCTCGTGCCAGCGCTGCCCACGTCCGGCAAGGTAATGATTTGCAGGGGGTTTCTCTGTGCACTGGTCGACGGATTAACGTATTTGCGTAGCTGAATGCAGACGGTGCGGGTCACAAAGTGACGCTGCGCGTCAGCTTTGGACGCGGGCGCCTGGGTTATCGTGGTTTCCATGAACAGCACAGACCTGCCGGCAAGCCGCGTAGTCCGCATTCATCGCACCGGACCGCCCGAAGTAATGCAGCTGGAGTCCCTCGTCGTCGGTGCGCCCGGCGCGGGTGAGCTGCGCCTGAGGATCGAGGCCATCGGCCTCAATCGCTCGGAGGCGATGTACCGCGCCGGGGAAATACCCCGTGCCCCCCACGCTGCCTGGACTGCTGGGCTATGAGGCCGCGGGAATCGTCGAGGCGACAGGCGCGGGCGTTGCGGGCTTTGCACCGGGCGAGCGCGTCTGCGTGCTGCCCAGTTTCCGGCTGGGGCAGTACGGCGTCTATGCCGAGCGGGCGATCGTGCCCGCGCGCAGCTGCATTCCCGCGCCGGCGCAACTCTCGCCCATCGAGGCCGCCTCGATCTGGATGCAGTACTTCACCGCCTTCGGCATCGTCGAGGCCGGGCACGCGGGCGTGGGCGACTTCGTGCTGATACCGGCCGCCTCGAGCAGCGTCGGGCTTGCAGCCATCCAGATCGCCAACTGGATCGGCGCGGAGCCCATCGCGCTCACTCGCACCAGTGCAAAGGCTGCAAGGCTCGCGGCGCTTGGCGCGCGGCATGTGATCGCGAGCACCGAAACGGATGTCGTCGCCGAGGTTCTGCGGATCACTGGCGGTCGCGGGGCGAAGGTGGTCTTCGATCCGGTGGGCGGGCCTTACGTCGAGACGCTCGCGAAGGCCATGGCCGACGAGGGCACGCTGATCATCTACGGCAGCCTGTCGGACCAGCCCACGCCGTATCCCCACTGGTCAGCGGCGCTCAAGGGCCTGTCGCTGCGCGGCTGGGTGGTCTCGCAGATCTGGAACAAGCCGCATCGGTTCGAGGCGGTGAAGGACCTGATCCTTCGCGGGCTTGCCGGAGGCCAGCTTCGTCCGGTGATCGACCAGGACCTTTGCGCTGGAGGACATCGTCGCGGCGCACCGCTACCTGGAGTCGAACGAGCAGGTGGGGAAGGTGGTCGTCACGGTGTAGTGCCCTTCCAGCTGCGAGCCCAGGTTGAAACTCGCAGCGTAGTGGGCCGATGAGCGACGGCCGGTCGCAGCTAAAGTCGATCAAGTCCCCGCTTCAGTCGCACCACCGCATCATGTGATTCCGGCCCGGGCGCAAGCAGATCCTTGGCCAATCCGTCCAGGGCAGGGGCCAACAGCGAACGCAAATCGCGAGGCGCTGCACGAAAGCAGCTCTGCAGTTCACCAGCGTGGTCGCGTTCCAGGGCCGCCGCGAGGGTAATGGCCTGGGATCGGTCCTTGGCAGCCTTCTCGGATTCTCCGCGCCGCCTTCGACTTGAATACAGCTTGTGCCAGACGAACCGGCCTGCCTGCGGAATGGCAACTGGTATGCACTGTCCTCCTGCAAGCATGGCTGCGCGCTCTGCACCTTCCAGCAGGTAGTCGAAATGGGGAATAGCCTGTGCATGCCATG
>CAWATT010000015.1:0-65090 GCA_963785055.1 uncultured Pseudomonadota bacterium
CCTTCTTCTTGGCCGCCTCGGTCTTCTCCTTGTAGGTTCCACCTTGTCAAGGCTCTCCAGAGCACCCGCCTGTTCGCCGGCCTCGACCAGGTTCACGAAGGATTCGTCGAAGTCCGGCGGGCACTTGGCCCATGCTTCGTGCAACGATACCGCCTTCGACGTCTGCCTTGATGTAGAAAAGATCAACTTCTGCATGGCGGGCTTTTCGTGGCCCGCGCCAACGATGTCGAAGGACTGCACCATCGGTATGCCAGCGGCCATAGTCGTCGCCAGTTGGCGACTGAAGATCGCGATGTCGCCCGGCGTGATCTTCCCACCACCGACTTTTTGCGACTGCTTCTTGATCTTGCTCGGTGCGACGCCCTGGCGGCGCAGTTCGGCTCGCAAGGCCTGTTCGTCCTTGGCCAGCGTCTTTCCACGGACTGCCTTGCCGCGCTTGTCCTTGCCCTCCCAGACAAAAGGGGTGTCGCGCTTGACTGCGCGGATCGCGGTGGTGGATTGCGCCATCGATCATGCCCTAGTCGATGGTCACGCTGTTGATTTCTTCGAGGCTCGTGAGCCCAGCCTGCTGAACTTTGGAAAGCCCCGAGCAGCACAGATGCCCATCACCTGCCGGCCTTCGCGGAATGGTTGATCTGGATCTCGCGGCTCCCACGGGCGTGATCGATTCGGCCGATGTCTTCGGTCACTGGCATTACCTGGTAAATGCCAAGTCGGCCCTTGTAGCCGTCGGTGCAGTTGCCGCAGCCTTTCGGGGCATGAATCTGGATTCCCTTTGCGATCTCGACGTCCGGAAACCCCTCCTTGCGCAGGGCTTCGGAACATCCATGGGCTGCTTGCAATTCGCACGAGGCGGCGGGCCAGGCGCTGCGCGATGATCAGGCTCACCGAGGTGGCAATTGCATAGGGCTCCACCCCCATGTCGATCAGGCGGGTGACGGGTCCGGGCGCGTCGTTGGTGTGCAGCGTGCTCAGCACCAGATGGCCGGTCAGCGCCGCCTGGATCGCGATCTGCGCCGTCTCCAGGTCGCGGATTTCGCCCACCATGATCACGTCCGGGTCCTGGCGCAGGAAGGAGCGGAGCGCCTTGCGCGAAGGTCATGCCCGCGGCCTCGTTGATGGCCACCTGCATGATGCCATCGCATGTGATTCCACGGGATCCTCGGCGGTCAGCAGCTTGACGTCTGGCGATTGACTTCGTTCAGGCACGGAATAGAGGGTGGTGGTCTTGCCGGACCCGGTGGGCCCGGTCTCACAGGATCATTGCCGCTGCGGGTTGGCCGTCCTTCACGTATCAGGTCTATCTTGCGGGCAGCCCAGCGCGTCGATGCTCCAGGCTGCTGCGCCGGCGATCGAGCACGCGCAGCACGACCGACTCGCCCGAACTGCGTGGGCAGCGTGGACACGGCAGATCGACCTGCCCGCTTACGGAGCTAGTCGATGCGGCCGTCCTGCGGCAGCCGGCGCTCGGCGATGTTCAGGTCGCGACATCACCTTGATGCGGGAAATGACCGGCAGGGCCAGGTTCTTGGGCGGCGGCGCGATCTCGTAGAGCGCCCCGTCCACCCGGTAGCGGACTCGATCGGTCTCGAACGGCTCGAAGTGAATGTCCGACGCGCCGCGACGGATGGCATCGAGCATGAGCTTGTTGACGAAGCGGACGATGGGAGCGTCTTCCACATCGTCGCGGCTGACACTTTCGCCTTCCAGGTCGTCGCCACCACTGACTTCGAGCCCTTCGAGGTCGACGCCATCGTCGTCCACCGACAGCGCATTGGTCTGGGCCTCGACGTTTTCAATTGCCTTGTCGACGGCTTTCTGGAGCTTGTCGTCCTCCACGATGACGGCTTCGACCGACAAGCCCGTCTGGAACTTGATCTCGTCGATGGCGTGCTGATCTGTCGGGTCCGAGAACACCAGGAACAGTCGCTTGCCCCGGCGGAACATCGGCAATACGCGATGCTTGGCCAGCAGCTTCTCGGAGACCAGACGAGTGATATCACCATCGGCGAGGCACGTCCAGGTCGAGTAGGGGGACACCAAAATTGTCGAGGCAGCAATCGGCAATGTCGCGAGCCTTGGCGGATCCACTGGCCACCAGCTGGGTGACGAAAGCTGGGACTTCCGGTCGCGGGCCGCCTGCAGGGCGCTCAGCGCCTCATGCTCAGCAACCACCCCGTCCTGCACAAGGCGCTGTGGCGAACCTGGAGCAAGCCCACACCGGCGCTGAGTATTCGGCCAAAGAAGCGTTTTCACTCATGGGCTTGCGTGATCAATGAATGCCAGGAAGATGGTGTAGGTCCGTTAAGGTTCTCGTGACGGCAACTGTCAAATCTCGTCGAAGTTTGACATACCCGAATCTCGGCCCCCGTGAAGACGCCCCCTACCCAAAAGAGAAAGCCCCTCCCGAAGGGGCTTCCAGTGGCTCGCAAGAGCCGTCAGGCTGGGTTGCCTGTTAGGCGCGGCACTCCGCCGGCACGTCTTGTTGTTGGCCGCAGCGGTGGCGCACACCCAATTGATCCGATCGTTCGGGACAGTGCCAGCGGCAAGGGGGTTACCGCCCGACTGGGGGCTCATCGTGAGCACAACGTTCTGCGCCCTGCCCGTATTCGGTGACCGTGATGACGCCCGTCGCAGGTGCCACAACGACCGACGCGACGTTGTTCGTGGCAGCTGGCTGGTCCAACCCGCGTCCAGTGTTGCGGCTGACCGTTGGCCGCGTTCTCGGCGATGGTCGCCTTCGCCTCCGATGCCAGGTTCAGGCCTTCCGTCACGCGCGCACGGACCGTGTAATCCTGATAAGCCGGGATCGCGATCGCAGCGGATGCCGATGATCGCCACGACGATCATCAACTCGATGAGGGTGAAACCCTTCTGCATGCTCTTCATTTGAATATCTCCTTGAGAAAACCACTTCGTTGACTAGCGACTCGGCACCATGCCGGTGTGCTGTATCGAGCAAGCCTCGTGCAGCCGCTGCCCACGTCCGGCAAGGTAATGATTTGCAGGGGGTTTCTCTGTGCACTGGTCGACGGATTAACGTATTTGCGTAGCTGAATGCAGACGGTGCGGGTCACAAAGTGACGCTGCGCGTCAGCTTTGGACGCAGTCGCCTGGGTTATCGTGGTTTCCATGAACACCACAGACCTGCCGGCAAGCCGCGTCGTCCCATCATCGCACCGGACCGCCTGAAGTGATGCAGCTGGAGTCCCTCGTCGTCGGTGCGCCCCGGCGCGGGCGAGGTGCGCCTCGAGGATCGAGGCCATCGGCCTCGATCGCTCGGAGGCGATGTATCGCGCGGGGAAATACTCCGTGCCCCCCACGCTGCCTGGACTGCTGGGCTATGAGGCTGCGGGAATCATCGAGGCGACAGGCGCGGGCGTTGCGGGCTTTGCACCGGGCGAGCGCGTCTGCGTGTCTGCCAGTTTCCGGCTGGGGCGGTACGGCGTCTATGCGGAGCGGGCGATCGTGCCCGCGCGCAGCTGCATTCCCTCGCCGGCGAAACTCTCGCCCTCGAGGCCGCCTGGGATCTGGATGAGTACTTCACCACCTTCGGCATCGTCGAGGCCGGGCATGCCGGTGTGGGGGATTTCGTGCTGATACCGGCCGCCTCGAGCAGTGTCGGGCTTGCAGCCATCCAGATCGCCAACTGGATCGGCGCGGAGCCCATCGCGCTCACTCGCACCAGTGCAAAGGCTGCAAGGCTCGCGGCGCTTGGCGCGCGGCATGTGATCGCGAGCACCGAAACGGATGTCGTCGCCGAGGTTCTGCGGATCACTGGCGGTCGCGGAGCGAAAGTGGTCTTCGATCCGGTGGGCGGGCCGTATGTCGAGACGCTGTCGAAGGCCATGGCCGACGAGGGCACGCTCGGTGATCTACGGCGGCCTCTTCGAACCAGCCCACGCCGTATCCCCACTGGTCAGCGGCGCTCAAGGGCCTGTCGCTGCGCGGCTGGGTGGTCTCGCAGATCTGGAACAAGCCGCATCGGTTCGAGGCCGTGAAGGACCTGATCCTTCGCGGGCTTGCCGGAGGCCAGCTTCGTCCGGTGATCGACCGGACCTTTGCGCTGGAGGACATCGTCGCGGCGCACCGCTACCTGGAGTCGAACGAGCAGGTGGGGAAGGTGGTCGTCACGGTGTAGTGCCCTTCCAGCTGCGAGCCCAGGTTGAAACTCGCAGCGTAGTTGGCCGATGAGCGACGGCCGGTCGCAGCTAAAGTCGATCAAGTCCCCGCTTCAGTCAGCACCACCGCATCATGTGATTCCGGCCCGGGCGCAAGCAGATCCTTGGCCAATCCGTCCATGGCAGGGGCCATCAGCGAACGCAAATCGCGAGGCGCTGCACGAAAGCAGCGCTGCAGTTCACCAGCGTGGTCGCGTTCCAGGGCCGCCGCGAGGGTAATGGCCTGGGATCGGTCCTTGGCAGCCTTCTCGGATTCTCCGCGCCGACTTCGACTTGAATACAGCTTGTGCCAGACGAACCGGCCTGCCTGCGGAATGGCAACTGGTATGCACTGTCCTCCTGCAAGCACGGCTGCGCGCTCTGCACCTTCCAGCAGGTAGTCGGAATGGGGAATAGCCTGTGCATGCCATGCAATTTCGGGTGCCCGCACGGAGGCTCCGAGTCGCGTACCGGGTGCCAGCACGTCAACCCTCAACCCATCTACTCCAGGCAACTTGACCGATGTCGATGGTGAGTGCGAAGGCATGCCGGGCACTTGCACGAACGGCAGTTGCGTTGCCCTCATGGTGGTCAGGAACTCGAGGGGCGCCGCCAGTTTGAGGCGTTCGGGCCGGGCCACATCGATGTCGCGAGTGCGGCTGGCGGTCGCAATCACACCGAGTTCGTTGAGCCAGGCCATGTAGGCAAGCGTGCCGACCAGCACCAGCCCCGCCTGGAACATGCCCTGGTTGTGCAGTTCGACCAGTACCCGGGCGGTGCCCTTGTCCGCCACCTGGAATCCCAGCTTCCGTAGCTGGACCACCCGTTCCTGCAGCCATTCGGAAAACGCGATCTCGTCCTGCGCTGCGGTTCTGGCCGGAAGATTGCTGGCCGGCCCTACGAAGTCGTCGACCCGCCTGCCATGCTGCAACCGCCTATTCGATGCCCAGCTTCTTGATCCGGTAGCGCAGCGCCCGGAACGTCATGCCCAGCAGCTTCGCCGCCGCAGTCTTGTTGTAGCGGGTCTGTTCCAGCGCCCGGACGATCGCGTCGCGCTCCATGTCTTCCAGCTGCGAGCCCAGCGCGCGACGCCGGTTCCGCGATGCACGCCGCGCAATGGGCCGCGGGCCCGGCAGCGGCGGCCGCATGCGCGCGTCACGCGCGCGCACCGCACGCAGCCGGATGTCGTCGGCCTGGATCTGCCCGTCGGCGCACAGCGTCACCGCGCGCTCCAGGATGTTCTCCAGTTCGCGCACATTGCCGGGAAAGGCATAGCTCGCGCAGCAGCTGCAGCGCCTCGGGCGTCATCTCGCACCGGCCTCGCACGCCCGTGCGCCGTGCCAGCCGCGCGCAGGATCTGCTCGGCCAGTTCCGGAATGTCCTCGCGCGCTCGCGCAGCGCCGGCACGCGCATCTCGATCACGTTGATGCGGTAGAACAGGTCTTCGCGGAAACTGGCCCAGCGCCACCAGCTCGGCCAGGTTCTTGTGCGTGGCCGACAGCAGGCGCACGTCCACGGGCTGTTCCTGCGGTCTCGCCCACGGGCCGCACGGTCTTTTCCTGGATCACGCGCAGCAGCTTCACCTGCATGTGCAGCGGCAGGTCGGCCACTTCGTCGAGGAACAGCGTGCCGCCCTCGGCGCTCTGGATCAGGCCCTTCTTGTCGGCCACGGCGCCGGTGAAGCTGCCGCGCTTGTGGCCGAACAGCTCGCTTTCCATCAGCTCGCCGGGAATGGCGCCGCAGTTCACCGCGACGAAGGGACCTTCGGCGCGCGGCCCGGACAGGTGGATCAGCCGCGCCACCAGTTCCTTGCCGGTGCCGCTCTCGCCGGCGATGTGCACCGGCGCCTGGCTGCGCGCCACGCGCGCGATCATCTCGCGCAGCTGCTGCATGGGCGCCGGAGTGGCCGAGCAGGCGCGGGCCCTGGAAGGTGAGGCCGCCGCCGTCGGCGCGTTCGCCCAGCTTCAGCGCGCTGCTGATCAGCCGGCGCAGCGCGGCCAGGTCCAGCGGCTTGGAGATGAAATCGAAGGCGCCCAGCTTCAGCGCGCGCACGGCGGTCTCGACATTGCCGTGCGCGGTGATCACGGCGCAGGGCAGGCCCGGGCGCCGCGCCTGCAGCCATTCCAGGAGGTCGAGGCCGTCGCCGTCCGGCAGGCGCATGTCGCACAGCACCAGGTCGAAGGTCTCGGTCAGCAGCCAGGCGCTGCGCGTCGCGCAGCGTGCCGCGGCACTTGCCGGCGTCAGGCCCATGCGCTGCAGCGTCAGCGCGACCAGCTCGACCAGGTCGGGTTCGTCGTCGACGATCAGTACGCGTGCGTCGGGCATCGCTGGCCTAATGATAGATCATTCTTCCCAGCGGCGCGGGATCGGTGAACACCAGCCGGAACACGGCTGCCGCCACCGGGCGGCGATTCGTGCAGCAGCGTGGCGCCATTGGTCTGCGCCAGTTCGCGCGCCAGGAACAGGCCGAGGCCCGTGCCGCGCGGCGCGCGGTGAAGAAGGGTTCGAACACGCGCTCGCATGTCTTCGCGCGCGATGCCCGGGCCCTGGTCGGCCACCTCGAGGAACGGACGGCCATTGCTCGCCAGGCGCCCGTAGCGGATCTCCACGGCGATCGCTGCCGTCCGCGCCGCTGGCCATGCGTGAGCGCGTTCTGGCACAGGTTCCACATCACCTGCTGCAGCTGGCTGGGGTCGACGCGGACCTCGATGTTGCCTGGCCTTCCGCCGGCCTGACGACCCGCAATGCGCAGCTGCGCGGCGCGATCTGCTGCGTGGCGCAGAACTCGGCCCAGAATTCGTTGATCCAGGCGGCCAGGTCGATGCGTTCGGGCTGGCGTGCGCCGCGCCGCGACAGCTCCAGCACGTTCTCGATGATGCGGCTGACGCGCTCGGCGTTGTCGCGGATGATCTGCGTGAGCCGCCGGTCTTCCGGCGCGATCGCCGGCGGATTCGGCCAGCAGCTGGCCGGCATGGCTCATCGCGCCGACCGGCGTGCGGATCTCGTGCGCGATGCTGGCCGAGAGCCGGCCCAGCGCCGCGAGCTTGGACTGCTGCACCTTCTCGGCCAGCACGGCTGGTGTCCTCGAGGAAGATCAGCACCGGGCCGGGCTGCGTGCTGCCCAGCTGCGCGAAATGCGGCTGGATCAGCCGCGCGCCATCCGCGGCGGCAAAGGTGCCGGTCTCCGGCTCGCCTGCCGCTGCTGGCGCCAGCCGGCGAGCAGGAACAGCAGGCGCGGCGAGCACTTCGCCCAGCAGCGCGCCGGGCCAGGCATTGGCATCGCCCAGCATCTCGGCGGCCGATTCGTTGATCAGGCGGATGCGGTCCTGCGTCGTCCACCACGAGGATGCTCTCGCGCAGGTGCTGCACGATGTACTGCGACAGCTGCGCCAGGTTGGCCAGGTCCACTTCCTGCCGGCGCACCAGCGCCTCGCTCTCGATGCAGCCGGTTGGCCAGCGGCCGCACCGAGCAGCGCGGCGATGAAGATGACGGCGCCCAGCACGCCGGCGGCGAGGTACCGGCTGCCATCGCGGCCGTGGCCGCAGGTTGCACGACGATCTGCTGCACCAGCACGCGCGACGCTGGCGACCGCCGCCATGAAGAAGGCGTCGCGGTTGCTGGCCAGCAGCGCCATCGCCGCCGATGGGCAGCAGCAGCAGGATGCCCAGGCCGCTGGCCACGCCGCCGGCCGGCCCAGAGCACGAAGCCGATGGCGATCGAATCGACCAGGGCATGCGTCAGCGCCAGCACGCGCAGGCCTGACGACGGGCAGCGCGGCGCAGCGCGATCAGGCCGATGCCCGCCAGGAAATACAGCGCGCAGATCACAGCCATCTCGCGCGGGCGCGGCGATGTCGAAGCACGTCTCGCGTGCCACGGCGAACAGCGCTGGCAACGAACAGCCCGCCGGCCACCAGCAGGCGGTACAGGTTGACCAGCCCGATGACGCGCCAGGCCAGGTCCGACGGCGCGGCTTCCGGGCCGAACGGCTCTGTCCGCTGGCGATTGCGCATCGGCGCGGACTCTAGCACCGGCCCGCCGGCGGCCAATTCGACTACGCTTGCAACTGTGAAGGACCGACACGGATTCCCCGATGAGCGCGCCCCTGGCCGGGCTGCGGGTGCTGGAACTGGCGCGCATCCTGGCCGGCCCCTGGGCCGGGCAGGTGCTGGCCGACCTGGGCGCGGATGTGATCAAGGTCGAGAGCCCGGAGGGCGACGACGACGCGCAGCTGGGGACCGCCGTTCGTCGAATACGCCGATGGCGGTCGCGATGCGGCCTATTTCCACGCCTGCAACCGCGGCAAGCGCTCCGTGGTGGCGGACTTCACGACGCCGGCAGGCGCGCGCTGGCGCAGGGACCTCTGCTGCCGGCGCGGACGTGGTGATCGAGAACTTCCGTCGCGGCGACCTCGCGCGCTACGGCCTGGATGCCGCGACGCTGCGCGCGCGCCACCCGCGGCTGATCTACTGCTCCATCACCGGTTTCGGCCAGGACGGACCCCTATGCCGACCGGCCGGGCTACGATTTCGTCGTGCAGGCCATGGGCGGCATCATGGACCTCACGGGCGAGCCGGCAGGCGCCGCGCAGAAGCCGGGCGTCGCCTATGCCGACCTGTTCACCGGCCTGTATGCCGTGATCGCCATCCAGGCCGCGCTGCTGCGGCGAGCGCGCACGGGGCAGGGCGCAACCATCGACCTGGCGCTGCTGGACACCGCAGGTGGCGGTGCTCGCCAACCAGGCGATGAACTTCCTGGTCTCGGGCAAGGCGCCGCATCGCATGGGCAATGCGCATCCGAACCTCGTGCCCTACCAGGTCTTCACCGTGGCCGATGGCGAGCTGGTGATCGCCGTGGGCAGCGACACCCAGTTCGGCGGCTCGTGCGAGGTACTGGGCGTCTCCGGCGCTCGCCGACGACCGCCTGCATGCGCCACCAACGCCGACCGGGTGGCACACCGCGCGCGCGTCGTTGCGGCGCGTGCAGGCGGCCTGCCTCGCGCTGTCACCGCGGCAAGCGCTCGCTGGAGCAGCTGAATCGGGCGGGCGTGCCCGCCGGGCCAATCAACAGACCGTGGCCGAGGCGTTCGCCGATCCGCAGGTTCGCGCCCGCGAGCTGCGTACACAGGTGACGCTCGCGGGATGGGGAATCCGTGCCGGCGGTGCGCACTCCCATGCCGCATCGATGGGCAGCCTGCGCCGGTCCGCCGTGCCGCACCGAGACTGGGCGAACACCAGGCTCGACTGATCGCAGGCTGGTTCTGGCGGCACCGCGCCGAATCCGACAGAATGAGCGGCTCTTTAGCACAGGATCTGCAATGAACCTGCACGAGTACCAGTCGAAGAAGATTTTTGCCGACTACGGCATTCCGGTTCCGCGCCGGCGCGGTTGCCGCCTCTCCCGACGAGGCGGTGAGCTGCCGCACAGCGGCTGGGTGGCCCGGTGTGGGTGGTCAAGGCCCAGGTGCATGCCGGCGGCCGCGGCAAGGCCGGCGGCGTGAAGGTGACGCGCGATCTGGAAGCGGTGCGCGCCGCCGCCAGCGACGATGCTCGGCACCCGGCTCGTCACCAAGCAGACCGGCGCGGAAGGCCTGCCGATCAGCCAGGTCTACGTCGAGACCGGCTCGGACATCGCGCGCGAGATCTACCTGAGCCTGACGCTGAACCGCGAGAAGAGCCGCATCGCCGTGGTCGCCTCGGCCGCCGGCGGCATGGATATCGAAGACGGTGGCCGAGAAGGAGCCGGAGAAGATCCTCTTCGTCGACGATCCATCCGGCCGTGGGCCTCGAGGCCTACCAGGCGCGCGAACTGGCCTTCGGCCTGGGCTTCAACCGGCGCGCAGATCGGCGAGTTCACGAAGATCCTGCAAGGCGCTGTACAAGCTCTACATCGAGAAGGACGCGAGCCTCGTCGAGGTCAATCCGCTGATCGTCACCGGCGACGGCAAGCTCGTCGCGCTCGATGCCAAGATCGGCATCGACCCGAACGCGCTGTTCCGCCATCCCGGACCTGGCCGCGCTGCGCGATCGCACGCAGGAAGATCCGATCGAGGCGCGCGCCGCCGAGCACGACCTGAACTACGTCTCGCTCGACGGCGACATCGCCTGCATGGTCAATGGCGCCGGCCTCGCCATGGCGACCATGGACATCATCAAGCTGCACGGCGGCAAGCCGGCCAATTTCCTCGACGTGGGCGGCGGCGCCACGGTCGAGCGCGTCACCGCGGCGTTCGAGCTGATCCTCTCGAACCCGAAGGTGCGCGCCATCCTGGTCAACATCTTCGGCGGCATCGTGCGCTGCGACGTGATCGCCGAGGGCATCATGTCGGCGGTGCAGCAAGGTCGGCGTGAAGGTGCCGGTGGTCGTGCGCCTCGAGGGCACCAACGCCAAGCAGGCGCGCGAGATGCTCGCGCAGCAGCGGCCTGGCGGTCACGCCGGCCGACAGCCTCACCGATGCGGCGAAGAAGGTCGTCGCCGCCGCCAGCCCGCAATCGACGATCAGGATTCCATGAGCATTCTCGTCAACAAGCGCACGCAAGGTCATCGTCCAGGGTTTCACGGGCAAGCAGGGCACGTTCCATGCCCAGCAGTGCATGGCCTACGGCACGCGCATCGTCGGCGGCGTGACGCCGGGCCGCGGCGGCTCGCAGCACCTGGATCTGCCGGTGTTCGACACCGTGCACGACGCGGTGCGCCGAGACCGGCGCCACGGTCAGCATGATCTACGTGCCGGCGGCCTTCGCCGCCGATGCCATCCTCGAGGCGGCCGATGCCGGCATCGAGCTGGTGGTGTGCATCACCGAGGGCATCCCGGTGAACGACATGATCCGCGTGAAGGCGGCGCTGGCCGGCACGGCCGACGCGGCTGATCGGCCCGAACTGCCCCGGCATCATCACGCCGGATGAATGCAAGATCGGCATCATGCCGGGCTTCATCCACCAGCGCGGCTGCGTCGGCATCGTGTCGCGTTCCGGCACGCTCACCTACGAAGCCGTGCACCAGACCACGCAGATCGGCCTCGGCCAGAGCACCTGCGTCGGCATCGGCGGCGATCCGGTGCGCGGCATGAACTTCATCGACGTGCATCGAGCTGTTCGAGCGCGATCCGCAGACCGAAGGCATCGTGATGGTCGGCGAGATCGGCGGCAGCGATGAAGAAGCCGCGGCCGCGCACATCGCGCAAGTTCGTCACCAAGCCGGTCGTGGCCTACATCGCCGGGCGTCACCGCGCCGCCCGGCAAGCGCATGGGCCATGCCGGCGCCGTCGTCGCCGGCGGCAAGGGCACGGCGGCCGACAAGTTCCGCGCGCTGGAAGCAGCCGGCGTGCGCACGGTGAAGAGCGCCGGCCGAGCTGGGCGCCGCGATGGCGGAGCTGCTGGCGTGCGCGCGCAAGCGTCGCGGCCGCAGGCGCGCACATCGGCGCGCGCCCGGCGCCCATGCGTCGCGAAGTCGCAAGGCAAAGTCGCAAGGCGAAGCGCCAAGCGCCAAGGCGAAGCGCAAGCTCGCAAGGCCAAGGCCAAGGCCAAGTCAAGGCCAAGGCCAAGGCCAAGGCCAGCCGAAGCGCAAAGTCGCAGGCGAAGCGCGAAGCCCGGCCAGGCGAAGGCGCCCGTCCGCGCCAAGCGTCCGCGCAAGGCCGCGCGCGCCGCGCCGCGCACGCGCAAGAAGTAGCGCACGCGCCTGATGGCCGCCGGCCTGCGCATCGCGCTCGCCCAGCTGGACCTGCTCGTCGGCGACGTGCGGGCAACGCCGCGCGCGTGCGCGAGACTGCCGCGCGGCGCGCGCGCGCAGGGCGCCGACCTGGTCGTGTTTCCCGAGCTGACGCTGTCCGGCTATCCGCCCGAAGACCTGCTGTTCCATCGCGGCCTGCGCATCCAGGTGGAGCAGGCGCTGGCGAACTGGCGCGCGAAGTCGACGAGCCGGCGCGCAGGCCTGCCGGCCATGCTGGTGGGCTATCCCGAATACGAGGGCACGGCAGCTCGCCGGTCATCTACAACGCCGCCCGCCTGCTCGCGCCGATGGCCAGCCGCGCGCCAATTACCGCAAGAACTGCCTGCCGAACTACCGCGTCTTCGACGAGAAGCGCTATTTCACGCCCGGCAGCAGCCCGACGGTCGTCGACGTTCGAGCGGCATTCGCATCGGCCTCCTGGTCTGCGAGGACATCTGGGAAGCCGAGCCGGCGCAGGCCGCGCGGGCCGCCGGCGCCGAGCTGCTGTCGTGCATCAATGCCTCGCCCTACGAGCAGCGCAAGCAGCGCGAGCGCGAGGCCGTGGTGCGCGCAGCGCATCGCCGATGTCGGCCTGCCGGTGGTCTACGTGAACCTGGTCGGCGGCCAGGACGAACTGGTGTTCGACGGCGGCTCCTTCGTGATCGACGCGCCAGGGCGAACGTGGTGCTGCGCGCGCCGGCCTTCGAGGAGGCGCTGGCGCTGATCGACGTGCACGCGCGAGGCGACGGCGGCATCGAGCTCGCGCGCCGTCGCGCCGGACGCCGGTGGCCCGGAGCTGCGGCCCGGAGGACAGCGTCTACCGCGCGCTGGTGCTCGGGCGTGCGCGACTACGTCAACAAGCACCGCTTTCCCGGCGTCGTCATGGGCCTGTCCGGCGGCGTGGATTCGGCGCTGACGCTGGCCATTGCCGTCGATGCGCTCGGCGCGGATCGCGTGCAGGTGGTGATGATGCCGTCGCGCTACACCTCGCAGATGAGCCGCGACGACGCTGCCGCGCAGGCGCGCACGCATGGGCGTGGCCTACAGCGTGATCTCGATCGAGGGCATGTTCGAGGCGACGCTGGCGGCGCTGGCGCGAGCAGTTCGCCGGCCGCAAGCCCGACACCACCGAAGAAAACATCCAGGCGCGCTGCCGCGGCGTGCTGCTGATGGCGCATCTCCAACAAGACCGGCCGCATGCTGCTGACCACCGGCAACAAGAGCGAGATGGCGGTGGGCTACGCCACGCTGTACGGCGACATGAACGGCGGCTTCGCGCCCATCAAGGACTGCAGCAAGATGCTGGTGTACCGCCTGCCGCGCTACCGCAACGCGCTCGCCGCCGGTGATCCCGCAGCGCGTGCTCGAGCGCGCGCCCAGCGCCGAGCTGCGCCCGGACCAGAAGGACACCGACTCGCTGCCGCCCTACGAGGTGCTCGATGCCATCCTCGAGGCCTTCATCGAGGAAGACCTGTCGGTGGACGAGATCGTCGCGCGCGGCTTCGACCGCGCCGTGGTCGGGCGCGTGCTCGACATGGTCAAGCGCAATGAATACAAGCGCCGCCAGTCGCCGCCGGGCATCCGCGTGAGCCGCCGCGCCTTCGGCCGCGACTGGCGCTATCCGATCACCAACGGCTACCAGCGCTAGCCGGGCGCCTGGCTCAGCTCCAGAATCTCCACCAGGCTGCGCGCGCCTGCGGCAGCTCCAGCGACTCGTCGGGAAGTTCTCGCGGAACACCTTCGCGGTGTTCTCGGCCAGCTCGTCGTAGCCGAGCTCGCGGTAGCTGCGGATCATGATGCGCAGCGCATCCTTCACGGCCGGCGCGCCGTCGTATTGCTCGATGGTCTGCGCGCGCGCTGCGCTGCGGCCACCCATGCGCCGCGCTCCACGTAGTGCTGCGCCACCTGCAGCTCGTAGTCGGCGAGCGCGGTTGCGCAGGTAGATCATGCGGCGGCGCGCATCCGCGGCGTAGGCGCTCTTCGGGAAGCGCTCGCACCACCGTGCGGAACGCCTGCGAACGAATCGCGCGCGGTCTCGGGCGGCCGCTCGCGAAAGGTCCACGCCCAGCCAGCGCTCGAGCGAATGCGGCGTGCGCTCGAAGTCGATCAGGCCCTTGCAGGTACCAGGCATAGTCGATGCGCGGGTGGGTCGGGTTCTCGCGGATGAAGGTCTCGGCGGCATCCTTGGCCGATTCCTTCTCGCCCAGCTCTGTAGTAGGCGTAGATGATGTCCAGCCGCGCCTGCCGCGCCTGCGGCGGTGAACGGATAGCGCGCCGTCAGCGCCTCGTAGATGCGACGGCCTCGTTCGTAAGTTGCCGGCGCGCAGCGCGCTCTCGGCCACGCTCGTAGAGCGCCTCGGGCGTGAGGCGCGCGAGCCGGCGACTGCTGGTCGACGTTGCCCTGGCAGGCAGCCAGCAGGATCAGCAGGGCTGGCAGCAGGCAGCAGCAGCCAGTGCCGCGCAGGCGGACGATATCGTGGGACATCCGCTCTAGTATAGACGAATGCCCCGAGCACCCCCGCCAGCCGCCTGCGGCCCCGTCCCGGCACGTGCTGGTGCTGCCCGACATCCCCGCCGGAGGCATGCGCCTCGACCAGGCGCTGGCGGCCGCATTGCCGCAGTATTCGCGCTCCCGGCTCGCGGCCTGGGTGAAGGCCGGTGCCGTGACGGTCGACGGCCAGCGCCGCGCGCCCGCGCGACGCGCGTCTTCGGCGGCGAGCAGTGCAGGTGCACGGCCGAAGCCGCAGCCGCGACGACGCGCGTCCACGCCGAGCCGATGCCGCTGAAGATCGCCTATCGCGACCGCCACCTGTTCGTGATCGACAAGCCGGCCGGGCTGGTGGTGCACCCGGGCGCCGGCAATCGCGCGCACACCCTGCAGAACGCGCTGCTGGCGCTCGACCCGACACTCGCCGGCGTACCGCGCGCGGGCATCGTGCATCGCATCGACAAGGACACCAGCGGGCTGCTGGTGGTGGCGCGCACGCTCGAGGCCCACACGGCACTGGTGCGAGATGCTCGCTGAGCATGAAGTGCAGCGCGAGTACCTGGCGCTGTGCGTGGGCGCGCATGACCGGCGGCGGCACGGTCGACAAGCCCATCGGCCGGCATCGCACCGACCGCCTGCAGATGGCCGTGCGCGCCGACGGCCGCGAGGCCGTCACGCACTACCGGCTGGTCGAGCGATTCGCCCGCGCACAGCCTGCTGCGCGTGCAGCTGGAGACCGGCCGCACGCACCAGATCCGCGTGCACCTGGCGCACATCGGCCATCCGCTGGTGGGCGATCCGCTGTATGGCGGTCGCCGACAGCTCACGGCGGGCGCCACGCCAGCCCAGCGCGCCGCGCTGGCAGTCCTTCGACCGCCAGGCGCTGCATGCGGCGACGGCTGGCGTTCGAGCATCCGGTGACCGGCAAGCCGGTGGACGTCGAGAGTCGCCGCTGCCGACGGATTTCGCGCGCCTGCTGGCCGGGCTGCGCGGCACCGTGATCTCGCGCGTGCGCTTCATCGATGCCCGACTGGCCGGCGCCGCCCGGCGTGCGGGCGCTGTCCACGCTGAAGGCGGCGGCGGCTTTGGTCCGTGAGGATGCGGGCAACCGGGAACGACTGCGGCGATGCTGCGCCGGTTGCCGGCGACCACCGGCGCTGGCTGCAGGCAGGTGCATGGCATCCGACCGTGGCCGACCTGGATGCACAGCAATCGCCGCAGCGAATCCCCGAGCCGCGGACGCCGCGCGTGGCGGACGCGGCGGTCACCTCGCGCCGGGCGTCGTCTGCGCGATCCTGACGGCCGACTGCCTGCCCGTGCTGCTGGCCAGCCAGCGATGGCTCGGCGGTGGGTGCGGCACATGCCGGCTGGCGCGGGCTGGCCGCGCGGCGTGCTGGAGAGCGTGCGTTCGATGCGCTGCGCGCACGCGCGACGCCGGGCATCGGAGCTGCATCGCCTGGCTGGGCCCTGCGATCAGCGCCGCGCATTTCGAGGTGGGCGATGAGGTGCGCGCGGCATTCCTCGCGACGCGACGCCGGCTGCGGCGCGAGCGTTCATCGCGCAATGCGCGCGGCCGCTGGCAGTGCGACCTGTACGCACTGGCCCGCCAGCGCCTGGCGCGCCTGGGCATTCAGCGATGTGACCGGCGGTGAGCACTGCACCTATGCCGACCCGGATCGGTTCTATCTCCTATCGTCGCGATGTGCAGCACCGGGCGCACTCCGGGACGCGGACGTATGGTCAGCCTGGTCTGGATGACGAATCCCGGCTGCTAGACTCGCTGATGAACACCCTGGCCTGGATCGTCGGCTTCACGCTGCTGGGCGGTGTCGCCAGCGTGCTGCTGGCCAGCCTGTTCCTGCTGGTGCCCGGAGTCGGCGCGCACTGCGCGCCTGCCCTTCATGGTCGCCTTCGCCACCGGCGCGCTGCTGGCGGCCGCGCTGCTTGGCCTGCTGCCGGAAGCGATGGAGCTGGCAGGGCCCGGGAGTAGCCGGCAAGGTCGGCATGTCGCTGCTGGCCGGCATCGCGCTGTTCTTCGTGCTCGAGAAGCTCGTGCTGTGGCGCCATTGCCATGACGACCACTGCGAGACGCATGACCTGCCGCACGCGCACGGCGCGACACACGCGCAGCAGCTCGGCCGCGCTGGTCATCATGCGGCGACACCCTGCACAACGTGCTCGACGGCGTGCTGATCGCCGCGGCTTTCCTGATCGATGTGAACCTCGGGCATCATGACCGGCTTCGCCGTGCTGGCGCACGAGGTGCCCAGCGAGGTGGGCAATTTCGCGGTGCTGCTGCACGGCGGCATGTCGCGCGCTCCGGCGTTCCGCTGGAACCTGTTCTCGGCGCTGGCGCGGTGATCGGCGGCGTGATCGGTTATTTCGCGCTTTCGGCAGTCGAGCCGCTGTTGCCGTATGCGCTGGGCGTTTCGGCCGCCAGCCTGCTGTATGTCGCCGTCGCCGACCTGATCCCCGGCCTGCACCGCCGGGTGGATGCGCGCACCAGCTTCATGCAGGTGCTTCTCATCGCGCTGGGGGTCCTGGTGGTGGCCATGGTGGCGCACGTGGGCGGACACTAGCCCGATCGGCGGCCCCAGACTTGATCCTGGCATCGGGGCGCCCCCAAGGAGGGCCTATGCGCAACGACAAGCTGACCAGCCGATTCCAGAACGCCCTGGCCGACGCCCAGTCCCTGGCCGTCGGCCGCGACAACCAGATGATCGAGCCGGCGCACGTGCTGCTCGCACTGCTCGACCAGCAGGGCGGGAGCCTGCGGCCGCTGCTCGGCAAGACCGGCGCCAACCTGCGCCAAGCTCAGGGCCGACCTGGCGGCGCTGCTCGACCGGCTGCCCAAGGTGGAAGGCACGCCCGGCGAGGTGCATGTCTCGCAGGATCTCACGCGGCTGCTCAACGTCACCGACAAGCTGGCGCAGCAGCGCGGCGACCAGTACATCTCCAGCGAGCTGTTCGCGCTGGCTGCCGCTCGAGGATCGCGGCGAGCTGGGCAAGCTGCTCAAGGGCGCCGGGCTCACCAAGGCGAAGCTCGAGAAGGCCATCGACGAAGTGCGCGGCGGCGAGGCCGTGAACGATCCCAATGCCGAGGAAAGCCGCGAGGCGCTGTCCAAGTACACCGTCGACCTGACCGAGCGCGCCGCCGAGCGGCAAGCTCGATCCGGTCATCGGCCGCGACGACGAGATCCGCCGCACCGTGCAGGTGCTGCAGCGACGCACCAAGAACAACCCGGTGCTGATCGGCGAGCCCGGCGTGGGCAAGACGGCCATCGTCGAAGGCCTCGCGCAGCGCATCGTCAACGGCGAAGTGCCCGAGGGCCTCAAGAACAAGAAGATCCTCGCGCTCGACATGGGCGCGCTGATCGCCGGCGCCAAGTTCCGCGGCGAATTCGAGGAACGGCTCAAGGCCGTGCTCAAGGATCTTTCCAAGCAGGAAGGCCAGGTCATCCTGTTCATCGACGAGCTGCACACCATGGTGGGCGCCGGCAAGGCCGAAGGCTCCATGGATGCCGGCAACATGCTCAAGCCCGCGCTGGCGCGCGGCGAGCTGCACTGCGTCGGCGCCACCACGCTCGACGAATACCGCAAGTACATCGAGAAGGACGCCGCGCTCGAGCGGCGCTTCCAGAAGGTGCTGGTGGACGAGCCCACGGTGGAAGACACCATCGCCATCCTGCGCGGCCTGAAGGAGCGCTACGAAGTGCACCATGGCGTGGAGATCACCGATCCGGCCATCGTCGCCGCCGCGCAGCTTTCGCACCGCTACATCGCCGACCGGCAGCTGCCCGACAAGGCCATCGACCTGATCGACGAGGCCGGCGCGCGCATCCGCATGGAGATCGACTCCAAGCCCGAGGAGATGGACAAGCTCGAGCGGCGCATCATCCAGCTGCGCATCGAGCAGGTGGCGCTGAAGAAGGAGGACGACGAGGCCTCGAAGAAGCGCCTCGCCACGCTTGCAGGAGACGCTGCGCGGCGCTGCGAGAAGGAATACGCCGATCTCGAGGAGATCTGGAAGGCCGAGAAGGCCATGCTGCAGGGCGCGGCATCCGTGAAGGAAGAGCTGGAGAAGGCTCAGGCTCGACCTCGACGCCGCGCGCCGCGCCAACGACCTGGCGAAGATGGCCGAGCTGCAGTACGGCCGGATTCCCGAGCTGGAAAAGAAGCTCGCGGCCGCGCAGGCCGCCGAGCAGAAGCCCACGCAGCTGGTGCGCAACAGCGTCACCGAGGAAGAGATCGCCGAAGTCGTGTCCAAGTGGACCGGCATTCCGGTCTCCAAGATGCTCGAGGGCGAGAAGGACAAGCTGCTGCGCATGGAAGAGGCGCTGGGCAAGCGCGTCGTCGGCCAGGACGAGGCGCTGAAGATCGTCGCGAATGCCATCCGCCGTTCGCGCGCCGGCCTTTCCGATCCGACGCCGCCCGAATCGGTTCCTTCCTGTTCCTCGGGCCCACCGGCGTCGGCAAGACCGAGACTGTGCAAGGCGCTGGCCGAATTCCTGTTCGACACCGAGGACGCCATCGTGCGCATCGACATGTCCGAGTTCATGGAGCAGCACTCGGTGGCGCGGCTGATCGGCGCGCCGCCGGGCTATGTCGGCTACGAGGAGGGCGGCTATCTCACCGAGGCCGTGCGCCGCCGGCCCTATTCGGTGGTGCTGTTCGACGAGGTCGAGAAGGCGCACAAGGATGTCTTCAACGTGCTGCTGCAGGTGCTCGACGACGGCCGCCTGACCGACGGCCAGGGCCGCACCGTCGATTTCCGCAACACCGTGATCATCATGACCTCGAACCTGGGTTCGGATGTCATCCAGCAGCTGGCCGGCGAGAAGCAGTACGCGCGCATGAAGACCGAGGTCATGGAGCGCGTGCAGGAGCATTTCCGCCCCGAGTTCATCAACCGCATCGACGACATCGTCGTGTTCCACCCGCTGGGCGCGGCGCAGATCCGCGCGATCGTCGACATCCAGCTGGCGGGCCTGCAGCAAGCGGCTGGCCGAGCGCGACATGATCGCTGGACGCTCGCCGAGGACGGCGCGCGATCATGCTCGGCGAGGCGGGCTTCGATCCGGTCTATGGCGCGCGGCCGCTCAAGCGCGCCATCCAGCAGCAGATCGAGAATCCGCTGGCCGAGCGCATCCTGCAGGGCCAGTTCGCGCCCGGCGACCGCATCGCTCGTGGCCGTGGAGGACGGAGAGCTGAAGTTCGAGAAGAGGGCCAACTGACGCCGCTATAATCGCCGGCATGCCGTTCTACGAATACCAGTGCCAGGCCTGTGGCGCGCAGGTCGAGGTGCTGCAGAAGATCACCGACGCGCCGCTGAAGAAATGTCCCGAGTGCGGCAAGATCCGCCTCAAGAAGCTGGTCTCCGCGCCGGTGTTCCGCCTCAAGGGCGGCGGCTGGTACGAGACCGACTTCAAGACCGACAAGGACAACAAGCGCAACCTGGTCGAGACGGAGAAATCCGAGGACAAGGCTGAGGCGAAGCCGGCGGACAAGCCAGCCGACAAGCCGGCAGACAAACCGGAAGGCAAACCGGCCGACAAGCCGGCGAGACGAGAAGTCGGCGGACAAGCCCGCAGCGAAGCCCGCCGCATCGCGCTCATCGGCTTCGAAGTCGCGTCCCGTCCGCAAGCCCGCTACCCAAGCCGCCTTCGCGGCCTGCCCGCCAAGGGCAAGCGCAAATGACCCGGCCCGCGCTCGCCGCCATCCGGGCGCGCGAGCAGCGGGTCTATGCCGCGGCCCGTCCGCAGTCGCAGGCGCTCGCACGCCGCGCCGCGGCGCATTTTCCGCACGGCGTGCCGATGCACTGGATGCGCGACTGGGCCACGGCCGTCCCGCTGTATGTTCGCGAAGCCCGCGACGCCGTGCTGACCGACGTGGACGGCAACCGACTACGTCGATTTCTGCCTCGGCGACACGGGCGCCATGTTCGGCCATTCGCCGCCCGCCGTGGCGCAGGCGATCGCGGCGCAGGCCGCGCGCGGCCTCACCTGCCATGCTGCCCGCGGCGAATCGTGGCGGCCGTGGGCGAGGGGCTGGCCGACATTGTTCGGCCTGCCCTGGTGGCAGCTCACGCAGACCGCCACCGACGCCAATCGCGCCGTGCTGCGGCTGGCGCGCATGGCCACCGGGCGGCCGCGCATGCTGGTGTTCGACCGCTGCTATCACGGCACCGTCGACGAGACGCTGGTGATCATGGGCGACGATGGCAGCACGCTGCCGCGGCCCGGGCAGATCGGGCGCGTCCATGATCCCGGCGCCACCACGGTGGTCGTGGAGTTCAACGACATCGCCGCGGTGGAGCGCGCGCTGGCGCGCGGCGACATCGCCTGCGTGCTCGCCGAGCCGGTGATGACCAACGCCGGCATGGTGCTGCCGCAGCCCGGATTCCTCGAGGCGCTGCGGGCAGCCTGCACGCGCCACGATGTGCTGCTGGCCATCGACGAGACCCACACGCTGTCCTCCGGCCGTGGCGGCTATGCGCGCGTGCACGGCCTGCGCGGCGGATTTCCTCGTCTGCGGCAAGGCGATCGCCGGCGGCGTGCCCTGCGCGGTCTACGGCTACACGCGAGGCCGTGGCCGACGCGCCTGCGCGCCGCCGACGCGCACGCGCGAAAGCGGGCACTCGGGCATCGGCACCACGCTGTCGGCCAATCCGCTGGCCCTCGCGGCGCTGCTGCAAGCCTCGCGCAGCTGCATGACGCCGGAGAACTACGCGCACATGGACGCGCTCGCGGCGCGGCTTGCGCAGGGCATCGAACGCTGCCTGCGCAGCACGGCGTTCGGCTGGCAGGTCTCGCGCGTCGGCGCGCGGCTGGAGTTCGGTCGCGCACCCGCGCCGCGCACCGGCAGCGCAGAGCATCGAGTCCATCGACCACGAGCTCGATGCCGCGCTGCACCTGTACCTGCTGAACCGCGGCTTCCTGCTCACGCCGTTCCACAACATGATGCTGGTCTTCGCCGGTCACTGACCGCGAGCGCAGGTCGATGCCTTCCTGGCCGCCTTCGATGACGGCGCTCGACGAGTTCGCGCCGCTGATGCGTGCTCGCATGAGCGCGGAACTGCAGGCATTCCTCGGGCAGCACCCGGACATCGACGCGCGTGCAGCTGCTGCTCACCGATCCTTCCGGCGTGGCGCGCGGCAAGACCGTGCGCCGCCATGAACTGGACTGCGCTGTATCGGGCACGGCCGCAATGTGGCCGGCTCCATCCTCGGGCTCGATGTCACCGGCGCGGACGTCGAGGCAACCGGCCTGGTGTGGGAAACCGGCGATGCCGACAAGCTCTGCCGGCCCGTGCCCGGCACGCTGCGCGCCGGCGCCGTGGCTGCCGCGCACGGGCCAGGTGATGCTGTCGATGTACGAGCTCGATGGCCGGCCCGCGCCGGCGGATCCGCGGCATGCGCTGGCCCGCGCCTGCGCAGCGCCTCGCGTCGCTGGGCTACCGCGCCGTGTTCGCCTGCGAGGTGGAGTTCTACCTGCTGCGGCCGTGCTCGACGATGGGCAACTGCGTGCCCGCAGGATCCGGCGCCGCGCCGACGGGCGAGCGCGAGCCGCATCGAGGCCTACAGCCTCACGCGCCTCGATGATCTCGCGCCCGCTGTTCCGCGACGTGCTCGACGCCGCCGCGGCGCAGGGCCTGCCGGCCGGCACGCTGATGTCCGAGTACGCGCCGGGCCAGTTCGAGATCACGCTGCAGCACCGCGACGATGCGCTGCGCGCGGTGGACGAGGCCGTGCTGTTCAAGCGCCTGCTGCGGGCGTGGCCGCACGCACGGCCTCATCGCCAGCTTCATGGCCAAGCCCTTCACCGATCGCGCCGGCTCCGGCGCGCACCTGCACCTGAGCCTCGCCGATGGCGCAAGGCCGCAATGCCTTCGCCAGCGAAGATCCGGCGGGCACGCCGCTGCTGCGCCAGGCCATCGGCGGCATGAAGGCCACCGCCGGCCGAGAGCCTTCCTGGTGTTCGCGCCAAACGGCAATTCCTATCGCCGCTTCCAGCGCGAGAGCTACGCGCCCGTCGCCGCGAGCTGGGGCGTGAACAATCGCAGCGTCAGCCTGCGTGTGCCGGCCGGACCACCGGCATCGCGCCACGTCGAGCATCGGTTCTGCGGCGCGGACGCGAATCTCTATGTCGCGGCGGCGACCGTGCTCGCGGGCGCCGCGCATGGCATCGAGCGCGGAATGGATCCCGGGCCCGCCCGTGACCGGCAATGCCTATCGTGAAACGGGGGAGGCTGTGCCCGGCCATCTGCGCCTTCCACGCACCTGGCAGGAAGCCATCGACAGGGCGGCGGATTCAGCCTTCCTGAGCGAGGCGCTCGGCGCGGATTTCCATCGCATCTACCTTGCGATCAAGGCGCAGGAATGCGCTGCCCACTCCGCGGAGGTCAGTTCCACGGACCGCGCCTGGTACCTGCGCAGCGTCTGACAGGCGTCTGGCCAGCATCGATCGCCGGTCCGGCCGCCTCGGCATCCGTGCTATATTTACGCGTATATATCGCGTCGGGTCGCCGGTTTCCTTTTCCGGCACGGGGGAATATCTTCCCCCGCCTGACCCGCCTCAAGAACGCTCCGGGACAAGGGGACCACCGTGATCCGACAGACCATTGCTGCACTCGTACTTATGGGCGCTGCGACTTCATCGTTGCTGGCCGCCGATGCAGGCGCACCCAATGCCAATGCCGGCAAGGCGGTGTTCCGCGCGCAGTGCGCGCTCTGCCACAGCGCCGAGCCGAACGACAACGGCGGCGCGCAGGGGCCGAGCCTGCATGGCGTGGTCGGCCGCACGGCCGGCACCACTTCGGAATTCGGCTACACGCAGGCGCTGCGGAATTCGAAGCTCGCCTGGGATGCCGCGACCCTGGACCGCTTCCTCGCTTCCCCGACCACGGTGGTGCCGGGCACCACGATGGTGATCCCGGTGGCGAGCGCGACCGAGCGCGCAAACCTCGTGGCGTACTTTTCCGAGCTCAAGGCGGGCACCTTCAAGGAGGCTGCGCCGCGCGGCGGTTTCGGTCCGCCACCCGGTCCGCCGCCCGCCGCTGCGGCACCCGCCAAGGGCACGCCGGACTGGAAGAACGACAAGCCGGGTCGCGTGCATCGCATCGACCTGAACAAACTGCCGCCGCCGTTCGATACGCCCTCGGCGATGAACTTCCCGCGCCTCATCCCGCAGCCGGCCGGCGCGAAGCTGGCCCTGCCGCCGGGCTTCGAGGTGGAGGTGTTCCTGAAGGACCTCTCGGGTCCGCGCACGATGAAGCTCGCCCCCAACGGCGACATGCTGCTCGTTGAGACGCTGGCAGGTCGCGTCAAGGTGCTGCGCCCGACCGCGGACGGAAAGACCGCGACCACCACCGTGTTCGCGCAGGGCCTGATGCAGCCCTATGGCGTGGCGTTCTATCCGCTCGGGGCGAACCCGCAGTGGATCTATGTCGCGGAGATGAACCGCGTCGTGCGCTATGCCTACAAGCCGGGACAGACCGTCGCCTCGGGCATACCGGAAGTCGTGGTCGCGCAGCTCTCGCCCACGGGCGGTGGCCACTACACGCGCGACCTGGCGTTCTCGCCGGACGGCAAGCGCATGTACGTGTCGGTGGGCTCGCAGTCGAACGTGCAGGAGAACATGCCGAAGAAGACCGCCGAGGAGATCAAGGCATGGGAGGCCGCGCGTGGGCTCGGGGCAACGTGGGACCTGGAAGAGAACCGCGCCGGCGTGCGCGTGTTCGAGGTGGGCAACGAGAAGTCCGGCCGCAACTTCGCCACGGGCATCCGCAACTGCATCACGCTGACCGTGCAGCCGGCCAATGGCGAGGTGTGGTGCACCACCAATGAGCGCGACATGCTCGGCGACGACCTGGTGCCGGACTACTCCACGCGCGTGCGCGAAGGCAGGTTCTACGGCTGGCCCTGGTACTACATGGGCGACCACGAGGATCCTCGCCACAAGGACGCGCGCCCGGACCTCAAGGGCAAGGTCACCGTGCCGGACGTGCCTTACGTGTCGCATTCGGCCGCCACCGGCTTCGCGTTCTACCCGCTCAAGCCCTCGGGCGCCTCGGCCTTCCCGGCGGAATACGCGGGTGACGCGTTTGCGGTGCTGCATGGTTCCTGGAACCGCGCGTTCCGCACCGGCCACAAGATCGTGCGCGTGCCGATGAAGAACGGCGTGCCCACCGGCGAGTACATCGACTTCATGACGGGTTTCATCGCCGAGGATGGCAATGCCTGGGGTCGCCCGGTCGCAGCCGCCGTGGCGGCCGATGGCTCGTTGCTGGTCAGCGACGACGGCGCCAACCTCATCTACCGGATTTCCTACAAGGGAGCGAAATAAGCATGAATTCTCTGAACAACACGCGCATTGCGGCCGCGGTGCTCGCAGCGGTTGCCGCCGTTCTCGCCTCCTGCGCCAAGGCGCCTGCTCCTGAAGCCGCAGCACCGGCCGCAGCCGAGCCCGCCGTGGCCGCCGCTCCGGCACCCGCGCAGATCGTGATCCCGGGATCGCGCATCATTCCCGAGAGCCTCACGTCCACCGCCGATGGCACCGTGATCATCGGCAGTGTCGGCGCGCGCCAGATCTACCGTGCAGCACCCGGCGCCGCCACGGCCGAAGTGTTCATCCCGGCCGGCACCGGCGACATGCAGGGCATCTTCGGCGTGCTCGCCGACGAGGCCTCGGGCAACCTGTACGCGTGCTCCGGAAACATGGGCCCGCCGGCCGAGGGCGTGACGCCGGTGCCGTCGGCCATGTACGTCTTCGACCTGAAGACCGGCGCCTACAAGGCGCACTATCCGCTGCCGACCGCCGGCGCCGCCTGCAATGACATCGCGGTGGATGCGAGCGGAACGCGCTACGTCACCGACACCACCAACATGCTGGTGGCCACGCTGAAGCCCAATGGCGAGAAGTTCGAGGTCTGGGCCGGACAGGACGGCAAGTTCGGCCCCACGGGCGGCGTGCTCGACGGGCTCGCGGTGGTGGACGGCAACCTCTACGTGAACGCCCTCATCACGAGCAAGCTGTTCGTCGTGCCCATCGGCGCCGACGGCGCGGCAGGCTCGGTCACCGAGGTCACGCTCGACAAGCCGCTGGATCGCCCCGATGGCATGCGCACCTACGGCAAGGGCCTGCTGGTCGCCCAGGGTGGCGGCGCGGGCAGCCTGCAGCATGTAACGCTCGACGGCGCCACCGGCACGAATGTGACGCTCAAGGAAGGCTTTCCCGACGGCCCCGTGGCGGTCACCGTCGTGGGTGACAACGCCTACGTGCTGGAGGCCCAGTTCGCCTCGATGCGGGCGGCCCCCGGCACGCCGGACAAGCCCTTCGCGGCCACGGCGGTAGCGCTCCCGTAGGGCATGGCGCCCCTGCTGGACGGTAGGGCGGGGCGCCCGTAACATCGCGCGTCCCCCGTCCGGAACGTCTCCAGCATGCGCAGCCACTATTGCGGTCAGGTCAACGAACAGCTGGCCGGCCAGGAAGTCACGGTCGCCGGCTGGGTCCACCGCCGCCGCGACCATGGCGGGGTGATCTTCGTCGACCTGCGCGACCGCGAGGGCCTGCTGCAGATCGTGTTCGACCCGGACGACCCGCACCTGTTCGCCGAGGCCGAGCGCCTGCGCGGCGAGTTCGTGATCCAGGTGCGCGGCCTGGTGCGCGCGCGTCCGGCCGGCACCGCCAACGCCAACCTGGCCTCGGGCAAGGTCGAGCTGCTGGCCCGCGCAGCTGACCGTGCTCAACCGTTCCGAGCCGCTGCCGTTCCAGCTCGACGAGCAGGTCAGCGAGGAAGTGCGCCTGCGCTATCGCTACATCGACCTGCGCCGCGAGGAGATGAGCCAAGCGCCTGCGGCTGCGCCATCGCGTGACCAGCGCGATGCGCCACTACATGGACGAGCACGGCTTCATCGACATCGAAACGCCGATGCTCACCAAGGCCACGCCCGAGGGCGCGCGCGACTACCTGGTGCCGAGCCGCACGCATCCGGGCAGCTTCTTCGCGCTGCCGCAGTCGCCGCAGATCTTCAAGCAGCTGCTGATGGTCTCGGGCTTCGACCGCTACTACCAGATCGTGCGCTGCTTCCGCGACGAGGACCTGCGCGCCGACCGCCAGCCGGAGTTCACGCAGCTCGACGTCGAGACCTCGTTCCTCGTCGCAGGACGAGATCATGGACGCTGATGGAAGGGCTGATCCGCGAGCTGTTCGCGAAGGCGGTGGAAGTCGCGCTGCCCAACCCGTTCCCGCGCATGACCTACGCCGAGGCCATGCGCCGCTACGGTTCGGACAAGCCCGACCTGCGCGTGCCGCTGGAACTGGTCGATGTGGCGGACCTCGTCGCCGGCTGCGACTTCAAGGTGTTCGCCGGTCCCGCCGAAGGATCCGAACGGCCGCGTGGCCGCGCTGCGCGCGCCGGGCGGCGGCGGCATTCAGCCGCAGCGAGATCGACGCCTACACGGCCTTCGTGGCGCGCTACGGCGCGAAGGGCCTGGCGTACATCAAGGTCAACGAGAAGGCGAAGGGCCGCGAGGGCCTGCAGTCGCCCATCCTGAAGTTCCTCAGCGACGAGGCGGTGGCCGGCATCCTCGAGCGCACCGGCGCGCAGGACAACGACCTGATCTTCTTCGGCGCCGACACGCGAAGGTGGTCAGCGATGCGCTCGGCGCGCTGCGCCTGAAGATCGGGCACGACCTGAAGCTCGTCGAGCACGGCTGGCGGCCGCTGTGGGTGGTCGATTTCCCGATGTTCGAGTACGACGCGGATGCGAAGCGCTGGGTGGCCATGCATCATCCGTTCACCGCGCCCAAGGTCGACGATCCGGCCGCGCTCGCCGCCGATCCGGGCAAGGCCGTCGCCAAGGCCTACGACATGGTGCTCAACGGTTCGGAGATCGGCGGCGGTTCGGTGCGAATCCATCGCGCCGACATGCAGTCGGTGGTGTTCGGCCTGCTGGGCATCGAGCCGGAAGAAGCCGCAGCGCAAGTTCGGCTTCCTGCTCGATGCGCTGAAGTTCGGCGCGCCGCCGCATGGCGGCATCGCCTTCGGCCTCGATCGCCTGGTGATGCTGATGGCCGGCGCCGAAAGCATCCGCGACGTGATCGCCTTCCCGAAGACGCAGACCGCGGCCTGCCCGCTGACCGATGCGCCGACACCGGTCAGCGAGGCGCAGCTGCGCGAACTGTCGATCCGTGTCCGCACGCCGCAGCCCGCCACCTGAGCAAGTACCGCGCAGCCCCCGCTGCGCGGCACCGTGCTGTTCGTCCACGGCCTGTGGATGACCGGCGCCGAGTCGTTGCTGCTGCAGCCGGCACCTGGCCGCGCACGGCTGGGCGCTGCGCGCCTTCCCGTATTCCTCGCTGCGCCGAACCGATGGACAGCGTCGCGCGCCGCTGCGCGCGCTATGCGCGCATGCTGGCGCGGCGCACGCTTGCGCCCGTGCACCTGGTCGGCCACAGCCTCGGCGGCATGGTCATCTACCGGATGTTCGAGACCGGCCTGCTGCGCGCCCGATCGCTTCAGCGGCGATTTCTGCCGCGTGGTGTTCATGGGCACGCCGGTGCGCGGCAGCCAGTCCGGGCGCGAATTCCAGCGCCTCGGACCGGGTCGGATGCTGATGGGACTGTCGGGAGGCGAGGAGCTGACCCGGCCGCAACGCAAAGGCGAGGAACGGCGCCGCTGGACCTTTCGGCCACAGCTCGGCGTGATTGCCGGCAACAGTCCGATCGGGCTGGGTCGCGTGTTGTCGCGCCTGCCGGAACCGAACGATGGCACGGTGGCACTTCAGGAAACCGAGATACCGGGTGCGACGGACCGCTGCGTCGTGCCGGCCAGCCACACCGGAATGCTGATTTCCCCGGAGGCCGCGCGGCAGGTCGTGGCCTTCCTCGATTCGGGTCACTTTGAGCCGGTGATGGGCTTGTAAGGCTGGAGTCCGTTGCGGGACTCTAGGGACATGCAGAAAGAACAGGCCGTCGCCGCGCGACAACTGGTCAAGGCCTTCAACGGTGTCCGCGCAGTCGACGAGCTCGACCTGTCGATTCCCCGCGGCACAACGTGGGGCTTCATCGGCCCAGCGGCGCCGGCAAGACCACGACCATCCGCCTGATCATGTCGATCCTGTTTCCGGATTCCGGTTCGCTGTCGGTGCTCGGGCGTGATTCGGCGCTCGACGCGCGCCAGGCTGCGTCGGCTACCTGCCCGAGGAGCGCGGCGTCTATCGCAAGATGCGCATCGATGACTTCCTGCTGTACCTCGCCCAGCTCCGCGGCATGGAGGAGTCGGTGGCCCGGCCGCGCGCCACGAAGCTGCTGGACCAGCTGGGGCTGACGAACGTCGGCCGCGTCCGCTGCGAGGATCTCTCCAAGGGAATGCTGCAGCGGGTGCAGTTCGTCGGCGCCATCCTGCACGAACCGGAGCTGCTGATCCTCGATGAGCCCTTCAGCGGACTCGACCCGGTCAGCGTCCGCGCGCTGAAGGAAGTCATCCGCGCCGAGCGCGCCCGCGGCGCGACCATCCTGTTCTCCACGCATGTGATGGCCCAGGCCGAGGAGCTCTGCGACCAGATCGTGATGATCCACAAGGGTCGCAAGGTGCTCGATGAGTCCACCGCGCGGCTGCGCCGGCAGTTCGACCTGCAGCGGATACTGTTCGAACCGCTCGATGCGAACGCCGATCTCGCGCCCCTGCGCGCGCTGCCGTTCGTGACCTCGTTCCAGGGCGTGGAGGGCGGCTACGAAGTGCGGCTGGAATCGGGAACCGACCCGCAGGCCGCCATGCAGGCGCTCGGCGCGGCCGTGCCGCCCGCGCGGCTGGAGATCGCCCGCCGGCGCCTGGAAGACGTCTTCATCGAACTGGTGGGCGAGCAGTCGCTGCGCCAGCACCTGCAGGGGGCCGCATGAATCGCATCTGGCTGGTCGCGCGGCGCGAGTTCGTCACGACGGTGATGCGCAAGGGCTTCCTGATCGGCGTGTTCGTCATGCCGGTGTTCGGCCTGGTCCTGTTCCTCATGATCCCGCGCATCCTGTCCTCGCGCGCGCCGCAGGTCACCGGCGAGATCGTCGTGATTGATCCGACGCAGGCGGTGCGGGCACCGTTGGCGCAGAAGCTGACGCCCGAAGCCATCACCGCCCGCCGACAGGACGAAATCCGCCGGCGCACGGAGAATGTCGCCCCGGCGCAGCGGACCGCGCCGGCATGCCCGCGCGCGTCCCCGTGCCGCCGCGCCTGAGTCTTGCCGAAGCGCCGCATCCGGGCGACATCGACGCCGCCAAGCGCTGGCTGGCGGCTCCAGCGGCGCAGCCACGGCGAATCGGCGTGGTCGCGATCGCTCCGGATGCGGTGACGCGTTCGCCCGGTGAACGCGAATACGGCAGCTACCAGCTGTTCATCGCAGGCGGCCTGGACGACGGAACGGTGAACGCACTGCACGAAGGCCTGCGGCTTGCGCTGCTGGAAGCACGCCTGGGACTGCAGGGCGTGGCAGCCGATGCGGTCGAACCCACGATGCGGGTGATCCGCACCGAACCCGTCCTGCTCGCGCGCGAAGGCGAGCAGCCGGCGCGCCGGGGCTTCAACCGGATACTGCCGTTCGTCATGGGCATCCTGCTGTTCCTCGGCGTGATGATGGGCGGCCAGACGCTGATGACCTCCACCGTCGAGGAGAAGTCGAGCCGGGTCGTGGAAGTGCTGTTGTCCGCGCTGTCGCCGCTCGAGCTGATGTGGGGCAAGCTGCTGGGCCAGCTCGGGGTCAGCCTGCTGGTGCTGGCGATCTACATCGGCCTGGGCCTGATCGGCCTGATGCAGTTCGCGATGTTCGGCCTGCTGGACCCGATGTTGATCCCCTGGCTGTTCATCTTCTTCATCGTGACCTACCTGGTCTTCGGCGCGATGATGCTGACCATCGGTGCCGCCGTGAGCCAGGTTGCCGATGCGCAGTCGCTGATGGGGCCGGTGATGCTGCTGCTGGTCCTGCCGTACTCGCTGACGCCGATCATCGGCGCCAATCCGGATTCCACCTTCAGCGTCGCCATGAGCTTCATTCCGCCGATCAATACGTTCGGGATGCTGGCGCGCATGGCGTCCGCAACGCCGCCGCCCGCCTGGCAGCCCATCCTCTCGCTCGGGCTCAGCATCGCTGACTGCGGCGGCGGCCGTGTGGTTCGCCTCCAAGGTGTTCCGCATCGGGCTGCTCATGCACGGCAAGCCGCCGAATCTCGCGACGCTGGTGCGCTGGGCGCGAATGGCCTGACCGGGCGGAGAACTAGCCGCCGCTCAGGGCCTGCACGATGTGCAGCGTCGCGCCAGGGTCCAGCGGCGAGGCGAGGTTCCGCAGTTCGCGCGTGCCAAGAAACACGCGCATGTGCGGCCGCAGCGCAGTCCTGCTCGTCGATCATGCGAAAGCGCAGGCCCGGGAACTGCCGATCCAGGTCCACGCAGCACGTCCGCCAGCGTCGTGCCCGAGGCCTCGACATCCTTGCGCCCGGTGTACTGGAACAGCGGGCTGGGGATGGTCACGCGCATCAGAACTCGGCCGTCTCCAGTGCGTAGATCTCGGGCAGGTGCCGCGCGATGCAGCGCCAGCTGGCGCCTTCGTCGCGGCTGGCCCATATCTCGCCACTGGTCGTGCCGAAATACAGGCCCACCGGGTCGCGCGCGTCGCCGCACATCGCCTGCCGCTTGACCGTCCACCAGGCATCTTTCCTCGGCATCCCCTTGTCCAGCCGCTGCCAGCTGGCGCCGGCGTTGCGCGTCATGTAGGCCGCCGGCTTGCCGTCCGGGCTGGTGCGCGGCCAGACGCCGCTGCCGTCCATCGGGAACACCCAGCACACCTTGTCGTTGCGCGGATGCACCACCATCGGAAAGCCGACGTCGCCGACCTTCTTCGGCATGTTGAGGCCGATGCGTATCCATTGCTCGCCGGGACGGTCGAGGCGATAGATGCCGCAGTGGTTCTGCTGGTAGAGCCGGTCGGGATTCGAAGGGCAGAGCCGCACGCAGTGCGGGTCGTGCACGACGAGCTGGTCCACCGGAAAACCCTCGACCACTTCCATGCCCTTGACCAGTGCCTTCCAGGTGGCACCGCGATCCAGCGACTCGTGCACGCCGCCGCTCGACATGCGCCACGTACAGGTGATTGCGGTCGCGCGGATCGACGATTGACCGAATGCAGCTTCGGTCCATCCGGCGTGCCGTTCTACCTGGTCGCCCATCCACTGGCTGTACTCCGGGTGCTCGTTGAGCCCTTTCACGGGCTCCCAGGTCTCGCCGCCATCCTCGCTGCGGAACAGGCCCTGCGGGGATGACCCCGCGTACCAGACGCCCGGTTCGCTGGCGTGTCCTGGCGTCAAGCCAGAAACTGTGGTCGCAGCACGTGGGACTTCTGACCCTCGGATGCCTTCGGAAACGCTGGGGGTCGCTTGATCTCGCGGCCACGTGCGACCGCGATCCGTCGAGCGTTAGCATGGTCGGACCCAGGTGCCCGGTGCTGGAGGACAGCAGCAGCACCTTGGGTTCCCGTGGGTCCTGCACGAGGTGGTGTGCGATCTGTCCGAGCAGTGATGGGCGCCCGGTTTTCCAGACGCGGCGTGCGGCGTCAGCCTTGAGGATGAATGCGCCCTTGCGCGTGGCGACCAGCAGCGCAAGCTTTCCCGCGGACTTGCGCACGGGCGACCTGCGTACGGACGATCTGCGTGGGCGGGACTTCTTGCGACTGGCCATCGGTGCTCCCTGTCGATTCGAGGTTATTCCCTGCGCAGCGATTCTAGCGCCGCCTGCTGCAATTCGTAGAGCAGCTGCAGCGCCTCGCGCGGCGAGAGTTCGTCGGGCTCGCAGCTTCCGCCAGGCGCAATTCCAGCGGACGAGGGTGCGGGCGGCGGCGAAAAGCGGCAACTCCGCCTGGGGTGTCCACGGTGGGGGCGGCCATCGCGCTGGGACTCGAGCAGCGCCAGGTACTCCCGCGCCTTGCCGATCACCTCTCGCGGCACGCCGGCCAGGCTTGCGCGACCGCCAGGCCGTAGCTGCGGTTGGCCGGGCCTTCGCGCACCGCATGCAGGAACACCAGTTCGTCGCCGTGCTCGGTGGCATCCAGGTGCAGGTTCACGACGCCCGGCAGTTCGGCGGCCAGCGCCGTGAGTTCGAAGTAGTGCGTGGCGAACAGCGTGAAGGCGCGCACCCGCGTCGCCAGGTGCCGCGCCACGGCCCACGCCAGCGACAGGCCGTCGAAGGTGCTGGTGCCGCGGCCGATCTCGTCCATCAGCACCAGGCTCGCGGTCGCGTGGCGTTGTGCAGGATGTTCGCGGTTTCGGTCATCTCCACCATGAACGTGGAGCGCCCGCCGGCCAGGTCGTCGGCCGCGCCGATGCGCGTGAAGATGCGGTCCATGGGCCCGATCGTCGCGCGCTCGCGCCGGGCACGAAGCTGCCGATGTGCGCCAGCACCGCGATCAGCGCCGCCTGCCGCATGTAGGTGGACTTGCCGCCCATGTTCGGGCCGGTGACGATCAGCATGCGGCGCGCAGTCGTCGAACGCCAGGTCGTTGGGCACGAAGTTCGTGCCGCTGAACTGCTCCACCACCGGATGGCGGCCGGCCTCGACGCTGGATAGACCGGCTCTTCCACCAGGTCGGGTTGCACCCATTGCAGTGCATCGGCCCGCTCCGCCAGCTGGTCAGCGCGTCGAGCTGCGCGAGCGCCGCGGCCGATCGCTGCAGCGCGGGCAGCACGGCGATCAGCGCGTGCGAGCAACGCTTCGTACAGTTCCTTCTCGCGCGCCAGCGCCTTGTCGCGCGCGCCCAGCACCTCGTCCTCGAAGCGCTTGAGTTCCGGCGTGATGAAGCGCTCGGCCGACTTCACGGTCTGGCGGCGCAGGTAGTCGGCCGGCACGCGTCTCGGCCTGCGCGCGCGGGATCTCGATGAAGAAACCCGTGCACGCGGTTGTAGCCGAGCTTCAGCTGCGCGATGCCGCTGCGCTCGCGTTCGCGTTGTTCCGAGCTCGAGCAGGAACTCGTCGGTGTTCGTGGAGATGCGCCGCAGCTGGTCGAGCGCGGCGTCGTAGCCGGTCGGCGATCACGTCGCCGTCGCGCAGCATCGCCGAGGGTTCCTCGGCGATGGCCTGCAGCCAGCAGCGCGTGCTCCGCCCGGTGTTCGCCGATGCGCGATCCGCAGCGCGCGCAGCAGCGGCGAATCGCATGCCCGCAAGCAGCCCGCGCAATGCCGGGCAGGGCGGCCAGCGGCGCGCGCAGCTGCACCAGGTCGCGCGGGCGCGCCGAGCGCAGCGCCACGCGCGCCAGGATGCGCTCCACGTCGCCGATGGGCGCCAGCGCTCTCGCCAGCGCTTCGGAAGCGCGGTCCTCGCCCAGCGCTGCCGATGGCCGCATAGCGCTGCGCAGCAGCGTCGCGATCGCGCAGCGGCCGGTTCAGCCAGCGCCGCAGCTCGCGCGAGCCCATCGCCGTGGCGCAGTGGTTCGAGCAGCGCGAACAGCGTCGCGTCCTCGTTGCCCGTGAGGCTGCGGTCCAGTTCCAGGTTGCGACGCGTGGTGGCGTCGAGCGTGCAGCCCTTCGTCGCGACGCTGCACGGTGAGCGCGCGGATGTGCGGCAGCGCGGTCTTCTGCGTGTCCTGCACGTACTGCAGCAGCGCGCCCGCGGCGCGCAGGCCGGCAGCCAGGTCTGCCGGCGCCGAAGCCGGCGAGGTCGCGCGTGCCGAACTGCGCGACAGCAGTCGCGTCGCGGCCTCGCTGCTCGAAGTGCCAGGGCGGGCGCAGCCGCGTGCGGCATGGCCAAGCTCGCGCGCGCTGGTCCTCCGGCAGCAGCAGTTCCGCCGGCCGCAGCCGCTCCAGTTCCGCGGCCAGTTCGGCGCTCGCCCTGCAGTTCGCTCACGCAGAAGCGTCCGCTGGCCAGGTCGAGCCAGGCCAGGCCGTGCCGGTCGCCGTCCGCATGCCAGCGGCCGCGAGCAGGCTCTCGCGCGTGCGCTCCAGCAGCGCGTCCTCGACCAGCGTGCCGGGCGTGACGACGCGCACCACCTGGCGCTCCACCGGGCCCTTTGATCTTCGCCGGGTCGCCGATCTGCTCGCAGATGGCCACCGACTCGCCCTTGCGCACCAGCCGCGCCAGGTAGTTCTCGACGCTGACCACCGGCACGCCGGCCATGGCGATCGGCTCGCCGGCCGACTGGCCGCGCGTGGTCAGCGCGATGTCGAGCAGCTTCGCCGCGCGCCGGGCATCGTCGAAGAACATCTCGTAGAAATCGCCCATGCGGTAGAACAGCAGCACGTCCGGGTGCTGCGCCTTGATGCGCAGGTACTGCTGCATCATCGGTGTGTGTTCAGTGCCGCTGGTTGCCACGGGGGCAAATCATAGCCGGTTCGATGGAGTATCCCGGGGCCGGTTTTCAGGCGGGGAAACTCTCATGTCCGCTGAAGCTCAGGTACCTCGCCGCCGAAATGCCTGGTCTATCTCAGGTTGCAAGACTCTCGAGCGAAACCTGACCAGCGGGGAGCGGCGGCTGCGTGAAGGTGCGCGTGCGGTCGGCATCGACGCCCTCGCGCAGCCACTCTACGGTAATTTGCCCCCGCGCACTCTTGATCACCCTTGCCGAACGCCATTGGTCGGCCCGAGCGTGCAGTGGGCGAATGAATACATGCCCCAGGACTGGCAATCGCAGCATGGTTTCCACGAGCGCACCGCCGAGAGTCGCGTCCAGGATGGCGACATGCAGGAGCACTCCGTCCGCTGTCTTGAGCTGGGCCACGGAATCCACGCGCAAACCGGCAATCTGTTGAACCTCGCTTCCGACGCTACTCATGCACCTTCCTGCTGACGAACGCCACCGAGGGCAGTGTTCAGATCGTATGGAACGTTCAACCCCCCTTTTATCGTCCAACGGCGCGTCCGGGAGTAGGAATGCATGAAGGGAAGCGTACTGGATGGACAGCTGATGCCTGTGTTCGCCACCGAACTTACAGCGGAACGATCCAGGCACACTGTGGCACCACTCCCTGTCAGGAAGGCCCTGTGACCGAAGCGTCCTTGGACAAGTCGAGTTCCCATGGGGAGAACTCCCTGCTTGCCGCATTGTCGGCTGGCGACCATGAGCGACTGGCCGGCGACATGGAGCTCGTGCCTCTCGCCCTGGGGCAGGTGTTGTACGAGTCGCGTGAAGTGATGCGATTCGCCTACTTTCCCACCAACTGTGTGGTCTCGTTGCTGTACGTCATGAGCAACGGTGAGTCGGCCGAGATCGCCATTGTCGGGAATGAAGGCGTCATCGGGATATCCCTGTTCATGGGCGGCGAGTCGACCATGAGCAGGGCGATAGTCCAGAACGCCGGTCATGCGTATCGCCTGCCGGCGCAAGTGCTGAAGGACGAGTTCAACAGATGGGGAGCGCTGAGCCGACTTCTGCTGCTGTTCGCCTCGGCACTGATTGCGCAGATGGTCCAGACCGCGGCCTGCAACCGGCATCATTCCATCGACCAGCAGCTTTGCCGCTGGATGTTGCTTAGCCTGGATCGCCTGCCATCCTCGCGGATGACCATGACGTCAAGGCTGATTGGCAACATGCTCGGGCTCGGTCACGTGGACGTGGTGCGCGCCACGGGCGTGCTGGCGCAAGCAGGGCTGATCCACTACAACGACGGCGTGATAACGGTGCTGGACCGCCCTGGCGTCGAGCAACGTTCTTGCGAGTGCTACGGCGTCGTCAAGGGCGAAAGCGACAGGCTGCTGCCGGGATCTTCACCGCGCGCCTAGAGGGTGAACGACGCTAGGCCGTTTGTGACTCTTCGGACCCCCGGCACCACGCAAGCCCGAACTCCCGCGCGGACTCGAAATCGTCGAAACCCGAGAGGCCATAACTCACCTGGCGGCCCAGGGATCCGTCTTCGTATGTCCGGCAGCGCGTAAGCGAGAAACTGGCCGCGCCGCTGCCGCTCGCGTGCAAATGCTCGACAACAGCAAAGTTGTATTCGCCCACTGTCTCGGTCGGGGCTGGGACCTGATGTGCCGTTGTCATTCGAGGGAACTCCTCTTCGTCCAGCACCGGGCTGAGTTTCCCGGCGCGTGGATTCCATTCATGGCATTCCAGCCGCGAAAATCGGCGGGAACGCTGCGCAAATTCCTGCCAAACCCGATTTTGCCCTGCCTCAGGGGTGGCGTATGTGCGGAAGCGAACACTCCGTGGAGATCAAGGGCCACGCTCGAATGTCATGGCGCGCAGGCGATCCGTCTCCTTCCTCACGACGGCATAACACTCGCAGGAGAGCTTCTCGATTTTCGGGCGGTCGAGAACCGTAATCCTGCCGCGTGAATACCGGATGGCGCCCAGATCCTGCAGCTTCCTTGCGGCAGCCGTAACGCCCTCACGCCTCACGCCGAGCATGTCGGCGATCAGCTGGTGGGTCATGACCAAGACGTTGCCATCGAGCCTGTCCAGCGAGAGGAGCAGCCAGCGGCAGAGCTGCTGGTCAACCGAGTGATGACGGTTGCACACGGCTGTCTGTGCCATCTGCGTGAAAATCGACTGCGTGTATCGCAGCAGGGCGATTCGCATCTCCACGTTGTGCCGGAACATGTCCTTGAGCAACATGCTTGACAGCCGATAGGCAGACCCGCCGCTCTGCACAACCGCGCGATTGGGCGTTGACTCGCCGCCAAGGAACAGGGCAATGCCGACCAGACCCTCGTTGCCAACGACGGATATCTCTGCCGAAGCGCCGTCTTCCAGCACGTACAACAGCGACACGATGCAGTCCGTGGGAAAGTAGGCGTCACCCAGTTTGTCGCCGGACTCGTAGATCACCTTTCCCAGCGGCATCGCAACGAGCTTGAGATGTGGGAGCAGGTGGTCGTACTGTTGCGGCGACATCATCGCCAACAGTTGATTCTGTCGAGGGGAGCTGGCAGAGCCTTTGCTGGCAGGGCGTACGCGCCGGGGTCGGGTCGGAGAAGCCATCGGCCCTTCAGGTTCGCAGGCGTGGGTAGTACTGTGGTGCATCGAGCTTGCGCTCATCCCGGTCGCCGCACAAGCGCTCTTCGAACAGGTGGAAAACTGAAATGCCGCAGAAGATCACGCGCCTCGACGCCGCGCCGAAATGCCTGGTGGGAGAGGGACCAGTCTGGGATGTCCGGGAACAGGCGCTGTACTTCGTGGACATCGCCGGCCGGCAGGTCCACCGCCATGAGCCGGCCTCGGGCAAGTCCCGTTCGTGGGACGTGCCGGGTGTCATCGGTTCGATGGCCCTGCGCGAACAGGGCGGCGCGATCGTGGCGCTGGCCGATGGCATCTACACGCTGGATTTCGACAGCGGCGCAACGCAGCTGCTGGCCCGCCCTGAAGGGCTGGATCCGCAGGTCCAGTTCAACGACGGCAAGGTCGATCGCCGCGGGACGCTTCGTCGTCGGCACGACGGACAGCAAGGCCAGGGCACCGCTGGGCTGCGTGTATGTGCTCGACACCGATCACAGCCTGACCGTGATCGACACCGACATCACCATCAGCAACGGGCCCTGCTGGTCGCCGGACAATCGCACGTTCTATTTCTCGGACAGCCTGCGCAACGCGATCTACGCGTATGACTACGACATCGCGACCGGGCGCGCGTCCAACCGCCGCGACTTTGCAAACACGCAGGCGCTTGGCGGTATTCCCGACGGCGCAACAGTCGATACCGAGGGACGGATGTGGATGGCCATCTGCAACGGTCGCAAGGTCGTCGCGTTCCGCCCGGACGGTTCGATCGAGCGGACGATCGAAACGCCGGTGAACCTGCCCGCCAGCGTGATGTTTGGCGGCCCGGGGCTCGACCAGCTGTTCGTCACGTCGATCGATCCGCTGGCGCTCAAGGGCCTCGGCATCATCAAGCCGCCGGAAGAGGGCGGTGGCATGACTTTCGTCATCGAGGGGCTCGACGCACAGGGCCTGCCCGAGCCGCGCTACGCGGGCTGACGCACGACTGAACAGAGGGCAACGGGGTCAGGGCATGAGACAGCAGATCCTGATTGCGTCGGTCGCGTTGGTGATGACGGGCTGCGCGAGCGCGCCGCCTGCAAACACCCCGGCCGAGAGCGCCCCGATGGGAATGGCGGCAGCCCCGGTGGGCCAGCCTGCATCGGGCGGAGCGCCACGCCAGGCCGGCTACCTCACTCCCGACCAGTTGCCGGACAGCGCCAGGTTGCTGCCCCCGCCTCCGGCCGCCGGCTCGGCGGCCCAGGCCGGCGATGAAGAAGTGAACAGGCAGGCCGCAAAGCTGCGCGGAACCGCGCGCTGGGACCTGGCGGCGCTCGACGCGGCCATGCAGTACCCGCAGGCGCTCGGTATCTTCAATTGCGCGCTGGGATTCGAGGTCAGCACGGAGAAGACACCGCATCTGGCGAAGCTGATGAGGACATCAGGCGGCGACGCTGCGCGTTCCACGGTAGCCGCCAAGAACCTGTACATGCGGACGCGCCCGTATGCACAGCATGGAGAGTCCACCTGCTATCCCGAACATGAGCAGGTGTTGCGTACCAACGGCTCGTATCCTTCCGGGCACACGGCCTCCGGTTGGGCGACGGCACTCGTGCTCACCGAGCTCGCGCCGGATCGCGCCAACGAACTGCTGGCGCGCGGCCGGGCCTTCGGGGAGAGCCGGATGATCTGCAACTACCACTGGCAGAGCGACGTCGCGCAGGCGCGGGACATTGCATCTTCAACAGTCGCGCGGCTGCATGCGGTGCCGGAATTCCAGCAGGATCTCGAGGCCGCCCGCAAGGAAGTCGCCTCTGCGCGCGAGCGCAATTCGGGGCCGGGGCGAGACTGCGAGGCGGAGGCCCGCGCACTGGCGCAGGTGATTCCCGCCGCGCAGTAAGCTTCGGACCGGCAAGGCTGGCGCCCGCCGGCGTGGCGCGGATATGCTGGCCCGATGGAAACGCTCATCAAGAAGCTGGTCAACGCCAAGTCGGGGGAAGTGAAGGCGCTGTTCTGGTCCTTCGCCTATTTCTTCTTCCTGCTCTCCACCTACTACATGCTGCTGCCCATTGCGCGATGCCGATGGGCATCCGCGGCGGCACGCAGGACCTGCCGTGGCTGTTCCTCGCCACGTTCGTCGTCTCGCTGCTCACCGCGCCACTGCAGGCGGCGCATCGCGGCCAAGCTGCCGCGCCGCGCAGTTCGTGCCGGTGATCTACCTGTTCCTCGTCGCCAACATGCTGGTGTTCTGGTTCCTGCTGAAGACCGGCGTTTCGCCCGACGTGGTGTCGCAAGGCGTTCTTCATCTGGATCACCGTGTTCTCGGTGTTCACGGTGTCGATGTTCTGGACGTTCATGTCCGACCTCTACGCCAGCGAGCAGGGCAAGCGCCTGTTCGGCTTCATCGCGGCGGGCGGATCGCTGGGCAACATCCTGGGGCCGATGCTCAACAAGCAGCTGGTCGGGCCGCATCGGTGTCGCCAACCTGCTGCTGGTGGCCGGCGCGCTGCTGATCGGCGCGGTGTTCTGCGCCAACCGGCTCGAAGGCGCGGCGGCGCAGCTGCGCAGGCCGCGAACCCGGATTTCGTCGCGGCCAGCGCCGGTCGCGAGAAGAAGCCCGTGGGCGGCGGCATGTTCGACGGCTTCGGGCTGCTGTTCAAGTCGCCCTACCTGGGCGGCATCGGCCTGTGGGTGTTCCTGCTGTCGCTGCTGGGCACGTTCCTGTACTTCACGCAGGCGCACATCGTGGCCTCGCTACACCGACGACATGGCGCAGCGCACGCAGCATCTTCGCGACCATCGCACAGTGGGTGGGCATCCTGTCGCTGGTGGTGCAGGTGCTGGGCACGGGCCGCATCATCAAGGCGCATCGGCGTCGGGTCCGCGCGCTGGCCATCCTGCCGCTGGTGTTCGTCGGCGGGTTCATCGCGCTGATGTTCACCTCCGTCGCTGTTCGCCATCGCCGGCCTTCCAGGCCTGCAGCGCGCCGACGAACTTCGGCATCGCCAACGTGGCGCGCGAGTCGCTGTGGACGGTGGTCAGCCGCGAGGAGAAGTTCAAGGCCAAGAACATCGTCGATGGCGCGGTGTTCCGCGGCGCCGACTTCGTCAACGCCTTCATCTTCACGGGGCTGTGCCAAGCTGCTTGCCGTGCAGCCGGTGCTCGCCGGCATCGGCGGGTGCTGGCGGCGGCTGGGTCGCTGCTGTCGCTGGCGCTGGGCCGGACGCAGGAAAAGCGCGCGCGCGAGGCGAAGCAGCGAGCGGGGCTGAACGCGCCCCCAACGACACCGAGCTTGCCGCTGCTGGCCGTCCGCGTCGGGCGCAGCTGCTGCTGCGCCGCGGCCTGAAGGCTCGTCACCGGCCGAGATCCTGCACCGGCGGCTACGTGGCCAAGCTGCTCACCGACGTGCCCGGCAGTTCGCAGCTGGTTCGAGTGCGGCTGCGTCACCTACTCCAACGCGCCAAGCAGCGTGACCTGGGCGTGTCGGCGCGAGACGCTGCGGAACACGGCGCGGTCAGCGAAGCCGATCGTGCTCGAGATGGCGATGGGCGCGCTGGCGCGCAGGCGGCGCGGACCGCGCGGTGGCCATCAGCGGCGTGGCCGGTCCCGATGGCGGCACGCCGCGCATCCGGTGGGCGAGGTCTGGTTCGCGCTGGCGCGCCGGCGCGCGGGCCGAGCAGCGGTCGGAGCGCAGCGCCGTCCACCGGCACTTCAGCGGCGACCGGGACGCGATCCGCCGCCAGTCGGCCGCTGTCGCGCTGATCTGCTGATGGAATAGGCCGCTGGCGGCATTTCTGGCGCGATCACGGACAGAAAGACTGTATACATATACAGTACTCTGTGGCATAATCCTTCCACCATCCAGTCTCCACGCATTCCGAGGTCACGCCCGCATGGAAGAAAACCGCAAGAAGGCGCTGTCCGCCGCGCTCGGCCAGATCGAAAAGCAGTTCGGCAAGGGCTCGGTCATGCGTCTGGGCGACGCCAGCGCCACCTACGACGTCGAAGCGGTTTCCACCGGTTCGCTGGGTCTTGATATCGCGCTCGGCATCGGCGGCCTGCCTCGCGGCCGCGTCGTCGAAATCTACGGTCCAGAGTCCTCCGGCAAGACCACGCTCACGTTACAGGTTGTGGCCGAAGTCCAGAAAGCCGGCGGCACCGCGGCGTTCGTCGATGCCGAGCACGCCCTCGATCCCTCCTACGCCGCAGAAGCTGGGCGTCAACATCGACGACCTGCTGGTCTCCCAGCCCGACACCGGCGAGCAGGCGCTCGAGATCACCGACATGCTGGTGCGCTCCGGCGCGGTCGACGTCATCGTCATCGACTCCGTCGCCGCGCTCACGCCCAAGGCCGAAATCGAAGGCGAAATGGGCGAGATGCAGATGGGCCTGCATGCCCGCCTGATGTCGCAGGCGCTGCGCAAGCTCACCGGCAACATCAAGCGCTCGAACACCATCGTCATCTTCATCAACCAGATCCGCATGAAGATCGGCGTGATGTTCGGCAATCCCGAAACCACCACCGGCGGCAACGCGCTGAAGTTCTACGCCTCGGTGCGCCTCGACATCCGCCGCATCGGCGCCATCAAGAACGGCGAGGAAGTGGTCGGCAACCAGACCCGCGTCAAGGTCGTGAAGAACAAGGTCTCGCCGCCGTTCCGCGAGGCCGAGTTCGAGATCATGTACGGCGCCGGCATTTCCCGCGAAGGCGAGATCATCGACCTGGGCAGCGACGCACGGCATCATCGAGAAGTCCGGCGCCTGGTACAGCTACAAGGGCGAGCGCATCGGCCAGGGCAAGGACAACGCGCGCCACTTCCTCAAGGAACATCCGCGAGATCGCCACGCGACATCGAAGGCCAGATCCGCGCCAAGCTCCTGCCCGCGCACGAAGGTCGCGGCCGAGCCGGAGCGCGAGAAGCTCAACTGAGCTTCCGCAGCGCAAGCCATCGGGCGCGCCGCAAGGCTCGATGAGCACCGCGCGGCCGATCCCGATGCTGTCCGCGCTCGCGGCACTGGCGCTGCTGGCGCGGCGGGAGTACTCCAGCGGCGAGCTCTCCGCCGCACTGCATCCGCAAGGGCTACGCCGCCAGACGTCGTCGCCGAGGCGCTGGGCCGAGCTGCAGGCGGAGCGGCCTGCTCGACGACGCCCGCTACGCCGAGAGCCTGGTGCGCGATGCTGACCGGCCGCGGCCAGGGGCCGCAGCGCGATTCGCCAGGCGCTGACCGAGGCAGGCATCCCGGCGAGGCTGATCGAGGCGGCACTGGACGTCCGGGCCTGACTGGCATCGCGCTTGCCGACGGACGTCCGCCGCCGCAAGTTCGGGCGGCCATGTCCCCGCGACTGGCCGGGCAGGGCCCGCCAGATGCGCTTTTTGCAATACCGGGGCTTTTCCAAGGATCATATCGCCAGCGCTCTGGGCAGTTCCGGGGCCGAGACCCCGAGTCCGACGATCACGATCCATGACCAGCCCAAAAAGCCCTTCTCCGCCGCCGAAATCCGCAGCGCCTTCCTCGACTATTTCGCCCGCCAGGGCCACAGCGTCGTCGCCTCCAGTTCAGCCTGGTGCCCGGCAATGACCCGACGCTGCTGTTCACCAACGCCGGCATGGTGCAGTTCAAGGACGTGTTCCTCGGCAAGGATCCGCGCCCCTACGTGCGCGCGGCCACCAGCCAGCGCTGCGTGCGCGCCGGCGGCAAGCACAACGACCTGGAGAACGTCGGCTACACGGCGCGGCATCACACCTTCTTCGAGATGCTGGGCAACTTCAGCTTCGGCGACTACTTCAAGCGCGACGCCATCCGCTTCGCCTGGGATTTCCTCACCGGCACGCTGGGGCATCGACCCGAAGCGCCTCTGGGTCACCGTCTACAAGGACGACGACGAGGCCGCGAAGATCTGGGATCGAACGAGATGGGCGTGCCGGCCGACCGCGCTGCACGCGCCTGGGCGAGAAGTCCAACTTCTGGTCCATGGGCGACACCGGCCCCTGCGGTCCCTGCACCGAGATCTTCTTCGACCACGGCGCCGCACATCCCCGGCGGCCCGCCGGGCTCGCCCGGACGAAGACGGCGACCGCTACGTCGAGATCTGGAACCTGGTGTTCATGCAGTTCGACCGCTCGGCCGACGGCACGATGACGCCGCTGCCCAAGCCCTCGGTCGATACCGGCATGGGCCTGGAGCGCATCTGCGCCGTGATGCAGGGCGTGCAGTCGAACTACGACATCGACCTGTTCCAGCACCTGGTCAAGGCCGCCGCGAAGCTGCTGGGCACGCAGGATCTCGCCAGTCCCGTCGCTGCGCGTGATCGCCGACCACATCCGCGCCTGCTCGTTCCTGGTGGCCGACGGCGTGACGCCTTCGAACGAGGGCCGCGGCTACGTGCTCCGCCGCATCATGCGGCGCGCCATGCGCCACGGGCACAAGTTCGGCGCCGCGCCCACGTTCTTTGCCGGCCTGCTGCCGGCGCTGACCGAGGTGATGGGCGAGGCCTATCCGGAGCTGGTGCGAGAAGCAGGCGTTCATCCGCGACGTGCTGCTGAAGGAAGGCGAGCAGTTCGCGCGCACGCTGGCCACCGGCATGGCGCTGCTCGATGAAGCCGTCGGCCGGCTGCGGGCGACCTCGCAGACCATCGATGGCGAGGTGGTCTTCAAGCTGCACGACACCTATGGCTTTCCGCCCGATCTCACCGCCGACATCGCGCGCGAGCGCGGCCTGCGCCGTGGACATGGCCGGCTACGAGCGCGAGATGGATGCGCAGCGCGAACGCGCCCGCGCGGCCAGCCGCTTCGGCGTCGACCTGCGTGGCGGCGTCGATCTGGGCACGACCACCGAGTTCTGCGGCTACGAGCAGGTCATGGACGAGAGTCGCGGATCGTCGCGCTGCTGAAGGACGGCGCCACCGGTCGAGTCGCTCGCCGCCGGCGAGGAGGGCGAGGTGGTGCTGGAGCGCACGCCGTTCTACGCCGAGTCCGGCGGACAGGTCGGCGATACGGGCGAACTGCTGCCGCGGGCGCGCCCGCTTCACCGTGAGCGACACGCGCAAGCGCGGCACGCGCCTTCGCCCATATCGGCCGGCTGGCCGGCGGGCGCTGCAGACGTGGGCGACCAGCGTCGGCGCGCGCATCGACACACGCCCGCCGCGAGCGCATCCGCCGCAACCACACGGCCACGCACCTGCTGCATGCGGCGCTGCGCGAGGTCCTGGGCACGCATGTGCAGCAGAAGGGCTCGCTGGTCGCGCCCGACCGCCTGCGCTTCGATTTCGCGCATTTCCAGCCCGTCACGCCCGAGGAGCTGCGGCGCATCGAGCGACGCGTCAACGAGCAGATCCGCGCGAACGCGCCAGCCGAGACGCGCAGCATGGGCTACGACGACGCGGTGGCCGCGGGCGCCATCGCGCTGTTCGGCGAGAAGTACGGCGATGTGGTGCGCGTGCTGCGGGTCGGGGACTTCTCCACCGAGCTGTGCGGCGGCACGCATGTGAGCCGTGCCGGCGACATCGGCCTGTTCAAGATCGTCTCGCGAAGGCGGCGTGGCCGCCGGCGTGCGCCGCATCGAGGCGGTGACGGGCGAGGGCGCGCTGGACTACGTCGACCAGACCGAAGAGCTGCTGCGCCAGGTCGCCGGCCTGGTGCGCGGCACCCGCGAGGACGTCGTCGCAGCGCGTGCAGGAAGACCTGGACCAGATGCGCGCGCTGGAGAAGCAGCTGCGCTCGCTGAAGGACAAGCTGCGCCAGCGGGCAGGGCACCGACCTCGCCGCCGGCGCCGTCGACGTGGGCGGCGTCAAGGTCGTGGCCACACAGCTCGACGGCGCCGATGCCACGACGCTGCGCAATGCGGTCGATCAGCTCAAGGAAAGGCTCAAGTCCGCCGTCATCGTGCTGGCGTCAGTGGGTGACGACGACGCGGATGTCCCTGGTGGCAGGCGTGACACCGGATCTCGTTGTCGCGCGTGAAAGCCGGCGAAATCGTCGGTGCAGTGGCCGCGACAGGTGGGCGGACAAGGCGGTGGCGGCCGCCGGATTTCGCGCAGGCCGGTGGCACCGACGTGCCGCTGCTCGATGCTGCACTTGCGCGCGTCGTTGCCACGCGTCACGGAGTTAGCTGTCGGCCGCAGCAAATGAGACGCGCCATCGCGATTCAGGGTTTCTCCGATTTACTGCGTGCAACGCCCTGCACAATCTGCGATACTGCAAGCAATCAGAACGAAGGAGCGTGTAAAGCACATGTTGATTCTTACCCGCCGAGTTGGTGAAGCCGTGATGATCGGTGACGAAGTCACCGTCACGGTCCTCGGCGTCAAGGGCAACCAGGTGCGGCATCGGCGTCAATGCACCGAAGACCGTGTCCGTCCATCGCGAAGAGATCTTCGAGCGCATCAAGGGCGAGCAGAACGGCGCAAGCCACGAACTGCATTCGGAAGTCGTCGAGGCCAACGGGCACGCACCCGTTTTCGGCTGAAACGCGCCGGGCCGGGGCTCGCAGTGGCCCCTCCCGGCCATTCCTTTACCCGGGTCAGCCCCCCCAGTATCATCCCGCGCCTGCCCCATGGGGCAGACGCGGGATTTTTCTTGCAGCATGTCCAGCCCGGCGACGGAGAGTTGGCCGAGTGGTCGAAGGCGCACCCCTGCTAAGGGTGTAAGGGTCAAAAGCCCTTCGAGGGTTCGAATCCCTCACTCTCCGCCAATTTCCGGTTTCAAGCGAGCCCAGGTGCCGGTACACAGCTCCATCACTTGACCGGCGCGGTCACGCCGCCGGCAACGACGCGGTACCTGGAAAGCCCGGACCTCAGCAAAGCGAGGTCTGACCCATCGGGGTCGGAAGCCATGCGGCTTTCCAGATTGAACAGGAGGGTAGGGCGCGAAACGGATTCGTACGGGTGCCAATCCGGGATATGTTCGTTCTGCGGGTTGCCATTGCGGGCAAAAGCCACCCAGGCGCTGCTCATCTTGCGCATCATGGCCTGGTGTTCAGCGAGTTGACCGGGCTCGATCGGATTGCTTCCCACCGTATCCAGCACGAACGGGATATCGATCGCGTGGGGAGACATCAGCAGCCCGTCCCGCGCTGTCGTTTCCCAGTCCATCCGGTATGCCCAGACCCGCGCGCCGCCCAGCTTCGCCTGCTCGTCCGCAATACGCTGGGTGAACAGGCGCGTCGGCCAGTCGGAACGGATCAGGGCGTCAATCTCCCATGAACCCGCCAACGGATGTGCCGAGCGATAGTGCGCGACAATCCCGGCGGCATCCGTTCCGAAAATCGGTTCCAGTTGGGCAATGACCGCAGCGAAATCGCGTTTCGGGGCATCCGGGTTGCTTGCCAGGAAGTACCCCGTCATTTCGGTGCGCGTGCTGCCGATCATCAAGGGGATGTCGCGGGATAGCGGCGAGGCTCCGTTCCAGAAGGGGTGCTGCGGCAGCACAACATCATCGACGACCGGGGCAAAATCCTGGATCACGCCCATCACGCCGAAACCGCCGATCTCCCCGAAGAGCCGGAAGTAAGCGCGCATGACCGCCTCAACGGGTACGGACTGGATGTCCAGTGCCCGGGCTTGCGGTATTTCGAGCAGCGCCAGCAAGCGTGCACCGAGTTCCCGGGCATGGTGGCGCTCAAGCGCAAGCGGGGCGGGGCCGCTCTGGATGATTGCCTTGTGGAACAGGCCGTGGGCCGCCGGCATGGCCATCAGGAAAGAGATTTTCTGGCCGCCGCCCGATTGGCCGAAAATCGTTACGTTGCCGGGGTCGCCGCCGAATTCCTCGATATTGTCACGGACCCATTGCAGGGCCAGAACCAGGTCGAGCATTCCAGCGCTGGACGACCCTGCGAATGCCGGATCGAACTCATCGAGATAGGCGTGACCCAGCACATTGAGGCGATGGTTCGGGCTGACCATCACCACATCGTTGTTTGCCGCAAGCCGCGCTCCGGCCTGATAGTCGCCGGCCGCTGACAAGCGCCATAGGCCGCCGCCATGGAGCCACACCATGACTGGCCGATTGCCCTTGTCGCGCAGCGCGGGCGTCCAGACATTGAGCGTGAGGCAGTCTTCGCTTTCGATCGACTTGCTGCCGCTGGAATTTGCGGTCGCGTCCGGGTCGGACTGCGGTGAGATCGGGCCATGGTCAAACGCACGCAGCGGCTCGTCCCAGGGTTGTGCAGGGGATGGCGCCATGAAGCGGGACTTTCCGTTGGTCGAGCCGCCATAGGGGATCCCTTTGAAGGCGAGCGAACCTTGATCGGATTGACCAATCACGGGTCCCAAGCGGGTGTGAGCCAGAACAGGCCCAGTTCCGCCTTGCGGCGTTGCCGCCTTGGCCACTCCGGAGGCCCCCAGAATCAGGGGAGCACTGATCCCTGCAAGAAACTCCCGGCGTCCAACCTTCATTGCAATATTCCTTTCGCGGTGGAGATCGGACCATCTAGTGAGCTGATTGACCTGCCGTTTGGGGCGACCGTTCGCGCTTCTGCGCTGATTGCTCCGGTGATCAGGGCTATCAACTCTCCAGGAGCGTTCGGCACGGTATCACCGCGCCACGCCACATGGCGATCGGGCCGGCTCAACAGCAGATTGTGAACATAGGGTTCTGGCGGCTCCGGCAGATCGATATCGAGCACGCTCAGCGGTACTCCGGCTGCGCGCGCTGCGTCCACCAGAGGGGCGATCTCGGCATTACGCCCAAAGCGTAGCAGCGTGTACTCGGGGCCAAGCAGGTCATAGAGCGACGATCCGTCAGCCAGCCACAGGTGCGGCGTGCGGCATCCCGGCACCGTGGACGGCGTGTAATCATGCATGGTGTAGGCCGGCGCCGAAGCGCCGTCATACGCGATCAGGGGTGAATCCGGGTAGAAATAGCCGAAGTTCAGGCCCGCGCAGGCGAATTGCTGGACGTGCAGTTCGTATGCATCTTTGCCAATTCTGGCGCGAAGCGCTTCTGCCTCGGGACCTTCATCGTCTATCCCGAGCGGGATGTTGATACGCTCCGCAATCGCCTTTTGCGCGTGATTCATTGCAAAGCGCGACACCTGATCGGTGATCGGCCAGCGTTCGGCTTCGTATCCATCAAGGATGCCTTCGCTGCCCCAACCGTTGAGATGCGCGGCCAGCAGCCATGACAGGTTCATTGCATCGGCGATGCCGGCGTTCATGCCATACCCTGCGTAAGGCACCCAGAGATGGGCAGAATCTCCGCAGATGAAAACCCGATCGTCACGGAACCGGTCTGCAACCAACCGGCGCCCGATCCAGTCTTCCTGGCGGATGACCTCGTATTGGAAGCTCTCATCGACGCCGAGCAAGGCTCGCAGGCACGTGTCGCGGTCCACCCCGCTGAAATCGGGCTCGTCTGGCAGCAGGTAGTTGTGGAGCAGCCAGGTTTCCCGGCCATCGATCGCGACAAGGTTGCCCGCGCGCTTCCCGATATACAGGTAGCTCATCCACGCTGGCGCCGTGGGAATGCGAGTCAGGAGACCGGGCGCCCGGAAATATGTGGATTGCACCATCTGGATGACCGCGTCACCCTGCAGCGTTGCACCGATCCGCTTGCGTATCGTTGAGGCGCCACCATCGCAACCAATCAGGAATTGCCCGTTGAGCTGCACGGTCGCGCCACTGCGCAGGTCGGTTGCCTGCACACTCACACCCAGCCCATCCTGGGTGAAATCGTCGACAACCAGATCGTTGAGTATGGTGATTCGCGTGCATTCCTGCGCGCGTTCGAACAGGATCGGCTCAAAGAAAAGCTGGTTGACGCGGTGGGGAGGTTCCGGCGTTGGCCACCAGCCATCCGGCACGTCCTTCGCGGTGAAGCGGTCACGCCGGCAGGGAATGGGAATGCGGGTCAACTCGCGTCCCGTGGCCCGGGTGCGCACGGCGACATCGTTTGGATAGTCGTCAGGCAGGCCCACCGCGCGGACTTTGTCTGCAAATCCCAGGCGGCGAAACGTCTCCATTGTTCGCGACGATACGTGATTGCAGCGTACGGTTTCGTTGGCACCTGCGGGCCTGCGTTCGGCAATGATTGTTTCGATACCGCGCTCGGCAAGATCCAGGGCCAGACACAGGCCAACCGGGCCTGCCCCTACAATGATCACCGGTGCGGAAGCCGGGGTATTCATTCATGCACCTTCAACGGGTCGACTGGCCTGCTCAGTTTCGCCAGGCGGATTTGAACCCGGCTCAATTCTGCACGGTGCGATAAGTGTGGAATCCGATATGTGTCCCATGGGTTGCCGGGAAATGCCGCTGGAGTTCGCCGTCAGGATTCCCTAGTGGCGGCCGCCGCCGGAGGAAACTGCTTCCTGCCCGATGCGTCGCTTCGCCACCACGGGGGCATTGTCCGGGTTGCGCCGGGACGGGACGCTCGCATCCGCCACCGGCTTCACGTCGGGCACCGAGAGCGCAAGCGAGAGAAAGTTCACGATCGCAGTCGCACTCGGGGTTTCCACCCGCGGGTCGATGTAGACACGGCGTTCCCAGGGTTCGTCTTCCATCACGCGTACCAGCAGGCCGGATGGATCATGCCGGTCGACGATGCTCTGCAACGAGTACAGGGCGCCGCGCCCCTCGCAGGCCATCTGCACCAGCACGTCGTACCACTGGCTCGTGGCCACGACCCGCGGCGCGGGAATGCCCATCTTCGCCATGGCACGCAGCGTCGTGGTTTCGAGCTGGCCGCCATTGACGGGCATCACGAAGGGCATGCCCGCAATCTCCTCGAGCGAGCCGGTGCGCAGCTTGCCCCGCAGGCAGTAGATGCCCGCCGCCACGTGGCCCAGCCGCAGCGTCGCCGGCGTTTCCTCGGAAGGCGACGAGGACAGCACGGCCACGTCCACCTTTCCAGCCCTGATTTCCTGCATCAGCTGGTCACGCGGCCGACTCGCAAGGAAGTTCAGAGTCAGCTCGGGATGTTCCTGGTGGAACATCGGCAGCCGCGGCCGTATGTAGTCGTCCAGCAGATGTCCGCCAACGTAGATGCGCACTGGCCGGAGCCGGCGCGGATGGCGTCCGCCGTCGCGCCAGAGCTGCTCGCACTGGATCAGGAAGTACTGTGCCTTCTCACGGAACAACAGCCCCTCGGGAGAGAGCACGCAGGAGGCGCCGCGCCGCCTCAGGAACAGCTCCACGCCGAGCTGCGATTCCAGCGACTTGATCAGATTGCTGATCGTGGGCTGTGAAACCTGCAATCTGTCGGCCGCAGCGCTGAAATTGTTTGCCCGGCAGATCTCGAGAAACACCTCGATCTGCCGGATCGTGAACGGGAACATCGCCTGTACTCCCCCGCGAAGCAGCCCTAGCATCTTGGCCATGGACGGCGGCTGTCAACCCTTTCGGGTAGCATCGTCGGGCAAGGGGGAGCATGTCGCGCAGCATTGCCGGGGATTCGGGCTACGGTCGCTATCTGTTGGGCGTACTGGCGTTCGGCTACGCGCTCAGTTCCTTCGACCGCACCATCCTGAACCTGCTGATCGAGCCGATACGCCTCGAGTTCGGCGCCAGCGACACGGCGCTGGGCGTGCTCAGCGGCCCTGCCTTCGCCATCCTTTTCGCCACGCTCTCCATCCCCATCGCGGCACTGGCTGATCGATGGAGCCGCCGCAATGTGCTGGCGCTGTCGGTGCTGTTGTGGTCACTGATGACGGCGCTGTGCGGCCTGGCTGGCGGCTTCACCTTCCTTGTCCTGGCGAGGATGGGCGTGGCCATAGGCCAGGCCGGCGCCAATCCGACCTCTCATTCCATGCTGGCTGTTCACTTTCCGGCGGACCAGCGTTCCACTGCGATGAGCCTGTACGTGCTGGGCGCGCCAGCCGGAGCGATGCTGGCCGGGATCGTCGGTGGATGGGGCAGCGAGCAGCTGGGCTGGCGAGGCACGCTGATGCTCGCGAGCGTGCCGGGCCTGGTGCTCGCACCAGTGATGTTCCTGACGCTCCGGCAGCCGCGGGATGAGGCGGCTGCGGCGAAGGTCCAGCGTTCCGTCCCGCCGCTCACGCACACCATCCCGTGGCTGGCCTCGCTGCCGTCCTTTCGCCACCTGTGCATGGCCTGCGCGCTGCATGCGCTGGCCATGTATTCCTCGCAGAGCTTCAACCCGGCCTACCTTGCCCGCACGCATGGATGGACTGGCTCCAGCATTGGCGCCCTCATCGCATTGGTTGGCATTGGCCGGCATGGTGGGAACCTTCCTGGGAGGATTCCTCTCGGATCGCCTCTCGAAGCGCAGTGGAGATGCCCGCTGGCAGATGTGGGTGCCGGGCATCGCCACGCTTGCCGTCATTCCGGTGCAACTGCTCGCCTACCTGGGAGCCGGAATGCCGATGGCAGTGGCATTCCTCGGGTCCAGCCTCCTGAGCCTGGTGTTCTTTGGTCCCGCCTTTTCCACGGTGCAGTCGCTGGCGCGCCCCCAGATGCGTGCAGTGGCCGCCTCCCTGCTGTTGTTCTCGATGTCGCTGATCGGCATGGCGCTGGGACCGCTGCTGATCGGCCTGTCCAGCGACCTGTTGGCGCCGAGGGTCGGGGTGAACTCGCTGCGCGTGAGCTTGCTGCTGGTGCCGGCGTTCAATCTCTGGTCTGGCGTGCACTTTTTCCTGGCGGCAGCGCATCTGCGCACGGACCTGCGGCGCGCGGCAGCGTACTCTCCCTCCGGGGAAAAGGGTGTGGCGAGCAGCTAGGCGTGCACTGGGCCAAGCAGCCCTGCTAGCATCACCTGGTGATCCCACGCCGCCTCAAGCGCTCGCTGATCGCGCTGCTGCTGCCGCTGCTGGTGCTGCGCGCGATGCTGCCGGCCGGCTACATGCCGGTGGCCGATGCCGCGGGATTGCGCATCGTGATGTGCAGCGCGGGGCTCGTGGTCTGGTCCGATGCCGCAGCCGGCACGACAGCGCCGCATGAAGCGCCTGCGAGCGCCGGTGACTGCGCCTTCGCCCATTCGCCCGGTGGCGCTCCGCCGGTCGAATTCCTCGCGCTCTCGCATCTGCCGGCGTGGGCCTGGCAGCACAGCCTGCCCACCACCGATTCTCCCTTCGTCTCCGGCGACCTGCCGCGTGCCCACCGGGCGCGTGGTCCTCCAGCAGCGATCTGATCCGGATCGCTGATTTCCCGCACTGAAGGACCACCGGGCGTGTTTGTACGTCCGGTCGCCGCCATCGACTTCGATGGCAACGGAGAATTGCAATGTCGATTTGTCCAGTCGTGGACGCAACAGTCCATGCGCTTGTTCTCGCCGCGGCAATCGCCCCGGTTTCCCCGCCACTGCGCGCTGAAGAGGCCGCGCAGGGCCTGCGTGAAGTGATCGTCACCGCGAGCCGGATGCGTTCCCCACTCGTCGTGGAAACCGATCCGCGCCAGCCACGCCAGCCGCTGCCGGCCCAGGACGGCGCGGATTACCTGAAGACGATTCCGGGCTTCGCGGTGATCCGCAAGGGCGGCACCTCAGGTGACCCGTTGTTCCGGGGCATGGCGGCCTCCCGCGTGAACATGCTGCTCGACGGCGAAGTCGTGCTCGGCGGCTGCGGCATGCGGATGGATCCGCCGACGGCCTATGCCTACCCGGAGGCCTACGATCGCATCACGATCGTCAAGGGACCTCAGACCGTGCTGCAACGGCCCCGGCAATTCGGCCGCGACGGTGTCGTTCGAATCGAAACCACCCGAGTTCGACGGACAGCCCTGGCAGGCTCACGCGAGCGCGCTGGCCGCGACCGCGGGGCGCACCGATCTGGTCGCCGATCTCGCGGGCGGCAGCGAGCGGGCGTTTGCGCGCGTCAATGCGACGCGCGCCGTGGCGGACGACTACGCGGATGGTGCCGGCGTCGACGTGCACTCTGCCTACGAACGCTGGAGCACGCAGGCCGTACTGGGATGGCGCCCTGATGCGGCCAGCCTGATCGAGCTGAAGGGTGCCTTGAGCGATGGCCATGCCGCCTACGCTGACCGCGCGATGGACGGGGCAAAGTTCGCGCGCGAGAACGTCGGCCTGCGCTTCGAGCGGGATTTCAGTGACGGCGTATTGCGGCGCGTCGAAGGCCAGGCCTACTACAACTACGTCGACCACGTGATGGACAACTTCAGCCTGCGCACGTTCGCGCCATCGCCGATGATGCCGCTCCCCGCGGCGAGCAATCCGGACCGGCGCACGACCGGCGGGCGCGTGGCTGCCGAAATGCAGGCCAGCTCCGGCCTCATGGCGACGCTCGGCCTCGATCACCAGGACAACCGGCATCGCAACCGTTCGACGATGAACCAGGTCTCGATGCCCTACGAGGCCATGGCAAGGGTCGCGGATGCCGAATTCACGAGTACGGGCCTGTTCGGGGAAGCCACGCTGCCGCTGACGGCGGAACAGCGCGTCATCGCCGGAATGCGCGCCGATCTGCTGGAGGGCGCACGACGCCCGCGCCAGCATTCCGCTCGGCATGATGATGACGGTGCCGAATCCGACCGCAGACGAACGTCGCGAAACGACGCTGCTCAGCGGCTTCGGTCGCTATGAACATGAAGTGCCGCGGTTCGGCACGACCTTCTACGGCGGGCTTGGCCATGTCGAGCGCTTCCCGGACTACTGGGAGCTGATCGGCACGGGTCGCGAGAGCGCGACCTCGACGAGCGCCTTCCTGACGCGACCGGAACGCACGACGCAGCTCGATGTCGGCGCCGTGCATCGCCGGGAGCGGCTTGAGCTGTCAGTGTCGGGATTCGCGAGCCGGGTCGACGACTACATCCTGATCGAGTCGAACGTGCGCAAGGGAATGCGCACGACGAGCATTTCGCGCAACGTGGACGCCAGTACATTCGGGGCGGAAGCCGACGCGGCCTGGCAACTCAACCAGGCGATCCGGCTGACCGGCACGCTGGCCTATACGAGGGGCACCAATCGCACCGACGACGGGCCGCTTGCGCAGATGCCGCCGCTGGAAGCCCGGGCCGGAGCGGAGTACTCGCGCGGCGCATGGCATGGCGGCCTGCTGGTACGGCTGGTGGCCGAACAGGACCGGGTCGCCATCGACCAGGGAAACGTCGTCGGGCAGGACATCGGTCCCTCTGAAGGCTTCGCGATCGTCTCGGCGAATGCAGCCTGGCAGCCACGCGAGGGCCTGCTGGTCACTGCGGGCATCGACAACCTGTTCGACGCGCTCTATGCGGAGCACCTGAGCCGCGGCGGAGCGATGCTGGCCGGCTACACGCAGACCACGCGCGTGAACGAGCCGGGCCGGACGTTCTGGATGAAGATCGGGTTGGACCTGCAGTAGTGGCGGCCTCACCTGTGCCGGGTCGGGGCCATCACGGTGTCACAGACGAACCGCAGCTTCCTGATCACGTTCGGCGACAGCACGAAGGGATAGGCGTCTGTCAGGCCCAGCCCGCGATTGAGGTTGTTGAGCACATAGGTGAGCGGCAGCCACTCCGCGATCACCTTGTCGAAGTCGAGCGAAGTCTGCGCGGTCAGGTCGTTCGTGGCCGCGAGCGACGGCTCGTCGCGGCGCTGGGGTACCAGGCGCAGTCCCGCGGAGGTTGCCGTCTCGAGCGCGTCGAGAATGTGCAGGAAGTGCGCCCAGGTCTCGGCCCAGTCCTCCCACGGGTGCATGGTGGCGTAGGCGCTGACGTAGTCCTGTTGCCAGTTCGGGGGAGGACCCTGCTCGTAGTGGCGCTTCAGCGCCTCGGAATAGCTGGCGCTCTCGTCGCCAAAGATCTCGCGGAACTGCTGCAGCCGATCGGTGTGCTCGATCAGGCGATCCCAGTAGTAGTGCCCGCTCTCATGGCGGAAATGCCCGAGCAGCGTTCGATAGGGCTCGTTCTGCGCGGTGCGCTGCCGTTCGCGCAGCACATCGTCTGCCTCGTCGGCATTGATCGTGATGAGTCCGTCGTCGTGGCCGGTGAAAACGCGATGCCGGTCGCCGTTGGGTTCGGTCGAATCCTTCAGGAACTCGAACGCCAGGCCCGTGGCGGGCGCCACCACTTTCGGGACTACCGGCAGCCCCAGCACCAGCAGCGTATAGACCAGCCTGCGCTTGGCGGATTCGAGCCGGTACCAGGCCTGCTTGCTGCCAGGATGCGTCAGGTCCGGTATGACCGTCGTCAGCTGGCAGGACTGGCACAGGCTTGCAGTGCTCGTCGCAGGGATCGCCCAGTTGCAGACATCGTGGTTGACGTAGTTGCTGCACAGGCGATACAGGCCCTGGATCCAGCCGGCTGACTGCACGTCCCACAGTCCATCCTGTCGCTGCTGCAGGGCCGCGATCTCCTGTCGGTCGGGAAGATAGGCAAGCCGGTTCTGGCAGACCAGGCAGCGGGTGTTCTCGAAGAACACCAGGGCCTGGCAGCTCGTGCAGTGAAAGGTCCGCACAATCCCGTGTCAGGGATAGAGGCCGCGCAAGGCCCTGGCCTCCAGCACGCGTCTGCAGGCCACGATGAACGTGGCCGTGCGCAGGCTGACTCGATGCTCGGCCGCCGTTGCACAGACGTGCGCGAAAGCGGGCACGAGGATCTGCTCCAGTCGCTGGTTGATCTCGTCCTCGGACCAGAAAAACGAGCTGAAGTCCTGCACCCACTCGAAGTAGGAAACGATGACGCCGCCAGCGTTGGCGATCACGTCGGGCACGACGAGGATGTCACGATCGGCGAGTATCTCGTCGGCAGCCGTCGTCGTGGGGCCGTTGGCACCCTCGATCACCATCCTTGCCTTCACGTGCGCGCGCGCGCCGCGTTGAGCTGGCCCTCGAGCGCCGCCGGTATCAGCACGTCCAGGGGCAGCCCCCAGAACTCCTCGGTGCCCGGCCGCTCCGCGGACCCTTCGAAAGCCTGCATGCCACCGCGACCCGCGGCAGCAGTCAGCGCGGCGACGTCGAGCCCCTTGTCCGAGTACACGGTGCCGGTGTGATCCTGGACCGCGACGATCTTCGCACCGGCCTGTGCAAAGAGTTCGGCGGCCGCAGATCCCACGTTGCCGAAACCCTGGATCCCGACGCGCAGGCCTTCCAGTGGCATCTTGAGGTGGCGGGCCGTGGCACGGCCGACGAGGAATACACCGCGGCCTGTTGCCTTCACCCGTCCCAGTGAACCGCCCAGCGGAACCGGTTTGCCGGTGACCACCCCGGTGACGGTCGCGCCCGTGTTGGTGGAGTAGGTGTCCATCATCCAGGCCATGATCTGCGCGTCGGTGTTGACGTCGGGCGCGGGGATATCGCGCTGCGGCCCGATCAGCGGACCAATCTCGCTGGTATAGCGCCGCGTGAGCCGTTCGAGCTCGCCGTGCGAAAGCGTCCTCGGGTCGACGCGCACGCCGCCCTTCGCGCCGCCGAAGGGCAGGTTCACCGCCGCGTTCTTGACCGTCATCCACGCCGCGAGCGCCATCACTTCTTCCAGCGTGACGTCGGGGTGAAAGCGCACGCCACCCTTGCCGGGTCCGCGCGACAGGCTGTGCTGCACGCGGTAGCCCTCGTAGTGCACGATGCGGCCGTTGTCGAGCTCGATGGGGATGTCGACGATGAGCGTGCGCTTCGGGCGCGTGAGCGTGCCGACCCAGCGACTCAGCGGACCGAGGTAGGGGATGACGCGATCGACCTGCGCCAGGTAGGTGCCCCAGGGGCTGTCTGCCGTTGGCGAGACGAAACTCAATGAATCCGTTGGCGTGCTCATTGCATTGACGCGCGCAGGTCGATCAGCGCCTGGTCGAAGGATGTCGACGCGGATGAGCCCCTGTCGCGGGAACTCCAGGTCGAGGATCAGGTAGAACGCAAGCGCCGTGACGGCCGAAAATCCGAAGACGTGCAGCATGCTGGGTCTGGCTGAGCTGGCCTGGCTGAACCCGGCCAGGAACGCGCTGACCAGGATCAGCATGGCCAGCATCATGTAGATCGCCCGCGGGGGGTGCTGCTGGGTGGCCATGACCCGCGTCGTGGCGATGTCGAACATCTCGTTCACCGGTGGCAGCACGGACATGGTTACCGGCATCGTCTTGTCCTCGTGCGCTGCCGCTACCAGAACCTTCCAGATCTGTGCCTGCAGGTCCGCCACACGCCCGAGCGCCTGTGAGGTGGCCTCGGTGTCTTTCACGTTGCTGTACACGGCAAGACGGGCATCCAGATACTCCCGAAACAGGCCCCGCGCCTGCTCGCGGGGGGCCTCCTGCAGCACGTCCAGTCGCAGCCAGGCCGTGCCGATGGCGTTGGTCTCGTCGACAATCAGGTCGCGGCGGTGATCAAACCGCGATGCGGCACCCGTGAAGGTGAAGGCCAGCAGCAATCCCATCATGCCGAATATCGCTGCGTCGCTGGCGCCCGTTCCCTCATTGACACCCGCGCCGAACCGGCTCAGGCGACGGCGCCCCGTCCACCAGCCCGCGCGCGCGGAGACTGCGATCAGGACGAAGAAGACGAGCAGTTCGAGGGCTACCCAGGTGAAGTTCATGTCATCCTCTGTATTCCAGCTTCGCGATCTTCCAGCCGGCGTCGGTGTTCACGTACAGCGCTTCCAGGCGACCGGACTCCGTACCGGGTCTCATGTGTGAGACCAGCACCAGCTCTCCGCTGGGCAGCGCGCCGTAGCCGCTTTTCACGGCCTTGCTGCCATTCTCCGAGAGCTCCAGCTCGCGAGCGGTGCGGAAGTCGTACTCCAGCACCGGACCGCCATCGGTGATGATCTTCAGGCGCTTGCCCGCCAGTACATCCGAAGGGGCAGCCTTTCCGGCCGGGCCGCTCGCAGAGGGCTTCAGGGCCTGCAGGACCTGATCCTCGGACAGGTCCGTCCAGGTCATCCGGTGCATCTGCAAGGGTTGGTAGTTGCGCCTTGTCACAGCGTTCTCCTGCACGGGCCCCCGGCGCTTTGTGAAGGCGACATTCTCACTGAAATGCGGACCCAAAGCATTCCCGGCGGGCGGACATCGGGGCGCGCCATGTCTGGGCATTACATGTTAATCACATTATAATCAAAAGCACATGAGTTCCGGTAACGAGGATCTGCGAGGGTTTCCATGACGCTGGAGCAACGCACTGCCCGACTGACCATCCTGGTGGACCCTCGCAAGAAGGCGTTTTTCGAACGCCTTTGCGCGGAGGAAGACCTGACGCCATCCCAGGTATTGCGCCGGTTGATGCGCGACTACATCGAGTCGAAGACCGGCAAGCCATGGCATGCCGAAGAGACTCGTCCGCCCACTGCAGCCTCGCGCCGCAGGGCCTGAGTTCCGTGTGAAGCACGGAGCCCGACCATGATCGCGCTGTTCGAAGCCCATCGCGCCGGCCTGTTCGGCCGCGAGCACTTCTGGCGCAACGTGATCGCCGGTCTCGTGGTCGGCGTGGTTGCCATGCCGCTCGCCATGGCTTTTGCCATCGCTTCCGGAGCGAAGCCGGAGCAGGGTCTCTACACCGCAATCATCGCGGGCCTGGCCACCGCGCTGCTGGGTGGCACGCGCGTACAGATCTCCGGGCCCACCGGCGCCTTCATCGCCGTGCTCGCGGGCATCACCGCGCAGTACGGCATCGCCGGCCTGCAGGTGGCCACGCTGATGGCCGGCGCCATCCTGCTGGCGATGGGCCTGGGGCGGCTGGGTGGCGTCATCAAGTTCATTCCGGATCCGGTGATCGTCGGCTTCACCACCGGCATCGCCGTGATCATCTGGGTCGGGCAGTGGAAGGACTTCTTCGGGCTGCAGGCGGCGGGGCCCACGGAGCACTTCCACGAGAAGCTCTGGTCGCTGCTGCAGGCGATGCCCGGGCTCGACGTGCCGACCACGCTGATCGGGCTGGGCACGCTGGTGGTGGTGCTCGCGGGCACGCGGCTGCTGCCGCGGATTCCGGGGCTCACCCGCCTGCCTTCTCCGCTGCTGGCGATGCTGCTGGCGACTGCCGTGCAGGCCATATGGCACTTTCCGTCCGTGGCCACCATCGGCACGGCCTTCGGCGGCATTCCCCGCGAGCTGCCGGGGTTGTCATTCCCCGCAGCTGTCGGTGCCGCAGGTATTGCAGCTGATCGGGCCGGCATTCGCGATCGCGTTGCTGGGGGCAATCGAATCCCTGCTGACCGCCGTGGTCGCCGACGGCATGGCCGGCACGCGGCACGATTCCAACCAGGAGCTCGTGGGGCAGGGCATTGCCAACCTGATCACGCCGCTGTTCGGCGGCTTCGCCGCCACCGGTGCGATCGCGCGCACCGCGACGAACATCCGCAATGGCGCCAACAGCCCGCTGGCCGCCGTGGTGCACTGCGTGCTGCTGGTGCTGGTGATCGTGGTGCTGGCACCTTTTGCGGCGATGATTCCGCTGGCGGCGCTGGCGGCCATCCTGTTCTCGGTGGCCTGGAACATGAGCGACCTGCCGCACTTCCGGCGCGTGCTGCAGCGATCGCCGATGGCTGACCGGCTGCTGCTGGTGGTGACCTTCCTGCTCACCGTGTTCGTGGACCTGGTGGTCGCCGTGAACGTCGGCGTCGTGATCGCGGCGCTGCTGTTCATGCGCCGCATGTCAGAGACGGTGCAGGTGGAGCAGCAGGCCGAGCCGGAGCTCGCGCTGCCCGATGGCGCCCTCCCGGATGGCGTGATGGTCTACCGCATCGACGGCCCGTTCTTCTTCGGTGCCGCCGAAAAGCTGGAGCGAACGCTGGAGCGCATCCCCATGGGCATCCACACCATCGTTCTGCGCCTTGGGCGCGTGCCGTTCATGGACGCGACGGGACTGCAGACGCTGGCCGAGGTGGTGGAGCGTTTCGGCAAGCGACAGATGCGGGTGCTGCTCTGCGGCGTGCACCCGGACCTCATGGACTCGCTGCAACGCGCCGGTGTGCTGGACCTGCTCGGCGCCGACGCGCTGTGCGCGTCGATGACGGAGGTGGCCGCGCGCCTGGCGCGGCCGTCCGCTACTTCGCCATCAACCGGTTCAGCGGCTCGCTGACGGCCTGCGCCCAGATCTCGTAGCCCTTGGGCCCGGGATGCAGCCCGTCGCTCATCACGTCGGCGGGAATGTTGCCGTCGGCGTCGAGGAACTTGCTGCCGATATCGAGATAGTGCACGCGCTTGCCATCGTCGAGCTTCGAGATGCGCGTGTTGATGTCGGCGATCACCTGCGCGCAGCGGATCATTGGCGCGCCCGCGCGGGAACACGCCGAGCAGCAGCAGCTGCGATTCCGGGAAGCGCTTCTGCAGGTCGAGCACCACGGCGCCGATGCCCTCGGCGATCTCCGGCGGCGCTGTTGCGCGCCGTGTTGTTGGTGCCGATCATCAGCATGATGGCGCGTGGCGAGAAGCCTTCGCCCTCGCCATCCTGCAGCCGGTAGAGCACGCCCTGCGTGGTGTCGCCCGCGATGCCGAAGTTGGCGATCTTCCACTTGCCGAAGTGCTTGTCGAGCACCGGCTTGCCGGCGAAGGGGCCTTCGGGGTTGCGCCAGAAATCGGTGATCGAGTCGCCCATCAGCAGCAGCTCGGCATTGCCCTCGCGCGCCACCTGCTGGTTGGCCTGGTGCTTGGCGTTGAACATCGGCGCGAGGGAAGGAACGACCGCACTGTTGGGGCCGGGTGGGCGAACCTCCAGCAGGCCCGGGTAGCGCTGCAACAGGGCACGCGTATCGGCATCGACGGTGGCGAGGTAGCGGTCGAGGCTGGCGCGCGCCCTGGCCACTTCGGCCTCGGTGGGACGGGGAATCGCCACCGCGGCGGGCACTGGCGCTGGCGTTGCCGCGGGCGGTGGGGCGGGACGGGCGGCGGCAGGTGCCTGCGGCTGCTGAAGCGCCTGGGCGTGCACCAGCGAAACACCCAATGTCATCAAGGCTGCGCCCAGCAGCGTGGAAATCCTCTTCACAGCCAACCCCCGGGTATTCTTGTGGGAGACGCACTATACCGTCGGGGCAGCAGCAGGGAACAGGCATGGCAGTCGCCGCTACGCAAACGCAGGACATGGTCTTCATCAAGGGCGGCCGGTTCCAGATGGGATCGGACTGGCACTACGCCGAAGAGGCACCCGCGCACCCCGTGCAGGTGGACGATTTCTGGATCGACCGCACGCTGGTGACGAATGCGCAGTTCCGGCGGTTCGTGGAGGACACGGGCCACGTCACCTTCGCCGAGATCCCGCCCGACCCGAAGGATTATCCCGGCGCGCTGCCGGAGATGATGAAGGCCGGCTCGATGGTGTTCACGCGCACCGCGCAGCCGGTGGACCTGCGCGACTGGTCGCAGTGGTGGCGCTTCGAGTTTGGCGCCGACTGGCGGCATCCGCACGGCGCCAGCAGTTCGCTTGCCGGGCTGGAGGATCATCCCGTGGTGCACGTGGCCTGGCAGGACGTGGTCGCCTACGCAAAGTGGGCCGGCAAGGAGCTGCCCACCGAAGCGGAGTGGGAGTTCGCGGCGCGGGGCGGCCTCGAGGGCGCGGAGTACGCGTGGGGCGATGAGCTGACGCCGGGCGGAAAGCACATGGCCAACACCTGGCAGGGTGCGTTTCCGTTCCAGAACGATCTGGACGATGGCTATGAGCGCACGTCACCCGTGTGCACGTATCCACCCAATGGCTACGGCCTGTACGACATGATCGGCAACGTGTGGGAGTGGACCACTGACTGGTATGGCAGCAGGCATCCGGATGTGGTGGAGAAGAGCTGCTGCGGAGTGGCCAAGAACCCGCACGGCGGGCGCGAGGAAGACAGCTACGACCCGAACCAGCCGGAGATCCGCATTCCGCGGCGCGTGGTGAAGGGCGGCTCGCACCTGTGTGCGCCCAGCTACTGCCGGAGATATCGACCCTCGGCGCGGCACTCCCAGTCGGTGGACACCTCGATGAGCCACCTGGGGTTCCGCTGCGTGTTGCGGCGCGGCCCGGACGGGGAATAGGCTGGAGGTCCCTTCGGGAGGGAAGCGCATGAAATACCGGATGGCGATTGGCTGCCTGCTGGCGGCCGGGGTGCTGCAGGGCTGCGGGCTGGCAGAGACCACTGTTGCCGCCGGGGCCGCTGGCGGCGGCGCGGCCCAGCAGGCCGAGCAGGGCCGGCAGCAGATGGAAGATGTGCGAACGGACGTCGCCGAGGCCCAGGAGGCCGCGGCAAAGGCCCGCGAGGCCGCCGAGGCAGCCTCGCAGTAAAGGGCGGGGCGGGCGCTGGCTTGCCCTGCCCAGCCCCCAACCCTAGAATGCGCGCTCCCCACGCGCCTGTAGCTCAGTTGGATAGAGCGTCTGGCTACGAACCAGAAGGTCGGGAGTTCGAATCTCTCCAGGCGCGCCAGATCCCCCCTCCCAGGGTTACGTTCCTTCAAGACCCTTCGGGGTCGAGATCAAGTCATCGAAGGGAGATGAGCCACAGCCTTTGGGGCAGTGGGTGGGCAGAATACCCGCTGCGACTCAGCTCTTGCGTTGCGGCGAGTCCAGGACGAAGCCGGAGAGTGCGATACCCCCCAGGAGAACTGCGAACCACAGGGTCGCGAGTCGTATGATCAACGTTGCCGCGATTGCCTGCGCTGGGTCACTGCCCCGCCAGATCAGCAAGGCGACCATCACCGCCTCGGCTCCACCAGGTCCCAGGGGATCAGGCTGAGGGCTCCTGCCAACATACCAAGCGCATACACAAAAATGGCGTAGGCGACTGGGATATCCAGCCCCATTCGGGCCAAGATAATATAGAAGGCCAGTGCTTCGGCTGCCCAAGCCAAGAGAGAAGCTCCGCTTGCCATCGACAGCAGTCCGGGTGAGTTGCAGCGCCTTGCCTCCATCAGCGTACCCAGGATGGGCTCAAATATCCGCGCGGCACGCGGATGGCCGTGCGTGGCATCGAGGAGTCGACGGAGGATCCTGTGACTCAGCAGGATGACAAAAGCAGCCAAAATAAGGCCGATTCCGACGAGCACCAGTGCTCGTGCACTGGGGTGGCTGGAGAGTCCAAGCATGGCCAAAATAACGATTGCCAGTAGATCCGACAGGCGTTCGCTAAAAAGCGCAGCGATGCTCTTCGCGTAGGGCACGTGCCAGCGCTGCAGCAGCACCGCGCGAAGCGCTTCTCCAACCTTTCCGGGCGTCGTTGTCAGCGCGAAACCAGCGATGTAGATCCTCAGGCTGGGCCAGGGCGGCACGAACTGGCCCATGGCACGAAGGTACATCTGCCAGCGGCCGAAACGCAGTCCATAGTTTACAAGCGAGAGAAGCAGCGCAATGCCGATACCCAGCGTTCCCACATCGCGCGAGGCAGCGACCACTTCGCCCCAGCCACTCCAGAGAGCAGCGCCGATATATCCTGCCGCCGCCAACACCACCGAGACCAGGACCGCGCGATAGCGCCAGCCTGAAAACAGTGCATGTTGGGGTTGTGCGGCGTCGGTGGCCCCGGGCCCGGAAATCACAGCTTCAGGCGTTTGAACAGGAATCGCGGCATCCTCCTGATCACGAGCATCATCAGCGACCAGTACGCGGGTGTGTAAAGCACATCCCTGCCGCGTTCGATGGCGGTGATCAGGCGTCGCGACGGCTGCCGGTTGCGGGATCGGCACACCAGGCATCGGTAGCCCCTGCGTCATCGGTGTGGCCACGAAGCCAGGGCGAAGTCGGTCAGCGAGACACCGCCGCGGAACAATCTCGCGCGCAGGCCTTCGCAGAATGTCTACACTGCCGCCTTGGCGCTGCCATACGCGTAGTTGCTCGGGCGTCCCGATCTCCGGCGACCGATGTGATCACTCCGATCGCGCCGCTGCGTTGGCGCTCGAAGCGGTTCGCCACCACGGTGAGGAGTGCCAGTACGGACGTCCCATTCGTCGCGAATTCCCTGAGCAGCTCGCCCGCGTCGCTGTTGGCACGGCTCTGGTCGGGCAACGTGCCGTGGGCGATCAGTGCGATGTCGATCCCGTCCAGCTGATGCACGGCTGTGTCGCGGATCGGCAGCGTGGGCGGCTATGTCGTTGGCGTCCATCTGCTTCCCGTTGGGCACGGACGCGGCCTCGCACGGTGAGATGGGGCAGGACGGCCTCCAGCCTCGCCGCATCGCGACCTACGAGGAACAGTGCCTCGCCCCGCGCGGCCCATATGCGCGCACAGTCCGGCGCGATCGCCGAGTTCGCACCGACTATCAGATTCGCTTCATTCAGTCACCCGGCGCCAGAAGCGCGACATCAGGACGGGGTCGCGCAATGCTCTCCACTTGGTCCAGGCGGGGTAGCTCGCCTAAAGTCCTCTCCGCTCATGTGTGCGTCCTTGGCCGGGTAGAGGCGTCCGCCCGCCTCACTCACGATGGCGTCGAGTCGGGAACAGGGCTGAGTCTAGTCGCCGGTCTCGGGGAAAATCCAGTGCTAGCGTCGTGCCCGGCAGCGGGAACGACAGCAGACCGGGGGAGCGCATCTCTCCACATCGCTTCAGGACCGCGAGAAAGGATCCCCCCCGATTTCGCTACGGCCCCTAGCATCGCCCGGATGCCGTCGCGCGCGTGCTTGCGGGATCACGCATTGGTATTGCTGGAAGCCATGGCGCCCATACATGCGGTTCCACTTCCCATCGAGTCCAGAGGGTAGAAGAACTGCGCGTACGAGAAATCGTGGTTCGCCCGTTGCCGCGGCGCGCGACGCCAGTAAATTCCATTGAAGATCCGCAGTGAAATTCCATTAATCAGGGATACCGGAGGCGTGAAAGGCATCGATGGTCCGTGCGAGGGCACAACGTTAAGCGAACCCTTCTCCGCGAAATCGCCAGCGGAGTACACGCCGCGACCCAGAACCTTGCCGTGCGCAAGGCGGTCCACCCAGGAGACGCTGAATTCATGATGCGCATCGTGCTCCAGGGAGAGCGAGAAGAACTCATCCAGATTGCCGAACCGTTGGATAATACCGAGGATACGGA
>CAWATT010000016.1:0-17299 GCA_963785055.1 uncultured Pseudomonadota bacterium
GAAGAAGGAATGTGAGGCCGAATAGGCGCAGGACGAGTGCAGCTGAATGGAACGCCAATCAACGCCCAGGATCCGACAGCCTGGACTCGACGTCCATTCCCTGATGCAGGATCCTGACGACAAACACGCGGCACGGCCGGAAAGGCTATAGGACGCCATCCGCCTTCAGGCGCGCTTCGATCTCGCGCATGATCCCCGGCACGGTGCGGCGGGACGAACCGCTGGCAAGACCTGCCTCGACCGCAGCTTTCAGCGCCCGGAACTTGCCCTCCTGGTCCCGCCGGATCAGGTCGCGGATGTACTCGCTGTCGTTGGTGAAGCGGCCCGCCTCGATCTGTGCCTTGATCCACTGATCCTGTTTGTCGGTCAGCGTCACGGCCTTGCGGATAGCGCCGATGATCCCGCCTCCTGTCCGTTGCCGCCCGCTATCCTGTCGGCCATGTCCCTGCGCACCGTCACCGCCACCCGCTACGTCACGCCGCTGCGCGAAGGTGGCTCGCTGCCGGCCGTGGTCGAGGCCGACGACGACGGCCTGTACGTGCTCAAGTTCCGCGGCGCCGGCCAGGGCCCCAGGGCGCTGGTCGCCGAACTGGTCGCCGGCGAGCATCGCCCGCGCGCTGGGCCTGCCGGTGCCCGAGATCGTGCTGGTCGAACTCGACCCCGACCTGGCCCGCACCGAACCGGACCCGGAGATCCAGGACCTGATCCGCGCCAGCGCCGGCCTCAACCTGGCGCTGGACTACCTGCCGGGCTCGGTCACCTTCGATCCCGTCGCGGACCCGCCCGATGCGCGAGCTGGCTTCGCGCATCGTCTGGTTCGACGCCTTCGTCAGCAACGTCGACCGCACCGCGCGCAACACCAACCTGCTGGTCTGGCACCGCCAGCTGTGGCTGATCGACCACGGCGCGGCGCTGTACTTCCACCACGGCTGGGACGGCAGCGCCGACAAGCGCCGGCGACCCGTTCGCGCTGATCAGGGACCATGTGCTGCTGCCGCTGGGCCGACGCGCTCGAGGCGGCGGACGCTGCGCTCTCGGCGCGGCTGGACCGCTCGGTGATCGAGGGCATCGTCGCCCAGGTGCCGGATGCGTGGCTGTCACAGCCGGACGCCTTCGGCGATGCGCCGGCGAGCGTTCCGCCTATGTCGCCTACCTGCTGCAACGGCTTCAGCAACGCGCACGCATTCGTGCAGGAGGCCCTGCGTGCCCGCGCCTGACCTCGACCAGCATTACGACTACGCGGTGATCCGCGTCGTGCCGCGGGTGGAACGCGAGGAGTTCCTCAACGTGGGCATCATCCTGTCCTGCGAATCCTCGAACTACCTGCAGGCGCGGATCGAACTGGACGAAGGGCGGCTGCTGGCCCTGGCGCCGGGCATCGACCTGGAATCACTGCGCAGGCACCTGCAGGCCATCACCGAGATCAGCCGCGGTGGTCCTGGCACCGGTCCGATCGGCTTGTTGCCGCAACGCGCACGCTTCCACTGGCTCACCGCCAGCCGCAGTTCGATCATCCAGACCTCACCGGTGCACATGGGCAAGTGCGGCGATATGCCCGCGATCATGGAGCACCTGCTGCAACGCATGGTCCGCTCGCAGGGCTGACGCCGCGGCAGCCTGCTGGCACTCTACTGCCCATGACTCCACACGCCTGGGTGCGGGAAACGGTTACCTGGGGTGGTGCGCTCCTGATCTCGGTCTATCTCCTGTGGGCCTCGCTTGCCCAGTCCGGATCCGTTTCCTGGGGGCCACTACTCGCCGTTGTCGGGATAGTGCTCCTGCTTGGTTGGTGTTCCCGTCGGGTCGTCGATGGACTCTGGAGCAGGCGCCAACTCGAATCCGAACAGCGCACAGTGGATGTTGCACGCCGTGTAGGCATCAAGGCGGCAGCGGTCTTCGCGGTGGGCTTCGGAGCCCTGGTGCTTTACCAGGCGCCCGCGCACCTCAAGGTAAGGGCTCTGGTGCTTTTCGCATCACTGATGCTCTGCTTCGGCTTTGCCCTGTGGTTGTGTGCGGGCTACCTGTTTGCAACCATCATGGGCAAGCTCCATGCGAAGGGTCGCTCTCGCGGCAAGGGTCGTGATGGTCCAGGCGGTATCCCATATGAAAGATTCAACATGGCTCTCGCGCCTCCTTGGTTTCGGCGCAGCCATGGAGACCTTGGCTGGCCTGGCCCTGTTGGCGTTTCCTTCCGCAGTGGTCCTTTTACTGCTTGGAGAATCCTTGTCCAGCAGTGGAGTGGTCATTGCCCGCATTGCAGGAGGGGGGCTACTTGGGTTGGGAATCGCCTGCTGGTTCGCGCGCGAGGCACCGGCTTCCCGGGCTGGGATCGGCGTGGCAGTCGGGTTCCTGGCCTATAACGTCGTTGCGAGTGTCACGCTCGCACTGGCCCAGTCCGCCTCCGGGAATCGCCTGCTCTTGATCGGAGCTGCCGCATTGCACGGTGTGCTGGCCCTGGCATTGGTGGTCGCTCTCACCGCGGGAAGTTCCGGCCGTCCGCGAGCTCCGTCGTGATCAGTCGCGTGCGCGGGAAGGGTCGGTAGGTCGCGGCTGTGGCGGCGCAGGTTCGGCCAGCAACTGCAACGAGGCGTAGTTCGGCCAGTCGATGACGCCGATCTGCTCGCCCAGCGAGACAACCCGGGGGCGTCCGCGTCGAACTTCGGCCATTGCGGCACGCGCGGGGAATGGGGGTACCCGTCCGTGCGAAGCTGACCAGCAAGGCCGACATGTCGTCCTCCAGGTCGACGTCCACGGGCTCCCAGTTCCGCGTCTGCCTGAACAGGTTCAGCGACTCGCGGGTGCGCAGGAAGTAGGGAACCTCGCCGGTGTGGTAGGCGCCGGCAGTGGCGGGATCGTGATCGATGAAGGTGATGCCGGGGGCATAGGGTTGGCGTCGCGTGAAGAAGTAGGCGAACACCGGCGACCTTGCCGAACTGGGCCTGGGCGCGCGCCCAGTCGGACATGCGCAAGCCCAGGGAGGCATCGCGACCGACGTCGACCGCAGCCCGCCGCGCGCCGCGACGTCCTTGGCCGGATAGGCCGCGAGCACTTCGGCGGCCGTCTTCGGAAACTGCCTGTGGACAGCAGCCTCGTAGTCAGCGACGGACTTGATCTCGCCCATGGGAGCGGAACGATTCATCGCGCGTGAAGCCCAGCATCACCGGCACATCGTTCTGGCGCCTTGCAGGCAAAGGTCTCCTGCGGAGGCGCCGGTGACGTAGCGTCCGTCGATCACCACCGGGGAACGCGGCACGTTCGCGGCGATGATCCGGTCGCCGCCGATGTCGCGCAGCGTCTTCGATGGACTTCGCGCCCAGCGCATTCTGCAGTGCGAGGCCCTCGGCTTCGGCCCGCGCCAGCGGCGCGACGGACATGGGGTCACCGAACGGACTGCCGCTCATGCCGACGACCCTGTGGAACAGGCCGCGTGCGGCGGGGCTCAGTCTGCAGCAGCGCGACGGAAGTCGAGCCGGCGGACTGGCCGGCGATCGTCACGTTGGCAGGGTCGCCACCGAAGGCGGCGATGTTGCGCTTCACCCATCGCAGGCCCGCGACCTGGTCCATCAGCCCGTAGTTGCCGGACGCGCCGTAGCCCGATTCACGCGTCAGCTCCGGATGCGCGAAGAAGCCCAGCGCGCCCACGCGGTAGGCGAGGTTCACGCGCACCACGCCGTCCTGCGCCAGTCCGCGCGCCGGAATAGTTCGCCATGCTGGCGGAGCCGACGTTGAACCCGCCGCCATAGATCCACACGATCACGGGAAGGTCGGTTCGCACCGGCCGGGCGACCAGATGTTCAGGTACAGGCAGTCCTCGCTGATGGCCTCGTTGCCGAAGTAGTGGTTCATCGTCCGCGATGCGCAGCGCCTGCAGGCACATCGGCGCCGCGCGCTCGGCATGCAGGACGCCGTTCCATTCGGGCATGGGCTGCGGCGCACGCCAGCGCAGCTCGCGGACCGGCGGCGCGGCGAACGGAACGCCGAGCCAGGCACGGACGCCGGATTCCAGCGTGATGCCTTCGACGAGGCCGCCTTCGGTGGCAACGGGATGCGCGCAGGCGGCCATGGGGCGAAGCCCGATTGCGGCAAGCAGCGAAACGATGCGTGATTTCATTCGGTTCTCCCTGCGGCCGCAGCGCGCGACCGCCTGACCATCAGGGCCGCCAGCGCGCACATCGCCAGCGGCACGCAGTACACGGCAAACAGGATCGGCAGCGGCGTGCTCGCCGCCATCAGGTAACCGCCGATCGAGCGGACCGATCACCGCGCCGCTGCGGCCGATGCCGATGGCCCAGCCGATGCCCGTGGCGCGGCGCTCGGCCGGATAGACGGAGGCAGCCAGCGGCCAGATGCCGTTGTAGCCGCCCTGCAGCGTCACGCCGATCAGGAAGGCAACTGTCAGTGTCATCGGTACGGACATCTTCACCGAGCCGAACACCAGCATCGCGACACCCGCAGAGCGACCAGCAGCGTCGCGATCAGCCGTGGCCAGGTGCACGCGCACGGAGAGGTAAGCTCATCACCATCGTGCCGACAAAGGCGCCGAGGTTGTAGAGCGCGCCGGCATAGATGCCGTTGGTTTCGGAAAGGCCTGCCTCGATGGACAGCTTGGGAATCCAGCTGACGATGAAGTACAGCACCATCAGTCCGGTGAAGATCGCGACCCACAGCCACAGCGTGCGTGGCGCGGAGCTCGTCGCTGAACAGTGTGCGCACCGCGGGTGGCGGTGCAGACCCGCGCCGCCGCGCATCGCGGGCAGCACTGCCCACGCCAGCGGCAGCATCAGTACGGTGACCGAGGCCGGCAGCCAGCAGCAGCGGTTGCCATCCCCAGACGGGAATGGCCTGTGCGGCGATCAGGCCCGTGAACACGGCGGCCAGCGGATAGCCGGCCTGCACGACACCGACGGCGAGATTCTGCTTGCCCGCCGGTGCGGCCTCCGCCGCCAGCGCTGCCATGGTCGCGAGCACCGTGCCGATGCCGGCGCCGACGACGATGCGCGCACCGATCAGCATCGGCAGGTTCAGCGACGAATCCCGACGACGATCATGCCGAGTGACATCAGCGTCAGCGCGGCAAGGATCAGGCGCTTGCGGCGCCGAAGCGGTCAGCGAGCGGCGCGATGAAGAGTCCGCCGATCGCCATGCCCAGCAGGCCGGCGCTGAACACGACGCCCAGGGCGTCTGGCGCGACACCCCAGTCCGGCGGCCAGCGCCGGGGCGATGTAGGACATGATCACCACGTCCATGCCGTCGACCATGTTGATCGCGAAGCACAGGCCGACGATCAGCGCCGCGTTGCGGGTCCAGGGTTGTGTCACGGGCGCCCTGTCAGTGCAGCAGCGTCTTGTGGAAGAAGTCGAAGGTCGCGTTGGTCGCCATCAAGGGTTGCGTCGCGTGTTGCCTCGGGCGTCGCGGCGATGAAGCTGTGGTCGGCGCCCGGGATGTAGATGGATTCCACCGCGCACGCCGGCGGTCCTGAATGCCTTTTCGACGTCCCGGGACTGGGCCACAGGTACCACTGCATCAGTCTCGCCATGAATCAGCAGGAAGGGCGGATCACGCGCATCGATGTGGGCGGCCGGACTTGCATCGGCCACCTGCGGCGCTTCGTGCACTCCGCGGGCTTGCAGCGCAGCAGCGCGTTCATGGCGTTGTCCGCCGTCGCGGCGCCCGTGCGCCAGCATCGGCAGCGAAATCGAATACGCCGTACCAGATCACTGCCGCCTGCACGCATTCACTTCCCGCAGGGGCCGGCGCCGGGTCGAAGCGACGTGTCGCCACAGGTGAGTGCGGCGAGCGCCGCGAGATGTCCACCGGCGGAACCGCCCCACACGCCCGTCGCGGGACGGATCGATGCCGTACTTCGCCGCATTGGCCTTGAGGAAGCGCTATGCGCGGCGCGGGCATCCTGCAGCTGTGCCGGAAATGCCGCTTCATTCGGAGCCGGTACTCCAGGCTCGCGACCACGAAGCCCTCGCTGGCGAGCATTGCCAGTGCCTGCGGAAAGTTCGCCAGCGCGCCCGAATGGCGCGTGTGTCCGCTGTTCCAGCCGCCCCCATGAATGTACAGGACCAGCGGACGCCGAGTGGCCGGTCCGGATGGCGTGTAGATGTCGACCACCAGCGGGCGGAAGCCGGGCAGCACCGAGTACACGACGTCCGGATATCCGGTGACGCCATGCGGGAACGTGACCTTGCGCTCGGGGTAGTCGTCCGCCAGCACGGCCTCCGTCGCCCACCGGAAAATCGCGCTGCGCTGCCATTGTCGTGCACCGCGCAGCAGCAGTGCAGCGGTACCCAGCGATGCCGCAGGCAATCGGCTGCATCGAACTTCATGATCAACCCCCCGTCTCAACGTAATCATTCAGTCGCTGCCGACCCATGCCAGGATGATGTCGGCGATCTGTCCGCGGCGCTTCTTCAGCGTCCTCGGCCGCGGCCATGTCGACACCGAAGTTGGCGACGAAGGTGGCGCGGTTCGACACGTTGTAGAAGCACAGCGCGCTGATCGACATGTGCAGGTCCACCGGATCGATGCCCTTGCGGAACACGCCCTCTGCGACGCCCTTGTCGATGATCGCCTTCAGCGACGCGATCACGCTGCGATTGCGTTCCTTGATTCCCGGCACGTGGGCGATGTGCTGGCCGTGATGGATGTTCTCGTTCATCACCAGGCGCACGAAATCCGGATGGCTGGCGTGGTAGTCGAAGGTGTGCTCGACCTGCGCCCGCAGGGCCTGGTCCGCAGGCAGTGCTTCGAAACGTCGCTCGGCCTCCCGCTCGCGGATGTGTGAGTAGGCCTTGGCGAGCACGGCCCGGTACAGCTCTTCCTTGCCGCCGAAGTAGTAATAGATCATCCGCTTCGAGGAGTTGGTCTTGTCCGCGATCTCGTCGATGCGGGCCCCTGACAGGCCCTTGTCGGCGAACTCGCGGGCCGCAACCTCGAGGATGTTGTTCCGTGTCTCCTCGGGCTCATCCGTGCGCGGGCGGTCTTTGCGTGGCTTGCTCAAGGGGTATTTCCATGGTGGGGAGGGTGTTACACCGCAAGTGTGCAATCCCCATCGCTCAGGCAGCAACGTCCGTCTTGAAACGCGCCTGCGCCGCGAGCCGGATCATCGCGTTGGATGCACCATAGCCCTGGTAGCCGCGCCGTTCGACAACCTCGAAGAACACCCGCTTCGCGAACGCCCGGGAATAGAACTGGAGATATTCCGCCTCGCCATCGCGGTCGTAGAGGATGTTGTGGGTCGCCATCCGGTCGATCAGTTCGGCATCCAGGCCGAAGCGGGCCTCGATGTCGTCGTAGTAGTTGGGCGGGATGGGCAGCATCTGCAGGCCGTTGCCTGCGTGCCGCAATGGCGGCAGCAAAGACGTCCTGCGTCCGGAACGCGATGTGCTGTACGCCGGCGCCCATGTAGTGGCTGCACGAAGCGCGAGGTCAGCGTCTGCTCGCCCATGGACCCGTTGAGCGTGATGCGCAGGCTTCGGTCCGCGGACTCGATGGCCTGGCTCTGGACCAGGCCCAGCGGGTCGGCGATCTCGATCTGCGGGGTCTTCGAGACATCGAACAGCGCCACGTAGTAGAGCAGCCAGCTGAGGAACTCCTCGTAGCGCATGGTCTGGGCGATGTGATCGATGTCCGTCAGGCCCAGCGTAGTAGCGGTGGCCGCCGTCTCGACCGGAATGAACTCCCGTTTCCAGACGTCCGCGTCGTGATCCGGCTTCGATGAAGTAGATCAGGCTGCCGCCAACGCCGCGCACGCTCGGGATCTGCATTTCGTCCGGGCCGACCGCCTGGGTGAAGCGCGGGAATCGAGAGGCCTTCGGCGCGTTGCAATCGCTTCGGTCACGTTGCGCCACCGACAGGCCGATGGCGCACACCGAGGCACCGTGCAGCTACGTCGAAGGTGTGCGCGAAGCCCTCGGGCTCGCAGTTGACGATGAGGTTGATGTCGCCCTGTGTCCAGCGCGTCACGGCCTTGCGCCGGTGCCGCGCCGGAGGCGCGAAAGCCCAGCGCGGCGAGCATCGCGCCCAGGGCGGCTGGCTTCCTCGTCGCTGGCCGCGAACTCGATGAACGAGCACGCGTTCGCACCTGCGCGCGCGGCGGCAGGACGGTGGCGCCTGGCGGCCGTCGTCGTCGCATGGCCAGGTCGTGCATCAGCTGCAGCGAGCGGTAGCCATCCAGCGCCACGCCGGTCGCCGAGGCGGCGCGGAAGCGGTCATTGAAGATCTCGAGCGACCAGTAGCCCTGGTAGCCGGTTCGCGCATACGGCATCGGCGAACTCGGCCAGCGGGAAGTCGCCCTGGCCGGGCATGTTGCGGAAGTGCCGGCTCCAGTAGAGGTAGTCCATGTCGAGCAGCGGCGCGTCGGCGATCTGGACGATGAACAGCTTCTCGGCGCGGATGTCGCCGATGCTGGCGCAGGGAACCTTGCGGGCCAGCGAATGAAAGCTGTCGAGGATCAAGCCCGATGTTCGGGTGATCGACGTCGCGCACCAGGCTCCAGGCGTCGCGGTGGTCATTGATGTGCCGTCCCCAGGCCAGCGCCTCGTAGCCCACGCGCATGCCGTGGCTGCGCGGCGAGTTCGCCCAGCGCGGACAGGTCGTCGAGCATCGCGTCTGCGGTCGGGCAGTGCGAGCTGCGAGCAGTTCGAGCACAGCAGGATCAGGTCGGTGCCCAGCTCCGCCATGACGTCGAACTTGCGCGCCATGCGCTCGAAGGCGCGGCTGCGCTGCGGGCTCGGGCATGCCCTCCAGGTCGCGAAAGGGCTGGAACAGCGACACCTGCATGCCGAGGTCGCGCACGCGCTGGCCCACTTCCCGCGCGCGTGCCCGGAAATGTCAGCAGGTCATTCTCGAAGATCTCGACCGCGTCGAAGCCCGCCGCGGCGACGGCCCGCAGTTTTTCTTCCAGCGTGCCGCTGATCGAGACCGTCGCAATCGACGTTTTCATCGCAGGGCCTCGTGGCGCTCCGTCATATATGAACTAGTTCGTACACAAATGCAATCAACGGTGGCGCAGGTTCAATCCACGATGGCGAGGCGATCGGACTGGAACGAACCCAGCCACAGCTCACCATTCACCCGCGCTGCCGCAGAGAGTCCATTGAAGTGCGGCGCGGGGCGTCCATACGCAACGGTGGCGATCCGCCGTCCGGCGAGGTCGAGTTCACCCACCACCCAACCGCGGTGGCAAAGCATCGGATCCGCCACACCATCGATCACCCGACGCGTTCCACCGCAGGCCGGTTCGTCGTAGCGCATGCCCGCGAGCAGCAGTCGCCCGTCGCTCCAGTGCAGGTTGTCCGGCATGAAGTCGGGGGCCGTGATCAAGTCGACGGGGCCGTCGCCGCGCTCGCGATCAAACACCGCCACGGCATGCCAGCCGAAGGCCACGACGTAGAAATGCCGCCCGTCGGGATCCACCTCGATCCCGTTGTTGCCTGGCAGCTCAGTACCCGGCAGTTGCCGGAACTCCATGGAGTCTGCCTGCCACTGCCAGACGGCGCCGGTGTTGCGACCCTCGACGAAATCCGCAATGGCGGTGCCGGGTCTCGTGAGCACCGTGACCAGCACCGTGCCATCCGCGAAGGCCGCCACGGAATTGCCCACCTGTCCCTCGGGCAACAGCAGGCAGCCGCGCCAGCGCAACATCGGAACGTCGTCTTCGACGCGCAACTCGAATATCTCGACGGATTCACGGCCCCCGTGATTCACCACCAGCAACTCGAAGTGCCGTGGCGACAGGGCCCGCAAGGAGAGGCCGCGCGCATTGAAAAGCGCGGGGTCGACTGGTCCTGGGCAGTGGGACTCAAGTGCGTCATCGGAAGACACCTGCGAGGCGAGGCGCTGGTAGGCCGGCACGACTGCGCGCCGGCGAGTCTCGATGAAGCGCAGGCCCGCGCCGGGCGCAAAGCCGCTTGCGACCAGCCATGACGTGCCCGGTATGGCCAGCAGGTCCTCGGGACGCTGCAGCCCGCAGACATAATCGAGCTCGGCGTCCGGTTGGCACGCAGGTTCCGGCGCGGCAGGGGCGGGCGCTCCGGCGAGCAGCAGCAGCGCTAGAATGGTGACCCTCACGGAGCCCGTCCTTGCCAACATCCCGCAAACCGCCGCCGCGCAGGTCCCACGCCGAGGCGCGCGAACAGGCCATCAACCAGATCCTCGACATCGCAACGCAGGAGTTCGTCGAGAAGGGGCTGGCCGGCGCGCGCATCGACGAGATCGCGGGTCGGGCAACCAAGCGGAAGATCTACTACTACTTCGAGGGCAAGGAGGACCTGTACCGCGCGGTGCTGGCGCGCGCGTACCGGCGCGTGCGCGAGAGCGAGAGCCACGTCGACGTCGACGAGGGAACTGCGCTGGACGGACTGCGTCGGCTGATCGAGCACGACGTCCGTTACCACTCCCAGCATCCCGAGCTCGTGCGCCTGGTGATGAACGAAAACATCCATCGCGCCGAACACCTGAAGCAGATCGAAGCGCTGCCGGTCGAGAACCAGCAGATCATCGACATGCTGCGCAGGATCATCGCCCGCGGGGAGGCCGAAGGCACATTCCGCGAGGGCATCGATCCCGTGACGCTGCACATGAACATGACCGCACTGGGCTTCTACAACGTCTCCAACCAGTTCACCTTCGCGCACAATTTCGGCGTGGACATGTCGAGTCCCGAAGCCGTGGAGCGACGTGCGCGGGAGGTCGCCGACATCCTGATCGCCTGGGTTCGCAAGCCCGCCTGAGGTCCCCGACACCGCCCCTCCATTTTGCTGCGCCGCAGTATGCTTTCCGTTGGGCCGAGTTTGACAGGAACTAGTTCGTAACACTAATGTTCCGGGCGCAGGCGGGGCTACACCCGTCGCTGGCAATGCGACCAAGGGGGATTCATGAAGCGTTCGAAGGTCTCGAGTCTGGCGATCTCCGCGTCCCTGCTGACCACAGCCGCCACCTACGGGTCGGTGGCGGGCGCGCAGGGGACTCCACCGCCGAGCGACGAACTGATCGAGGTCGTGGTCACCGGCTCGCTGATCCAGCGCCCGAACAACACGGCCGTCAGTCCGATCGTTTCGATCAGTGACAGCGCGATCAGGGAGAGCGGCGTCGCCAACGTGGTTGATGCGCTGAACCAGTTCCCCAGCTTCACCGTCGGTGGCAACTCGGCAACCGGCGGCCAGGGCACCGGCGGACGCGCCACCATCAACCTGCACGGCCTCGGCACCAACCGCAACCTGGTGCTGCTCGACGGGCGGCGCCTGCCGGTGTCCGACATCAGCGGCAACGTCGACATCAACATCATCCCCGAATCGATCATCGGCGGCGTCGACGCCATCACGGGCGGTGCATCGGCCGTCTATGGCTCCGACGCGATGTCGGGCGTGGTCAACTTCAGGACCGTGCGCGCGCTCGATGGCGTACGCGCGGATGTGCATGTACTCGATGAGCGAGCAGGGCGATGCCCGCAGGCTCAATGCCTCGCTGGCGCTTCGGCACCAGCTTCGCCGAGGTCACGCGGCAACCTGATCGCCGCGTTCAGCTATACCGACCAGGACCCGCTCAACGGCAGCCAGCCGCGACTTCTTCTACGACAAGACGCCCTCGTCGTTCATCGGCACCGGCACTTTCGTGCCCTCGCGCTACCAATGCGCCCAGCGCGGCCGCGGTGACCGGCGCTGTTCAACGGCTATGGCGATCCCCGGTGCGCGCAATCCAGCTGCTGAACCTCGGATTCAACAATGACGGCACGCTGTTCGTCCAGACCGGCGCCGTCAACTATCGCGGTCCCGTTGACGGCAACGGCTACATGGTCGTCGGTGGCAACGTGCGCATGCCGGTGGGCCAGCAGATCGACTACGTCAACGGTCTGGAGCGCAAGACGGCGTTCCTGAAGGCGGATTACGAACTCACGCGATGCGCTCACCGCCTATGGCCAGTTCCTCTACGTCGAATCCCACCGTGAACACCGCGAGCGGCGGCAGCCTCACGCAGTTCCCGGCGCTGACGACGATACCCGGTGACCAATCCGTTCATCCCGGCGGACCTGCGCACCGTGCTGGCGTCGCGGCCCAACCCAACGGCGGCGTTTTCCTGGAACGCCCGCTATGTCGGCGTGCCCTACAAGAACTGGGACGAGAGCTACCAGGTGCAGCAGTACCTGGCTGGGCCTCAGGGCGACATCACCGAGGGCTGGACTTTCGACGTGTTCGCCTCCTATGACGAGTCGGTGCACGACCAGACCATGCATGAGGCAGTGCTCAAGACGCCAGGTGCAGCGGCTGCTGAACGCGCCGGACGGCGGCGCCTCGCTGTGCGCGGGCGGCTTCAATCCGTTTGGCGACGCCAATGCGCGCTCGCTTTCGCAGCAGTGCGTGAACTTCATCACCAAGAGGGCGTTCAGCAAGGAGATCTCGACCAGACCCAGGTGCAGGGGCAGGTCAACGGCAGGTTGTTCGACCTGGGCGCTGGCCCGGTCCAGGTCGCGCTGCTGGCGGACTGGCGCGAGAACACCTACCGGTTCTCGCCCGATACGGACCTTTGTCACCCGGAGCGTTCAACATCTTCGTGCCCTCCAGCCCCGGCGGCAACATCGAGGCCGTGGTGAACACGCTGGCGGTGCCGCAAGAATCGATATCGGTCGAAGCGAGGTGGCCGCGCAGATCGACGTGCCACTGATGGCGGACCAGCCGTTCCTTGCACAGGAACTGGCCATCGGCGGCGCGGTCCGCTACTCCGACTATTCGACCGTCGGTGGCGTGACCTCGTACGAGTTCGATGCGCGCTGGCGCCCGGTGCAGACGTTGCTGGTCCGCGGCAGCTACCAGCGCGCGGTGCGCGCCCCGAACATCGGCGAGCTGTTCTCCCCGCCGCAAGGCACGCAGCTGGTCATCGGCACGCCACCGGCAGCGCTGGGCGATCCGTGCGACGTGCGTTCCAGTGCGCGCACCGGGCGCAAACGGCACACAGGTCGCTGCGCTGTGCGTGCCAGCAGGGAATACCGCTCGCCGCAATCTCCAGCTACCAGTTCCCGACCACGGCGACCGGGGCAGTGATCACCGGCAACCTGGATCTCACCCCCGAGGAGGCGGACACCTACAACTTCGGACTTGTCTGGTCCGGCCCTGGTGGCGACGGGGCATTCAGGGAATTCTCCGCGTCGATCGACTATTTCAACATCAGCATCAGCAACGTGATCTCATCGGTTCCCGGCCTGACGGTGCTCTCCCAGTGCTACAACCTGGATGGCTCCAACCCGAGCTATGATCCGGGCAATGCCTCCTGCCAGCTCACCAGTCGCGACAGCAGCGGAATCCTGCTGAACGTGGCCACGCCCTACCAGAACCTCGGCGCACTGGAGACAGACGGCGTGGAAATGCAGTTCCATTGGGGACTGCCATTCTTCGCCGAGCAGATTGGCGGTGGCCTGTACGTGGACACGTCGATCACGTGGCTGAACTCCTACCGCGTGCAGTTGCTGCCCGGCGGGCCGTTCTTCGACTACACCGGCGTCAGCGTCGGCAACGCGGGTCCGGGAGCCGTGCCGCCACGCGCTGCTCCCGAGGTGGCGGCACTGACCACCTTCGGCTACCGGGGTGACATCGTTCGGTGGCGGCCTGCGCTGGCGGTACCAGTCTTCCCTCGATGACGTGAGCCAGGTGCTGACGCCGAGCAACGTGCAGCCGGGCGTACCCACCTACCAGCTCTGGGACGCCTTCGCGACCTGGAGGATTTCCGACCGGTTCGAACTGCGGGGCGGCGTGAACAACCTGCTCGACGAAGACCTGCCCATCGTCTCAAGCTCGCAGAACCTGACCGATGTGGCGCTGTATGACGTCATCGGCCGCTCGTACTACCTCGGACTCAGGGCGAACTTCTGACGGCATTGCTGAGATCCGGACTCATCGGTCGCGACATCCTCGCGTCGCGCTCCCCCTGGTTGCATGAACAGGAGGCGCGCGCGCTGGGGATGGCGCTGACGTACGAGCTCTTCGACTTCAAGGAACTGGGGCTGGACGAGGATGCGCTGGGGCCGTTCCTGCGCCGCCTTCGGGATGAAGGGTATTGCGGCGTGAACGTGACGCATCCCTACAAGCAGTCCGTGATGCGGGAGCTCGACGGCGTCGATGACGGCGCCCGCCTGGTCGGCGCCGTCAATACCGTCGCGCTGCACGATGGTCGCATGAGCGGTTACAACACGGACATGCCCGGCTTTCGCGACAGCTTCGTGAAGGGCCTGCCGGGCGCCTCGCTCGAGCGGGTGCTGCAGCTTGGCGCGGGCGGGGCTGGCGCCGCCGTCGCCTGTGCCCTGCTGTCGCTGGGCGCCACCCGGCTCGAGATCGCGGACATCCGCCGCGAGCGCGCGGAAGCGCTGGCCGCACACCTGCGTCCGCACTTTCCCGCCTCGCAGGTCAACGTTCGCGACGTCGGGACACAGGCGAAGGAACGCTTTGCCGGCGTGGTGAACACGACACCCATCGGAATGGCGAGCCATCCGGGGGTGCCGCTGGACGTGAGCTGGCTCGATCCGTCGCAGTGGGTGGTCGACGTGGTGTATTTCCCGCTCGAAACGCAACTGCTGCGGCTGGCGCACGAACGTGGCTGCCGGGTGCTGAATGGCAGCGGCATGGTGATCCGGCAGGCGGCACTCGCATTCGAGATACTCACCGGGCGGGCGCCCGATGCGCAGCGCATGGCGCGCAGCTTCCACCAGATGCCGCGCGAACTCGTCTAGGCCATCGCCGAGCATGCGGGTAGGCTTCCCTATCCGAACCTGTCCAAGGGGTGGCGATGGAAACCCGAGAGGATCTGCTGAAGCGGATCGCGAACCTGGAGCACAAGCTCGATACCGTGCTGGAGAGCCGCCTCGGTGTGCTCGAGGACATCGAGGAGATCCAGCGCCTGCAGCGCACCTACGGGTACTACATCGACCTGTGCCTGTGGGACCCGATGGCCGACCTGTTCGCGGACAGAGGCGCTGCCATCGAGATCGGAAGCCGCGGCCGCTATCTCGGCAAGGACAATGTCCTGAAGTTCCTGCGCGACGTGAATGGCAACGGCTTGACCGGCCTCAGGCGCCTGCAGGTGATCAATCACATGCAGGGTCAGGGCATCGTCACGGTGTCACCCGATCGCACCCATGCCCAGGGCCGCTGGCGCGGCGTGGTGCAGGGCGGTGGTGGTCCGCAACGCCAGTCAATTCCGGGCAGCGCCCCCGCCGCGCCGGCGATCGGGGCCGGGCCTCCGGGGTCGCTCAGCCGGCGGCGCCATGATGTATGCGGAAGGCGTCTACGAGAATACGTACGTCAGGGAGAACGGCGTCTGGAAGATCGCCGTGCTGTTCTGGGTGCCGACGTACTACGTTTCGCACGATTACGAGTACATGTGGTTCCAGAGCGCGGCCGCCAGCGCCGAGATGCCGCCGCAGCGCGCGCCAACTCCACCCCTGGAATCCCTGGGACGACAGTTCATGCCGTTCCACTACGCCCATCCGATTACCGGTGCGGCCGGTCAACGCTGTCGTGGTGCCGGAGAAGGCTTGAGGCTTCGATTATTGTTGTCCAGCGCCAGATTTCCCGGCCGGCATCCTGGATGAGAAGCAGTCTGTAAGGAGGTTCCGGGAAGCCGGACTACCAAGGGGGAGAATCGCAACAATCCCTTGGCAGGAGACATTCAGATGGCCAGGCGCTTGCTCGAATACACCGGAACCTTCTGGCGCTCTGCAACTCATCGTTCCCTTCCCGCCTCTTCAGGATCCATCCCCAGATCCCGCAGGTGAGGATTCCGAAGTTTCCCACGAAGAACGGCAGGGACCCGACCAGGCCGAAGATCAGAAACGTTCGGGCTGTGAAGTGTGAAGCCAGGATCACGGTGCCACACAGGACTGCCTGCGCACCGAAGCACGCCAACAACACCCGGGAAGTCAGGGCTCCAATGACGTGGTCCGGAGTGAGGACCAGCGTCTCCACCGGACCTGGAAGGAGCAGGACCCAACCGCCGAGAACCAGGAAGATCAGGCCAAGCAGGGTTCGAAGGTGCCTGGACTTCACGCCGTGGGCTTTCGGCCTAGCCGCCGGTACAGGAAACCGGCGTGTCGGAGCCGGTGCTCCAGGACAGCCGACCCTGCTCGATCAGCAGCGTTTGGTCGCCATTGGAAAACGTGGTTCCGGACTCCCCCACCTTGGGTAATTCGACGGCAGCGGCGCCATCCACAGAAACCGAGGCACTCTCTCCCATCAGACGCACGTCCAGTCGCGTCCCGTCGCACACGTACTCGCTGACCGGATAGGGATTACCGGCGCCGATCGATTGCTCCGGCGCCGGCGTGGACTTGGCGCAGGCCGTCAGCGCTACGACAGCAACTGCGCCAAGAAAGAAACGAGGCAGAGTGATCATTGCATTGCACTCCTTGTGATCCCTCCCACCTCACCCACTCTATGCCCAGGTTGCGGTGTTGGGAAAGCAAAGAGGACACCGTCGACATTGCCTTGTTGGGAGAGAACGATGCGAAGTATGGTGACGCAGCAAAAAGCAGTACAGCTCGACCCCCGGGGGAACAATGACAAGAGTCAATCTTTGGATGGCGTACGGGGTTCTGGTCTTCCTGACTGGATGCGACTCAGCATCCGTGCAGGGCGAATGTGACCGAAGCTGTCTGGGCGAAGCGCTTGATCGCTATCTCGACGCAGTCGTCGCGCACGATCCGGGCAAGGCCCTGCTGGTGCCTGGCTTTCGCCAGACAGAAAACGCCATCAACGTCGCTCCTGGAAAAGGCACCTGGCAGAGCGTCACGGCGCTCGGCAAAGTGCAGCGCAGGTATTTCGACCCTGAAACGGGGCAGGCCGGATATTTCGGCACCGTGATGGAAGGCGATGAGACCGCCATCGTCACCGTCCGCCTTCGAGTCGAGGATCGCGCGCTCACCGAGGCCGAGTGGTACATCGCGCGCGCCAACGACCCGGGCATGAACGGACCAAGCCAGCCCGGCCAGCCTCCCGCCAACCTGCACAACCCCGAGTATCTCGAGCAGAATCCGCCCCCACAGCGCGTCGTGCCGGTGGGGGAGAGGGTCGATCGCGCGACGCTCGGCCGCATCGTCGACAGCTACTTCGACGCCATCACCTCGCATGACGGTTCGGTTGCGCTCGTGCACAAGGGCTGCGGCCGCGCAGAGAACGGATCCCCGGCGCCGCGCGGAGATTTTCTGCCTCCTGCTCCACCACGCGCAGGTGCGCCCGCTCTGGCCACTGACCTGCCTGCAGGCGCTCAGGGTCCGCAGCAGCCGGGAACGGGAAGCCGCGACTGCGTT